>DASSEX010000017.1:0-121915 GCA_035695045.1 Mycobacteriales bacterium | reverse complement strand
CCCCGCGACTGACAGACGACGCGCCCATGGATCGGCGCACCCGCGCCGGTCTGCTCGGCCGGCTCGCGATGCTCATGACCAGCGGCGGCCGCCGCATGGTCGACGCAGTCATCGAGGTCGTCCCGCACCTGCCGATTCGCGACCGGCACACTCTGCACGCCCACCACCCCGGCCTCAGCGACGACCAGCTCGCGACGATCCTCATCGCGAACGCCACGCGCGCGACGGCCGCAGTCGGCGCCGCCGGCGGCATGCTGTCGACCGTCGAGATGGCGGCGCCGCCACTTCTGCTCTCCGCGCCCGTGCAGGTCGCTGCCGAGACGCTGGCGGTCGTTGCGGTCGAGATCAAGCTCATCGCCGAGCTGCACGAGCTCTACGAGCGCGGCCCGGTCGGCACGCCGGCCACCCGCGGGGCGGCGTACCTCGGTGCGTGGGTGCAGCGACGCGGCATCGACCCCTTCGGAGAGGGCAAGGGCAGGTGGTCCGGGGTCGTCAGCGGCGCAGCGCGACGTGAGCTGCGCCAACGGCTGATGCGTCGGGCCGGGCGCAACGTCACGACGGTGATGCCGTTCCTCGCCGGCGCGGTCGCGGGTGCGGCGCTCAACCAGCGCGAGACCAAGAAGCTCGGCGACCGTGTTCTCGCCGACCTCCGCGACGACCCGCCGCCTCGCTTCGCTTCCCGTTGAGTGCGACGTAATCCCCCTTGAGAGGCCTGCGCCAAGGGGGATTACGTCGCACTCAACCCTGAGATGACGAGCAGCCGGGCGCTGTTGATGCGACGGATGCGGGGCACACCGTCGCAGACGATCAGCGACAGCGGCAGTCCGCGCACGTGGGCCCGGACGTCGCGACGGTCGAGGTCCTCCGGTCGATGGAAGACGAACTGCGGCGGCTCTGCCTCACGCTGCATCGCGGCGATGTCCTCAGCCGTCGGCGGCCGCGCGATCGACTCCGAGGTCTTGCTCGCGACCGGCGGCTGAACCGGCGGTTGCAGCTCCGCGGCCGGTGGCGACGAGAAGTCGCTCGGGCCACCGTGAGAGGACAGCCACAAGGTCACGCCCGGCCGGCAGAGCGCCGCCAGCAGGCCCACGCTCGATGCGCCCGAGCCGGGCGGCCACTCCAGCGTGACGTCCCGACCGGCCACCAGGTCGACGACGGCCTCGCGCTGACCCGGTCGTGGTGTCGCCCAGCCGAGCTCGGCGAACGCCTCGTCGACGTCGATCTGTGCCGCGCTCCTGCGCACGGGCCAGCGCGGGAAGACCGACGGCGGCCAGAGATACGGCAGGTCGTCGGGGACGTCGGGGAAGTAGCGCCGGTAGTGCTCGGGCAGCTTGCGCACCAACGCAGAACGGTGCGAGACGTGCAGCTCCTCGAGCCCGAGCCACGGCGGCAGTGCACCGGCACGTCGCAGCGCACCGACATCAGGTCGCTCCCCGGCGCTGAACTGCAGCAGCGTCTGCGCGACTGCGTCCGCCCGTCCGCGCCGGGTCCACTCGTCGCACACCGCGACGCCGTAAGCCACGAGGGCTGCGGTGAAGCCGCGCCACATGCGCGTGGCGGGATGGTTCTTCCAGCCCTTGTACGACGGAAAGACCAGCGCACGCAGGACCTGCAACGTCTCGACCCGTTGCTTGCCCAGCCGCCGGTCGTCGAGAACGGCAGCCGACGCCGCGAAGTCGGCGTACGGCAGGAAGGTCTGCAGTGCTCAGTCCGCCGACGTGCCCGCGAGGAAGTTGCGGACCAACGTCGCGGTCCGGTGCGGATGCTCGAACTGCGGGACGTGTCCGCTGTCCTGGAGAACGATCGACTCGGCATGTGGCACGGCCGAGAGCACGTGGCGTTCGAAGGAGGCCGGCACGAGCCGGTCGCGGTCGCCCCAGATGAACAGCGCCGGGGTCTCCAGCAACGGCAGCCGGTCCCAGAAGCCGTCCTCGCCGTACGCCTCCTCGAGGTAGATCTGCTTGAGGCTGGCGAAGAACGCGCGGCGGTGGCCGTAGTCGCGCATGACTCGCCGGTGCTCGTCGGCGGCGGCGTCGTACCACTGCCGCGGCAGGCGGTCGGGCCGGGAGAACATCGCACGGATGCCGCCGACGATCGCCCGGTGCGCGAGCGGGATGGGGCTGACGAGTGCATCCGGGGGCAGGTACTTCACCAGCGGCACGAACTGCCGCATCCGGCGGAAGGCCGGCGACGGGCAGAGCAGCACCATGCGGGTGACGTGGTCGGCGTGGCTGAGCCCTGCTTCGATCGCGACCCGGCCGCCGAGCGAGTTGCCCACGAGTGCAGCCGGCGCGGCGTCGACCTCGTCCTGGAATGCGCGCAGCCAATGCGCGAAGTCGACGGCGCGGTATCGCCAACGAGGCGCGGACGACGCGCCGAAGCCGGGGAAGTCCGGCGCGATGACCCGGTGGTCGCGCGCGAGGTCGACGAGCAACGGCAGCATCGAGGCGTTGGTGGCCCCGAGCCCGTGCATCAGGATCACGGGCGGAGCGTCGCGTGGACCGGCTTCGAGATACGCACTGTTGACGCCCAGGACGCGGCGGATCTTCGCCGTCGGGTGCGTCACGGGGCGCTCACCGACGTCGAACGCGCCGTCCATCTGCAGCGCGACGGCGAGGTTGCCGCGCACGACGAGTCCGTGCGCGAGGAAGGCGTCGACGCCGCTGATGCGTCCCTCGAGGACAGCGGCCAGCGTGGCGGGGTCGGCGGTCACGGTGGCGTCCGGCTTGGCGGCGGCGCCGCGCGTCAACCGGACGCGTCCGTCGTCGAGCCAGACCGTCCAGGCGCCGGCGGGTGGCGCGGCGAAGACGACATGACCGCGCACTTCGGCGAGCGCCGAGCCGACGCCCTGGCGGACGCGCGCGCTGAACAGCGCGTCGAGGTTCGGGATCGCGGCCAACCGCCGGACGTTGCGCGCGGGGGCGGGTTCTGCCACGTCGATGACCGTACGACGGCGGTCAGTCGACCGGTGGACGGCGCGCCGTCCAGCCTGCGGTGCGCTCGAGGGCGGCGGCGAGACGCAGCAGCGTGCCGTCGCTGCCGCGCGGACCGACCAGCTGTACGCCGATGGGCAGACCGTCGCTGCTCGTCCCGAACGGCACGCTCACGGCGGGAAATCCGCAGGCGTTCCACGGTCCGGTCATGGCCGCGCGCGGCAGCATCGCCGGCATCGTCCGCGCCAGGCCGCTGCGAGCGATCGAGCCCGCCGGCACCGGCAGCAACGGAACGGTCGGAGTCATCAGCACCTCGGCTTCGCCGAAGACGTCGTTCGCCACCTGCTCACCGAACGCCTCTCCCCGGCGTCGCGCCCAGGTAACCGTCGCGGACGGCAGCGCCCGCCCCATCCGCGCGAGCACGCGGGTGCGCGGCTCGGTGCGTCTCGGGTCGGCCAGCCGCGACACGTCGGTGGCGCAGCCCCGCAGGTAGCGCACGGTGTTCGCGTTGGCGACGGCAGTGCGGTACGGCGGGTCCCGCCGTACGACGTCATGACCGAGCTCGCGTACCGCCGAGGCCGCCTCGTCGAGCACGCGCTGCACGTCGGCATGCACCTTCGTCGGAGTCGAGGGCTTCGCGGAGACGGCCACCCGGAAGGTCCCCGTCTGGTCGAGGCCCGCGCTGAAGTCCGGTGCCGGCTGGACGACGGCGTCGAGCAGCATCGCCGTGTCCACGACGGAGCGGGTGAGCAAGCCGGCGTGCGACAAGCCGTACCAGTGGTCGGGGTCGGGACCCAGCGGGACCAGGCCGTGCG
This sequence comes from Mycobacteriales bacterium, assembly GCA_035695045.1. Taxonomy (GTDB): domain Bacteria; phylum Actinomycetota; class Actinomycetes; order JAFAQI01; family JAFAQI01; genus DASSKP01. The sequence continues at coordinate 118,167 of DASSEX010000017.1, read as the reverse complement.
TCGGCTTGAGCCCGACGAGACCGCACGAGGACGCGGGGATACGGATCGAGCCGAGCCCGTCCGTGGCATGCGCCGCCGGCACGAGTCCTGCCGCGACCGCAGCCGCGGAACCCCCGCTCGACCCACCCGGTGAGCGGTCGGTCTCCCACGGGTTGCGGGTGACGCCGTGATGGCGCGACTCGGTTGCGGCCCAGAGCGCGAGCTCCGGCAGGTGGGTCAGGCCGAGCACCACCATGCCGGCCGCCTTCAACCGCGCGACGAGGACGTCGTCAGACGCGTTCACCGGCTCCGGGGAGCCAGTGCCCATCAGCGCCGACTGGCCCGCGACCGCGACGTTGTCCTTGATGGCGATCGGGACGCCCAGCAGCGGGCGTGTGTCGCCGGCCGCGCGCGCCTCGTCGGCCTGCGCGGCTGCAGCGCGCGCCTCGCGCGCGAGCACGACCCGAAAGGCGTTGAGCCGCGGCTGAAGACGCTCGATCCGCCGCAGGAGGATGTCGACGAGCTGCGCGGAGGTCAGCTCACCCGCGGCGAGCAGCCCCGACTGTCCCGCGACGCCCGCGAAGGCGATTTCGGTCTCGTCGACGGATGCGCTCAAGCGGCTGTGCTCTCCAGTCCCGGCGGAAGCTGGCCGGTCGACTTGTGCCACGACGCGGCGACCTTCCGCTGTGCGGCCATCCGGGCGACACCGATGACGGCGCCGGAGACCACGGCCCAGCCGACCGCCTCGCCCCAGGTGACCTCGGGGTGTTCCGGGTTGGCCGGCGGCTGCTTGCCGGTCGCCGTCTTCCACACCACCTGCAGCACCTTGCGGGCGGCGTACGCGCCGAACAGCGACGCGAACGTCGCCATCAGCTTGTAACCGACCTTGCCGTTGTCGTTCTCGGTGTCCTCGCTCACGACGTCAGTGTCCCCGACCTACTGTGGCGTCATGCCGCCGGACCTCGACGCGCTCATAGAGCTCATGCCGTTCGCCGCCCAGCTGGGCATCCGTCTCGAGTCGGCGGACGCAGAGTCCGCGGTCGCCACGCTGGAGCACCGGCCCGACCTGTGCACTGCCGGTGGTGTCATGCACGGCGGAGTCTTGATGTCGCTGGCCGACTCCCTCGGCGCACTCGTCACCTTTCTCGGTCTGTCGGAAGGCGCGTCGACCGCGACGATCACCTCGACGACACAGCTGTTCCGTCCGGTGACCGGAGGCTCGGTGCGAGCAGTCGCGACCGTGGTGAACCGCGGACGCACGACGGTGACGGCGCAGACGGACCTGTACGACGACCAGGACCGCCTGGTCGCCCGCACGACACAGATCCAGGCGGTGAAGTCATGACGCTCTACGCCCGCTTCAAGGTGGACAGCTACGAGGAGAAGTCCGTGCCCGGCGTCGAGCACGGCTGGGCCAACGTCATGGTCTTCACCAAGACGTTCCTCACGGGTATCACCGGCACCGCGACGACGTTGTTCATGTCGGCCGGCAGCGTCGAAGGCCGCCGCTCCTACGTCGCGACGGAGCTCATCGTCGGCCGCACGGACGAGGGGCTGAGCGGCTCCTTCGTCGTACAGCACGGTGGTCTCGAGGACGATCCCTCGACGTGGTTCGGCCACATCGTGCCGGCGACCGGCACCGGCGGCTTCGACGGTTGGGTGGGCTCGGCCCGGATCCAGCACGACGACGACGGTCCCTACTTCGAGATCGACCCCGCCCCACCAACCCTCTGACCAGCACGTTGAGTGCGACGTAATCCCCCTATCGGGGCACCGCGCAAGGGGGATTACGTCGCACTCAACCGTGAGAAACGTCGGAGTGGGCTGCGAGGATCTCGACTCGTGCAGTCCTTGTCACTGGCGCAGGCGCGGCGGCTCGCGCTGGCCGCGCAGGGGCTGCACCGACGTCGTCCGTCTGCGTCGTCGCCGGACCGCCGGCACCTGCGGTCGGTGCTGCAGCGCACAGGACTGCTGCAGATCGACAGCGTCAACGTGCTGCAGCGTGCGCACTACCTTCCGGCCTTCTCCCGCGTCGGCGGCTACCGCACCGACCTGCTCGACCGGATGGCCTTTCGCGACCGCGAGCTCTTCGAGTACTGGGGCCACGAGGCGTCGCTGCTGCCGGTTGCGCTGCATCCCCTGCTGCGATGGCGGATGCGTCGCGCGGAGGAGCAGTTCGAGACCTGGGGCCGGATGGCGCAGTTCGCGCGCGAGCAGCCCGGCTACATCGACCACGTCCTCGGCCTCGTCCGTGAGCGCGGACCGCTGACGGCGGGGGAGCTCGCGGTCGAGGAGAAGCGGAGCAAGGACGACTGGGGATGGAACTGGTCGAAGGAGAAGCTGGCCCTCGAGTTCCTCTTCTGGTCCGGACGCATCACCACCGCCGAGCGACGCAACTTCGAGCGCGTCTACGACGTCCCCGAGCGCGTCATCCCGCGCGAGATCCTCGACCTGCCGACCCCGACGGAGGAGGACGCGCACCGTGAGCTGCTCGCGCTGGCGGCGGTCTCGTGCGGCGTCGGCACGGTCGGTGACCTGGCCGACTACTTCCGCATTCGCACGCCGCTGGCGCGTCCGCGGGTCGCGGAGCTCGTCGAGGCCGGACGGCTGGAAGAGGTGACGGTCGAAGGCTGGCGACAGCCCGCGTACGTCGCCACCGGCGCGACGATCCCGCGACGAGCAGGCGGCCGCGCGTTGCTCGTGCCGTTCGACCCGCTCATCTGGGAGCGCGATCGCACCGAGCGGCTCTTCGGTTTCCGCTATCGCATCGAGATCTACGTGCCCGCGGCCAAGCGCGTGCACGGCTACTACGTGTTGCCGTTCCTGCTCGGCGACCGGCTGGCGGCCCGGGTCGACCTGAAGGCGGATCGTCAACGGCGGACGCTGCTCGTGCAGGCGGCGTACGCCGAACTGCACGCGCCGGCGGACACCGCCGAAGAGCTCGCGGCGGAGCTGCGCGACCTCGCGGACTGGCTCGCTCTCGAGACGGTCGAGGTACGCCGGCGCGGCGACCTCGCGCCGGCGCTTGCGGCCGTCGTCGGCGGGACGACTCAGTCGCGCGCCCACACCACCGCGGCTCGCAGGGCTTCGACGAGCTCGTCCGGCCGACGGGTCGAGACCAGCCAGTAGGGGACGTCGCGCTCGTCGAGCGGGGTCACCTCGACGGACTGCTTGATGAAGCCACGGGCCACGACGTGCGCGCGTGGGTCGGCGCCCGGTCCGAGGCGGAGCCGGGTCTGCTGCGCGTCGAGGATCGTGGCGCCCGCGATGTCCGTCGCCGGCAGCGTCTTGCCCTGAGCGTGGAGCCCGTCGTCGTCCACCCGGACCCGCGTGCGTCCCATGCCGAGAAGCAGCGCCAGCACGGGCAGCCCGAGCCCGGCGTAGACCACCGCGGCGACCCACCAGGGAAACCCGCCGAACACCTCCGCCCCCGCCACGAGCACGCCCACGAGCGCGATCAGCCACCAGCGCCGCGGGATCGACAGCCGTTCGGCGAACAGCGGCGCGTGGAGTGCGGTCTCAGCGGGCATCACGGCCAGGGTGGCACAAACGCCACGTTCACCATCTGAGACACCTGCGGCGAATCAACTGCCGCTCGAGGGAAGGAGCGCCCATGGCCGAGGGCCTGTTCATCATCCGGGCCGTCATCGGCGGGCTGCTGTTCGCGCACGGCACCCAGAAGCTCTTCGGCTGGTACGGCGGCTACGGCCTGGACGGCACGGGCGGGTTCTTCGAGTCCGTCGGCCACCGTCCGGGCCGCACGATGGCCATGGTCGCCGGCATTTGCGAGGCGGGCGGTGGCCTCCTGCTGCTGATGGGTCTGCTGACTCCGATCGGCAGCGCGGCGATCGTCGGCACGATGATCGTCGCTGCCGTGTCGGTCCACAAGGACAACGGCCTGTGGGCGACCAACGGTGGTTACGAGCTGCCGCTCATCAACGCCACCGTCGCCGCCGCGCTCGCCTTCACGGGCGCCGGCAAGTGGTCGCTCGACTCCGCGCTGAACACGCCGTGGAACCGCGGCTGGGGTGTCGGCCTGCTCGCCATCTGTGTCGCGTTCCTGGCCGCCGGCGCCGTGCTCGCGCGTCGCAACAAGGTCGTCACCGGCGAGGCGACGAGCGAGGCCGACGCCTACCCGGAGGCCGACGTCGCCGCCGACCCGGCGACCGCGCAGTCGCCGCAGCACGCGGACAACGTCACGAGCTGAACGGCAACCGGCGCACGCCGGTGACCATTCCCTTCACGACGTCGCTGACGGCGGTCGGCACCAGGCGTTCGACCAGGACGCCGCCGACCGCGTCAGCGCCGATCAGGTAGCGCGCGAGCGGCACCGGTGTGCCGAGGGCAAGACGCACGGTCCGCGCCACCCAGACCGGATCCGGCATCACCCGCGTGCCGGACGTCGTCGCACGCTTCGCCCGGTCATAGGCGCCGGCGTAGTTGTCGGTACTCGCACTCTCGGGGTAGCGAGCACCCTCCCAGATGCCGGTGCCGAAGCTTCCCGGCTCGACCAGTGACACCTTGACGCCGTACGGCGCCACTTCCATCCGCAACGCATCGGTCATCGCCTCGAGCCCGTGCTTCGAGGCGCAGTACCAACCCATCAACGGCAGGGACATGCGACCGGCGATCGACGAGATGTTGACGATGCGGCCGTCGCCGCGTTCGCGCATCGCCGGCAGGACCAGCCGCGCGATCCGAGCCGGCGCGACGAGGTTGACCTCGAGCTGGTAGCGCACCGCGTCGTCGTCGACGTCCTCGACCGCGCCGGCCTGTGCGAGCCCCGCGTTGTTGACGACGGCCCACGGTCCGCCGTCGGTCATCGCGGCGATCTCCGCGAAGCCCTTGGCGGTCGACTCCGCGTCGGCGACGTCGAGCAGCACTGTCCGGACGCGCAGGTCACGGTCGGTTGCCGCTTCGTGCAGAACATCGGCTTTGTCCTGGGACCGGGCGGTCCCGATGACGTCGTACCCGGCCGTGGCGAGCTCCAGCGCCGTCGCCAGGCCGATGCCGCTGTTGGCTCCCGTGACCACCACTGTTTGTCCCATGGCTTGTAGGGTGCCCGCCCGTGGCCAAGAACGATCCCGCAGGGTCGATCCGCGTGCTCCTGCGCCGGATCGACCCGGAGCTGCCGATGCCGACGTACGCGCATCCGGGCGACGCCGGCGCCGACCTCGTCACCGCCATCGACGTCGACCTCATGCCCGGCGAGCGCACGGTTGTGCCGACCGGCATCGCGATCGCGCTGCCCGAGGGACATGCCGCGTTCGTCCACCCGCGCTCCGGGCTCGCCTCGCGGGCCGGGCTCGCGCTCGTGAACGCACCCGGCACCGTCGACGAGGGCTACCGGGGCGAGATCAAGGTGATCGTGGTCAACCTCGATCCGCGCGAGCCGATCCGGCTCCGGCGCGGTGACCGGATCGCCCAGCTCGTCGTACAGCCCGTCCTGCGGGCGGAGTTCAAGGAGGTCGACGACCTCCCGGAGTCGTCGCGTGCGGAGGGCGGTTTTGGCTCCACGGGCGGGTACGGCGACCATGGACGCAGCTAGTACGTCGCCTGGCGACGAGCAGAGGAGCTGACCAGGTGTTCCGACGACGCCGACGAGGCGAAGCCGACGACGAGAGCGTGGACGACGTCGCAGTCGCCGACGACGCCGTCGACGCCCCCGACGAGCCCGAGGACGGCGAAGCCATCGCCTCGCCGCCCGGACGCCCACAGGGCCCGTGGGACCACGCGGACGCGCCGGAAGACGGGCGGCCGCGCGTCGACCTCGGTGCCGTGCACGTCCCGCTGGCCGAGGGCATGGAGATGCGTCTCGACGTGCAGGACGAGGTGATCGTCTCCGCCACGCTCGTCGACGGCCACAGCATGCTGCAGGTGCACGCGTTCGCCGCGCCCCGCTCGAGCGGCATCTGGGCTGACGTCCGCACCGAGATCGCCGAGTCGCTGCGCCAGTCAGGCGGTGAGGCGCAGGACGAGGAGGGACCGTTCGGCACCGAGCTGCGGGCGCGCATCCCTGTCGAGGCGCCGGGTCAGGGTCCGTCGCTTCAGCCTGCTCGGTTCATCGGCGTCGACGGGCCGCGGTGGTTCCTCCGCGGCATGATGACCGGCCCGGCGTCGACCGACCCGGTTCAGGCCAAGCGGCTGGAAGAGGTCTTCCGGGGCACCGTCGTCGCGCGTGGGGGAGAGGCGATGGCCCCCCGCGAGCTGCTGCCGCTTCGCCTGCCGCGAGATGCGGTCGAACAGGCGCCCGCGGCGGCGGACCGCAGCAAGCTGGAGATCTTCGAGCGCGGACCGGAGATCACGGAGATCCAGTGAACAACGGCGAAGAGGGGCGCTTCCGGCGCGCCGTACGACGGCTCACCGCCGAGACGACCGAGCTCGACGCCCGAGACCTGCAGAAGCGCGGCGAGAACGTCGGTGCGACGCCTCTGGTCGAGTGTCGCGACCGGTCGCCGGTGACGGTCTTCGGCACCGTCCGGGCGATCACGATCCGGCCCCGCGCGGGCGTTCCTGCCCTGGAGGCCGAGCTGTACGACGGCTCGGGCAGCGTCACCTTGGTCTGGCTGGGTCGCCGTACCCTCGCGGGTGTCGCGGCGGGCCGGCAGCTCCGGGCAACAGGTCGGCTGACGACCGCCGAGGGCCGCCGCCTGATCTACAACCCGAGATACGAGCTCGTCGCCGTCGACGGCTGACGCACCACAGCGCGACTCTGTCACCACCGATCGCTCTCTGAGGGTGTGCGCGGAGCGTCCCGCGGCTCACCGGCGAGCACGGTCCTCTGCCGGCCAGGTCAGCCGGCGGTGCAGCCACAGCGCGACGTAGACGAGTCCGACGAGGACCGGTACCTCGATGAGTGGGCCAACGACGCCGGCGAGCGCCTCGCCGCTGGTGACGCCGAACACGCCGATGGCGACCGCGATGGCGAGCTCGAAGTCGTTGCTCGCCGCGGAGAACGACAACGACGCGGCGCGCTCGTAGCTCAGGTGCAGCCGACGGGATGTCCAGAACGCGCCGAACCACATGACGGCGAAGTAGGCGAGCAGCGGCACGGCGATCCGGGCGACGTTCCACGGCTCGCTGGTGATTGTGTCGCCCTGCAGGGCGAACAGGATCACGACCGTGAAGAGCAGGCCGTACAGGGCGACCGGACCGATTTTCGGCAGGAACGTGTGCTCGTACCAGTCACGGCCTCGACGACGTTCGCCGAGCGTGCGGGTTAGGTAGCCGGCGGCGAGCGGGATGCCGAGGAAGATCACGACGGTGCGGGCGATCGTGCCCATCGACACGTCGAGGTTCTGCGTGTCCAGCCCGAGCCAGTTCGGCAGGACGTTGAGGTAGAACACGCCGAGCACGGCGTAGAAGAGCACCTGGAACACTGCGTTGAGCGCGACCAGGACGGCGGCCATCTCGCGGTCGCCGCAGGCGAGGTCAGTCCAGATCAGCACCATCGCGATGCAGCGGGCGAGGCCGACGAGGATGACGCCGGTGCGGTAGGCGGGCTGGTCGGGCAGCAGCAGCCAGGCCAGGGCGAACATCACCAGCGGGCCGACGATCCAGTTGAAGATCAGCGAGGCCGCCATCATGCGACGGTCGGCGGTGATGGTCCGCATCTCGTGGTAACGGACCTTCGCCAGTACCGGGTACATCATCAGCAGCAGCCCGATGGCGATCGGCAGCGACGTCTGACCGATCTTCACCGTGTCCAGCGTGTCGTTCAGCCCCGGAAACAAGCGGCCGAGCAACAGCCCGAGGACCATCGCGGCGCCGATCCACACCGGAAGGAACCGGTCCAGCATCGACAGCCGCCGGACGACGGGCCCTTCGTCGACCGGCGCGGCCGGCGGCGTGTGGATCCGAGTGCTCACGCGCACGGCGTCATCGCGTGGCCAGCGCGCCGCGCAGCGCCTCGAGGGCGGCGGGCACGACGCCGTACCAGACGTTGCGGCCGCGCCGCTCGCTTGTCACCAGCCCGGCTTCGGCCAGCACTTTGAGGTGGTGCGACACCGTCGGCTGGCTCTTGGCGACCGGCTCGACCAGGTCGCATGCGCACACCGCGCCAGCTTCTGCGGTGGCGAGCAGGGAGAGAAGGCGGAGGCGGACCGGGTCCGCGAGCGCGGCGAACTGCCGGGACAGAGTCTCTGCGTCGCCGGCGGACAGCACCTCGGCTGCGAGCGGCGCGCAGCACGCCTCGACCACGGGCTGCTCCAGAAGGGGGAGATCGCGTAGGACCATCGTCATCATCACCTCAACCTGAGGAACATATTGACGACCGTCAATGTTCCTCGTACTGTCGTCGTATCGACAACGGTGAATGTAACACCGGACATAGCCAGGAGGATTCATGTCGCGCATCCAGCTCGCGCTCAACGTCGACGACGTCGAGGCCGCGACCGCCTTCTACTCGAAGCTGTTCGGCCTCGCGCCGGCAAAGACGCGCCCCGGCTACGCGAACTTCGCCGTCGAGAACCCGCCGCTCAAGCTCGTCCTGCTCGAGAACCCCGGACAGGGCGGCACCCTGAACCACCTCGGAGTCGAGCTCGAGTCCGTTGACGAGGTCGACGCCGAGCAGACCCGCCTCACCAGTGCCGGGCTCGCATCCGTCGACGAGCGCGACACCACCTGTTGCTACGCCAAGCAGGACAAGTTCTGGGTCGAAGGTGCCCCGAACGGCGAGCGGTGGGAGATCTACACCGTCCTCGCCGACAGCCCGACCTTCTTCGCCGAGCCAGCCGCCGGCAGCGCCTGCTGCGGCGCCGGCGCGTCCGACACCACCCCCACTGAGACCGCAGCCGCCGGGGCCACCCGCTGCTGCTGAGAACAGGAGCGTCACCATGCTGCCGATGCACCCGGCCCTCGCCGAGCAACACATCCGCGACCTGCGCGCTGTCGCCGACCGCTCCCGGCTGCTTGCCATCGCCCGCTGCTGCCACCCCGCCACCTGGCGGGTCGCCGCCCGCCGCGCACGCAGCGCGCTCGGGGCATGGGTCCGGGCCGGCCAGCTCGGCCCGCAGCCGAACTACTGCGCCTGCTCGTGACCTCAGCCGTCGCGCTCAGCCCGCGATGCGGTGTCGGTGCGGCCGGCGAGGACTTACGTAGCAACGCATTCCGGCGCAACCGGCTCACCGAGAGGCTCAGCCGCCGCGGGCGATGAGCTGGTGCAGCTCGTGCTCCATGTCCGGCGCGGCGACGAACAGCAGCTCGTCGCCTGACTCCAACGGGTCGTCCGCGGCCGGGACGATGACGTGCTTGTCGCGGAGGATGGCGACGAGCGCGACGTCGGGCGGCCATGTGATCGAGCCGACGCGCTGACCGGCGAGCGGAGCGTCCTCGGGCAGCGTCACCTCGACCAGGGCGGCCTCGCCGTGCCGGAACGACAGCAGCTGCACGAGGTCGCCGACCGTCACCGCTTCTTCGACCAGCGCGGACAGCAGCCGTGGCGTCGACACTGCGACGTCGACACCCCAGGACTCGTTGAACAACCACTCGTTCTTCGGATGGTTGATGCGTGCGACCACCCGGGGGACGCCGTACTCCGTCTTGGCCAGCAACGAGACGACGAGGTTGACCTTGTCGTCGCCGGTGGCGGCGACGACGACGTGGCACTCCTGGACGCGGGCATCCTCGAGGCTCGACAGCTCGCAGGCGTCCGCGAGAAGCCATTCGGCGTCCGGCACGGTCGCCGTCTTGAGCGCCTTGGGTTCGCGCTCGATGAGGAGGACGTGGTGACCGTTCTCCAGCAGCTCGCGGGCGATCGACCGGCCGACGTTGCCCGCACCCGCGATGGCCACTCTCATGACCGCTCCTCCGGCTCGCGCGCGAGGATGTCGTTGACCCGCTGTACGGCGTCACGCGCAACCAGCATGTGCAGCAGGTCGCCGTCCTGCAAGGCCGTCGAGTCGTCGACGAGCATCGCGTCGCCGTAACGCGTCACGAACGCGACGCGTGCGCCCGACAGCTCCTGCACCTTGTGGACCGAGTGGCCCGCCCACTGCTCGTGGTAGGTGATCTCGGCGAGCACCACGTGGCCGCTCGGGTCGCTCCAGATGCTGTGCGTGCCCTCGGGGATGAGGCGGCGCAGCATCTCGTCGGCCGTCCACCGCACGGTCGCCACCGTCGGGATGCCCAGCCGGGCGTAGACCTCCGCCCGTCGCGGGTCGTAGATGCGGGCGACGACGTTGGCGACCGAGAACGTCTCCCGGGCGACTCGCGCCGAGATGATGTTGGAGTTGTCGCCGCTGGAGACCGCCGCGAACGCGTGCGCCTCCTCGATCCCTGCCTCGATGAGCGTGTCCCGGTCGAAGCCCACGCCGGTCACCTGACGGCCGTGGAAGTCCGGCCCGAGGCGGCGGAAGGCGCCCGCGTTCTGATCGACGACCGCGACAGAATGCCCGGCCGCCTCGATGCTGTGGGCGATGGTCGACCCGACCCGCCCACAGCCCATGATCACGACATGCACGGCTCGTGACGCTATCGGAGTCCGCCCGGCCGTACTCTGTGCGCCGTGCCGTCGCTCGGGGACCTGTCCAAGCGGCTGCTCGTCGGGCGGCCGATGCGCAGCACGCAGCTTGGCGAAACCCTGCTGCCCAAGAAGATCGCGCTGCCGGTCTTCGCCAGTGACGCGCTGTCCTCCGTGGCCTACGCGACCGAGGAGATCCTGCTCGTCCTCTCCGCCGGTGGTCTGGCGCTCATCCACCTGACCTGGTACGCCGCCGCGGGCGTGGCGTTCCTCATGCTCGTCGTCGTCGCGTCCTACCGGCAGAACGTCCACGCCTACCCGAGCGGCGGCGGTGACTACGAGGTCGCGACGACCAACCTGGGCCGCCCGGCCGGCATCACGGTCGCGGCTGCACTGATGGTCGACTACGTGCTGACCGTCGCCGTGTCGGTCAGCTCCGGCGTCGCGAACATCTCCTCCGCCGTGACGTCGCTGCAGGGTCACGAGGTCCGGCTCGCGATCGGCATCGTCGCGATCATCACGTTGCTCAACCTGCGCGGCCTGAGGGAGTCGGGCACCGCATTCGCGGTCCCGACCTACGCCTTCATGTTCGGCGTCGCCGCGCTCATTGCCGTCGGGGTCGCGAAGATCGGCACCGGCAGGCATCTGCACGCGTCGAGCGAGCACCTTCACTACACGAATGCGAGCCACTTCGCCGGCTTCGCGCTGCTGTTCCTGTTGCTCCGCGCCTTTGCCTCCGGTTGTACGGCGCTCACCGGAGTCGAGGCGATCAGCAACGGCGTGCCCGCGTTCAAGAAGCCGAAGGAGAAGAACGCCGCGACGACGCTCGCCCTGCTGGGCGGCATCGCCGTCAGCATGTTCCTGGCGATCACGACGTTCGCCATCGTCAGCCACGTGCACACGGCGCCCAACCCCACCTCTCTGGGGCTGCCCGGTGACGCCCACCCGCCTACCGTCATCGCTCAGGTCGGCGCCGCGATCTTCGGCGGCTACCACTCGATCGGCTTTTACTACCTGCAGGCGGTCACAGCGCTGATCCTGGTGCTCGCCGCCAACACGGCGTTCAACGGGTTCCCCGTGCTCGCATCGATTCTCGCCCGCGACGGATTCCTGCCCCGCCAGCTGCACACCCGCGGCGACCGGCTCGCCTTCAGCAACGGCATTCTGCTGCTGGCCGGCTTCGCGATGCTGCTGATCTTCGCCTTCTCGGCATCGCCGACGCGCCTGATCCAGCTCTACATCGTCGGCGTCTTCGTCTCGTTCGTGAACAGTCAGACCGGCATGATCCGGCACTGGAACCGCCACCTGCCCGGCGAGACCGATCCAGCGCGGCGACGGCAGATGAAGCGCTCACGCATCATCAACTCGATCGGCGCGGTGGTCACGTCGCTGGTCCTGGTCATCATCCTGATCTCGAAGTTCACCGAGGGCGCGTGGATCGCCGTCGTCGCGATGGCCGTGCTGTTCCTGCTCATGCGGGGGATCCGCCGCCACTACGACAAGGTGCGGATCGAGCTGGCTCCGACCGACGAGGCGCAGACGCTGCCGTCGCGGGTCCATGCCGTCGTTCTCGTGTCGAAGGTGCACAAGGCGACGCTGCGGGCCGTCGCCTACGCACGCGCGACCCGGCCGTCGACCCTCGAGGCCGTCACCGTCGACGTGGATCCGTCGGACACCACGACGTTGCAGAACGAGTGGGACTCACGCAGCATCCCCGTGCCGCTGAAGATCCTCGAGTCGCCGTACCGCGAAGTGACGAAGCCGATCCTCGACTACGTGCGCAGCATCCGGCGGCAGAGCCCACGCGATCTGGTGACCGTCTTCATCCCCGAGTACGTCGTGGGTCACTGGTGGGAGCAGCTGTTGCACAACCAGAGCGCCCTGCGACTCAAGGGCCGGCTGCTCTTCACGCCCGGCATCATGGTCGTGAGCGTGCCCTACCAGCTTGCGTCGTCCGGCCGTCGCGCCGGCGATGACGAGGGCCCGACGGCGGGCGATGTGCGTCGCGGTCGACCGGACAAGCTGACCGGCTCCTAGTGCTGCTCGACGTCGAGCGCGTGGCACACGGGGGCGTGTGTGTCGCGCATGCCCCGGACGGCCGAGTCGTGTTCGTCCGGCACACGTTGCCGGGGGAGCGCGTGCGGGTCGAGATCACGGAAGAGCGTCGCTCCTACCTGCGAGCGGACGCGGTCGAGATCGTCGAAGCCGCGCCGGCGCGCGTCCAACCGCCCTGCCCGTGGGCCGGCCCCGGTCGGTGCGGGGGCTGCGACTGGCAGCACGTCGCGCTCGACGAACAACGACGACTGAAGGCAGAGGTCGTCCGTGAGCAGCTGCAGCGCCTGGCGGGCATCGCCCGTGACGTCGTCGTCGAAGCCGTGCCCGGGGACGTAAACGGACTCGGCTGGCGCACCCGGGTTCGCTTCGCCGTGGACGATGACGGGCGCGCGGGCCTGCGACGCCATCGTTCTCATTCGATCGAACCGATCGGCGACTGCCTGATCGCGCACCCCGACATCGAGGCGCGCGCCGTCGTCGAGACCCGCTGGCCGGGATGCGAGGAGGTCGAGGTCGCGGTGTCGTCGAGCGGCCAACGCCTCGTCACGCCGTCCAACGGGCGCACGGAAGACGACCAGCTGTTGGAGGAGACCGTCGACGGCCGCAGCTGGCAGCTGCCGCCGGGAGGGTTCTGGCAGGTGCATCCCGGGGCCGTCGGCACGCTCCGCGCGATCGTCGAGGAGTTCACCGACGCGTGTCCCGGCGAGCGGTGCCTCGACCTCTATGCGGGGGTCGGGATCTTCGCCGACGTGCTCGGCCGCCGTGCCGGGTCGGCCACGGTGACCGCGGTCGAGTCCGATCGGCAGGCGGCCGCGGCCGGCGCGTCCGCCCTCCCGGAGGTGCACTTCGTCGCCGCCCGGGTCGAGCCATGGCTGCGCAGCAACGAGCAGCCCGTCGACGTCGTGGTCCTGGACCCGCCACGCAAGGGCGCGGGCAAAGCCGTCATGCAGGCGATCGCCCGGTGCGCACCTCGCGTGATCGCCTATGTGGCCTGCGATCCGGCGGCGCTGGCGCGCGACGTCGCCACCGCTGCAGCAGACGGCTACGAGCTCACGGACCTGCGCGCGCTCGACCTGTTCCCGATGACCGCGCACGTCGAGTGCGTCGCGCGCCTGGCGCGCGCATGAACAGCACCGTGCGGGTGGCCCGCCCGTGAGCCCGCCGCCTGCTCTGCCGCCGGGCTGGCCGGCAGAGGTGCGGCCGCCCTGGTCGCCGGAGTGGGAGCGCAGCGCGGTGGCGTGGTTGTTCGACCAGTGCCCGGCGGACTACCGCGGGTACGACGTCCTGCGCCGCCAGCCGCTGGTGCTGGCGCGTTTCGCCGCGACCTCCTGCGATGCGGCCGTTGAGGCGGCCGACCGGGGGCTGCGGGTCGTGCGGACCGAGCTGCGGGAGCGGGTCGCCCCCGAGGTGGTCGACGATGCAGTGGCGACGTACGAGCGTGAGCGGCACCGGGCGGCCACGGCCAGGCACGCGGTCGACCTGGTCGAGCGGGCCTTGCGCGGGGAGCGCTGGGTTCCGCGGCTCTGAGCGCTGAAACGGCCGAAAGTAGACTCGAGGGGTGCCCGACCTCCTCCCCACGATCTCCGGTCCGGCTGACGTCAAGCGTCTCGACCGCTCGAGGCTGCAGGCGCTCGCCCAGGACATCCGCGACCACCTCGTGACGTCGGTGGCCCGCACCGGCGGACATCTCGGGCCGAACCTGGGCGTCGTCGAGCTGACCATCGCCTTGCACCGGGTCTTCGACTCGCCGCGCGACGTCCTGCTGTGGGACACCGGCCACCAGGCCTACGTGCACAAGATGCTGACCGGCCGCAGTGACCAGTTCGGCGACCTGCGTCAGGCCGACGGACTCAGTGGCTATCCCTCGCGGACCGAGTCCGAGCACGACATCATTGAGAACTCTCATGCGTCGACCGCGCTGTCCTACGCCGACGGTCTGGCGAAGGCGTTCCAGTTGAGTGGCCAGCAGGAGCGCGCCGTCGTCGCGATCGTCGGTGACGGTGCGCTCACCGGCGGCATGTGCTGGGAGGCGCTCAACAACATCGCCGCCGCGCCGGACCGGCCGGTCGTCATCGTCGTCAACGACAACGGCCGCTCCTACGCGCCGACCGTCGGCGGACTCGCGCAGCATCTCAACGCGCTGCGGTTGTCGCCGTCGTACGAGCAGACGCTCGAGCTGGTCAAATCGTCGCTGACCCGTACGCCCGTCATCGGTGCGCCGATCTACGAAGCGCTGCACGGCATGAAGAAGGGCCTCAAGGACCTGTTGCAGCCGCAGGCCATGTTCGAGGACCTCGGGATGAAGTACGTCGGACCGATCGACGGGCACGACATCGCGGCGGTCGAGGACGCATTGCGGCGCGCACGTGGGTTCGGCGCACCGGTCATCGTGCACTGCATGACGGAAAAGGGCCGCGGCTATCCGCCGGCCGAAGCCGACGAGGCCGACAACTTCCACGGCGTCTCCGTCATCGACCCCGTGACCGGTCGTCCCCTCGGCGTGGCGCCACCGACGTGGACGCAGGTGTTCGCCGAGGAGATGGTGGCGATCGGCCACGAGCGCCAGGACGTGGTCGCGATCACCGCGGCGATGCTTCGCCCCGTCGGTCTGCACGCCTTCGCGACGGCCTTCCCCAACCGCGTCTTCGACGTCGGCATCGCCGAGCAGCACGCGGTGACCAGTGCCGCGGGGCTTGCCACGGGCGGCATGCACCCGGTGGTGTGCGTCTATGCGACCTTCCTCAACCGCGCGTTCGACCAGGTGCTGATGGATGTCGCGCTGCACCAGTTGCCGGTGACCTTCGTGCTCGACCGGGCCGGCGTGACCGGCGACGACGGTCCCTCTCACAACGGCATGTGGGACCTGTCGATCCTCGGCGTCGTGCCCGGGATGCGCGTCGCCGCTCCGCGCGACGCGACCCGGCTGCGCGAGCTCCTTCGCGAGGCGGTGGCCGACGATCGCGGCCCGACCGCGATCCGGTTCCCGAAGGCCGCTGTCGACGACAGTGACATCGCTCCCGTCGACCGCATCGGCGCCCTCGACGTCCTCCGCAAGGACACGGACGCCGACGTTCTCATCGTCGGGGTCGGCGCTTTCGCGCGGCAAGCGCTCGAAGTCGCCGAACGGGTCGCGGCGCAGGGCGTCGGTGTGACGGTCGTCGACCCGCGTTGGGTCCTTCCGGTCGATCCGGGCTTGCGAGCACTAGCGGCTGCGCACGAGCTGGTCGTCACGATCGAGGACAACGGTGTCGCCGGTGGGGTCGGAGACGCGATCAGCCGCGACCTCCGACAGACAGGCGTGCGCACGACGGTCCGCTCCTTCGGGCTGCCGCAGGAGTTCCTCGCGCAGGGTCGCCGCGCAGAGGTGCTCAACCGGGTCGGGCTCACCGCGCAGCAGATCGCGCGATCGATCGTCGAGTCGATCGCCAGGCACCAGCCGATCGACCTGTCCGCTCGCAGCTGACGGCGCGCGGTGTCGGAGCGCTGGTACAAGGAAGCGGTCATCTACTGCGTCGAGGTCGACACGTTCCACGACTCCGACGGTGACGGTCACGGGGACCTGCGCGGGCTGATCTCTCGCCTCGACTACCTCGCCTGGCTGGGCGTCACGTGCCTCTGGCTCAACCCGATCCACCCGACGCCCAACCGCGACGACGGGTACGACGTCGCCGACTACTACGCCGTCGACTCACGGCTCGGCAGTCTCGGCGACTTCGCCGATCTGGCAGCCGAAGCGCGAGAGCGCGGCATCCGGCTGATCCTCGACCTCGTCGTCAACCACACCTCCGACCAGCACCCGTGGTTCCAGTCGGCGCGAAGCGATCCCCGGTCGCCGTACCGCGATTGGTACGTCTGGAGCGACAAGGAGCCGGCTGATCGCAAGCAGGGGATCGTCTTCCCCGGCGAGCAGAGTGAGACCTGGACCTACGACGACACCGCCCGCGCGTGGTACTTCCATCGCTTCTACGACTTCCAGCCGGACCTCAACTGGGCGAACCGTGCGGTCCGCGAAGAGATCAAGAAGGTGATGGGTTTCTGGCTCCAGCTCGGCGCCTCGGGTTTCCGTATCGATGCGGCGCCGTTCGTCCTCGACATGGTCACACCTGACGACGACGACCCGCCGCAGGACTTCGGGATCCTCGACGACTGGCGGCAGGACGTGAGCTGGCGCAAGGGCGATGCCGTTCTGCTGTGCGAGGCCAACGTCGACCCCGACAAGCTCGGCGACTACGTCGCGAGCACGCCGGGCGGTCCCAATGACCGTGCCCACATGCTGTTCGCCTTCCTGCTGAACGCGCGGCTGTGGCTTGCGCTCGCGCGGCAGCAGGCCGAGCCGGTCACTGAGGCGTTGCGTGGTCAGCCGGCCCTGCCGGCGATGGCGCAGTGGGCGACCTTCCTGCGCAACCATGACGAGCTCGATCTGAGCAGGCTGACGAAGGATCAGCAGACCGAGGTCTTCCGCGCTTTCGCGCCGAAGCCCGACATGCAGCTCTACGACCGCGGCGTGCGGCGTCGTCTCGCTCCGATGCTCAAGGGCGACCGGCAGCGGATGGAGCTGGCGTACTCACTGCAGTTCGCGATGCCCGGCACACCGGTGCTGCGGTACGGCGAAGAAATCGGCATGGGGGAGGACCTCGCGCTGAAGGGTCGCGACGCCATCCGCACGCCGATGCAGTGGGACGGCACTGCCGGCGTCGGGTTCTCCGCCGCAGACCCGAAGACGTTCGTCCGGCCGGCGCAGGTCGCCGGCAAGTACGGCGCCCGCCGAACGAATGTCGAGTCGCAGATGACGGATGGGGGATCGCTGCTGCGGTGGTTCCAGCAGCTGCTGGCGACGCTGCGCATGTGTCCGGAGATCGGCGTCGGCACGTGCACCGTGGTCGACGTACCGTTGCCTGCCTCGGTCCTGGCGCATCGCTTCGACGCGCCGGAAGGCGCGATCCTCCTGCTGCACAATCTGGGTCCGGCTGCCGTCACCCTCGATCTGAGCACGAGCGGCCGCCTGGCCCGCGCACCGGTCGAGGTCTTCGCCAACACCCAATACGCCGCCGTGACCAAACGGCTGTCCGGTATCGAGCTCTCCGGCTACGGCTACCGCTGGCTCAGACTCCGCGACCGCTGAGCCTCCGCGCTACATGCGGTGGTAGAGGACGTCGCGGAGGTCGATGACCGGTGCGATCCGGTCCTCGATGGCCGGCCGTACGACGTCGCCGCCTTCGGGAGCGAGCGCGACCTCCTCGCGCGTCACGAGCAGAGGTCGGGTGAAGCCGCGCTCGTCCGGCGAGGTCAGCCGAGCGGCCGCGGCCGAGAACGCCGGGTCGACGCGAGTGAGGTCGAGCCAGCCCCGGCTTCGCATCGGGACGGCGACCGTGCGCATCCCGTCGGCGACACCCTCGACCATGGCGGCGCGCAACGTCATCGATCCGAGCAGCGTGACCACGTCGCAGTCGCCCATCGGGCGAAGCGGCGCCTCCGGACGGCGCTCGATGCGCTCCGCGGCCATCCGGCCCATCTGCTCGAGGTAGACGACGGCGGTCGGCCACCAGTCGTCGGTGTTGATCCCCGAGGCTTCGAGCAGCTTGTGCGGCACAGGGATCACGCGGTCAGGGTCTTTGGGGTCGAGCCCGGCGAAACCGAGACCGAGGTCGAGAGCGTCACCGTGGACCCGGCGCCGTACCCAGTCGAGACCCGCGTGCAGCGGTGACTCCACGGGAGCGCCGTACGGGCGGGCCCGCTCCTGCAGGTCCTGCAGCGGGCGGTCGGCGAGCCAGCGGCGGAGCAGCAGCCAGCGGGCGAGCCGATAGCGACCGTCGTCACTCTCCGGGTCGACCCCACCGAGAGCGCGCCGGCATTCCGTCCACGAGACCTCGATGAGCGGCGTGCCCGGGAGCACGATCCCGTCGATCGCCGGCAGCACGTCGAGGTCGTGGAGCACCGCGACGGCGAGTGCGCACCGTCGCAGTTCCGTTGCCTCGGGCCAGCGAGCCATGCGAGAACCGTACCCGCGCGGCGCCCGGACTTGATGCGGCAAACGGGTGAAATAGCCCGCCGGAATCAGACGCCGGCGGCCGTGATGACGAAGTCGGTCGCGAAGCCCGCGATCAGCCCGAGAAAGACGCCCCAATAGAGCATTTCCTTGTGGCCGCTGCGGAGCGCTACGCCGACCAGCTGGATGACGACATACAGGATGGATCCGGCGGCCAGCGCGAGGAACAGCACCGACACGGGCTCCGAGGTGAACGCCTGCCCGACCACGGTGCCGACGAACGTCGGACCGCCGCCGATGAGGCCGAGTACGCCGAGAAGCGCCCAGCTCGGCCGTTCGGGCTCGCCGGCGAGGGGGCCGACGATGCCGAAGCCCTCCGTCGCGTTGTGCAGACCGAAGCCGATGACGAGCAGAACCGCGAGGGAGATCTCGCCCGACGCAGCAGACTGACCGATGGCCAGCCCCTCGGCGAAGTTGTGCAGTCCGATGCCCGTCGCGATGAGGAACGCGAGGCGGCGCGCAGGGGAGTGCCTCGGCGGGCTGAACTCCTGGACAGCTGCGGCGCCAGGGCCGACGCTCGCAGCGCCGACGGACCGCCGGCGGGGCAGGAACCGGTCGTAGTAGACGAGCGAGAGCAGCCCCAGGCCCAGGCCGCCTGCCAGCAACGCGGCATAGCCGGTGAAGCTCGCCCACGAGCCGTGTGGATGGTCCGCGGTGAGGGCGGTGAGTCGCGAGTCGATCGGGTCGACGGCGCCGCTCAGCACGTCCCAGAGCAGGAACACGAGGATGCCGATGGCGAGCGCGTTGAGCAGGGTGCGTGCGGCCGGGCTGACACCGCGCATCCGGCCGGCCGGCAAGCCGATGAAGATCGTGGCGCCGGCGATGGCGCCGAGTCCGAGGATCGCGGCAGTGCTCACGGGTGGGGGGCCTCCGTCAACGGCCTAGCGGCCACGGGATCAGTTCTCGGCAGGCTTGCTAAGGGTGACCTTACCTGCTGTTCGAGCCTACCCGCCAGGCCGGTTGCGTACGTAGACCAGTTCCCCGTCCTCCACGCGGCTCACCGTGAACCCGAGCTGCTCCAGCAAGCGACGACTGGGGACGTTGTCCTTGGCGACGAAGGCCACGACCCGCTCGATGGACGGACGGGCGATGAGCCACTCGGTGAGCGCACGGACGG
The DNA here is from genome assembly GCA_035695045.1 of Mycobacteriales bacterium. GTDB lineage: Bacteria > Actinomycetota > Actinomycetes > JAFAQI01 > JAFAQI01 > DASSKP01. Next base: position 98,511 of record DASSEX010000017.1, on the reverse strand, counting down.
CGCGAGTGCCCAGGCCGCGTCCGCGGCTCGGCCCGGCGAGGCCGTAGCCGATCTCGACCCCGCCGTCCGCCGGCGGCGTCTTCGTGCCGCACTCGCCGACGACGATCCCGTCACCGTCGACGATGAGCCAGGCCCAGCCGCCGGACGCCATGAACGAGAGGCCGGCCGCGGTGTCGGCATGGGGCCAGCCGCGCCCGACCGCGCGGCCGCCCGTCAGCGCATCGAGGCGCTCGAGGTCGGCGCCAGGCGGCACCGGGACCAGCGTGACGCGGTCGCCGCGGATGAGCTCAGGCTCCGGCATCGGCAGTCAGCGCCGTCAGGATCCGGAGGCGTCAGCCGGGTCCGGTAGCGCCTCCGCGAGCGCGTCCGCGGTCAGCTCCACCTGCCACCGACGGGCACCGGCGGCGGTCAACGCCGCGACGACCGCCTCGCGGTCCCCGTCCGGCGGACTCCACGCGAGTCGCCGTACCAGGTCCGGCGTCAGCAGATTCTCCACCGGCAGCCCGTGTTCGGCCGCGAGAGCATTGAGCGCCGCCCGGACCCGGGTCAACCGTTCGGCGGCCACCGGGTCGCGGTCGGGCCACCGGTTGGCCGGGGGTGGACCGTCGCCCGGGGCGGCGGGCCGGGGCAGCTCGCTGTCCGGAAGGGCGAGCGCCGCCGCCACCAGCGGGAACATCTCGGGGACGAGCTTGCGGGTCGCCTTGCCACCCCAACCGGGCAGCCGACCGAGCGCTTCCGCTGATGTGGGGCCGACGCTTGCGGCCGCCACGATGGCGCTGTCCGGGAGCAGTCGCCCGGGTGCCACGTCGCGCTCACGCGCGAGGTCGTCCCGGGCGTGCCAGAGCGCGCGTACGACCGCGAGCTGACGCCGGCCGCGTACACGGTGGATTCCGCTCGTACGCCGCCACGGGTCGGTGCGGGGCGGGGTCGGGGGAGCGTTGAGGATCGCTTCGAACTCCTGGCGCGCCCAGTCGAGCTTGCCCTGGCTGTCGAGCTCGCGCTCGAGGGCGTCGCGCAGGTCGACGAGGATCTCCACATCCAGCGCGGCATAGGCGAGCCAGGGTCGCGGCAGCGGACGTCGCGACCAGTCGACGGCAGAATGCTCCTTGGCCAGCTGGTGACCGAGCACGATCTCCGACATGGTCGCCAGGCCGACACGCTCGTAGCCGGCGATCCGCGCGGCGAGCTCGGTGTCGAACAGGCTCTTCGGTGTCATCCCGACGCCCGCGAGCGACGGCAGGTCCTGGTTGGCGGCGTGCAGGACCCACTCGGCGCCGGCGAGCGCGTCCGACAGCGCGGACAGGTCAGGGCACGCGATCGGATCGACCAGAGCCGTTCCGGCGCCCTGACGGCGAAGCTGTACGAGGTAGGCACGCTGGCTGTAGCGGTAGCCGGACGCGCGCTCGGCGTCGACCGCGACGGGCCCCTCACCCGCGGCGAACCGCTTGACGGTCTCGGCCAGTGCTCCTGGCGTCTCCACGACGTCGGGGATGCCGCCGCGCGGCTCGAGCAGCGGGACAGCGGTTGACCCGCCGGGTTCGTCCGCCGCCGTCACGAGCGTCACCCTACGGCTGCCGACGTCAACGCGCCGGTTCCGCAACGCGAACGCTCACGCTCAGCGACGGCCACCGGACGCGCACCGGATGCACGTCGTCGCGGCCGGGCGCGCCTCCCGCCGGGCCGACGAGATGGCGGAGCCGCACCTCTCGCACTCGTCCAGTACGCCGTCCCGCAGCCGTTGCTCGGCACGCCCCAGGGCCATCAGGTGGTCCTGCGCCTGCTCGAGCAGTGCGCCGAGCCGGGCGTGTTCGAACGCGATCGTCGCCCCCTCCGGGTCATGCTCGTCGTCGACGTTCGCGCCCTCACGAGCCTTCGCGATCTCGTCGCGCTCCGCCTTCAGCGCCGCGATCTGCGCGGCGATTCGCGCTCGCTCATCCGCCAGCCGCGCTGTTGTCACGGGTTCGAGGCTAGGGCCGTGCGGCGGCACGGCAGCGGCCTTAGGCCGATGGTGCGAGCGAAGCGAGAGAATCGGCCGAGCCGCAGAGTGCCGCGGCACGGCCCCAGACGATTAGCGGATGACTCCGGCGCGCATGGCCATGGCGACCATCTCCGCGCGGTCACCGGTGCCGAGCTTGCGGGCGATCCGGGCCAGGTGGCTCTTCACGGTCAGCGCCGACAGGCCGAGCGTCTCACCGATCTCCTTGTTGGAGCGGCCGTCGGCGACCAGCTTGAGCACCTCGACCTCGCGGCCCGAGAGCTCGGCGATCCCGTCCTGCTGCGGTCCACCGCGCAGGCCGGCGGCGAGGAGAGAGGCGACGGACGGGTCGGCGTAGACGCCGCCGTCGAGAACGCGGCGTACGCCGTCGGCGACGACCAGCGGCGAAGCGGACTTCAGAAGGTAGCCCTGGGCGCCGGCGACGAAGGCGGCGCGCACGGAGTAGGGGTCGTCGGCGGCGGAGAGGACGACCAGGCGTGGCCAGCCTGCGGCACGCAGGTCGGCGAGCAGGTCGAGACCGGAGCCGTCCGGCAGGCCGACGTCGAGAACGCAGAGGTCACGGGCGCCGCCGGCGTGCGCACGGGCGCGCGCCTCGGAGACGGTCGCCGCTTCGACGACGTCACGGGCGCCCATTGCCATCAGGCGGGCAACCATCGACTCGCGCACGAGCGGGTGGTCGTCGACCACCATCGCGGTGAAACCGGGGCCGGGGCCCGGCGTGGGAACCGCGCGCTCCACCATCGCTGTCACCACGTGCCTCCATGTTTCGTGCTTCCGGATGTCCTCCATCCGGCGGCGTTTCGCCGATGACACCTTCGTGGCGTCCTGGAACTCTTCGGTCGGTTGGATCACTGGCTGTAGTCCGAATCGCTGACGGACTAGCCCAGGCGCCGCAGCGGCGGCGGATTGTGTCGGGTTCGTCCGGTCACGCAGCGTTGCTCCATCTGGGGGAAACGCGCGGAAGGACGCAAGTCCCGGCTCCGCGTTGCCGACGAGATGTCAGATCACGGCCATGCGTCTGTCGTGATGGGAGGAGTCAGCGGTGCGAGCTCATCTGACTACCCCCGCAGCGCGCGGAAGCGCCCGGCGGGCGGTTGCCGTCGCCGCTGTCCTGGGGGCAGCTGCCTTCGCGATGCCGATGCACGCGAGCGGCTCGACCGGCGGGACGTCCACGTCGTCGGTGGGATCCGGTCTGGTTCGGGCGGTCGTCCTCGTCCGCCCGGGCGTGCACCTGCCGTTGCAGGTTCCCGGCGGCCGCGTCGTGCAGACCTTCTCTCATGTCGGCTCGGAGCTCGTCCGTGCGCCGATGTCGGCGCTCGCTGCCCTCGCCCGCGACGTCCGTGTCGCCGGCGTCTCTCCCGATCGTGCCGGCCGGGTCGACACCGCGACCTACAGCAACACGGGCGGCATCCTCGCTCCGGTCGCCGTCGGCGGCAACGCCGGTAAGAAGGGTGTCGGCTACCACGTCAACGTGGCGCTTCTCGACACCGGTCTCACCGACACTCCTGCTCTCAACCGCGCCTCGGGCCGCATCACCGACGGCGTCGACGTCTCCCGGCTCGCCAAGGGTGGCGACGCGCGCACCAGCGGCAAGTTCACCGATGGCTACGGCCACGGCACGTTCCTCGCGACGCTGATCGCCGGCGGTGCCGAGAAGCCCGGCGGTCCGGTCATCGGCATCGCACCCGCTGCGCGCATCGTCGTGGTGAAGGTCGCCGACGATCGCGGCCGCACAACGCTCTCAGAGGTCCTGGCCGGCATGGACTGGGTCGCCGCGCACGCTCGCGCGATCCAGGTCGTCAACCTCGCGCTGTCCGTCGCGCGCCCGACCGCGCCGGCGTACGGCGCGGACCCGCTGACCGCGGCTGTCGAACACGTTCGCGCTGCCGGTGTCCTCGCCGTTGTCGCAGCGGGCAACAACGCGAAGGAGCTCGGCGACCCGGGCATGGATCCGCAGGCGCTGACGATCGGCGCGGCCGACGTCACCGGCACCCGGCCGACCGTCGCCTCCTTCTCCGGGCGCGGCACCGTCGACGGCGTGGTCAAGCCCGACGTCGTCGCACCCGGTGTGCACATGCTCGGCGTCATGCCGAGCGGCACCTACATCTACAAGAACCACCCCGAGGGCCGGACGAGCGGCGGGCTGTTCAAGGGCTCGGGCACCAGTGAGGCCACCGCGGTCGCGTCCGGCGTGGCCGCCGCGTACTACAGCACCAACCTCGACGCGACGCCGAAGCAGGCGAAGGCCGCGGTGCGCGATGCTGCGCAGGCCATGCACAAGAGCGGCTCCGGCAAGGGGCTCGTGCGGATGGTCGGTGCCGCTGGCGCAAAGGCGCCGGAGAGCGACGCGGGTGAGTCGCACTTCAACGCGACGGCGTGGAATGACAACGCGTGGCAGGGCGGGAACTGGGCGGACTGGCTGGCCTCTTCATGGTCGGCGTCGTCCTGGAGCGCTTCCAGCTGGAGCGCCTCCTCGTGGTCCGCCTCGTCGTGGTCCGCGTCCAGCTGGTCCGCGTCGTCCTGGAGCGCCTCGTCGTGGTCGGCCTCCAGCTGGTCGGCCTCCAGCTGGTCCGCATCTTCGTGGAGCGCATCGAGCTGGTCGACGTACGGCTGGGGCAACCGATGACCCAGCCGAGCCGCGTCCGGCTTCTCTCCGCTGTTGCCTTCGTCGTCGGTGTCGCCTCTGCGGTGACCACCGGCTGGGGTGACGTCGCCTGGTGGGCGCCGCTCGCTCTCGCGACTGCTGTCTTGATTGCAGAGCTCGCGGTCGTCCACCTGACCTTCGGCCGGCAGCGGTGGACGTTCAGCCTGACCGAGGGCGCGATCGCCGCAGCGTTCGTCTATCGACCCGGCGCCTGGTCGGTTGCGGCCGTCGTCTTCGGCGTTCTCGTCGCGCAGCTCATCCGCCGCCAAGAGCGCTTGAAGGTCGAGTTCAACGTCGGTCAGTTCGCTGCCGGCGCGGCGCTCGGCACGGCCTTCGCGCACGTGCTCGGTGGCGACGTACTCGGTGCCGTCGGCGGCATGGGCGTCTTCTGGCTGGTCAACAACCTGCTGGTCGCCTGGGCCATGTCCATCATGGGCGGCCAGAAGCTGTGGTCACTCCTGTGGGCCAGCGCGCCGCTTGCCGCCGTGCACTCTGCCGGCACGTCGAGCATCGGCATCCTCGCCGCGTGGCTCGCCGAGGCCGCTCCCGTCGGGCTGCTGGGCCTCGTCGTGCCGTTGCTGCTCCTGTGGCTGTCGTACGACGAGCAGACCGCGCGCGCGGCCGAGGCTCGGCTGTTCGCGGAGCTCGCTCGACTGCAGGAGCGCGCCAGCGGCCGTTCGGTCGACGTTTCCGCGCAGGTCGTGCTCACCGCGGCTGCCCGGCTGTTCGGCGGTGCCGACGTCGAGATGGTCCTGATGACCGCGGACGGCGCAGCCCACTACGTCGGTGACGAGAACGGCGTGAACCGTCACCGCATGGACCCGGCGGTCCTCGACTCCGGCTGGGTCATCCGCGCTCTGGGCAACGGCTCTGTCTGCACCGGCGTCGACGACGGCCGGCCCTTCTGCTCCGCCGTGCTCGGCGGCGGCGACGCGCCGCTCGCGGTGCTGGTCGCCCGTCGCGCCGCCGGCGCTGCGAGCTTCGGCCGACGCGAGGCGATGCTCGCCGAGGTGCTGCGCCAGCAGGCCGAGTCCTGGCTGTCGATCGCCGAGCTCGCGAAGTCGCGCGACGAAGCCCGTGCACAGGCCGAGGCAGCAGAGGACGCAGCTCGCGCTCTCGGCGACATCGGTGCACACACCGCGCCTGCCCTCGTCGTGCTGCGCGAGTCCGCCAACCGTCTCGCCCGTCTCGCCACGGCGACCGGCCCCGCGGCGGTCGGCGAGATCGTGGACGAGCTGTACGCCGTCGAGCGGGCGGTTGCGTCGCTGCTCGGCGCGATCGCTCTCGCCGCCGAACCGGACCTGACCGGCGTGGCCGGCGACTCCCCGGCGCTCGACGACGCGCCGCTCGTCCGCGCGGTCACCGACTGGACGACCACGGGCGTGCTGAGCTGACATGGCCCGGTCCCGCGAGCGCGTGGCGCCGCTGACGTTCGTCGTCGGCGTGGCGACGCTCGCGCTGTGCCTGTGCACGTTGGCCGTGGCTGCGGTCGTCCTCGACACGAACGGTCGGATGGGCGCGCCGTTCTGGCAGCTGCTCATCGCCGGCACACCGATGGCCCTGCTGCTCGCCATGGCGGCCGCCGGGGTTGCCTCGCGCTACGCGCGCCTGCTGCGTCTGCTGCGCGCGGATGCCGTGCACCGGCTGCACGAGCCGTCTGCACCTGTCGGGTCGGCCAGCCTGCGCGTGCCGGGCTGGGCGGGCAGCGAGCTCGCCGAGCTGACGCGGACTCTCGATGCGCTGCAGCTGCGGGTACGGATGTCCGACGAGGTCGCGGAGCGCCACCGGCGTACCGCGGAGACCGCCAGCGCCGGCATGTTCGAGCTGTTGTCGGGGCTCGTCGCCGCTGAGGAAGGTGCGCGCGGCCAGCTGGCGGCTGAGCTGCACGACACGGTGGCGCAGTCGTTGATGACGGCGCGCAGCATGCTCTCGGATGTCGACGGTGATGTGCCGCAGGCCGCGGAGCTCGTCGCGGAGGCGGAAGACCAGGTGCGTGCGGTCATGGCGCGCACGCGACCGCCGGCGTTGCGTGACGGCGACCTCGCCCGCGCCGTCGAGTCGCTGCGCGATGACCTCGCGAACCGCTACGGCCTCGTGGTCGACGTCGACTGGCCCACGCAGGCCTACCCGTTGCCGCTCGTGACAGCGGTCACCGTCTACCGCTTCTTCCAGGAAGCGCTGCTCAATGTCGTCAAGCATGCGGACGTCGACGACGCCCGTGCGGAGCTGCGCGTCGACGAGGAGTGGGTCGTCGCAACCGTCAGCGACGAAGGTCCGGGCTTCGATCCGGACGAGGTGCGATCCGAGCGCGGCCGCCACGTCGGCCTTGGTCTGCTGCGGGAGCGCGCCCGGCTCGTGGGCGGCTCGCTCGAGGTCACCTCGTGGCCGTCGAACGGCACGACGCTGACCTTGCGTTTGCCGCGTGGTGCCGCGGGTGCGGGCGGGCTGCTGCCGATGCAGCGCGGGCCGCACGCCGTCCCGGCACCGACCGACTCCGTCGCCTGAGGCGCCGTCGTTGCGCCCGCCGTCAGCGGCGCGTGGTCGTGGTGCTGCGGCGCCGCCGGGTCGCGGGCATCGGGACGACGCCGGGCGGAGTCGGCGGCAAGCCCGCGGCGGCGCACAACAGCTCCGTGAACGCCACGAGATGCGGCGCGAGGTCGTCGCCCACAGGCGACCAGGAGGCGCGGATCTCGACCTCGGCGCCAGTGGGATGTGACGTGAGCGCCCCGAAGCGCTCGGACGTCGTACGGGTCACGGTGCCACCGGCAGCGCAGTGCTGGGCGCCGGCCGCCTCGAGCGAGTCGAGCAGCCAGCTCCACCCGACACTCGGGAGCATCGGGTCGCTCGCGATCTCGACGTCGACGTCGGCCTGCACGTAGGCGACGCAGCGGGTCGTGCCTTCCCAGACGTCCTGTCCGGCCGGGTCGTGCAGCACGATCAGCCGGCCATCGGCCAGGTCGTCGTCGCCGCGTGGCACGGACGCGTTGAGCGCGACGGCGAACGGCGCCAGCCGCTGCGGTGGCGGCAGCTCGGAGAGGACGACCTCCGGGCGCAGCTCCACGGCTGCTAGGCCGGCCACCGCGCGGCGGAAGACCGCGGGGAGGTCGGCCGGCGCGGACAGCTGCACCGACACGGGGTCAGCCTAAGCGGCGCGGCGACGGCCCGGCGCGCGACACGCGTGTTGATCGAGATTGCGGGCCGGCTGATGAGAGCCTGCCGAGTCATGGCAACCGCCCTGGCCCTGCTGGCGAGCCTGCTCTGGGGGACCGCCGACTTCCTCGGCGGCACCGCGGCTCGCCGGCTGACGGCGACGGCGGTCGTCGCCGTGTCGCAGGCGTTTGCCCTGGTCGGACTGCTCGTCGTCGCGCTGGCGACGTCGGCGTTCGGTGCCGGCACCGGCTACATCGGCTGGGCTCTCGCGGGGGCGGTCATCGGTGTCGTCGCGTTGAGCTGCTTCTACGCCGCCCTCGCGGAGGGAACGATGGGCGTGGTCGCCCCGATCGCTGCGGTCGGCGTGATCGTGCCCGTCGCGGTCGGCGTCGGCGAGGGCGACCGGCCCGGCGCCCTGCAGGGCATCGGCGTGCTGCTCGCCTTCGCCGGGGTCTTCCTGGCTGCGGGCCCGCAACGGGACGAGTCGGGGGAGCGGGCATCGCGACGCCCGCTGGTGCTGGCGGCAGTCGCCGCCGCCGGGTTCGGTTCGGTGCTGGTCTGTGTGGCGCACGGCGCCCGGTCGAGCACGGTGATGACCCTGCTCACGATGCGTGCGACGAGCGTCCTCCTGCTCGGTCTTCTCGCCGTGACCGGTCGCGCGGCGATCTCGGCACGACCGCGCGACCTGCCGCTGCTCGCGATGATCGGAGCCGGCGATGTCGGCGCCAACGCGGCGATGGCGGTCGCCTCCACCCACGGGCTGCTGTCCGTGGTGGCGGTGCTGTCGTCGCTCTATCCCGCGGTCACCGTCGTGCTGGCCCGCTTCGTGCACGCCGAGCGGCTGACGCCCGTGCAGGCGTCGGGCGTCGTCGCCGCACTGGCCGGCGTGGCGCTGATCGCGTCAGGCGGCGGAGCCGGCTGAGCGACGCTCCGATCGCACGGGCTGCATCACGCCGATCAACAGCGCGGCGCCGCAGTCGGTGCACAGCCACTCGGGGCAGTCGGCGTGCTCGTCGGCGCACGGAGGCTGCTCGACGACCCGCTCGTCCTGACACACCGGGCACTGCATCGTCGTCATGCGATCGACGGTCGCACGGGCCACCGACAAAATCCCGCTGCCACGCCGTCTGCGACGATCGGAGGCATGGCTCCCGACGACAGTGCATTCCTGCGCGCCTGCCGTCGTCAGCCTGTCCCGCACACGCCGGTGTGGTTCATGCGGCAGGCCGGCCGATCACTGCCGGAGTACCGCAAGGTGCGGGAAGGCCTCGGCATGCTCGAGTCGTGCCTACGCCCGGACATCGTCACCGAGGTGACGATGCAGCCCGTGCGCCGCTACGGCGTGGACGCAGCGATCTTGTTCAGCGACATCGTCCTGCCGGTGAAGGCTGCCGGGGTCGACCTCGACATCAAGCCGGGTGTCGGTCCCGTGGTCGCGCAGCCGGTGCGCGACGCGGCTGATCTCGCGCGCATCCCGCCGCTCGATCCTGCGGCGGTGCAGCCAGTCGCCGACGCCGTCCAGGCTCTGGTCGGTGAGCTCGGGGACACGCCGCTCATCGGCTTCGCGGGGGCGCCGTTCACGTTGGCGTCGTACCTCGTCGAGGGCGGACCGAGCCGAGAGCACGCACGCACCAAAGCTCTGATGTACGGCGACGAGGAGACCTGGCACGCCCTCGCCGACCGCTTGGCCGACATCGCTCTGACCTTCCTGCAGGTGCAGGTGGCGGCGGGGGTGCGGGCGGTGCAGCTGTTCGACTCGTGGGCGGGTGCGTTGTCGCCGGACGACTACGCGCGTTACGTCCTGCCGCACAGTCGCAAGGTCCTCAGCGGCATCGCCGGGGTGCCGCGTATCCACTTCGGCGTGAACACCGGCGAGCTGCTTCCGGCCATGGCCTCGGCCGGCGCCGACGTGGTCGGTGTCGACTGGCGGGTGCCCCTCGACGAGGCGGTGAAGCGACTGCCCGGTGTGGCGGTGCAGGGCAACCTCGATCCGGCCGTGGTCTTCGCGCCGTGGCCGGTGGTGGAGGAGCGGGTGCGCGACGTCCTGCGACGCGGTCGTTCGGCGGAGGGACACGTGTTCAACCTCGGCCACGGGGTGCTGCCGGAGACCGACCCCGACGTCCTTGCCCGCGTCGTCGACCTCGTGCACGCGGAGAGCGGCGGGCGATGAGCACCGCCCGGGTCGGCGTGCTGGTCATGGCCTACGGCACGCCCCGCGATCGCGAGGACATCGAGACCTACTACACCGACATCCGTCGCGGTCGCACGCCGACGCCGGAGCTGCTCGCGGACCTGGTGCGACGGTACGACGCACTCGGCGGGACGTTCCCGCTGCGCGCGATCACCGATGCGCAGGTCGACGCCATCCGCTCTGCGCTGGTGGGCCGCACCGGCACCGACTACGTGGTCGCTCTCGGCACCAAGCACTCCGTGCCCAAGGTCGAGGACGGTGTGCGTCTCCTCGCCGACGAGGGCGTCGACCGCGCGGTCGGGCTCGTGCTGGCGCCGCACTACTCACGCTTCTCGGTCGGTGAGTACGCCGAGCGAGCTGCGAAGGCCGGTGCCGAGCGCGGTGTCACCGTCGACACGATCCAGTCATGGCATCTGCTGCCGGCCTACGTCGACTTCGTCACCTCGGCGGTGCGCGACGCCCTTGCGAAGGTGCCCGCCGGAAGCGAGGTGGTGTTCACCGCGCACTCGCTGCCCGAGCGCATCTTGACCACCGGCGACCCTTATCCGCAGCAGCTGCGCGAGACCGCCGAGACCGTGGCGGCGCGTCTGCAGCTCGACAGCTGGTCGGTCGGCTGGCAGTCGGCAGGACGCACGCCTGAGCCCTGGCTCGGTCCGGACGTCCTGGAGATCGTGCGGACTCGCGCGTCCGCGGGCGCGCCGGGACTGGTCGTGTCCGCCTGTGGCTTCGTCGCGGACCATCTGGAAGTCGCCTACGACCTCGACATCGAGGCCGCGACCCTCGCCGCGGAGCTCGGCCTGCCCTTCGCGCGCACCGCGTCCGTCAACGCCGACGAGACGGTGATGTCAGCACTCGCCGATCTCGTGTCTAACCGCTGATGCACGTCGTCGTCGTCGGCGGCGGGATCGCCGGACTCGCGGCGGCGTACGAGCTCGGGCGGTGCGGCGTCGAGGTGACGGTCGTCGAGTCCGCGTCGACGGTCGGCGGCAAGCTGCGCGTCTCGGCAGTGGACGGGGTCGCGGTCGACGAGGGTGCGGAGCAGATCGTCCTGCGCGCTCCAGAGGGCGTCGAGCTGGTCCGTGCCGTCGGGCTGGGCGACGATCTGGTGACGCCGTCGCGCTCCGGCGCGGGCCTCGTGGTCAGGGGTCGGTTGCGGCCGCTGCCCTCACCCACCGTGCTGGGCGTGCCGGTGTCGCTCGCGTCCTTGCGCGGGGTGCTCACGCCGGCTGAGATCGTTCGCGCCGCAGCCGACCTCGTCCTCCCGCCGTCACCGCGCGACGCGGACGAGTCGGTCGCGCAGCTCATCGGACGCCGGCTCGGCCACGCGGTGGTCGACCGGCTGGTCGAGCCGTTGCTCGGCGGTGTCTACGCCGGCCGCCCGGCGCTTCTCTCCGCGGCGGCGACGCTGCCCCAGCTCGCGTCGTCGAACGGCTCGCTCATCCGTGCTGCCCGCCGCGCAGTAGCCGCAGGGGCGAACGGCGGCCCCGTGTTCGCGACGATCCGCGGTGGCCTGGGTCGGCTGCCCTCGGCTGTGGCGGCCGCCAGCGGTGCGCGCCTCGTCCTTCGGCGCACTGTGCGCCGGATCGAACGGACGCCCGGCGGATGGCGCGTCGTGCACGGACCGACCACCGACGAGCAGAGCCTCGAGGCGGATGCGGTCGTCGTCGCCGTGCCCGCGGCTCCGGCATCACGGCTGATCGCCGACGTGCTCCCGCACGCAGCGGCTGATCTCGCCGGCGTCGACTACGCCAGCATGGCCATCGTCACCACCGTGTGGGCAGACGGGGAGCTGCCGGCGGGGACCGGCTATCTCGTGCCATCCGTCGAGCACCGTGCGGTCAAAGGCGTCACGTTCACTTCCGCGAAGTGGGGGATCGACGCGGGTGGGCGGCAGGTCCTTCGTTGCTCGATCGGCCGTCACGGCGACGTCGCCGAGCTGCAACGTGACGATGACGAGCTCGTCGCGCTCGCTGTCGCCGAGATGCAGTCGACGCTCGGCTTCACCGGGTCACCGGTCGCCGTCCGCGTCTCGCGTTGGGGCGGCGGGTTGCCGCAGTACGCCGTCGGGCATCTCGACCGGGTGCGTCGGGTGCGCGACACGGTGGCCGCGGTCCCCGGGCTTGCGGTCTGTGGGGCGGCGTACGACGGGGTCGGCGTGCCGGCGTGCATCCGCAGCGGCCAGCTGGCCGCGGCTCAGCTGACAGCAGGCGTCACGACCACGTGACCCGAGCCTTCTCGCGCCAGAGCTCGAGGACGGCGTCGTCCCCGGTGAGCTCGAGACCGGCGGTCGAACGGCGGTTCCACATCAGCTGGTAGAGGTCGCTCGCCGGTCCTTCGATGAGCAGGTCGCCGTGCGCGTGCCCCCGGTCGACCTCGCGTCCCTGCGGACCGATCCGCATCGTCCAGGCGTCGGTCGGCCCGGCATCGGTCGCCCGGAGGGCGAGTGCCACGGGCGGGTCGGCGAGCAGCTTGCCACCCCGTCGGGCGAAGAACCCGAGCAGCAGCTCGTCGAGCCCGTCGACGCCGAACGCCGTCGAGAACTCAGGCCGTCCGCCGTTCGCGCTCGCAACGTCCGCACGGTGGATCGCCGTCTCGTGCGCCTGCCGCCGTGCCCAGAACGCACGCGGGTAGGGCGCGGGAAGGAAGGACCAGCAGTCGAGCGTGTCGTCCGCCTTCGTCAGGACCTTGACCAGGCGCTCGTGCCCCTGACGGAACCAGTCGAGAAGCTCCTCGTCACCCACTGGACGCTCGAGGTCGCCGCCGGGTGGTCCGGAGAGTCCGTCGGCGACGATCGTCGTCGCCCACCGGTGGACGCCGCCGAGATGAGTGACCACGTCGCGCACCGACCAGCCGGGACACGTCGGTAGGGACGCATCGAGGCCGGCGGCTGCTGCATCCGCGCCCAGTTGTTCCGCGTGCCGACTGATGGCCGCGATGTGCTCGTCCGGCGTCATGCGCGGATTCGATCACGCCGCATTTGTCCACGATATTCGATCACCCCGTCGTCGTCCGTGACTCCTCCTCGGGTGCCGGTCTTCAGGTCCGCAGTGGACAATGGCCACGTGGCCGAGAAAAGTGCGGGTAAGCGCGCGCGGGAGCTCAACGACGAGATCCGCTATGTCATGTACGCCGTCTTCCGCGTGCGCGAGGCGGTCGGTGACGCTCGTGAGCCGATGGCGGCGGAGGTCGAGGCGCTTCTCGACCAGCTGTCCGAGAAGGGCGTCCTCACCCGAGGGCTCTATGACGTGGCCGGGTTCCGCGCTGACGCGGACCTCATGTTCTGGTGGGTTGCGCCGACGAGCGACGACCTGCAGGACGCCTACCAGCGCGTCCGGCAGACGGCGTTGGGACGCCGTTGCGAGCCGGTCTGGTCGCAGATGGCGCTGCATCGGCCGGCGGAGTTCAACAAGTCCCACATCCCCGCTTACCTCGCCGGTGAGGATCCGAAGAAGTACGTCTGCGTCTACCCGTTCGTCCGCTCCTACGAGTGGTACCTGCTGCCCGACGCGGAGCGCCGAGAGATGCTCGCCGAGCACGGCAGGATGGCGCGCGACTACCCGGACGTACGCGCCAACACCGTCGCGTCGTTCGCGCTCGGCGACTACGAGTGGATGCTGGCGTTCGAAGCAGACGAGCTGCACCGCATCGTGGACCTGATGCGCCACCTGCGCGGCGCGAAGGCGCGGCTGCACACGCGCGAGGAGATCCCGTTCTACACGGGCGCACGCAAGCCGGTCGCCGAGCTCGTCGCAACGCTGCCCTAGGAGAGTCGATGCAGCAGCTCACGGGGCTCGACGCCGCCTTCCTTGCGATGGAGACGCCCTCCGTCTACGGACACGTCGGGAGCGTGTGCGTCCTCGACCCGTCGACGGCGCCCGAGCCATTGACGCTCGACCGGCTGACCGAGGTCATCGAGTCGCGGCTGCATCTCATCCCGCCTTTCCGCCGGCGGTTGGTGACGGTGCCCTTCGGTCTCGACCAGCCCTACTGGATCGAGGACCCGGACTTCGACATCGAGTTCCACGTGCGCGAGCTGGCTCTTCCGGAACCCGGTGACGACAAGCAGCTCGCTGAGCAGGCGGCGCGGTTGCATGCCCGCCAGCTGGACCGTCGCCGGCCGTTGTGGGAGCTCTACCTCATCCATGGCCTGCAGGGCGGCCGCGTCGCGATCTACACGAAGGTGCACCACTCAGCGATCGACGGGGTCTCCGGCAACGACATCTTGACGGCGTTGCTCGATCTGTCACCCGAAGGCCGGCCGGACGACGACCATCCGGCATGGGAGTGCGACGAGGCGCCGGGGGCCGGTCAGATGCTGATCCGCGGGGCCGTCTCGCTGACGCTGCAGCCGCTGCGCGCGGCGCGCTTCTCCTACGGCCTGCTGCGCTCCCTGCCGGCCCTCGCGTCGAGTCCGGCGCGTCCGCACCTGCCCGTCATCGACCGGCTGCTCGGCCGCGACCGTAACGTGCTGTTGTCCTCCACCGGTCTGCGTGCTCCCGCGACGCCGTTCAACCGGTCGATCGGGCCGCACCGGCGCTGGGCGTTCCGAAGCCTGCCGTTCGACTCCGTGCACGCGGTCAAGACGGCGGCGGGCGTAAGCGTCAACGATGTCGTGATGGCGATGTGCGCGGGGGCGCTGCGCCGCTGGCTGCTAAACCGCGACGCCCTTCCCGCATCGCCACTCATCGCCGGGGTGCCGGTTTCGGTGCGCACCGACGAACAGAAGGGCACCCACGGCAACCGGGTGTCGAGCATGATCGCCCCGCTGCCGACGCATCTCGTCGATGCGAAGGACAGGCTGCGCGCCGCGCACGAGGCGATGCGTGCGGCGAAGGATCAGCACGGGGCGCTGCCGGCCGACCTGCTGGCAGACGTGACGCAGTTCGCCATGCCGGCCCTGGCCAACCAGGCGGCTCGGCTGTCCGCGCGACTTCGGCTGGTGGAGCGGATCAGCCCGTTCAACCTGATCGTGTCGAACGTGCCCGGACCGAACGTGCCGCTCTACTACGCCGGTGCGCGACTCGTGTCCTACCTCCCGCTGTCGGCGATCGCCGACGGTCAGGGCCTGAACATCACCGTCATCAGTTACGCCGGAGAGATGCACTTCGGACTGATCGCCGACCGCGACCTGGTGCCTGACCTCGAGAACCTCGCCGACGCGCTGGCGGCGGAGCTCGCCGAGCTGACTGCCGCCGTCGCGCCGGCTGCGTGAGCGCTCAGCCGATCGCGAACGGCTCATACCCGGGTGCGACCGGCGCCCACGGCTTGAGCTGCTCCCACCGCTGAGCGACCCCGAACGCCAGGCCCTCACGGCACCGTGGCGCCACGATCTGCAGACCGAACGGCACCCCCGCGTCGTCATGCGCGAGTGGCACGTTGACCGCCGGGTGCCCGGTGAAGTTGAAGTCCGCGGTGTTCAGCGCGATCCAGGCGTCGTCGATGCCCCCGGCCTTGTTGGGCATCGGCCCTTCGGGAACCCACGCACACGAGTTGACGGTCGGCGTCAGCAGGACACCGTCCGCGCCGATCAGGTCGTCGACGCGAGCACACTCCGCCCACCGGGTGCGTGCGGCCGCGATGTAGTCCGCCGTCGACACCGACTCGCCGATCTCCACGGCCTGGCGCAACGTCGGCTCGAACTCCTGCCATCGGTCCCGGTGTTCGAGGAGACTCTGCGCGAGCTCGGCCGTTGCCATGGTGAACCACCGCCGGCTGCACTCGCGTGAGGTCGCCTCGTCCACCCGTACGACGTCCACGCCCAGCTCACGTCCGAGCGCCTCGACCGCGTCCTCGAAGGCCCGGCTGATGACCTCGTCGGCACCCAGGCGCAGGGTCGGGCAGGCGACGATGCGCGAGGGCAGCCGCGGCTCGAGGTCGACGCCGGACGAGGGGATGGAGATGACGTCACCGGGGGCGGCACCGACGACGACGGACGCTTCGAGCAGGACATCGGAGACCGTCGACCCGGTGCAGCCCATCGACGAGAACTCCAGCCATCGCGGCAACGTCCCGCGGCCGATGGCGCCGTTCGTCGCCTTGTAACCGACAAGTCCGCAGAGAGCGGCGGGGATGCGGACCGAACCGCCGCCGTCGCTGCTCGTTGCGAGCGGCGCCAACCCTGCCGCGAGCGCAGCCCCGGCGCCGCCGCTGGAGCCACCGGGGGAGCGGCTGGGGTTCCACGGGTTGCGGGTCGGGCCGAAGACCTGGTTGTCGGTGAAGCCGGTGTGACCGAAGGCGGGAGTGTTCGTCTTACCGACGACGATGGCCCCGGCCGCCTTCAGCCGGCTGACGAACAGGTCGTCGACGTCGTCCGGGGGCGCGTCGGCGTACAGATGGCTGCCGAAGGTCGTCGGCAGGCCGGCCGTGCGCGCGAGGTCCTTGACGAGGAGGGGGAGACCGGCCAGTGGGCCGGTGCGAGGGTGCGCGTCGGCCTCGGCGAGAGCGTCATCGGCGCGCAGTGCCACGACGGCGTTGATCTCGCCGTTGGCCGCTTCGATCCGACGCAGCGACTCCTCGACCAGCTGCCGGGGGGTGATCCGGCCGTCGCGAACCGCGGCGGCCAGCTCGGCGCGACCCACGCCGCTAGACCTCGTCGCCGGTCGGCTCGAACGACAGGGCGATGGAGTTCATGCAGTAGCGGTCGCCGGTCGGTGTCTGCGGCGCGTCGTCGAAGAGATGCCCGAGATGCGAGTCGCAGGCAGCGCAGCGGACCTCCGTGCGGACCATGCCGTGGCTGCGGTCCTCGAGCAGCCGAACCGCGTCGGAGTCGCGGGCGTCGTAGAACGACGGCCAGCCGCAGTGGGACTCGAACTTGGTCTCGGAGCGGAACAGCTCGTTGCCGCAGGCGCGGCACCGGTAGACACCCACTCGGTGCTCGTCGAGCAGCGGACCCGTCCCCGGGCGTTCGGTGGCTGCCTCACGAAGGACGGCGTACTCCTCGCGGGACAGCTCGGCCCGCCATTCCTCGTCGGTCTTCTGAACCTTCGACGTCGTCATCCCGTGATCGTGCCACGGCCCGGGCAGGACTCCTGCTGCGAAAGTCGAACCGAGGGACATGCGCTTCATCGTGCCGCCCCGCCGGCTTGTCGCCGCTTCCGTTGCAGTCGCGACCGCCGCCGTCCTGACTCACTCCGCCGTCGGTGCCAGCCCGGTCCCGACGCCGCCCGCCCTCACCGACGTGGCCTGCGACGCCGGCTCCATGCCGGAGGCGACGCAGGGTCGGGTGCCTGCCGCCGACTACAGCACCGGGCGCGCGGCGCAGGGCTACACATGCAACACGCAGGCGGTCGGCCACTACGGCAAGACCGGCGGGTTCAAGGTGCTGCGATACGTCGACAACGCCGGTCATGTGTGTGCCTACTACGACAGCACGCTGTTGTTCCCGAAGGACGCGGTGACCAACGCGGAGGGTCCCGGCGTCTTCGTGCTCGACATGACGGATCCGACGAAGCCGGCGTTGACGGACACGCTGAAGACGCCTGCCATGCTCTCGCCGCACGAGTCGCTGCTGCTCAACCAGGAGCGCGGGCTGCTCGTCGCGGACATGGGCTATCCGACCTTCAACCCCGGATTCGTCGACGTCTACAGCCTCAGCGACGACTGCCGTCACCCGGTGCTGGACTCGAGTGCGCCCATGGGCATCCTCGGCCACGAGAGCGCCTTCTCGCCCGACGGCAAGACCTTCTACGTCTCCTCGACCGGCGGCCAGACGCTGACGGCCGTCGACCTGACCGACCCGACGAAACCGTCGATCCTGTTCACCGAGTTCGGCGTGGACTACCACGGGATGCGGGTGAGCGACGACGGCAACCGGCTCTACGTTGCCGACATCGGCGGCGACAACACCGGTTACGGCGGATCCGCCGGATTGACGATCCTGGACGTCAGCCAGATCCAGCAGCGCGTCCCCAACCCCAAGGTGACGACGGTCAGCCACCTGACCTGGCCGACCGTGTCGATCCCGCAGGTGCCCATCCCGATGACGATCGGCGGTCACCGGTACCTCCTCGAGGTCGACGAATACACCGCGCACACCGTCGGTCAGCAGGCCCTCCAGTACGACCCCAACGACCCGGTCGGTGCCGCGCGCATCATCAACATCGATGACGACACGCATCCGTACGTCGTCTCCGACCTGCGACTGGCGGTCAACCAGCCCGAGAACCGAGCGGGTGACCAGAAGAACGACCCTGGCGCCCAGTTCGCGGCGCAGGGCTACGCCGGCCACTACTGCTCGGTGCCGCGTGAGGTCGACCCGGGCATCGTCGCGTGCAGCTTCATCGTGTCCGGGGAGCGCTTCATCAACGTGCAGGACCCCGCGCATCCGTACGAGGTGGGCTACTTCAACAAGCCGGCGACGACGGGTTACCCGACCGGCGGCTATGCGATGTCGCAGGCTGCCTGGGACCTGACCGCGCATGACGTCTGGTACACCGACGGCAGCACCGGCCTGTGGGTCGTGCACCTCTCGGACACCGTCTGGCCCGCCGGCCTCTAGCCAACGTTGAGTGCGACGTAATCCCCCTAACGCGCGCATGCGCAAGG
The DNA here is from genome assembly GCA_035695045.1 of Mycobacteriales bacterium. Taxonomy (GTDB): domain Bacteria; phylum Actinomycetota; class Actinomycetes; order JAFAQI01; family JAFAQI01; genus DASSKP01. The sequence continues at coordinate 79,986 of DASSEX010000017.1, read as the reverse complement.
GGGATTACGTCGCACTCAACCTGTGAGGGCCGTGACATGGTGGGTGGGTGGCGTCGCCTTTCGTGGAGATCGATGCGGGTGGACGTGTCGTCAAGCTGACGAACCCCGACCGCATCTACTTTCCGACGCGGGGTGAAACCAAGCTCGACCTGGCCAGCTACTACCTGTCGGTCGCTGACGGCATCGTCCGTGCGCTCAGAGACCGGCCGTGCATGCTGCACCGCTATCCGGAAGGGATCGGCGGCGAGAAGATCTACCAGAAGCGGCTCCCGAAGGGAGCGCCTGACTGGATCAAGACGGTCGAGGTGAGCTTCCCCTCCGGACGCACTGCGGACGAGCTCTGCGTCTCCGAGATCGGTTGCGTCGTCTGGGCCGTGCAGATGTCGACAGTCGAGTTCCACCCCTGGCACACCCGCCGGTTCGCGGTCGAGCGGCCGGACGAGCTCCGGATCGACCTCGATCCGCAGCCCGGCACCGGCTTCGACGACGCCAAGAAGGTCGCCGCGGTTGTGCACGAGGTCCTCGACGAGCTCGGTTGGGTGGGTTGGCCGAAGACGTCGGGGAACCGCGGCGTGCACATCTACGTGCGCATCAAGCCGGACTACGGCTTCAAGGAGGTACGCCGCGCCGCGCTGGCCTTCGCCCGCGAGGTCGAGCGGCGCGTCCCGGACGACGCGACGACGGCGTGGTGGAAGGAAGAGCGAGGCGAGAAGGTTTTTCTCGACTTCAACCAGAACGCCAAGGACCGCACGATCGCCGCGGCCTACTCCGTCCGCGGCTTCCCGCACGCTCCGGTGTCGGCACCGGTCACCTGGGACGAGCTACCCGACGTGGAGACTGACGACTTCACGATCGCGACGATGCCCGCCAGGTTCGCGCAGCTGGGCGACCTGCACGCCGGCATCGACGACGTCAGCGTCGACATCACGCCGTTGCTCGAGTGGGCCGACCGCGACGAGACAGACCACGGACTCGGAGACGCGCCGTACCCGCCGAACTATCCGAAGATGCCGGGCGAACCACCGCGCGTGCAGCCCAGCAAGATGAACCCGGACAACTGGCCCGCCGGTTAGCCCGCGGCGGTCATTCGCTGACGTAGTAGGCGCACAAGCCGGCCACGCCGGCCGTGGTCGCTGCGGTGAAGGCCGCAGCCCTCGGCGATACGCGGCCCCGGAGTCCGTTGACCACGGCCGCGACCGTGTCGACAGCGCAGGCGATCCCGACTGCTTTGGCAACGCGATCGCGTTGGTCGTCGTTCTCCGCCGCGAGTGCGAGCGCCCCGAGCGCGAAGTTGCGTGAACCGAACAACTGCAGGACACCGAGGGTCTCGCCGTCAGCCCGGAAGCCGTAGATGCGGGCGAGCAAACCCGGCGTCAGAACGGCTGCGGCGCCGAAGCCGAGTCCAGTGCCGACAAGGACGGGCGTGAGTTCTTCTCTGGCCATGTCGCGCACCCTAATCGCGGGCCAGGCCCGATGACGCACATACGGAACGATCGCTCGGGGTAGCCGGAACCTGTGTTCTTCTTCTTCAGCAACCGGCTCGGGTGTTTCGGGTCGCTCGCGCTGTCCGCCGCGGTCACCATCGTGTTGCTCCTGCTGCTCGGGGCGATCCGGCTGTGACCTTGGGCGACTGAGCTAGACGTCCTTCTCACCGCGCTCTCCTTCCGGTCGTCAGCAAGAACTCACCGTCGCGACAGACTCGCCGCTGCCTCGCTCGACGCGGCGCCGGGCTGGTGGCGGGACTGGTTCGGCCAGTGGCGGCTCGATCACGTCCGTGAGGTCGTTCTGCACGTGATCACCGAGACTGCTGCTCATGCCGGACATCTCGACGCGGCTCGAGAGCTGATCGACGGTCGCCGCTGGCTCGTCCTCGACTAGCCCGGGTCCGTCATCGTTGGCCAAAAGTTGTCGGTCGGCGCTGCTTGACTCTCAACTATGTTGAGGGCTGAGGGTCGCGGGCGTGGATGACACGCTGCTGGGAATCGGGCAGATGGCCAGGGCGAGCGGACTGACGGTCAGCGCTCTGCGCTTCTACGCAGGCTCATCGGTGCTCGTGCCGGCTGTCGTCGATCCGGTGACGGGCTACCGCTCGTACCGACCGGCTCAGCTCCGTGATGCGCGACTGATTGCGCAGTTGCGTCGAGTCGCAATGCCGTTGCGGGACATCCGGCGCATCGTCGCGGCTCGGGACAACGCCGCCGAGGTGGCCGAGATCATCGAACGACACCTGCATCGGCTGGAAGACGGCCTCACTGACGCCAGGCGCGTGCTCTCCACGGTCCAGCACCTACTTCACGACCAGGAGGAGCCCATGCCCACGACGACAACAGTCGCATCCGACGCTTTGATCCGTGCTGCCCAGACGGTGGCTCACGCCGTCGGTGACGACCCCGACTATCCGATGCTGCGCGGCGTCTTCGTCGAGATCGATTCGGCGAAGCACACGCTGCGTCTGGTCGCGACGGATCGCCATCGCCTATCGGTTGCGACCCTCAATGACTGCGCCATTACCGGACCGGATGCCAGCCTCCTTGCCCCGGTTTCGCTCTTGGACAGCCTGCAGGCTCTGCGCTCTGGTGACGCGACGGTGACTGTCGACGGTGACCGGCTGATGATCAACGACGTCGTCTTCGAGGCGCTCACCTTCGACTTCCCCGCCTACCGGCGGGTCTTGCGTGACGACAGCGCGTACACCGGGATTGTCGAAGCGGACGAGTTCCGCCGCGCGATCCAGGCGGCAGCAACTCGGACGGTTGACGGCGTTTCGGTGGTCCCGGTCGCCGTCTCAGCGGACGGCGAAGTCTCGTTGCAGGACGACCCCGACGCAGCGGTGCAGCTCGTCGTGAACCGCGAGTTCCTTCTCCAAGCAGCCCAGTCGATTTCCGCGCCCCAGCTGGTCCTCGATCTCGACGGTCCGCTCGCTGCACTCGCCCTTCGCAACGACACCAGCAGCACGCTCGCGATGGTCATGCCCGTACGTGAGGGCTGACGCCCGGTTCGGACGAGGGAGTCTGATGACGCGCTACTTGATCACCTTCCCCAGCAACGCGATGGACCACATCCCCGATGAGGAGATGCCGGAGGTTGCCAGGGCTGCGCACGCCTGCTGCCAGGAGCTCATCGACGCCGGCGTCTACGTCGTCGCCGGCGGACTGAGGGACCAGGCGGCGAGCGTTGTGGCCACGGACGGGTCCGTCACCGACGGTCCGATGCCGAACGCGGTCAGCGGGATCACGATCGTGGACGTGCCTTCACGCGAGGATGCGTTGAGGTGGGCCGCCAAGATCGCTGTGGCGTGCCGCTGTGCTCAGGAGGTCCGCGAGATCACGGATGACGTCGAGCTGGACGCCATGCTCCGCGACGCTGCTCGATGACGGATTTCAGCGTCACGAGCGCGCGCCCGGGTCGTCGCCGCGAGCGAATGCCGGGTTTGTCCGACCCTGTACCTCCATTCGGGTGACGAGGAAGGAGAGTGTGGCGGTTTCGGTTGACGCTCCTGCAACGCTGTCCCTAGCGTCGACAGCCGGGGGCAAGGAGGCGTGTGACGTCGCTGGCGGAGGGGGTCCGTCCCGACAAGGACGAATACTCCTACGAAGGTGACGCGTCGCGGGGGGTCGCGACGCGGCGCGAGCGTCTGCGCTCCTTCCCGAGCCGGCTCATACGCCGCCGCGGCCTGCGCGAGCTGCTCCTCGTCGCGATCGTCTATGCCGTCTACGACACGAGCCGGTTCTTCGTCGAAGGCCGACAGTCCACTGCGTTCGCCCATGCCGTCGGCGTTCTGCACATCGAAGACGCCATGGACCTCGCCTGGGAGCAGACGGTCAACAATGCTCTCGCCGCGCACAGTTTCCTCGCGGTTTCCGCGGACTACTTGTACGCGACGTTGCACTACATCGTCACCCCGCTGGTCCTGGTCTGGCTGTGGCGGCGACACCGCAGTGACTACTCACGCGCGCGAACGACATTGATGGTGGCGACGATCCTGGGTCTGATCGGATTCACCCTGCTTCCGGTGGCTCCGCCGCGCATGCTGCCGGGCTTCGTGGACACGATGGCGAAGTACTCCAACTTCGGCTGGTGGAGCCAGGACGCCAGCGCCCCACGGGGAGTCGGCCGGTACACCAACGAGTTCGCGGCAATGCCCTCGCTTCACGTCGGCTGGGCCTTGTGGTGCGGCTGGCAGCTGGTGCGACATGGCAGACGCCGCATGACCCAGATCGCGGGGGTGGTCTACCCGGCGCTGATGGTGGTGGTCGTCGTCGGCACAGGCAACCACTACCTGCTGGACGCCGTGGCGGGGATAGCTGTGGTGGTGCTGGCGGGAATGGCAGTGGGCGGTGTGCAGCGGCTTCGGCCGGCGAAGGTGATCGACCTCAACGCCCATCGGGTGATCGACCTCACGGACGCGGCTCAGGTGCCCGCACCGAGAACGTCTGCCACCGCGTAGGTGAGTGGCCGCTCCAGCTGGTCGAAGGTGCAGCTGAGCGGGTCACGGTCGCTGCGCCAGCGACGAAACTGTGCGGTGTGCCGGAACCGCGCGCCCTCCATGTAGTCGTAGGCGACCTCGACCACGAGCTCCGGCCGTAACGGCTCGAAGGACAGGTCCTTACCGGCGTTCCAGCGGCTCGGGGACCCACCCGGCCCGTGCGTCTGCTCGCGGAGCCACGGGTGCTCGTCCGCCGCGATTTCCCGGTACGGCGCCAGCTCGTCCAGCAGTTCCTTTCGGCGCGCCATAGTGAAGGACGCCGCAACGCCCACGTGCCGCAGGGAGCTGCCGTCGTACAGCCCGAGCAGCAGGGAGCCGACAGCGGGTCCGCTCTTGTGCCAGCGGAAGCCGGCGACGACGCAGTCCGCAGTGCGTTCGTGCTTGATCTTGAACATCACGCGCTCGTCCTGGCGGTAAGGCAGGTGCGTGGGCTTGGCGACGATGCCGTCGAGACCGGCTCCTTCGAACTGGGTGAACCACTGCTGCGCGGTCTGCGGGTCTGCGGTCGCCGGCGTGAGATGGACCGAGGCCGTCTCCTTGATGTTCGCCTCGAGCAGTGCCCGGCGCTCGCCGAACGGTCGTTCGAGCAACGAGTCGTCGCCGAGCGCGAGGAGGTCGAACGCAACGAACTCCGCGGGTGTCTCGGCCGCGAGCTTGCGGACTCGCGACTCGGCCGGATGCAGGCGGAGCTGCAGAGCCTCGAAGTCCAGCCTGCCGGCCTGCGCGATGACGATCTCGCCGTCGACGACGCAGCGTTCGGGCAACGCTTCCCGGACGGCGTCCACGACGTCCGGGAAGTAGCGGGTGAGCGGGCGCTCGTTGCGGGAGCCCAGCTCGACGTCGTCACCGTCGCGGAAGACGACGCAGCGGAAGCCGTCCCACTTGGGTTCGTAGAGCAGGCCGTCCGGCATGTCGCCCCGCATCGGCATCTGCTTGACGGACTTGGCGAGCATCGGCTTGACCGGGGGCATGACGGGCAGGCGCATGCCCCGCAGTCTGCCAACTGCTGTCAGAAGGCGCCGACCCCCTTCGGCGTGCCCCAGCCCGTCGGCCCGTCCCAGCCGTAGTGAGCGTTGCACCAACGTGCGGTGGGGCAGCTGCCGTTTGAGCCGTAGGTGATGTCGTTGACGCTGCCTCGGTGGTGTCGCCAGACGAACGAACCGTCGGTCACGTCGGCGGAGTTCCCGGCGAGCGCGAAGACGGCCGCGATGATCGGGGAGGCTGCGCTGGTCCCGCCGAAGGTCAGCCATCCGCTGGTGTTCTCGAAGACGTAGGAGTCGTAGACGGCGACGCCCGTGGCGGGGTCGGCCACCGCGGCGATGTCGGCCATGGCCCGGCCGTCGCAGCCGGTGGTGGAGGCCGGCTGCCACGTGGTGCTGTTGAGCGTCGAGCAGCCACTGCCGGATCCGGACCACACGCTTTCGCTCCAGCCACGACGCGCGCGGCTCGACCGGTGCAGGGAGGTGCCGCCCACAGCGGTGACCCACTTCGAGCTCGCGGGATACGACACGCCATAGCCACTGTCACCGCTCGAGGCGGTGATCGCGACGCCCGCATGGTGGTAGTAGCGACCGTAGGTGCCGTCCGAGGCGTCCGGACCGCCGTAGCTGTTGCTGACCGCATCGGCGCCCAGCCGCACCGCGGTGTTCACGGCCGCACCGAGGTTGGCCTGCGAGCTGCTCGTCGCCTCGACCAGGAGGATGTGGCAGGCCGGACAGACCGCGGACACCATGTCGAGGTCGAGCGACATCTCCTGCGACCACCCGGGGTCCGGCGCCGGGTAGCTCCGGCCGCCGGACTGGCTCACCTTGCGGAAGCAGCCATTGGCCGTCGTGCACGCGGGCAGACCGAACTGGGAGCGGTAGGTCGCCAGGTCGTGCTCGGCCTGCGGGTCGTCGTACGCGTCGACGATCGCAACCGTCATGCCCGCGCCCGCGGGCGACGCGGGCAGTGAGTATGCGGACGTCAGGTCGGTCGGCGTGAGACCGACCGGCGTGGTGGCGTGGCGGACCCGGCCGGTGCTGGTGTAGCGGTCGAGCCGGATCGCGAAACAGCCGACGCGACCGTGTGGCGCGCGCTTGCACACCGCGACCTGCGTCGAGGTCGCGGCTCCCGCCGGCGGCGACGGGATCGCCAGCAGGGTGGCAGGCAGGAGGAACAAGGGAACGAGTCGGCGCAGCGACATCGAGGCCTCCGAGGGCGTTGGGGGAGAGGCCAGGATCAGGGCAGTCGCAGCAGCTGCAGGCCGCCGCCGGTGGAGCTGTGGGTGATCGCTCAGCTTGCCGCGGATGTGGAGTACCGCAGGAACAGATAGCCCTCGTCCTCGAGCACGTGCAGCAGCCGGAGCCGATCGGCGACCTGGCTCTGCAAGCCGTCGACGATCCGACCGGCGGAGCCACCGGCGATCACCGGTGCGAGCGTCAGACACAGCTCGTCGAGCACACCCGCCGCGATCAGCCAACCGAGCAGGTGCGGACCGCCCTCGCACTCAACGTGACGCAGACCCCGCGCGGCGAGGGCATCCAAAGCGGCGCGCATGTCGACGTCCTGCTCGCCCGCGACCACGACGTCGGCGATGTCGGCGAGCGCGGTCCGCCGGTCCGCCGGGGCTGCCGCGCAGGTGAGCACGATCGGAGGGACCTTGGCGTCGGTGAACAACCGAGCCCGCGGGTCGAGGTCCAGAGATCGACTGACGACCGCGATCGGCGGGGTGTGACCGTCGACCTCACGCGCGCCGCCGTAGTTCTCGACCCGCGCCGTCCCCGCACCGACCAGTACGACGTCCGACATCGCACGGAGCAGCTGGAACAGCTCCCGGTCAGCGGCGTTGCCGAGCGTCCCGGACTTGCCCTCCAGAGAAACCGAGCCGTCGGCACTGGAGACGAAGTTGGCACGAACATGACGCTCGGCGCCGACGGCGTACGCCGCGCGAAGGTCTACCTCGTCGCTCGGGTCGGGGAACAGCCGGCGCATGGTCAACGAGTCTGGCAGAAACGACGAGGGCGCCCGGCCGAAGCCGGACGCCCTCGTGTCGAGCGGTCAGATCAGAATGCGCCGGTGCCGTTCGGCGTGCCCAGACCCGTCGGGCCGTCCCAGCCGGTGCCGGATGTGCACCACACCGCGGTGGAGCAGGTGCCGTTGCTCCCCGACGTCACGTCGTTGAGCGCCGATGTGTGACTCCACGTGTACTGTCCCGCGTAGCTGCCGGCGCTCAGGTTGTTCGCGAGCGCGTACAGGCTGCCGACCAGCGGCGACGACGCGCTCGTTCCGCCGAAGACCAACCAACCGACGTAGCCCTGGTACTTCGTCGAGTCGTAGACCGCGACGCCGGTGTTCGGGTCGGCATCCGACGAGACGTCGGCGTTCGCCTTCTTGCCGCATGACGTGTTCGTCTGCCAGCCCGGGGTGGCATTGATGGTGGAGCAACCACTACCGGCACCGCTCCAGGCGGCTTCGCTCCACCCGCGGCCGCCGCTCGCGCGGCTCAGCGACGTGCCGCCGACAGCCACGACGTGGGTGAACGACGCTGGTGACTGCACCTGGTAGCCGTTGTCACCGGTCGATGCCGTGACGGCGATGCCCGCTGCGGCTGCGTTCTCGTAAGCGGCGATGTTCGACGAGTCGCTGCCGCCGTAGCTGTTGCTGATCGCCTTCACGCCCGGAACGCTGGCGGCGTACTGAACTGCCGTGGCCAGGTTCGAGAACGACGATGAGCTTGCCTCGACGAGCAGGATCCGGCAGCTCGGGCAAGCCACAGAAACCATGTCGAGGTCGAGGGAGATCTCCTGCGCCCATCCACCGTTCGCGCGTGGCGGTGTCGAACCGCCCGTCTGGTTGACCTTGGTGAAGCAACCCGAGCCACAGGCGGGCAGCTTCATGGTCGACCGGTAGGTGTTGAGGTCAGACGCAGCGGTCGGGTCGTCGTAGGCGTCGACGATCGCCACGATCGGCGACGAGGAGGTCGGGGCACCTTGGGCGGGAATCGCGTAAGCCGACTGGAGGTCGGCGGCGCCGTAGCCCTGTGTCCAGGTCGAGGCCGCCGGCTGGACGGGCTTGCCGTCGCGCAGGGTCTCGTGGCGGAGCGAGTTGCACGCGGCGTAGCCGGCCGCGGGAGCGCCACAGACGGCGACGTTGCGGTGGGTGATGCCGGACTGCGACGGCGCGGCGAGCGCGGAGGCCGCCATTCCGCTGCTCGAGGCGAGCGCGGTTGCTGCGGCGACGACAAGGAGACGCTTCACGGAACCTCCGGGGGAGAATGTTGCGCGAATCATGTCGCCCGGCGAGCGTCCGGTCCATCACCCGAACGAGCAGAAGATGTCACCAATTGGGGGATGAAACGGACATTCGCGCGCATGCAAAAGCCGCGGAGCGCCCAAGAGGGGCACTCCGCGGCTGGTTGCGAAAGGCCGGCGCTACGCCGGGATGTGCAGGTGCTGCCCGACGAGGATCAGGTCGGGGTTGCTGCCGATCAGCGTCCGGTTGGCGCGGTAGAGCGCCCGCCATCCGCCGCGCACGTTGTACTTCTGCGCGATGCCGGACAGCGTGTCGCCGGCGCGGACGACGTGAATCGCCCGGGTGGCGCGCTTGGCGTAGGACCGGTGAGTGCTGGTCCGGCTGGCCGTCGCGCCCGACGTCGTGCCGCCGGTCGAGGTCTTCTTCGGCGTCCACGACTCGGACTGCGTCGTGGCGGGGCCGGCGTACCGGCTGCAGACCGGCCATGCGCCCCAGCCCTGCGAGGCGAGGACCTTGTTGGCGATGGCGATCTGCTCGGACTTGCTGGCCAGGTCGGCGCGCGAGGCGTAGTTGCCGCCGCCGTAGCCGAGCCAGGTCGAGGAGCTGAACTGCAGGCCGCCGTAGTAGCCGTTGCCGGTGTTGATGTGCCAGTTGCCGCCGGACTCGCACTGGGCGACGTGGTCCCACTGCTCATCCGTGGCGGCGTTGGCAGCCGTCGTGAACCCGACGAGCGGGAGCGCGAACGCGGTGCCCGCGGCCGTGGAACGGGCGACGATCTGACCGGTCTGGGTGGGGGCGCGGTGACGCCCGCGGTAGCGCTCAGAGCGCATGTCGGGTCCCTTCGCTGCGCCTACGAAGTCAGCTGACGGGTTCGGGCCGAAGGGATGGCCCGGCCGACGTTGGGGGAATCGTCGGCTTCACCCCAGGGAGCGATGGTGCGTGCTCCCGATGGGTCCCCCGCTCCTGTCGCGGTCTTTCCCTGATGCGCGCGGTGACAGGACTCGGCGCTCCGCGGCACCGCCCGGCCCCGGTGGCCGGACATGAGGAGGGTACCGGCCGTTCGGCCGGGACTCAACGGGGGTGTGTGTCCGTTAGTCCACGAATGTCACGATTACGGCCGACTCCGGATCGACCTCGACAGCGCCGGGGCGGAACACGAATCCGGGAGCCGAGGACAGGAGTACGCCGTCCGGGGCGCCTTCCACGGGCACCGTCTGACGCCTGCCGGCGAGGTTGCAGACGACCGCGATGCCGTCCCGGTAGAGCACGAACCACCGGGCTTCGGCGTCGTACCGGCAGCGGACGCGGTCCAGCCGCCCGTCGGTCAGCTCCGGCCGGGACCTGCGCAGCGCGATCAGCTTGCGGTGCCAGTCGAGCAGCTCCGCGTGCGGCTCGTCGGACAGCTCGGTCCAGTCGAGCCGCGACTGCTCGAAGGTCGCGGGGTCCTGCGGATCGGGAACGTCCTCGACCGACCAGCCGTGCTCCGCGAACTCGCTGCGGCGGCCGTTGCGCACGGCCTCGCCGAGCGCCTTGTCCGGGAACGACGTGAAGAACATCCAGGGCGTCGAGGCGCCCCACTCCTCACCCATGAACAGCATCGGCGTGTACGGCGACGCGAGGAGGAGGGCCGCCCCGACCTTCACCAGCCCCGTCGACAAGGTCGCCGACGGCCGGTCACCGACCGCGCGGTTGCCGACCTGGTCGTGGTTGGAGAGGTAAGTGACGAAGCGCCAGCCGGGCGTGACGGTCGGGTCGACCGGCCGGCCGTGGAAGCGGCCGCGGAACGTCGAGGGCGTGCCCGCGTGCACGTAGCCGCGGGTCAACGCCTCGGCCATCGTCTCCAGTGAGCCGAAGTCGACGTAGTAGCCCTGGCGTTCACCGGTCAGCGCAGCGTGCAGCGCGTGATGCACGTCGTCGCCCCACTGCGCGTCGAGGGCGTAGCCGCCGGCTTCTCGCGGGCGGATGAGCCGCGGGTCGTTGAGGTCGGACTCGGCGATGAGGAACAACGGCCGCCGCAGGTGCGCCGCGAGCACCTCGACGGCAACCGCGAGCTCCTCGAGGATGTGCGTCGCCCGGGTGTCGACGAGAGCATGTACGGCGTCCAGTCGAAGGCCGTCGATGTGGAAGTCGCGCAGCCACATGCGGGCGTTGTCGATGATCCACCTGCGCACCTCGTCCGAACCGGGTCCGTCGAGGTTGACCGCCGAACCCCAGGGCGTGCTGTGCGAGTCGGTGAAGTACGGACCGAAGTCGCCGAGATAGTTGCCGCTCGGCCCGAGATGGTTGTAGACGACGTCGAGGATCACGCCGAGCCCGCGGGCATGACACGCGTCGACGAGACGCTTGAGGCCGTCCGGGCCGCCGTACGGCTCGTGGACGGCGTACAGGCCGACGCCGTCGTAGCCCCAACCGTGCGGACCGTCGAACGACGCGACCGGCAGGATCTCGACCACGTCGACGCCCAGATCGACGAGGTGGTCGAGCCGCTCGATCGCGGCGTCGAACGTGCCTTCGGTGGTGAACGTGCCGATGTGCAGCTCGTAGAGCAGGCCTCCGGGGAGCCTGAGCCCGTGCCAGTCGTGGTCGGACCACTCGAACCGTGAGTGGTCATAGAGGCGGGACGGGCCGTGGACGCCGGTCGGCTGCCAACGGGATCTCGGGTCGGGACGCGGTGGCCCGCCGTCGACGCGGTAGGAGTAGTCGACTCCGTGCGCGAGCCCACTGATGTCGGCGCGCCACCAGCCGTCGGCCGTCTGACGGACGAGGTCGTGCACCCCGTCGCCCGTCTCGATCTGCACGCGGTCGGCGTCGGGTGCCCACAGCCACGGAGTGGGCGGGTCGGCGCTGAAGGGCGTGGTCACCTCGGCCCCTTACCCATCGCCCCGGACGAGCAACGCGACCGGCAGGTCCGACAGGATCGCCGCGACGTCGCTGTTCGCCGGGCGGCCGGTCAGCACGTCATGCCACCGACCGTCCGGCAGCTGGATTGTCGTGTCCTGCCAACCCCCACGACGCCGAAGGCCGACCGGCAACCGCGTGACGACCGCGATCACGTCGTCTCCGCGCATCGAGGCGATCACGTGGTCTGCGGTCGGACCTGTGGCACCGATCGGGGTGTAGCCACCGGTGAAGGTTGTCGGTCGCTCTCGGCGCACGCGCAGCGTCGTGGCGACGACTCGCAGCTTGTCAGCGGCCGTCGGGTCGCCGGCGTCGAGCCCGGCGAGAGCTGCCCGCCTCTTGTCGTAGTCGACCGGACGGCGGTTGTCCGGGTCGACGAGTGAGAAGTCCGGCAGCTCCTGACCCTGGTAGATGTCAGGAACGCCGGGCATCGTCAGCTGCAGGAGCTTCTGCGCCAGGCTGTTGCTCGAGCCCGGGTCGAGCAGGTGCGTCCGCACCCAGGCGTCGACATCGGCCATCAGCGCTTCGTCGCTGAGGACGGTGTCGACGTACGTCGCCACTGTTGCGTCGTACGTCTCGTCGGGATCTGTCCACGAGGTGTGCCGCTTGGCTTCGCGGGTCGCTTTGGCGAGATACGCCTTCATCCGATCGGCGCTGATCGGGTGAGCGCCCACCAGGCTCTGCCAGAAGAGGTACTCGGTGTTGGCATCGGGAGCGGTGGCGCGGACCGTCGAGCGCCATCGCGCGACGGCGGAGGACCACTCGTCCGGGATCTCGGCGAGCACGAGCAGGCGAGCGCGAACGTCCTCGGAGCGCTTGGTGTCGTGCGTGGACAGGGTTGTCATCGACCGTGGCCAGTCCTGCGTCAGTCGCCGGCAATGGGCGTGCCAGTCACCGACGCTCGTTCCGAAGGTGCCGGGGTCGCCACCGACCTCGTTCAGCGCTGTGAGCCGCAGATGGCGGTAGAAGGCGGTGTCCTCCACGCCCTTCGCCATGACCGGCCCGGTCGTCTGCTCGAACCGAACGGCAAAGGGCTCCGCGGCCGCGACCTGTCGGCGAAGCAGAGGCTCGAGGACGTCGAACGTGCGCCCCAGGTCGGCCCTGCCGGCGCGGGCCCTGGAGAGAGCGGCGTCGAGCCGCTCGACCGAGGCGCGATCACCGGGATACGCGCGGTAGACGTCGAAGCAGACGAGCAGCTCGGCGATCGCGGCGTAGAGGTCGGCATCGGAGGACGTCGTGGGGACGTGATCGGTGAGATCCGGCCGTCGAAGGTCGCGGACCAGCCGGTGGATCTCCGCGGGGAACAGCTGGTCGACGACCTGCCGCTTGGCCGCCGTGACGACGGTCGCGAAGTCACCCTGCTCACCGGTGAGCACCACGTAGGCCTCGGTGAGCGGTTTCTCGCCGGCGGGGTCGGTCAGCACCGAGGTGACTGCGGTCAGGGCGTCGTACCCGGTCGTGCCGTCACAAGCCCACGACGACGGCAGCAGCTCGCCGTGCTCGAGGATCTTCTCGACGAGGGTCCAGACCCCGCCGCTCGCTGCGGCTAGCCGGTCGAGGTAGCCCGCCGGGTCCGCGAGTCCGTCGGGGTGGTCGATCCGCAGGCCGTCGATGTCACCGTTGCTGACGAGCTCGAGCAGTCGTGCATGGGTGGCGGCGAAGACAGCGGGCAGCTCGACGCGGACCCCGATGAGCGACGTGACGTCGAAGAACCGGCGGTAGTTCAGCTGCTGGTTGGCCATGCGCCAGTGGGCGAGTCGGTACTGCTGCTGCGCGTGCAGCGCGGCGATGTCGTGGGCGAGATGCTCGGTGCCCGGCGCCAGCGGGAACTCGTGGTCGAAGTAGCGGAGCACGGCCGCGTCGACCTTCAGCTCCCCTCGCTGAAGGCAGGCGTCGAACGAGTCGCCCAGGACGGGCAGCAGGATCCGTCCGTCCTGGCTGTCCCAGTCGATGTCGAACCAGTCGGCGTGCTCGGCATCCCGGCCGTGGCGAAGGACGTCCCACAACGCCGCGTTGAGTGACTCCGGCGTCGGCACCGCCATGTGGTTGGGCACGACGTCGACGACGATCCCGAGACCGTGCGCCCGGCAGGCGGCCGTCAGCTCCGCCCACCCCTCGTCACCGCCGAGCTCCGGCGACAGCCTGGAGTGGTCGACGACGTCGTAGCCGTGGGCCGATCCCGGCGTCGCCTCGAGGATGGGGGAGCAGTAGACGTGCGAGACCCCCAAAGCGGCGAGGTACGGGACGACGGCAGCCGCGTCGCGGAAGCCGAACTCCCGGCGCAGCTGCAAGCGGTAGGTCGCAGTCGGCGACCCGGACGTCGGCACGGTCAGAAGACCTGCTGGAGAACCAGCACGGAACGAGCCGCGACCTCGATCGGCTCACCGGTCTTGACCGAGCGCGGGTCGACGTCGTCGAGCATCGGCGCGTGCGTGTCCACGACGGCGTGCCAGCGCTCGACACCGACGTCGGGCAGCGTGAACTCGATCGACTCGTAGTGCGCGTTGAACAACAGGAAGAACGACTCGTCGCTGAGGTGCTGACCGCGCGAGTCCGGCTCGCGGATCCCCGCTCCGTTGAGGAAGACGCTCACCGACTTGGCGAAGCCCGACTCCCAGTCCTCGTCCGTCATCTGCTCGCCGGTCGGCGTGAACCAGCCGATGTCCTCCAGTGGAGTTCCCTTGACCGGCCGGCCCTTGAAGAAGCGCCGCCGGCGGAAGACCGGATGATCCGCGCGCAACCGGGTGAGGCGGCCGGTGAACGACGTCAGGAAGTCGTACTCACGAGCCCGCTCCCAGTCGACCCAGGCCAGCTCGTTGTCCTGGGCGTAGACGTTGTTGTTGCCCTGCTGGGTGCGGCCCAGCTCGTCGCCATGCAGGAGCATCGGCACGCCCTGCGAGAGGAAGAGGGTCGTCAGGAAGTTGCGCTTCTGCTGCTCGCGCAGGGCGATGACGTCGATGTCGTCGGTCGGTCCCTCGACCCCGCAGTTCCAAGAACGGTTGTGGCTCTCGCCGTCGTTGTTGTCCTCGCCGTTCGCTTCGTTGTGCTTGTCGTTGTACGACACCAGGTCGTGCAGCGTGAAGCCGTCGTGGGCGGTGACGAAGTTGATCGAGGCGAATGGACGCCGGCCGTCGTCCTCGTAGAGGTCGGAGGACCCGGTCAGCCGCGAGGCGAACTCGGCGAGCGCCGCCGACTCGCCGCGCCAGTAGTCGCGCACGGTGTCGCGGTACTTGCCGTTCCACTCGGTCCACAGCGGTGGGAACCCGCCGACGTTGTAGCCGCCCTCGCCGACGTCCCAGGGCTCGGCGATCAGCTTCACCTGTGACACGACGGGGTCCTGCTGGACCAGGTCGAAGAAGGCCGACAGCCGGTCGACCTCGTGGAACTGGCGGGCGAGGGACGACGCGAGGTCGAACCGGAAGCCGTCCACGTGCATCTCGGTCACCCAGTAGCGCAGCGAGTCCATGATCAGCTGCAGCACGTGTGGGTGGCGCATCAGCAGCGTGTTACCGGTGCCGGTCGTGTCGTAGTAGTGGGTGGGGTCGCCGTCGACCAGGCGGTAGTAGGAGACGTTGTCGATCCCGCGGAATGACAGCGTCGGGCCCATGTGGTTGCCCTCGGCGGTGTGGTTGTAGACGACGTCGAGGATCACCTCGAGGCCCGCTTCGTGCAGCGACTTGACCATCGCCTTGAACTCCTGCACCTGCTGACCGCGCTGCCCGGAGGCGGCGTAGTCGTTGTGCGGCGCGAAGAAGCCGATCGTGTTGTAGCCCCAGTAGTTGCGCAGATCCTTGTCGCGCAGCGTGCTGTCGTGCACGAACTGGTGCACCGGCATCAGCTCGATCGCCGTGACGCCGATCCGGCGGTAGTGCTCGAGCATCACCGGGTGCGCCAACGCGGCATAGGTGCCGCGGATGTTCTCCGGGATGTCGGGGTGGGTCTTCGTCAGGCCCTTGACGTGCGCTTCGTAGATGACCGTCTCGTTGTACGGCGTCCGCGGGTGGCGGTCGTTGTCCCAGCTGAAGAACGGGCTGATGACGATCGACTTCGGCATGTGCGGAGCGGAGTCGGCGTCGTTGAACTCCTCGGGAGCGCCGAACTTGTAGGAGAAGCAGGCTTCGTCCCAGTCGACCTCGCCGTCGATCGCCTTTGCGTAAGGGTCGAGCAAGAGCTTGGCGGGGTTGCAGCGCAGACCCTGCTCCGGGGCATAGGGCCCATAGACGCGGTAGCCGTAACACTGGCCGGGGCCGACGTTCGGCAGGTAGCCGTGCCAGACGAACGCGTCGCGCTCCGGTAGCTGGACCCGGGTCTCGGTGCCGTCGTCGTCGAACAGGCAGAGCTCAACTTGCTGCGCAACCTCACTGAACAGCGCGAAGTTGGTGCCGCTGCCGTCGTACGTCGCCCCGAGGGGATAGCTCGACCCGGGCCAGATCTCCATGTCCCGACGCTACGGGACGGTCAGACCGAGAAGCGCAGGAGCGCGCCCACACCCTCGCTCGGCGACTGCTCCACACCGCCCGTGACGAAGCGAACTTCGGCCCCGGTGCCCAGCGCAGCTCGGATCAGCACCTCGTCGGCCGCTGCCGCGAACGGCTGCTCCACGCCCAGATCCATCAGCTCCTGCGCGCTGAGCGCCAGGTGGGTCGGGTCCGGGCCGAAGAACAGCTCGCTGCCGCCGTCGCGCGCGTCAGTGAGGACCAGCGTGTCGACCTGGCCCATCCGCAGCGCGGCGACCGTCGCCGTCACGCCGTCAGCAGCTCGGTCGTCCTGGCCGCGCTCCTCGGCGAACTTCTCCAGCAGCTCGACGGTGTCCGCGGTCACGGTGTCGGCGAGCACGCGCAGGACCTCGTCGGCGATGACGTCGTCCGACCCGTCGGCATGGCGGCCGCCGCCGCCGATCGCGACGAACCGGTCCACGAGGTCCGTCGGCAGGTGCTGGGGCAGCAGTTGGAGGGCACGCTCGTCGCCACTCGCGATCACGAGGCGGGCGTCCACGTCCTTGGCCACCTGTGCGACCAACCCGGCGACGTCGCGGGCGCTCTGCTCCCACGTCTCCTCGACGTCGTTGGAGTAGCGCTTGGCGGCCCAGCCGCCGGCGTGCACCTTGCGGTCGGGGAAGCGGTCGTTGTTGACCGTGCCGGTCTCGACGGGGTCAGGTCCGGCGGTGTAGGCGAGGACGTCCGCACCTTTGCGGTCGGCGAGGACGACGACATGTGGCACCTGCAGGCCTAGCGCGTCGACCAGCGGCGCGAGCACCGGCAGGTTGCCGGTCTGCACGATCTCCTGGGCCGGTGGGTGCGGAAGCGACTGGGCGAGCTGCACGCTGCCGCCCGTGGCGACGATCACGCGGGTGCCACCCCGGCCGTGCTCACCGCGTGCGGCGCTGATCGCCTCACGGGTCGCGGCGTCGACGCCCGATTGCTCGAGCTCACGCAGGATGTTGCGCCAGCGGATGTCGTACTGCTCGGCGGCGTCCTCTGCGGTGCTCGACGAGTCGACGTAGAGGGTGACGAAGGGGCCGTCCAGGCTGTAGAGCTTGCTCAATGTGCTCGCATCCATGACCCGTTGCCTGCCCACGTACGGTGGATCGCATGCGAGATGTCGTCGGCGCAACGGTTGCAGCTCTCGCGCTGCTCGTCACTGGCTGTGGCAGCGCGAGCACTCCGCGCGCAGAACCGGCAGTCACCGGCGTGTCGCCCACCACGTCTGGCGCGCCCGTGCCGACGACGCGCGTGCTCGCCACCTCCGCGACGCAGACCTCTGCCCCCTGTGGCCGCGGTGGGTCGGCGGCCGGCAACACGCACGTCATCTGGATCTGGATGGAGAACCGGTCCTACTCGCAGGTGCTCGGTCCGAGCGGGCAGGCCCCGCACCTTGCGTGGTACGCCCGTCACTGCGCAGTGGCGACCAACTACTACGCCATCACGCATCCGTCGCTTCCCAACTACCTCGCCGCCGTCTCGGGGTCGACCGGCGGCGTGACCACTGACTGCTCACCGAGCAGCTGTCCGCAGTGGCGGACGACGATCTTCCGGCAGCTGAGCGCCAGGGGTCGGCAGTGGCGGTCGTTTGCGGAAAACATGCAGACGGCGTGCGATCGGGCGTCGTACGACGGTTATGCGGCGCGCCACAACCCGGCGGTCTACTTCCCCGGCATCCGCGACCAGTGCCTCAACTGGGACCGGCCGATGGGGGGCGCCACGGGTCGTTTCGCCACGATGCTGCAGCAGCGCACGCTGCGACCGTTCACCTTCATCACGCCGAACCTCTGCGACGACGGGCACGACTGCTCGACCGCGACCGCGGACTCGTGGCTGGGCACGTGGCTCAACCGGATCGTGGCGAGTCCCATGTACGCCGCCGGCCACACCGCCGTGTTCGTGACATGGGATGAGGGTCTCGACGGGTCGACCAACCGCGTGGCCACCGTGCTGATCGCGCCGAGCGTGACGCCGGGGACGCGGTCGTCGACGCACTACACGCACTACTCGCTGCTGCGAACCACGGAAGAGCTTCTCGGCCTGCCGCTTCTGCGCGCCGCGGCCAACGCCCACAGCATGCGTTCGATGCTCTAGCGGAGCGGCGGCGGTGTCCCGCCGGGCAGCGGGATGACGATGGGGTCAAGAGCGCGACGGGGATGACGATCGTCTGACGGGCAGTCGTGACGCGGATGTCGTCGTTGGTGACGCTGACCGCGGGCTGCACGAGGGCGACGGTTTCGCGCAATGGAGGCTACGGTCGCGCCATGGGCGACGTTTCGGTGCCGGGCGGCGTGGTGCACGAGCTGCCGGCGGACCTGCGTGCGGCGCTGGTCGCGGACGCCAAAGTGCTCGCGGCGTGGAAGGACATCACGCCCCTCGCCCGCAACGAGTTCATCTGCTGGGTCGAGGACGCCAGGCAACAGGTCACTCGCGATCGCCGTGTCCGGCGCACGACCGAGGAGCTCGCCGAGGGCATGCGCCGTCCGTGCTGCTGGCCCGGGTGCAAGCACCGCGAGCGAACCGGTCGGGCAGCGGCCCGCTGATCTTCGCCGCTACGACCGGCCGGCGGCGCGACACGCCGTCATCACGGTCGTGACGACGAAGATCAGCTGAAGGACGCCGTACGACGCCGCAGCCCGAACGCGGCGACGAGGAACACCAGGCCCGCGGCCGGAAGCGCTGCACCGAGACCCGTCGCCGCCAGCGAGCCGGCGTTCGCCGAGCCGCTGCCGCTGTTGCCGGGGACGCCGGCCGCCGCGGCGGCGTGACCCGGCCGCGTGAGGCGCTTACCGATCACCGCGACGTAGGTGTACTGGTGCTGGTGGCCGTTGCCACTGGTGAAGCTGCAGTTGCACTTCTCGCCCTTGAACCGGGGAAGCGCCTCGTTGTGGACGAGGTACGTCGTCCCGTTGCTCGCTGCGGCCACCTGGTTGTAGTCACCGAGGAAGGCGCCGCCTCGTGAGAAGGCGGCGTAGCCGACGTCGGTGGTCACCTTGTTGGCCTGCAGCGGTGCGGTCCAGTGGCCGCCGTGGTCGGACGACTGCTGGTAGTAGGTGTAGATGTACGGGCTGAACCCGTGCGCCGACCTCGTGGTCGGGGTTCCGGGCTTCTCGTTGCGCTGCCGGTAGCCGACATGCACGACGCCGTCCCTGCCGACGTCGATCATCGCGTTCCAATGGTCGATGTGGTCGCTGCCGGTGCCGCCGTTCACCTTCTTCGGCGCGCTCCAGGTCACCCCGTCGTTCGTCGACGTGGAGAACACGATGTCGTTGAGACCATCGCTGCGGAAGCGGCCGTCCTCCCACGCGACATAGATCTGGCCCGTCTTCGGGTCGATGGCGGCGGCGGGCAACGTGCCGGCGCGCTGCTCCGCCACGGGGTTGCCGGTGTTGGCGGCGATGCCGAAGGCGGTCTGCGTGAACGTCAGCGGTGCGGGCCACGGCACCGAGCCTGCGCCCGGCGCGAGCGCGAACATCAGCTGCGACCCGGCGACGGCGAACTCGGGCTGGTCCGTCGGTGAGGACGGAATGGACGGCGTACCGCCGAAGTCGCCCTCGAAGACGATGCCGAGGCTGCCGTCCGGCAGCACCAGGGGGATCGAGCCGATGCCGGGCATCGGGTCGAAGACGTAGAAGGAGCCGTTGTTGGCCGGTGAGCTGGTCCAGCTGGCGAGCTTGTCGCAGCTGCTGTCGCAGTAGCTGTAGATCATCGGCGCGATGCGGTCCCAGACGACGTAGACGCGGCCGGTGGTGTGACCGGCGCCGGTGCCGTTGTCGGCAACCAGCCAGTTCTTGTCGTTGAGACCGGCGAGGCCGTCCTGCTCGAGGACCACTGCCTTGCTCCAGGTGCGGCCGTCATCCTTGCTGACGTTGACCGCCATGCCGCTCTGGTTGGTGTCGCCCGTCGGTCCGGTGCCGTCGTCGAAGACGAGACTGTTCGCGTAGACGAGGTAGTGGCCGGGCTTCGCCGGGTCGGCGCCGAAGGTCACGACCGCGTCGGACGCCCGATCGAACGTGCCACCCGTCGTGCGGGTCAGCCCGGGCAGGTAACCGTGGATCCAGGTCTTCCCGCCGTCGAAGGTCGTGGCCCAGCCGTTGCCTGCATCGCCGCCGGCGTCGACCCGGCCTTCCTGGTACACCGTCACGGCGTTGAGCGGGTTGGCGGGATTGACCGCGATCGACGGCTCGATCTGCGTGTCCGGCTGCGGATGCGTGGCGTTGATCGGGAAGGTGACCTTGCCGGTCGGGCTGGCCTCGTGGCCGGTGCGGACGTCGCGGAGCACCACGATGCCCGACCCGGTGCCGGCAGATGCCGGCACGAACGCGAGCCCGGAGGCGAGAAGGAGCCCGCCGGCGGCGGCGAGCACGCCGCGACGAACGGGGAGAGAAGCGCGGGACATGGCGACCTCCGGCGTCGTCGTCAGGTGGCCGGTCCGACCGGCTGTCCGTTCGTTTCGCCGTAGGCGTCGCGGATCCCTCCCGCGGGAATCGTCCACGTAACGCCGACGCCCGAGGCGACGGTGGCGACCCAACGCCCCGTGCTCGGGTCGTATGTCGCGGCGACCTGCTTGGTCTTCCCGTTGGCGCAGTGGACCTCCACGATCGCGCTGACCGGCGTGGACGTCGTCGCCCACGGGCGGAAGGTGCAGGTCGTGCAGATCAGGTGGAAGCCCGGGTCGTCCTTGTAGAAGGCGATGCCGTCGGTGGTCTTCGGCGTCCGTGGGTAGGCGATCGGGGCGATGACGAACGACACGTGCGTTGCGTCGTCGCGCCTGAGGTCGCCGGCAGTGATCCCCGTCCAGGGCGTGACCGTGAACGGGTCAGACGCCAGCTCGTACGGCGTCGCTGCGCCTGCCTGGTGGATGTGGCCGTCGACGACGAAGCGGTAGGTGCCGTTCGGCACCTGGCCGCCGGGCACGTCGGCTCGCGGGTAGGAGTCGAAGACTTCGAACGATGCGCGCCAGTGCCACTCCTGCCTGCCGGCCCGGTTGTTCAGCTGCTCGCCCGCCAGGCCGCTCAGGCCGAAGTCCCCGCTCGACGTCGCGGGGTTGTCCAGGACGACCTGGATCTCGCCGCTCTGGTCCGCGTAGTCGACCCAGTTGCCGTTGGCATCCTGCTGCTGCACCTTCACGGTCGGGTTGTCGGTCCAGTTGTCGCCACCGACCCAGCGGAACTGCACGGCGTCGAACCGCTGCACCGTCGCGGGCGGCTGCTGCAGCGGGCGGGCCGGGCCGGCGTTGTCGGGGATCTGCGCGTTCCATGTGTCGTAGTAGAAGGACGACAGCTGCCCCAGCGCGGCGGCTGCGGCGGCCTGACGCTGCTCGTCGGCGGCGGCCAGCGGATCGGTCGGCTGCGCAATGAGCGGCGTTCCGCAGCGGAGGTTGGCGGCCATGCCGACGAGGTTCGTCACCATGTAGTCGGCGGTGTGGGCGCCGTACGACGTCAAGGCCTTGCGATACGCGTCGCGAGCCATGTACTCGCGGTAGGAGACGGTGTAACCGTCGTAGTCGCCGGTGTGACCGAGGCCGACGCTCAGCGCGTAGCCCTGGCAGTCGGGCGATGAGTAGTCGTAGCCGTCGTGGTCGGCGCCGAGCTCGGTCTTGGTGAAGTTGCCCTTGATGTCGGCGAGGTTCGTCGGCTCGCTGTTGGCCTGCGCGACGTAGCTGGGGTCGTTCCAGCCGTTCGCGTCGTTGTGGATCTCGGCTTCCATGTGGTCGAACGCAGCCTGGCTGACGGTGATCCGTCCCTTGCCGAACAGCCAGTTGGGGTAGTCGCCCGTCGATCCGGTCGGGTTGGGGCAGTCGTAGCCCTTGCTCAGGTCGGAGTCGTCGACCGGGCGGCACGGCTGCACGCCCTGGCCGGGCCAGGCGTCGGCAACGTCGGCCGCGTTGGCGTAGTCGAAGCCGTCGTAGATGTTGCCGGTCGTCGCGTCGGTGCGCGACTCGAGGTTCTTGATGAGGTCGCTCTGCGCCTCGCAGGAGCACGACGCGAGCAGCGTGTCGCCGATGCGAACGGCCTGCAGCTTGATCCGCAGGTTCTCCTCGACGCCGGTGAACGCCGTCGCGTCGTAGTTGTCAGGCAGGGGCAGGCCAGCCTTCTTGAGGTTCTCGTAGAGAGGACTCGTCTGCTGGCCGAGGCCGCCGCGCTGGCAGTCGGGCAGCCCGGCGGCGGGCACACCCGGGTCGCCGTCGACGCTGTTCTGGGTGCGGCAGTTGCCGACCGACGGGTAGGGGTGCGACAGCGGACCCGCGACCCAGTGCGTGAGCATGTCGACGACCGGGTTGGTCTCGTAGGGCACCTGCACCGACGGGTCACCGTTGCCGATCGCGTTCCACGCGTCGACGACCTTCTCGGCGAGCAGATGCGTGCCGCGCTCGGCCTGCGCGAAGTTCTCGTGCGCCCAGATCTTGTAGACGGTGTCGCCGCCGTCGGTCGTCGTGGGTGTGTGGTCGCCGTAGCGGTCGTAGGGGCCCTCGGCCGAGCCGACCGACCCCTGGCTGAAGACCACCGGCACTCCGGTCGCGCGGTCGACGTACCGCTGGAACGGCGCCCACCAGTCCTCGCTGATCAGGTCGGTCCCGTTGAGCGACTCACCGTGCTCGGCGTAGTTGACGTACGTCGCCAGCGGCTTCCATGTCTGGTCGGCGGTGCGCTGATCGAAGCGCATGACGACGAGGCCGTGGTCGTTGACGCCGACCGGGTATCCGGCGGGCGCACCCTGGTTGTCGAGGTCCTGGCCGGCGATGTTGCCCTGGAAGTCCGGGTACTGCACGGTCGTCGCGCCGACGCGGGCCGGGACCATCGACCGCTCCGCCTGCTCGATCGCCGCGGCGCCCGCGCGCGCCTGGTACTCGAACATGCGCAGGTCCATCACGTCCTGGAACGCCCAGACGCCCCACGACGGTGTCGAGTAGTAGGGCGAGTTGTGGTCGTGCGTCGCCGACATGAGGATGTGGTTGTAGGTGACCTTGCTGCCGTCGGCGGCGAGGATCGCGGCGATCCGGCGCGTCAGGTAGTCCTGCGCGAGGTAGTTGTCGACCTTCAGCAGCGCGATCGGTGCATGGCCCTGGCCGTCCTGCAGGACGATCGCCCGCATGGAGAGCCGGCTGGCGACGCCGTAGGACGACGCCTGCTTGACGTGCTGGACGTTGGGGTCCCACTCGTTCGACGCGTCGTTCGGGATGTTGTCGGAGGCGTACTGTCCGGCGCCTGCCCCGACATGCCAGGTCGCGTCGGCGACGCCGACGCCGGCGCGCAGACCGGTCCAGTCGGAGGCGGGAGCGCTCCCGTCGGCGGCCATCGCGTAGGCGCCGCCGGCCGCGACGAGCGCGCCGGCGAGAAGGTGGACGAGGGCGCGCTTCATCGGGCACTCCTGGAGACGCATCGCTGGGCTCGATAGAGGTTCGCCGTGGCGCGGCGCGCTCCTGCCGTCACCGGAACAACACGGAGCGTGCGGGTTGGTGACGGGCCACGAACTGTCGCCCGGGTAAGCAGGAGAACCCCGCTGGCGGGCGAACGGTGACTGTGACCGTTACCCAGGGGAGCATCCGTGCGCCGTCGTGTCGCCGTCCTTTCCGCTGCCGCCGTCGCGGCCGCGGCTGCACTTCCCGCCGCGTTCGCCGTGACGGCGGACAGCGCGACCCCGGCGACCTACCTCGTCGGCGGCGACGTGGAGTCGATCAACCCGACGCAGGACATGCTCGCCAACAACGACTTCTTCCTCGGCGGCTACGGCTTCAGCTCTGGCCGGCCCGGCAACGTCGTGAACGTGCCGGGCGCCAGCGATGCACTCGGCAACCGCTACGCGACCGGGATTCTGGGCGACAAGTCCTACGGCTGCGACCCGACGCGGTTCCCCGACAAGACCTGTGAGAGCGACGGGTCGCATGTGCGAGCGTTCGCGGTGAGCGGCGGCGGTCACACGATCGTCATGGGTCAGATCGAGACGCAGGGCTACTTCAACGCCTACAAGCAGGGCCCGTTCGGCATCAACGAGATCCGCAAGGACGCCTCGGCGAAGATCGCGGAGCTCGCGACTGCGCCCGCGACCCTCGCCAACGGCAAGACCGCGCCTGGCAAGCGGGTGGGACAGGTGAGCGCGCCGGTGCCGACGCCGACCGAGATCGTCGTCGACTCGGTCCACTCCCACGGCGGTCCGGACACCGCCGGCGTGTGGGGTGGAGTGCCGACGTCGTACCTCAAGGAGGTCCACGACCAGACGGTCGCGGCCATCGTCAAGGCGTGGCAGGCGATGCAGCCCGCCACCCTGAGCTATGCCGCGGTGCACGGCGGCGTCAACGGTGAGGCGCAGTACCCGCCGCAGGAGTGCCTCGACAACAACGACCCCGGTTGCACGAACACGCCGACCGCGGACTGGCTGCTCAACAACCAGTTCAGGGAGGACCCCGCCAACCAGACGATGGACGACGAGGTCCGCGTCCTGCAGGCGAAGGATCCGTCGACCGGCACGGTCCTCGACACCTACGTGAGCTTCTCGGCGCACCCGACCGTCCTTGGCAGCGACAACCGCAAGGTCACCGGTGACTACGTCGGGCGTCTCGACGTGCAGATCGAGAAGACCTTCGGCGGGGCGTTCGCGATGGACCAGGTTGCGACGCTGGGGCGCACGCAGCCGACCGATCGTGGCTGCAAGGACAGCTCGGTGCCGTCCGATGCCGACTCGCAGAACCTCTGCGCTCTCGACGAGTACGCCGCCCGCGTCCTGGCCAAGGTCAAGGAGGCCGCCGACCGTGCGCAGCCGCTGACGGGCGACCCGGTCGTTGCGATGAACAGCTACTTCCTCAACGACCCGACGACGTCGCCGGTGCTCGCGGGCATCGTCTACGCGGGCCAGGTCATCGGTGCTCCGGCCGCACGCGCCGGCAACGCGCCTTGGTACACCGGCACACTCCTGGGCACCTCCGTGTTCGCCGGCCGGATCGGCAACATCCTCATCGCCGGTGGACCGGGCGAGATGTACCCACAGATCGTGCAGACGGTCCGCGAGACGGTCAACGCGGTGACGCCGGGCAAGATCCAGGGTGAGATCAACATCGGCACCGCCGGCGACTTCCTCGGCTACATCATCGCGCCGCTCGAGGCCTACCCGTGCCCTGCGGAGGCGTCGTTGTTCTCCGGCACCTGCAACCTGTCGACCGACACGAATCCGTCGAGCGTCGGGCCGGACCCGATCGGCAACGACAACTACTTCTTCAACATCTCGCACACTTTCGGCGAGCGGCTGACGTGCGATCTGTTGCGGGGTGCCGGCGACATCCTCACCGGCGACAAGTCGACGTACTGGTCACAGTCGCCGAACGGCCGTTGCCCGGCCTTCATCAACGACTACGAGCTCGCGCCGGGCACCGACATGCAGTTCCCCGAGCAGCCCGACCTGTCGAGCGTCCTCACCCACATGTAGCCACCACCGACGCAACCCCTCACTCGCCGCCTTTGACCGAACGCGCGGTGGCGGTCAAACTTCCGCCGGTGGGCGGGGGGCGGCTGGTTGCGTCGCGAATCGTGGCCGGACTCGCAGCGCTGTTCTGGGGGTGGCTGTTCTTCGGGGTGCAGGACACCCTGACCGTCTTCGTCGAGGGTCGGGATTTCGCGGCGCACTACCTCATGGAGTCCGGCTGGGGACTGCTGTTCCTGCTTCTCGTGGCCGTGCCGGCCGCCGGTCTCGCCTACAAACCGCGGTCTCCGGTGCTTGTTGCGGAGATCGGCGCAGTCGGACTCGCAGTCATCGGCGGTGCGCTGCTTGCCGGGTCTGCCGTTCACCTCCTGCCGGGCGCGGGTCTGTTGATGACAGCGGCCGCGCTCGGAACCGTCGCCCCCGTCGACCTCCGCGCTCGTCGACCTCAGCTCGACCGACCGCTCGGCGCCCTGGTCGCGGTGGCGCTTCTTCCTGCGGCTGCTTATGCCTGGCGGATGGCGAGGTCGACCCATGACGTCGAGCAGACCGTGAAGCTCGATCACTATCCGATCCAAGCCGCGCTCGGTATCGCTGTCCCTCTCGTCGCGGCGCTGATCGCGATCGCCAGGTGCTGGCCGGCCACACCGTTGGCGACGTTCACCTTGGTCGTCACGGTCGGCTGGATGGCCGTCGAGTCGGCGATCTACCCGCATCGGCTCGGCAGCTTCGGCCCGGTGTGGAGCTGGGTTGCCCTCGGCTGGGCCGTCCTGTTTCTCCTCGTCGCGCTGCGCCCGCGGACGGCCCGCTTACCCTCACGCGACCTTCGGGGCTGACCTCTCCAGGATCGCCTCGAGGTCCGTCGTCGGCGGGAGCGTGCCGAAGCAGTTGCCCCAGTCGCCGCCGAGCCGGGATGCGCAGAACGCGTCGGCGACCGCGGGCGGCGAGTAGCGCACGACCAGCGAGCCCTGCAGCACGAGGGCCATCCGCTCGACCAGCCGCCGGGCGCGCAGCTCGATGTCGCCGACGTCGTCGAGCTCGGCCCGGACCGCCGCGGCCGCATCGTCGAGGCGACGGTCCGCGCCTGCTCCCGCCGCCACCTCGCCGAAGAACGCCTCGAGCGCCTGCGGCTCGCGGGCGAGAGCGCGCAACACGTCCAGCGCGTTGACGTTGCCGGAACCTTCCCAGATCGAGTTCAGCGGCGCCTCGCGATAGAGCCGCGCCATGGGGAAGTCCTCGACATAACCGTTGCCACCCAGGCATTCGAGCGCCTCCGCGGCAACCGCGGGCCCTCGCTTGCAGATCCAGTACTTCCCGACGGCCAACCCGATCCGTCGGAACGCCGCCTCGGTGCCGTCGCCTGCGAAACCGGCATCGGTCGCAGCGGCGAGCCGGGCCATGAGCACCGTCGCCGCCTCCGACTCGATCGCGAGGTCGGCGAGGACGTTGCACATCAGCGGCTTGTCGATGAGATAGGAGCCGAAGGCCTGCCGGTGGCGCGCGTGATGCGTCGCCTGCGCGACACAGGCGCGCAGCAGTGACGTCGACCCGATGACGCAGTCGAGCCGCGTCATCATCACCATCTCGATGATCGTCCGCACACCGCGGCCTTCGTCGCCGAGCCGCCACGCAACCGTCTCGTCGAACTCCGGCTCGCTGGATGCGTTGGAGCGATTGCCGAGCTTGTCCTTGAGCCGCTGGATGCGGAACGTGTTGCGCGTGCCGTCGGGGAGGACCCGCGGCACGAGGAAGCACGTGAGCCCCGCCTCTGCCTGCGCCAGCACGAGGAAGACGTCGCACATCGGCGCAGACGTGAACCACTTGTGGCCGGTCAGCAGGTAAGTGCCGTCCGGCTGCGCCACGGCGCGGGTCGTGTTGGTGCGGACGTCGGAGCCGCCCTGTTTCTCCGTCATCCCCATCCCGGCCAGGCAGCCCGCCTTGTCCTGCGGTGGTCGCAGTCCGAAGTCATAGCTGTACGACGTCAAGCGGGGCACCCACTCTGCGGCGAGCGCCGGGTCGACGCGAAGAGCGGGCACGGCTGCATGGGTCATCGAGATCGGGCAGCCGTGTCCTCCCTCGACCTGCGACCAGACGGAGAAGCCGGCGGCGCGCGCAACCTGCGCGCCCGGCCGGTCGTCGACCCAGGACGAGGCGTGCAGCCCGTTGCCAACCGCGACCTGCATCAGCTGGTGCCACGAGGGGTGGAACTCGACCTCGTCCACGCGTCGGCCATAGCGGTCGACGGGGTGCAGAACGGGCGGAACGTCGTTCGCCAGGCGTCCCCACTCCTGAGCCTCAGTGCTGCCGGCGAGTGTGCCGAGCCGAGTCAGTCGGTCGACGGCCCAGCCGGCTTCGTGCCTCGTGACGGCCTCGACCAGCGCCGCGTCGGCCGAGAACACGTCGTAACCCTCGAGCGGCGGCGGCTGGTTCTGCACTTCGTGCGTGGACACCACGCGCCGAGTGTCGCAGACGAAGGCGGGTGACGCCGTACCGTTGCAGCCGTGGCGACGATCGTCGATGAGACCGAGCGCACGCTTCCGGCGCGTCGCCGGGGCGTCGGCGTCATCTGGACCGTCATCGCCACGACGGTCGGACGTGCGTGGCGCGACCGTGTCCTCGGCCTGGCCGCCGAGGCCGGGTTCTGGCAGCTGCTGTCGCTGCCTTCGATGCTGCTGGGGATCGTCGGCATCATCGGCTTCTTCAGCGGCAGTCTCGGTCCGGACACGATCCACGACATCGAGGGCGCGATCCTGCGCGGCGCGAAGCACGTCATCGTGCCGAGTGCCGTGGACTCGACCGTGAAGCCGGCGCTCGACCGGATCCTTGCCGGCGGCCGCGCCGACGTCGTCTCGATCAGCTTCGTCGTGTCGCTCTGGACCGGATCGTCGGCGATGGCGACGTACGTCAACACGATCACCATCGCCTACGGACTGCGCCACCACCGCAACGCCGTCCACAGCCGCATCCTCGCCCTGGTGCTCTACGTCGCGTTCGTCGTCGCGGGCGTCGTGCTGCTGCCGCTTCTCGTGCTGGGGCCTGGCCTCATCGTGCGGCTCACGCCGAAGAACTGGCACCACGCGATGCACATCATCGTGTCGCTCGGCTACTGGCCGGTGGTCGTCGTCATCACGCTGTCCCTGCTCGCGACGCTCTACCACCTGAGCGTTCCCGTGCGGACGCCGTGGCGACGAGCGCTGCCGGGTGCGGTCCTCGGACTGGTCGTCTGGGTCGCAGGCTCGTTCGTGCTGCGGATCTGGCTGACCTGGGCGTTCCGGTCGACGGCGACCTACGGTCCGCTGTCGGCGCCGGTCGCGGTGCTGATCTTCCTCTACCTGACGGCGCTGGCGATCTTGCTCGGCGCCGAGCTCAACGCCGAGATCGACCGGCTCTGGCCGTTACGCGCGACGGCCGAGGCGCGGCTCGAGGAGGAGCAGGCCGCGACGAGCGTGTCGGCCACGACATGACACGATGAGCCGCGCAACAGTCCGCCCAGACGGTTCAGCCGGTCACAGCCTGCAGCAAGGAGACAGCGTGTCGTCCACGAGCAACGTCGGCGGCCACGGCGCCTCGGTCAAGTCGTGGATCGCCTGCCTCGTCATCGTCATCGGGTTCGTGCTCGGCGGCGTCGCGATGATCGTCTGGAACTGGCCGATGTTCTGGATCGGCGTGGCCATCGTCGTGCTCGGGAGCGTCTTCGCCCGTGCGGTGCACATCATGGACGACGTGAGCGAGTACGGCGGCCAGGGCCACGCGGGCAGCGACCCGCAAGGCAGCTACTGAGCGGGGCTACTGACCCTGCTGTGACGGGATCGCGTCCGACAGCTCGTCGAGAAGCGAGTTGAGGTCGCCGCCCTTCAGCACCCACGCCGTCGCGCCGGCGGCGAGCGCATGCTCGCGCAGCTGCGGATCGTCGCGGCCGGTGAAGACGATGATCCGGGCCTCGGGCAGGACCGCGCGCAGCGACGGAAGCACACCCATCCCGTCGATCCCGTCGATCGACAGGTCCAGGACGACGGCGTCGGGCCGCTCCCGGGCGGCAAGGTCGAGCGCGGCGCCGCCGCTGGTGGCGGTGCCGATCGGGACGAACCGGCCGTCGAGCTCGAAGGTCATCTCGAGCAGTCGCGACAGCTCTGGCACGTCCTCGACCACGAGGACCTTTGCGGTCTCCATCCACGCCCCCATGCCTATGTCTCGGGACAGCGTGCACCCCGGAGGGGGGCGCTGTCTCGCGGACCGCGAGGATCAGCCGTTCGGTCAGGCGCGACTATAGGGGACGTTAGAGCCTGTGGTGGGCGGTACAGGACTTGAACCTGTGACCTCTTCCGTGTCAAGGAAGCGCGCTACCAGACTGCGCCAACCGCCCGTCGTACTGCAGGTGTTGCCCGACATTGTGCCGTGCCACGAGGCGGGAGCGGGAATCGAACCCGCGTACAGGGCTTTGCAGGCCCTTGCCTAAGCCACTCGGCCATCCCGCCGCAGGGCCCCGTCTGCCGGGGTGAGGCCCCACTGACGCCCAGGGGCGTCGCCGAGCGGACGACGGGACTCGAACCCGCGACCCTCACCTTGGCAAGGTGATGCGCTACCAACTGCGCTACGTCCGCGCGCCGGGGGTCGGAGCCCCTCGATGCGTCGACAACGATACAGGAGTGGCGCCACTACGGTGGGCGGCGTGACCGAGCACGAGGTCGCGCCGGCGGCGCTTCCGCGCGACCCGCGATGGCAACGCGCGGGGGACTGGCTCGCGGCTGGTCCCGGCTCGGGCACGCCTGACCTCGCCATCCTGGGGGTGCCGACCTTCGGCACGTCGCTGTCGAAGACGGGCGCGTACGCGACGCCGGCCGCGGTACGACGGGCGCTCGCGCGGTTCTCGACCTGGTGCGCGTCGCGCCGGGTGGACCTCGCGGAGCTCTCGCCGTGGGACATGGGCGACGTCGACGATCCCGACGTCCCGGTCGAGGGGGAGTGGCGGGTGCGTCAGGCCGCCCGGACCGGTGCCGTCAAGAGCCGGCTGTTGATCGCGCTCGGAGGGGACAACTCGGCGACGTACCCGGTCATGGCCGGCGCCTTCGAGATGGGCCTCGATCGAACGGGACTGGTCACCCTGGATGCGCACCACGACCTGCGGGAGGGCCGCAGCAACGGCACGCCGGTGCGCGATCTCATCGCGGCGGGGCTGCCGGCCGAGCACGTCGTCCAGGTCGGGATAGCCGACTGGGCCAACAGCAAGTCCTACGCCGACGAGGCGGCGGCCATCGGGATCCACATCGTCGGCCGCAACGAGGTCGCCCAGCGTGGGATCACGGAGTGCGTCAAGGAGGCGCTGGACGTTGCGGGACGTGCGGGTGGGCCCGTGTACGTCGACCTCGACCTCGACGTCTGCGACCGCTCCGTCGCGCCGGCGTGTCCGGCCAGCCTTCCGGGCGGGTTGTCGGCGGCCGAGGTCCTCCAGGCCGCCTTCCTGGCCGGGCAGGACTCGCGGGTGCGCGCGATCGACGTCACCGAGGTCGACGCGACGAGTGACACCAAGGACCAGCGGACGGTCCGGCTGGCCGCGATGTGCGTGCTCGAGGCGGCGGCCGGGCTCGCGTTGCGGACCTGACGTGTCCGGCTGGGCGATCTTCGGCAACCAGGTGCTGAGCCGGTGCACCGATGTGACGAGCGACCCCGCTGCGCTCGACTCGTCCGGTGTCTGGGTCGTCGTCCAGACCTTCGAGGGCTCGCTCAGCTGCGTGCGGATGGCCGAGCGGCGGGAGGTTGGTGACCCGTATACCGGTGCCCCGCTCTGGTCGATGCCGGCACGCGCGGCCTGGTCCTCGAGCCTCGACCGCGATTCCTATGAGAAAGGTGTGCGGGTCATCCGCGAGCGCATTGCGTCCGGCGACGTGTATCAGGTGAATCTCTGCCGGGTCCTCACCTCGCGGATGGCGTCGTCACCCGACCTGCTCGCGCTCGGGGCGGCCTTGCGGCGCGGCAACCCGGCCCCCTACGCAGCGACGATCCGGATCCCGGAGGCGGGGTTGTTCGTGGCGTCGGCATCCCCGGAGCTGTTCCTTCGCCGCGAAGGTCGCACGGTGACGTCGAGCCCGATCAAGGGCACGGCGCGCGAGCCGGCAGGGCTGACCGACAAGGACCGCGCCGAGAACGTGATGATCGTGGACCTCGTGCGCAACGACCTCGCGAGGACCGCCGCGACGGGCAGCGTGTCGGTTCCTTCCCTGCTGAAGGTCGAGCGGCACCCCGGTCTGGTGCATCTGGTCTCGACGGTCACCGCGGAGCTGCGGGACGGCTGTGGATGGGCCGAGCTGCTCGCGGCCGCGGCTCCGCCGGGATCGGTGTCGGGCGCGCCCAAGCGCAGCGCGCTGCGCGTGATCGACCAGCTGGAGCCGGTGCCGCGCGGCGTCTACTGCGGCGCCGTCGGATGGGTGGACGCGGACCGTGCGGTCGGATGTCTCGCCGTCGGGATCCGTACCTTCTCCTGGTCGGACGGGCTGCTGCAGCTCGGCACCGGTGCCGGCATCACCTGGGGGAGCGACCCGGCGGGTGAGTGGGAGGAGACGGAGCTCAAGGTGCACAAGCTGCTGGCGGTGAGCTGACGTGGCGTTGTGGGTCAACGGCCGGATGGTTGCGGAGGACGAACCGGTCATCAGGGCGGACGATCACGGTCTGGTCGTCGGGGACGGAGTGTTCGAGACCTGCGAGATCCAGGACGGCGTCGTCTTCGCGTTGACGCGGCATCTGCGCCGGTTGCACGTCTCGGCCGCGGGGCTCGGCCTCGACGTCGACGACGAGTTCATCCGAGCCGGCGTCGACGCCGTCCTCGCCGAACAGCCGCGACGCGCGCGCCTGCGCATCACGGTCACGGCCGGTCCGTCGCCGTACGGCTCGGATCGCGGGAACGGCCCCCTCACGGTCATGGTCGCGACCGCTCCGCTTCACGACTGGCCGCCGACGACGGATGTCGCCGTCGTGCCCTGGGTGCGCAACGAACGCGCGGCGACGGCGGGTCTGAAGACGACGTCGTACGCCGACAACGTCGTCGCCCTGTCGTGGGCCAAGAAGCGCGGCGCGGCCGAGGCCATCTTCGCCAACACGCGCGATGAGCTGTGCGAGGGCACCGGCAGCAACGTCTTCGTCGAGTTCGAGGGCAAGCTCGTCACCCCGCCGCTCAGCAGCGGCTGCCTCGGCGGCATCACGCGAGAGCTGCTCCTCGAGTGGCTGCCAGGTGAGATCGGCGAGCGCGTCGTGCCGGTCGAGGCCCTCGCAGCGAGCCAGGAGGCGTTCATCACCTCGACGACGCGTGGGGTGTTGCCGATCCGCGCGGTCGACGGTGTTGCGCTGCCGAACGCCCCCGGTCCGCTGAGCCGACGCGCGGCGGAGGTCTTCGTCGAACGTGCCGCCGCGAACCCTGATCCTTGAGGTTGGATGACGGCGTGGAGGTCGTCGTCGGTCCCGCGCCGCTGTCGCCGCAGCAGGTCGTGAGCGTCGCGCGCGAGGAGACACCCGTCGAGCTGTCGCTCGACGCCGTCGAGGCGATGAGCGACAGCAGTCGGCACGTGCAGGAGCTCGCACGCGCGTACCACCCGGTCTACGGCGTCTCGACCGGGTTCGGCGCCCTCGCGACGACGCACATTCCGCTGGACCGGCGCGCCGACCTGCAGCGCTCGCTGATCCGCTCCCACGCCGCCGGCAGCGGCGAGGTGGTCGAGCGCGAGGTCGTGCGCGCGATGATGCTGTTGCGGTTGCGCACGCTCGCGACCGGACGCACCGGCGTGCGGCCCGTGGTCGCGGAGACACTGGCTGCGCTGCTGAACGCCGGCATCACGCCGGTGGTCCGTGAATACGGATCGCTGGGGTGCAGTGGTGACCTCGCACCGCTCGCCCATGTGGCACTGACCCTGATGGGTGAGGGCGAGCGCGCCGCCGCAATGCGCGAGGCCGGTGTGCAGCCGGTCGAGCTGACCGAGAAGGAAGGCCTCGCGCTCATCAACGGCACCGAGGGCATGCTCGGCATGTTGGTGCTGGCGATCCACGACCTGCGTCGGCTCGTTCGCACGGCAGACCTCGCGGCCGCGATGAGCGTCGAGGCGCTCCTCGGCACCGACCGCGTGTTCGCCGACGACCTGCAACGGCTCCGCCCGCAACCTGGTCAAGCGCTTTCGGCCGCGAACATGCGAGCCCTGTTGCGCGACTCCGAGATCGTCGCCTCGCACCGCGGTCCGGACGACACTCGCGTCCAGGACGCCTACTCCTTGCGCTGCGCCCCGCAGGTCGCTGGTGCCTGCCGCGACACGATCGACCATGCCGACCGAGTGGCGTCGTACGAGCTCTCCTCGGCGATCGACAACCCGGTCGTGCTGCCCGACGGGCGGATCGAGAGCAACGGCAACTTCCACGGCGCGCCGGTCGGCTACGCGCTCGACTTCCTCGCCATCGCGGCAGCCGACCTGGCGTCGATCTCGGAGCGCCGCACCGACCGGATGCTCGACAAGAACCGCTCGCACGGTCTGCCGCCCTTCCTTGCGGCAGAGCCGGGTGTCGACAGCGGCCACATGATCGCGCAGTACACGCAGGCGGGGCTCGTCTCGGAGATGAAGCGACTCGCGGTCCCGGCGAGTGTCGACTCGATCCCGTCGTCGGCAATGCAGGAAGACCATGTGTCGATGGGCTGGTCAGCGGGCCGCAAGCTCCGTCGCTCCGTCGACGCGCTGGGCCGCGTCCTCGCGATCGAGATCCTCACGGCCGCCCGCGCGCTCGACATCCGCTCGCCGCTGTCGCCCGCGCCGGCGACTGCCGCGGTGGTCGAAGCGCTACGCGCCGAGGTCGCCGGCCCAGGCGCCGACCGCTATCTCTCGCCCGAGATCGAAGCAACAGTAGGACTCGTCCGCTCCGGCGCCCTGCTCGCCGCTGCGGAGAGCGTCACAGGTCCCTTGGTCTGACGCTGCGGGCGTTGAACGATCGGAGTTAGGGTCCGGGCATGAGCCAGGCGCGCGTCGTGAGGTCGCCGCGCGGGCCTGAGCGCACCGCGCAGACGTGGGGTGCCGAGGCCGCGCTGCGGATGCTGCACAACAACCTCGACCCCGAGGTCGCGGAGCGCCCGGAGGATCTCGTCGTCTACGGCGGGTCGGGCCGGGCGGCCAGAGACTGGCGGAGCTTCGACGCGATCGTCGAGACGCTGCGCACGATGGCACCGGACGACACGCTGCTGGTGCAGAGCGGCAAGCCGGTGGGTGTGCTGCGCACGCACGACATGGCGCCACGGGTCCTCATCGCGAACGCCAACATCGTGCCGAAGTGGGCCACACCCGAGCACTTCCGTGAGCTCGAGGACATGGGACTCACGATGTACGGCCAGATGACCGCCGGCTCGTGGATCTACATCGGCACGCAAGGGATCCTGCAGGGCACGTACGCGACGTTCACCGAGGTCGCCCGGCAGCACTTCGGCGAAACGTTGGCGGGCCGTTGGGTGCTGACCGCCGGTCTGGGCGGCATGGGTGGTGCGCAGCCGCTCGCCGTCACCGGCAACGGCGGCGCGGTTCTGTGCATCGAGGTCGACCCCGCGCGTGCGGAGCGTCGACGCGACAACGGCTACCTCGACGAGATCGCCGACTCGCTGGACGACGGCCTGCAGCGCGTGCAGCAGGCTGCGCGCGACGGGAAGGCGCTGTCGGTCGCGGTGGTCGCCAACGCGGCGGACGTCTACCCCGAGCTCGTCCGTCGCGGAGTCACGCCGGACGTGGTCACCGACCAGACCAGCGCGCACGATGCCCTCAATGGCTACGTGCCCAACGGCATGACTCTCGGCGAAGCGCTCGAGCTGCGGCGTACCAAGCCGAACGAGTACGTCGACAGGGCGATGGCAGCGATGGCTGTCCACTGCCGGGCGATGCTCGACCTCCAGGCGGCCGGTGCTGTCGTCTTCGACTACGGCAACGGCCTGCGCGGCCAGGCGAAGGATGCCGGCGTCGAGAACGCCTTCGACTACCCCGGCTTCGTCGTGGCCTACATTCGTCCGCTGTTCTCGCGGGGGGCCGGTCCCTTCCGGTGGGCGTGCCTCTCCGGCGATGCGGCCGATCTCGCGGCCACCGATGACGCAGTGCTCTCGGCGTTTCCGGATGACGACGGCTTGCAGCGGTGGGTGCGCTTCGCCCGCGAGAAGGTGCAGGGGCAGGGACTGCCGTCGCGGATCTGCTGGCTGGGCTATGGCGAGCGACACGTCGCCGGGCTCGCCTTCGACGACCTCGTCGCACGTGGCGTGCTGCGTGCGCCCGTCGTGATCGGTCGCGACCATCTCGACGCGGGAAGTGTCGCCTCACCCGAACGCGAGACGGAAGGGATGCGCGACGGATCGGACGCCATCGCGGACTGGCCGCTGCTGAACGCCCTCGTGAACACGGCGTCTGGGGCGTCCTGGGTCTCGATCCACCATGGCGGTGGTGTCGGCATCGGCAAGTCGATCCATGCCGGTGTCGTTGTCGTCGCCGACGGCACCGACCTGTCGCGCAGGCGACTGGAGCTCGTGCTGACCAACGACCCCGCGACCGGTGTCATCCGCCATGCCGACGCCGGCTACGACATCGGACTGGACACCGCCCGCGACGTCGGCGTCCGGATGCCGCTCGAGCCGGGCACGCACGCACCCACCTGGCAGGCATGACCGACCTCGTCGTCCGCCACATCGGTCGGCTGACGACGTGGCACGCGCCGGTGGTTCCGGATGCGGCTGTCGTCGTCCGAGAGGGCCGGGTGGCGTGGACCGGCGCCGACACGGACCTGCCCGCCGGGCTCGACGACCTGCCCGAGCTCGACGCGGACGGCGCCGCGGTGCTGCCGGGCTTCGTCGACTGTCACACCCATGCCGTCTGGGCCGGCAGCAGGCGTGAGGACTTCGCCGGCCGTCTGAGCGGCGACGGCTATCGGCCGGGCGGCATCGCGACGACCGTGGCCGCGACCCGCGCGGCGTCGTACGACGTCCTGCTGGACGATGCCGTCGCGCGCGTGCGGACCATGCAGTCGCACGGTACGACGACCGTCGAGATGAAGAGTGGGTACGGCCTGACTCCGGACGACGAGTGCCGCTTGCTCGACGTGATCCGCGACGTCGCGGCCACCCAGCCGATCGCCGTCGAGCCGACCTTCCTCGGTGCACACGTCGTGCCTCCGGAGGCCGACCGGACGAGCTACGTCGACGAGGTGGTGGAGTCGATCCCGGCCGCACAGGCCCATGGGGCCAGCTGGTGCGACGTCTTCTGCGACGAGGGCGCCTTCACCGTCGACGAGTCGCGCCGCATCCTCACGGCGGCGCAGGCGCACGGTCTCGGCTTGCGCATCCACGCCGAGCAGATCGCGCACACGGGTGCCGCCGAGCTCGCGGCGGAGCTGCACTGCGCGAGCGCGGACCATCTCGAGCATGTCGACGAGGCCGGCGCCCGCGCCCTCGCCGCCGCGGGCGTGGTCGCGGTGCTGGTCCCCGTCGTGAGCCTGTACACGCGCTCCGGCGACTGGGCCCATGCCGCGACGCTTCGAGCGGCCGGTTGTGAGATCGCGATCGCCACCGACTGCAACCCCGGCAGCGCGTGGTGCGAGTCGATGCCGTACGCCGTGCAGCTCGCCTGTCTCGCGATGGGCCTGCCCGTCGAGGAGGCGCTGCGCGCGGCCACGCTCGGCGGCGCAAAGGCGTTGCGTCTCCCAGACGCCGGTCATCTCGGCGTCGGTGCCCGCGGGGACCTCGTTCTGCTGGACGCCGAGCACGAGGTGGACCTCGTCGCGCATCTGGGTGTGAACCCGGTCGCCCGCACGGTCGTGGCCGGCCGACCGATCGGCTGAGGTCGCCACGACGGAAGTCTCAGGTTCTCGGCTGACGAGCCGATGGTGGTAACCGAACGCGCGCCCGACAGTCAAACCATCGTCGGAACGACCGCGAGGAGGCCGCTGTGAAGCAGGTGCAGATCAAGCGCCCGCGCCCGGCTCCCGGTCCTGCGCCGCTGGACCTGCGGACACCGTCCGGGCGGTCCCTGCCCTTCTGACCGGTCTGTCCGGTTCAGACCTCGGGCTCGCTCCACAGGAGCAGGGCGAGCTCGGCGTCCACGTCGACGTGGTCGCTCTCGCTGCCGGTCGGAACGACCGCGTAGGTCTTCGTGAGGAACTCGACCAGCTCCGTTAGCGGAGCCTCGAACAGCGCGCGGCCCGACGGGCTGGACAGTGACAGGCAGACGACCGGCTTTCCGCCCGAATGCGACGGCCAGACCTGAACGTCCCCTTCGCCAACCGGACGAGTGACCCCATCGGTCAACAGAGCACGCGCAAACGTCCACTCGACGACGTCGCTGCCACCCGTGTGGAAGGCGACCCGGACGGCGTACGGGTCGGCGTGGTCGAACGTGATGTCGGCGGTCACGGGCAGCGACGGGCTACCGGGCACGACGAGGCGCAGCTCGATCACGGAGGTGACGGAGTCGGGTCGAGTGCTCATCGCCGGAACTTGCCTCTTCCTCGTCGGCTGTCTGCTTAGAGACGAGGTACCCCGCGAACGGGTCACGCCTAACGTGCGAACGACTGATCTCTTCGTGCAAACCCAAAATATCTGAATCGCAGAGGCCTGTCTGCGGACCTGTAGAGTGATTCGTCCCTCAGATCTCGGGCGATTGGCTCAGTGGTAGAGCGCCTCGTTCACACCGAGGAGGTCACTGGTTTGAACCCAGTATCGCCCACCGACAGCATGCGGCCCCGTCCATCGAGGACGGGGCCGATCGCGTTTTCCGGAGTCTGTCGGCTCGTCAGAACAGCGCCACCGCGAGCAGGAGAAGCAGCGCGGCCAGCGCCGTTCCCACGATCAGCATGTTGTCGCCCGCGGACAGCCACGAACGTGTGCGGTCCAGCCCGCCGTGCCAGGCAGCCGCCGCATCGCCGGCCAGCCGCTTGCGGTCGCCGCGATGTTCGGCCGAGCGGACCGGTACGGCGCCGATCCGCGGCGCCTCGACCGGGTGGGCCGGCGTCGTGGCGACCGGTTGGACACGCGGCGCCTCGGCCGGGCGCGCAGGCACCTGAGTGGTGGGCGTCTCCTGACGTTCGAAGAGGTCGTCGAGCGACAGCACCTCGGTCGACCCGGCGGCGGTGTCCGCCGGCGGCGCAGGCGGCTGCGAACGGGCCACGTTGAGCGGCCCGGGGAGCGGTGCGGGCGTCGGCGCGCCCGGCCGGCGGATCTGCTGGGTGGGCTGGTCCTCGATGCTCATCGTCGCTCCGTCTCTGTCTCCGCGCCCCCGCCGTGGGTGACCCCACCGGGCTCGACCAGACCCTCGTCCGGCTGCTCACCGACCGCATGGGCGGCGGCTTCGGCTCGGCCCTCCACGTCCTCGTCGGGGACCAGACCGACACCGATGTTGGCGCCGCTGCGCGCCGGGTCGACCGGGCTGCCGAGATGTGCGCTGTCCTCCGTCATGCGGGCTGTCCTACCCGCCCACGGCCGGTTGGATCGCACGAAATGGCCGGAACGGCGACGTACGGCGCCCTACGCTCACGGGGTGTCGGGGGAGAGCCGGGTCGTGCAGCTGTGGCGGCACCCCGTGAAGTCCCTGCAGGGCGAGCGGCTCGACGCCGTGGCCGTCGCCGGGCGCGGCGTTGTGGGCGACCGCGGATGGGGCGTCCGTGACTGTGGATCCGGAGCGCTGCTGAGCGCGAAACGCGAGCCGCAGCTGCTTCTCGCCGCCGCCGCGGTCGGGGGCGAGGGAGTGGTCGTCTCCCTGCCGGACGGGGTCGGCAGAGTGGGCCGTGAGGCTGACGAGGCGATGTTGGAGCTGCTGGGGCGGCCCGTGGCGATCGAGGTCGCTCCCGCGGTCGGTCCGGCCTTCGTCGACGACGCACCGCTGCACCTGCTGACGGTCGCGGCGCTCGGCAGCTGGGACGTCCGCAGGTTCCGTCCCAACGTGCTGCTCGACACACCACTCGACCTCGACGACCTCGTCGGCGAGCGTCTCGCGATCGGTGGCGTGGTCGTCACGATCGACAAGCGCACCCGCCGGTGCGCCATGACGACCGCCGAGCAGCCGGGCCTGCGCAGGGACGTCGGGGTGCTGCGGACGCTCGCCAGGGAGCGGCAGCTGTGTCAGGGCGTCTACGCCCGCGTCGTCCGTCCGGGACGGATCGCCGTCAATGACTCCGTTCGGGTGACGTAGACGTCGTACGGCAGGGAAGATGATCACCATGACGAACAGCACGCGCATGAGCAGGCTGGAGGCAGGCGCCGTCGTCGACGAGATCGACGTCCCCGGCGTGGGCATCGTGCCGGTTCGTGTCGAGCGTTGTCCGGCCGGATGGCTCGCGACCTTCGAGGTGCGTGACCCCGCCGCCAACGACCTGGCCGTCGTGCACAAGCTCGTCGCGCCGACCTACCGCGAAGCGAAGTCGTCGGTGCCGCAGGCCGTCGCGTTCCTGCTCGGAAGTCCTGTCGACGCGCCTGTCCAAAACGGTTGAGCGCGCCGATAACCTCGGCGGCATGGCCGACATCCGCCTGACCGTCGACGGCTCGCCGCACGTTGTCGAACCCGGCACGACGATCGGACGGGTCTTTCACGATCTCGGCATCGAGGCCGTCGTCGCGCGTGCCAACGGCGAGGCGTTGAGAGATCTCGCATGGATGCCCGACGACGGCGACATCGTCGAGTCCGTGCCGATGGCCACCGACGAGGGCCGCGCAGTGTTGCGGCACTCGACCGCTCACGTGCTCGCCCAGGCGGTGCAGCAGCTGTTCCCGGAGGCGAAGCTCGGCATCGGCCCACCGATCACCAACGGCTTCTACTACGACTTCGACGTGCCGAAGCCGTTCACCCCGGACGACCTCGAGCAGATCGAGGTCCGGATGCGCAAGATCATCAAGGAGCGGCAGCGGTTCTCGCGCCGGGTCGTCACCGACGACGACGCGCGGGCCGAGCTGAAGGACGAGCCGTACAAGCTCGAGCTGATCGGTCTCAAGGGCAGCGCCGCGGGTGCGGCCGAAGGTGCGGACGTCGAGGTCGGTGGCGGTGAGCTGACCATCTACGACAACCTCCGCACCAAGGGCAGCGACGTCGAGCTCGTGTGGAAGGACCTGTGCCGCGGTCCGCACCTGCCGACCACCGGCAAGATCCCGGCCTTCAAGCTGATGCGCTCCGCGGCGGCGTACTGGCGGGGGAGTGAGAAGAACCCCCAGCTGCAGCGCATCTACGGCACCGCCTGGGAGTCGGAAGAGGCACTGCAGCAGCACCTCGACCTCATCGCCGAGGCGGAGCGTCGCGACCACCGTCGGCTCGGCGCCGAGCTCGATCTGTTCTCGTTCCCGGACGAGATCGGCTCCGGACTCGTCGTCTTCCATCCCAAGGGCGGCGTCATCAAACGCGTGATGGAGGACTACGTCCGCCAGCGCCACATCGACGAGGGCTTCCTCTACGTCGGCACCCCGCACATCTCGAAGCAGGGCCTGTTCGAGACCAGCGGCCATCTGCCCTACTACGCCGACACGATGTTCCCTCCGATGGAGATGGAGGGCAGCAGCTACTACCTCAAGGCCATGAACTGCCCGATGCACAACCTGATCTTCCGGTCGCGCGGGCGTTCCTACCGCGAGCTGCCGATGCGGCTGTTCGAGTTCGGAACGGTCTATCGCTACGAGAAGTCGGGTGTCGTGCACGGCCTGACCCGTGTCCGGGGGCTGACCCAGGACGACTCGCACTCCTACTGCACGCCTGAGCAGGCGCCGGCCGAGATCCGGCACCTGCTGTCGTTCGTGCTGAGCCTCTTGCGCGACTTCGGGCTCGACGACTTCTATCTGGAGCTGTCCACGCGGGACGCGACGTCGGACAAGTTCATCGGCAGTGACGAGGACTGGGAGGCGGCGACCCGCATCCTCGAGGAGGTCGGGGCCGAGAGCGGGCTCGAGCTCGTGCCGGACCCGGGTGGTGCGGCGTACTACGGGCCCAAGATCTCGGTGCAGGCGCGGGACGCGATCGGACGCACCTGGCAGATGTCGACGATCCAGTACGACTTCAACCAGCCGGCGCGCTTCGGACTGGAGTACCAAGGCGCCGATGGTGAGCGGCACCAGCCGGTGATGATCCACTCCGCGAAGTTCGGTTCCATCGAACGGTTCTTCGGTGTGCTGACCGAGCACTATGCAGGCGCGTTCCCGGCATGGCTCGCACCGGTGCAGGTCGTCGGCATCCCGATCCGCGCCGACAACATCGACTACCTCCGCGGCGTCGTCGAGCGGCTGCACGGCGAGGGCCTGCGCGCGGAGGTCGACGAGTCCGACGACCGGATGCAGAAGAAGATCCTGCACGCGCAGCAGCAGAAGGTGCCGTTCATGTTCGTCGCCGGCGAACGTGACGTCGAAGCGGGCGCCGTCTCGATCCGCTACCGCAACGGTGTCGAACGACGAGGTGTGCCCGTCGACGACGCGATCCAGGAAGTCGCGCGCAACGTCGCCTCGCGGCAGATCGAGCCGGACGCGCTCAACCCGGACAGCATCGTCGAATGACAGAAGTCGAGCATCAGCCCGGCGCCGGCATGCCGGATGCGTGGCAACGCATCTGGATGCCGGAGCGGATGGCCTACATCAAGGGCGAGGGCAAGGCGGGTTGTCCGTTCTGCGACATCCCGAGCATGGGGGATGAGGAAGGACTCGTCGTCGCGCGGGGCGAGACGGTCTACGCCGTGCTCAACCTCTACCCCTACAACTCCGGGCATCTGATGATCGTGCCGTTCCGTCATGTCGCCGACTACACCGAGCTCTCGGCGGAGGAGACGACGGAGCTGGGGGAGTACACGAAGCAGGCGATGCAGGTCCTGCGCGACGTCAGCAATGCTCAGGGCTTCAACATCGGCATGAACCAGGGATCAGTCGCAGGTGCCGGCATCGCGCCGCATCTGCACCAGCACATCGTTCCGCGCTGGGGAGGCGACACCAACTTCATGCCGGTTGTCGCTCGCACGAAGGTGCTGCCCCAGCTCCTCGGCGAGACGCGCACGCTTCTCGCCCAGGGCTGGGCCGGCAGTCAGGCGTAGCTGAAGGTCGAGAACCCCGGCCTACAGTCGTGGTGTGCCAGCGCCTTTGCAGACCCTTGACCTCGCCGATGGCCGCACTCTGGCGTTCACCGAGTGGGGTGACCCCGACGGCCGCCCCGTCCTCAGCTGCCACGGCACTCCCGGATGCCGGCTCAACCGCCACCCGAACCAGGAGCTGGTGCGCAGCACCGGCGCTCGGGTGATCACGTTCGACCGCCCCGGTTACGGCCAGTCGAGCCGCAACCGCGGTCGCCGCGTCGTCGACGTCGTTGCCGACGTCACCCAGCTCGTCGACCATCTCGGGCTGGACGAGTTCGCCGTCGTCGGCGGGTCCGGTGGCGGCCCGCATGCCCTCGCCATCGCCGCGCATCTCCCGGAGCGGGTTTCCCGCGTCGCCTG
Source organism: Mycobacteriales bacterium (assembly GCA_035695045.1). Taxonomy (GTDB): domain Bacteria; phylum Actinomycetota; class Actinomycetes; order JAFAQI01; family JAFAQI01; genus DASSKP01. Next base: position 37,044 of record DASSEX010000017.1, on the reverse strand, counting down.
CATCGTCGGCGTGGCGCCGTACGACGTCCTCGGCGAAGAGTGGTTCACGGGAATGGACCCCATGAACGTCAAGGAGTTCGGCTGGGCGCTCGAAGGTGAGGAGCGGCTGCACGAGGAGCTGGCGCGCGAGGACGCCGAGATGCGAGTGCGTGTTGCCAGCGACCCCTCGACGGTGCTCGGAGAGTTCGACCTCCCCGAGGCCGACCGCAAGGTGCTCGCGCGTTCGGACGTCGCGGCGGTCATCCGAGACACGACCGAGGAACAGTCCGCCAACGGCGTCTGGGGCTGGGTCGACGACGACCTGGCCTTCACCCGCACATGGGGCTTCGACCCGGCGACCGTGCGGGTGCCGACAGCGGTGTGGTGGGGCGAGGCGGACGTGCTCGTTCCGCCGCAGCACGGCGAGTGGATCGCGGCGACCGTTCCCGGCGCGCAGACCCGGGTGCGCCGTGACGGCGGTCATCAACCTGACCCCGACAAGGACGTCGTCGTCCTCAACGGGTGGCTGCTCGACGGACGGCCCTGGGACTGACGATCCGTCGAGCGGCACCTAGTGGTCGGTCTTGGCCTCCGCGAGCACCTTCTGTGCGACCTGCTGCGGCATGGGTTCGTGCCGGAGGTAGTCGCGGGTGAAGTTGCCCGTGCCCTGGGAGAGCGAGCGCAGGTCGATCGCATAGCGCGTGAGCTCGATCTCGGGGACCTCTGCGCGGACGAGCGTGCGGCCGTTGTTGCCGACCGGCTCGGTCCCGGTGACCCGGCCGCGGCGTGACGACAGGTCGGACATGACCGCGCCGACGTACTCGTCGGCGACGAGGACGTGCACGTCGAGCACGGGCTCGAGCAGCAGCACCTGTGTCTTCTCCGCGGCCTCCTTCAGGGCCAGGCCGCCCGCCACCTGGAACGCCATGTCGGAGGAGTCGACCGAGTGCGCCTTTCCGTCCGTCAGCGTCGCGCGCAGGTCGACGACGGGATAGCCGGCAGCGACGCCGCGCTCCATCTGCGCGCGGATGCCCTTCTCGACCGAGGGGATGAACTGGTTGGGCACGGAGCCGCCGTAGATCTTGTCGACGAACTCGAAGCCGGAACCCGACGGCAGCGGCTCGAACATCACGTCGCACACGGCGAACTGGCCGTGCCCGCCGGACTGCTTCACATGGCGCCCGTGCCCGGCTGCCTGACCGGCGAGCGTCTCGCGGAGCGGGATGCGGACCGGCACCTGGCCGACCTCGACGCCGTACTTCGTCTTCAACCGGTCGATGAGCACGTCCGCGTGCGCCTCGCCCATGCACCAGAGGACGAGCTGATGCGTCTCCACGTTGCGATCGAGACGCACCGTCGGCTCCTCGGCGACGATGCGTTGCAGGCCCGTCGACAGCTTGTCCTCGTCGGCCTTGCTCTTCGCCTCGATCGCGACCGGCAGCAACGGCTCCGGCATGTCCCAGGCGTGCACCAGAAGCGGGTCGTCCTTGGCCGAGAGGGTGTCGCCGGTCTCGGCGCGGACGAGCTTGGCGATCGCGACGATGTCGCCGGCGATGGCGTGGTTGATCGGTCGCTGCGCCTTGCCGAGCGGGCAGGACAGCGCGCCGACCTTCTCGTCGACGTCGTGGTCGTCGTGACCGCGCTCGGCGAGGCCGTGACCCGACACGTGGAGCACCGTGTCCGGCTGCAACGTCCCGGAGAACACCCGGACGAGGGAGATGCGGCCGACGTAGGGGTCGGTCGTCGTCTTCACGACCTCTGCGCACAGGCGACCGGAGGGGTCGCACGTCAACGGTTCGGTAGGCGAACCGTCCGGCCGGGTGACGGGCAGCAACGGATGCTCGAGTGGTGACGGGAAGGCCGACGTGAGCAGCTCGAGCAGCTCGGCCATGCCGAGGCCGTTGCCGGAGCAGGCCGCGAGCACCGGGTAGAAGGAACCGCGCGCGACCGCGGTCTCGAGGTCGTCCACCAGCACCTTCACGTCGATGTCCTCGCCACCGAGATAGCGGTCCATCAACGTCTCGTCCTCGGACTCGGCGATGATGCCCTCGATCAGGGCGTTGCGGTGCTCGGCGATGAGCGGCAGATGCTCAGGGTCCGGGTCGCGCTGCTGACGCTGGCCGGACGAGTAGTCGAAGATCTGCTGGGACAGCAGGCCGATCAGTCCGCCGACGCTGCCGTCGTCGGCATGCATCGGCAGATACAGGGGCAGTACGCCGTCCCCGAAGGCGGACTGCGCCGCGACCAGCGTGTCCTCGAAGTCGGCGCGGGGCGAGTCGAGCCGGGTGATGACGACGGCGCGCGGCATTCCGACGCTCGCGCACTCCTCCCAGATCATCCGGGTGGTGCCGTCGATGCCGTCGGCTGCGGAGACGACGAACAGCGCTGCATCAGCCGCGCGCAGACCCGCCCGAAGGTCGCCGGTGAAGTCGGCGTAGCCGGGGGTGTCGAGCAGGTTGACCTTGATGCCGGCGTGCTCGAACGGCGCGAGGGTCAGCGAGATCGAGCGCTGCTGCCTGACCTCCGCCTCGTCGAAGTCGCTGACCGTGGTGCCGTCCTCGACCCGACCGGCTCGGGGGATCGTCCCGGTCGCGACGAGGAGGGCCTCGACGAGTGCCGTCTTTCCGGCTCCGGAGTGGCCGACGAGCACGACGTTGCGGATGCGGCTCGGCTCGTCGGCCGTCGGTGCCTTGCCGACGGCGGCTCCGGAAGTGTTCTTGTCGGCCATGACGATCCTCCCGGCTGGGGTGCGCTGGACCTGAACGGGTGAACGACCGCAGCCTCCACCCCCGCGACGTTCTTCACAAGAGGCATCCGGTCCTGGCCGGGCCGATAGCCTTGCGTCGCGATGCTCGGAATCCACGCCCGGCCCCAGATCAACAAGGTCACCGAGCCGGTGGCTCGACGGCTCGCCGGCTGGGGAGTGACCCCTGACGCGCTGACCATCGTCGGCACGCTGGGCGTTGCCGGTGGCGCGCTCGGCTTCTATCCCCGGGGCCAGTTCTTCGTCGGCACCCTGGTGATCACGGCGTTCGTGTTCAGCGACATGCTCGACGGCGCCGTCGCTCGCGTCCGGGGCAGCAGCGGCCCGTGGGGCGCGTTTCTCGACTCGACGCTGGACCGCATCGGTGACGGTGCGGTGTTCGGCGCATTGGCGCTCTGGTACGCCGGCGACGGCGACAGCATGACGTTGTGCGCAGTGGCTCTCTACGACCTTGTCGCCGGCGCGGTGACGTCGTACGCGAAGGCGCGCGCCGAGTCGCTCGGCATGACGTGCAACGTCGGCATCGCCGAGCGCTCGGAACGGCTGATCGCGATCCTTGCGCTCACGGGCCTGTCAGGGCTGTTCGACGTGCCGGTCCTCCGCGCCATCGGCCTGTGGGGCCTCGCCGTCGCCACGACGATCACCGTCGCGCAGCGGATCCGCGAGGTGCATCGGCAGGCGCGTGCCGTGAGTGTCGGATGAGCCGGGAGACCCCGACCGCGCGACTGGTCGAGGCGGCGTACGCCGCCGGCTGGGCCGCCGTCCGCGGCATGCCGGAGCGACTCGCTCGTCGGCAGTTCGACGCGATCGCGGATGCGATCTGGATGCGGCACGGGAAGGGCGTGCAGCGGCTCGAGTCCAACCTGCGTCGGGTGCTCGGACCCGGCGTGTCGGACCGCGACCTACGCCGCATGACCCATCTCGGCGTGCGCTCCTACCTTCGTTACTGGTGCGAGGTCTTCCAGCTGCCGCGTATGCCGCTCGCGACGGTGCAGGCCCGCTTCAGGACGATCGACGAGCATCGGATGCGCGACGCCGTCGCGCGCGGTCGGGGCACCGTCCTGGTCCTGCCGCACATGGGCAACTGGGACGTCGCGGGTGCCTGGCTGGCCGGTGGCGGTGTGCCCTTCACCACCGTTGCGGAACGGCTCGAGCCTGCCTCGCTCTTCGAACGGTTCGTCGCGTTCCGCGAGTCGCTCGGTATGGAGGTGATCCCGCTGACCGGAGGTGAGCGCTCTCCCTTCGAGCTGCTCGCCGAGCGACTGCGTGCCGGGGGGACCCTGTGCCTCCTGGGCGACCGCGACCTCACGGCGACGGGTGTGGAGGTCGACTTCTTCGGCAGCGCCGCGCGGATGCCGGCCGGCCCTGCGGCGCTCGCGCGTGAGACCGGTGCGACGTTGATCCCGGTGACGTTGTGGTTCGACGGCGACCGAGGATGGGCGGTTCGCTTCCATGACGAGGTCCCGCTCGCGTCGTCGGACGACCGTGCGGCCGACATCCGCGCGATGACGCAGGCTCTCGCCGACGCGTTCGAGGACGGGATTCGCGAGCATCCGCAGGACTGGCACATGTTGCAGCGGGTCTGGGTGGCCGATCTCGACCCGGACCGGCTTCCCGCGATGGCGGGCGGGGCGGTCGACGGATGAGGATCGGCCTCGTGTCGCCGTACCCCTGGGACGTCCCGGGAGGGGTGGTCGCGCACATCCGTGATCTGGCGGAGACGCTCATTGGCTTCGGGCACGAGGTCTCGGTCATCGCGCCCGTCGATGACGACGACGTCCCACTGCCCGGCTGGGTCACGCGGGCGGGTCGAAGCGTTCCGGTGCCGTTCAACGGGTCAGTGTCGCGACTGGTCTTCGGGCCGGTGTCCGCGGCTCGGGTCCGGCGGTGGCTGGCCGAGGGCGACTTCGACGTGCTGCACCTGCACTCACCCGAGACGTTGTCGCTCTCGCTGCTTGCCCTGATGAACGCGCGCGGGCCGATCGTCGCGACCTTTCACGCGGCCAACCCGCGGTCGCGCATCCTCGCGTTGCTCCAGTCGCCGCTGCAGGTCCAGCTGGAGAAGCTCGCGGGGCGGATCGCCGTGTCTCCCGCCGCGCGGAAGACGATCGTCGAGCACCTCGGCGGCGATGCCGTCGTCATCCCGAATGGCGTGCACGTGGAGCGGTACGCCGCCGCGCGGCCGCTCGACGGCTGGCCGGGGGAGGGCGGTGCACTCGGTTTCGTCGGGCGCATCGACGAACCGCGCAAAGGGCTCCAGGTACTCCTCGACGCGATGCCGCTCCTCTGGCGTTCGTATCCGCAGCTGCGCCTGCTCGTCGCCGGTCCCGGCGACCTGGAAGGTGACGTCGATCCTCGAGTGACCGTCCTCGGCCAGGTCGACGAAGGGCGCAAGGCGAGTGTCTACCGCTCGGTGGACGTCTTCGTCGCACCGAACACGGGCGGCGAGAGCTTCGGCATCATCCTGCTCGAGGCGATGGCGGCGGGCACGCCCATCGTCGCGAGCGACCTCGACGCGTTCCGTCGGGTCCTGGAGAGCGGCGAGGGCGACGGTCCTGCCGGCGTCGTCGCGACGGTCAGTGACCCGGAGTCGCTTGCGCATGCATGCTCCCAGCTGCTCGCGTCACCCGCACGTCGTGACGCGTTGCGCGCGTCGGGCACACGGCTCGTCGCGCGGTATGACTGGTCCGTGGTCGGACGTGAGGTGCTGCGGGTCTACGAGACCGCGATCTCCGTCTCGTCCGGCCGCGTGGTCGAGGAGCCCGAACCCGTCGAGACGAGCGTGGTGGGACTTCCCGAGAGGTAACGTCGACGCGTGGTCACCGCGATCGTCCTCGGCGCGATCGCCTTCCTGCTCTTGATCTACGCGTCGTGGACCGCGAAACGGCTCGACCGTCTGCATGCACGTGTCGACGCCGCCGCGGCGGCTCTCGACGCACAGCTGCGGGCGCGCGGGGAGGCCGTGACGAAGTTCGTCGCCGAGGGCCACGCGTCGCCCACTGTGGCGGCCGAGCTGGAGCGCGCGGCAGCTGCCGTCGCGGGTGTCTCCGGGCTGGGTCATGACCGGGAGAGCGCGGAGAACGAGCTGTCGCGTGTGTTGACGGCGACCGACGGCGAGCTTGCGCTGACCGGCGGTGGTTACGCGGTGGCTGACGCCGCGACCCGCGCATCCTTCGCCCGCCGGTTCCACAACGACGCGGTCCGTGACGTGCTCGTCGTACGCCGCCGGCGGGTGGTGCGTTACCTGCGTCTCGCGGGGCGCGCCGCGTTGCCGTCGTACTTCGAGATGGTCGAGCCCGCGATGTCCGGAACTCCGGCCTCGGTGTCGTCGGGAGAGTAACCCCGTCCCGCCGGAAATTCCCGGTAGGGACCAGCTCCGCGAGCGTAGAGTTGGACGCGCCGAATGTGAGGAAGGGTGTCGTGACCGCCAACAGCGAGACGTCTCCGCAGTCGGGGACCGCGCGAGTGAAGCGCGGCATGGCCGAGATGCTCAAGGGCGGCGTCATCATGGACGTCGTCACGCCGGAGCAGGCGAAGATCGCCGAGGACGCCGGCGCCGTCGCGGTCATGGCGCTCGAGCGCGTTCCTGCGGACATCCGCGCCGAGGGCGGGGTCTCGCGCATGAGCGACCCCGACATGATCGAGGGCATCATCAGCGCCGTCTCGATCCCGGTGATGGCCAAGGCGCGCATCGGCCACTTCGTCGAGGCGCAGGTGCTGCAGGCGCTCGGTGTCGACTACATCGACGAGTCCGAGGTGCTGACTCCCGCCGACTACGCGCATCACATCGACAAGTGGCAGTTCACCGTGCCGTTCGTCTGCGGTGCGACCAACCTCGGCGAGGCGTTGCGCCGCATCAACGAGGGCGCCGCGATGATCCGGTCGAAGGGCGAGGCCGGCACCGGCGACGTGTCCAACGCTGTGACGCACATGCGGTCGATCCGCGGCGAGCTCAACCGGCTGCGCTCGATGTCGGCCGATGAGCTCTACGTCGCGGCGAAGGAGCTGCAGGCACCGCACGAGCTCGTCCGCGAGGTCGCGGAGGCCGGCAAGCTACCCGTCGTCCTCTTCACTGCCGGCGGGATCGCGACCCCGGCCGACGCCGCGATGATGATGCAGCTCGGAGCCGAAGGCGTGTTCGTCGGCAGCGGCATCTTCAAGTCGGGTGACCCGGCGAAACGCGCCCGCGCGATCGTCGAGGCGACGACGATGTACGACGACGCCGATGTCGTCGCCAAGGTCTCGCGCGGTCTCGGCGAGGCCATGGTCGGCATCACCGTCGACTCGCTCCCCGTCTCCCACAGACTCGCCGAACGCGGCTGGTAGCGCATGACCACCCCAACCATCGGGGTGCTCGCGCTGCAGGGGGACGTGCGGGAGCACGTCGCCGTTCTCGAGTCCTGCGGCGCCGACGCGTCCCGAGTACGCCGCCCCGAGGAGCTCGACCGGGTCGACGGCGTCGTCATCCCCGGCGGTGAGTCCACGACCATCGGCAAGCTGCTCGTCACCTTCGACCTGCTCGAACCACTGCAGAAGCAGATCAGGGACGGCATGCCGGCGTACGGCTCCTGTGCCGGCATGATCCTGCTCGCCGACCGGGTCCTCGACGGAACCGCCGACCAGGTCGGCGTCGGCGGCATCGACATGACCGTGCGGCGCAACGCGTTCGGCCGTCAGGTCGACTCGTTCGAGGCGGATCTCGGCTGGCAGCCGGACGGTTCGTCGTTCCATGCCGTGTTCATCCGGGCGCCATGGGTCGAGGCGGCCGGGCCGGCCGTGGAGCCGCTCGCCTCGGTCACCACGGGCGCTGCCGCCGGTAGAATCGTCGCGGTGCGGCAAGGGCCGCTGCTGGCGACGGCCTTCCATCCCGAGCTCACCGGTGACCCGCGCGTGCACGAGCTGTTCGTGACGATGGTGAAGGAGCGCGTGTGAGCGGCCATTCCAAGTGGGCGACGACCAAGCACAAGAAGGCCGTCGTCGATGCCCGCCGCGGCAAGCTGTTCGCCAAGCTCATCAAGAACGTCGAGGTCGCAGCTCGCACGGGCGGGGGAGACCCGGCGGGCAACCCCACGCTCGCCGACGCCATCCAGAAGGCGAAGAGCAACTCGGTCCCCAACGACAACATCGACCGCGCGGTGCGCCGGGGTGCCGGTCTCGACGCAGGTGGCGCCGACTACGAGTCGATCATGTACGAGGGTTACGGGCCCGGCGGCGTTGCCGTGCTCGTCGAGTGCCTGACCGACAACCGCAACCGGGCGGCCTCGGAGGTTCGCACGGCCTTCACACGCAACGGCGGCTCACTCGCCGACCCGGGCTCTGTCGCCTATCTCTTCACGCGCAAGGGCGTCGTCCTCGTCCCGAAGGCGGGCGAGCTCTCGGAGGACGACGTTCTGACCGCGGTGCTCGATGCCGGCGCCGAAGAGGTCAACGACCTCGGCGAGGCGTTCGAGGTCATCTGCGAGGCGACCGACGCCCACGCGGTGCGCCTCGCCCTCGAGTCGGCGTCGATCGCCGTCGAGTCGGCTGACATGTCGTTCCTGCCGTCCGTCTCCGTGCCCCTCGACGACGAGACCGGTCGTAAGGTGCTCCGGCTCGTCGACGCACTCGAGGACAGTGACGACGTGCAGAACGTGTGGGCCAACTTCGACATCAGCGACGAGGTCCTGGAAGCATTGTCGGGCTGAGCCCGCAGGGGAGGGGTCAGCCCGTCAGCCGCCGACAACCCGCAGCTGCGGCGTGCTTCCGTGACGCGGCTTCCCGTCCAGCTTGAGCAGCTCGATCAACCGCTGCTCGTCGAGCGTCAGCATCGCCTCGACGGCCATCGGGTCGAACTGCGTCCCGGCGTGGCGCTGCACCTCGGCGATGGCCTCGTCGAGTGGCATGCCCTTGCGGTACGGCCGGTCGCTGACCATGGCGTCCATCGCGTCGGCGATCGAGAACAAGCGTGAGCACAGCGGGATCTCGGTGCCGCGCAGGCCGCGCGGGTACCCCATGCCGTCCCACCGCTCGTGGTGCGTGATGACGATTTCGCGGGCGACCGGAGCGAAGCCTGCTGCGGCGACGAGCCGCTCGCCGATCTCGGGGTGGTTGCGCATGATCTCGACCTCTTGCAGGTCGAGCGGGCCGGGCTTGAGGAGTACCGAGTCCGGGACGCCGATCTTGCCGACGTCGTGCAGCAGGAAGCCGAAGGCAACCTGTGGGTCCGCGGCGAGTGCAGGGTCGACGACCTCGCACAGTGCGATGCCCAGAGCGGAGACCCGCTCGATGTGGCCGCCGGTGATGGCATCACGAGCATCGATCGCACCCGCGAGCGCCGTCGCGGTCGCCTTGTGCGCGTCAGAGACCGTGTGCAGTGCGACCGCGAGCGCCGAGTTGATCTGCTCGACCTCGCCCTTGGAGGCGCTGAGGTCGTCGGCGAGCCGCCGCAGCTCGGCCACGTGGCCGGTCGTCTTGGCGAGGTACTGACGCTGCGAGACGCGCATCAGAGCGACAGGCAGCAGGAAGACGGCGAGGCCCCACGGGCCGAAGGCCTCCCATGCGGCGCCGAGAAGTGCGGCGAGCAGGCCATAGGCCGCGAAGTGCGGGGCCAGCCATGCGAAGTCCCGACGAAAGACCTCGACGGTGTTGCGGCCGGTGTCGCGCGCGATGATCTGCGCGACCAGCCCGTTGTCGATGATGAAGTACGAGAGTGCCGCCGCCTCCATGACGAGGATGAGCAGGCCGGTGGGCATCCGGGTGTGGTGCGACACGAGCAGCCGGATCGCCGACGCGATGCTCGCGCTGAAGACGAACGTCGCGGTGTTGAACAGGTAGGGCTCGACGCGACGGCGCATGCCCCCGGAGTAGGTGCTGGTGATGCCGCAGCAAGCCGCGGCGATGATCGCCGCGATCGGACGCCCGGCTGCGACCGCTCCGAGAACAGGCACGGCGGACAGCGAGATCGTGCTGGTGCCGTACACGTCCTCGCGCAGGGTCTCTGCGACCAGCGCGAGAAGTGGGAAGATCAGCGATGCGGTGGAGACGTGCGGCCGGTACCACACCGCGAGGCCCGCGGCGATGGTTGCGGCGATCATCACCACGAGGGTGAGCGGCCAGGTCGGCCGCACAGCGCCCTGCGGTGCCGGGTCCTTGTCCGTCGCGACCGGCTCGGAGTCCGGCGCCTGCGGAACCGCCGGGGCAGATGGCAGATCTGCCTGTGGGCGTGGCGACGGGACGGTCACCTGCGACGCTGCGCCGGTCGGGGCCGGGGCGGCCGGCCGCTCGGTGAACAGCTTCTGCACCGGTGCCACCGGTCGGTCCTGCTGCAGCGCAGCGACTGCTGCCGGCGCGACCTGCTCGTCGTCCTCGGCGCTGGCGACCCGGACCCGGTCGCGGCCCTCGACCTTCGCGCGGTAGAGCGCGAGGTCGGCGGCGTGCAGCAGTTCCTTGATGGTCGATCCGTGCTCGCCGAGCGTTGCGACGCCCACCGAGATCGTCACCGTGATGGGGTCCACGGACGTCGGGATCGCGAAGCGCTCACGGCCGACGCGGCTGCGGATTCGTTCGGCGAGGGCGAGTGCCTCGTGGACATCCGCCGCGGGCAGGAGCAGTGCGAACTCCTCGCCGCCGAAACGCGACGCGATGTCGTAGGTCCGCACCTCGTTGCGCAGGACGTCCGCGACGCCCTTGAGGACGACGTCTCCGGCCAGGTGGCCGTAGGCGTTGTTGATGTTGCGCAGCAGGTCCAGGTCGGCGACGAGCACCGACAGCGTCGTCTCCAGCCGGACCGCCCGCTGCAGCTCGTGCTCGGACTGCTCGAGGAACCACGCGGCGTTGGCAAGGCCGGTCTTCGGGTCCGTCCGGCTCGCGTGGCGGAGCATCGGGAAGTGCAGCGCGCGCTGAAGCAGAACCAAGGGGATCGCCACGAACGCGACGAGCACCGGACCGAGCGACCAGAGCCCGGCGATGACGACACCGAGCGCCAGCAGGCCCAGGTCGGTGACGACGCTGTCGCGACGGAACAGGCCGGTGTCACGCAGCGGCACTCCGCGCGCGAGCTTCAGGACCAGGGTCAGGGTCGAGTGGTTGAGGACGAGGTAGACCGCGACCGCGGCGAGCGAGCCGGCCGCCGGCAGGACGCCGTCGCCCAACGGGGTGACACCGGAGGTGCCGGTCACCGCGTTGAACGCGGCGTACGCCGCCAGTGCGCACAGCACGTTGGAGCCGACGTTGAAGATGGCGATGTAGAGCTTCTTGCGCTTGACGAAGAACTCCACGGTGAAGACGAGCGCCACCGTGATCGCCATGTCGACCGGCGGGAGCAGGATCGACGCCGCCATGAAGAAGGAGATCGTGGCGACGTACGCCTTGTTGTTCGCGGTGCGCACCTCGGAGAGCTGGGCGACCGTGGCCGCGACGGCCAGCCCGATCGTCAGACCGATGCTGCCGGGCGACAGGTAGCTGACGCCGGAGCCGAGATAGGTCGCGAAACCGGCCAACGCCGCGACCGCGACGATGTACGTCGCGGCCCACGGCGAAAGCTCGTGAAACTGGTTGATGGCGGCAGGTCGTAGTCCGGTGCCGCGACTGAAGTCGCTCATCGTGAGATGGCCCCCGTTGTCCCCGTCGTCAGTCGAAGGAGCGCGACTGGCCGTCGCTCCAGGTCGCGTTGGTCGAGACCCCGGTGCTCCAGATCGCGTCGCTCCACGTCGCGTCGCTCCAGACCGCGTCGCTCCAGACCGCGTTGCTCCACGTCGCGTTGCTCCACGTCGCGTCGCTCCAGGTGGCCGCGGTGCCGACGGCGCCGGCCACGTCGCTCCAGACCACGTCGCTCCACACGACGTCGCTCCACACGACGTCGCTCCAGACCACGTTGCTCCAGACGACCGTGTTGTAGGCGGTCGTGTTGAGCACCTTCTGGGCGTACGCGACGGCCAGTGCGAGCGACGGGGGGACTCCGACGTTCGCGGTCGTCGGCGCGCTCATCGCCGCCGTCATCAGGCGCAGCTCGTGCATCGCCCCGGTGCTGGTCGCGGCCATCGTGCCCTTGACCTGGGCCGGCGTCCACGAGGGGTGGAGCGAGCGCAGAATTGCCGCGGCGCCGGCGGCCACGCCGCTCGACATCGACGTGCCGGACATCTGGCCGTAGCCGGCGGGGAGGCTCGACGCAATCGTGGCGTCCTGCTTGCCGGCGAGGTAGGAGCCGTCAGGCAGAGCGGCCTGCACGTGGGTGCCGAAGGTGGAGATCTCCGGCTTGGCGTAGCCGTCCGGCGTCGATCCGTTGTTGCTGTACGGCGCGAGCGTGTCGTCGTCCTTGCTGAGGGTGTTGGCATCCACGACCGCGCCGACCGTCAGGACGAACGGGTCGTTGCCGGGTGCTGCCGTGACGGTGTGGTCGGAGCCGTCGTTGCCGGCGCTCGCCACGACCGTCATGCCCGAGAAGTACGCCGCCTCGGCGAGCGCGTCGACCGGGTCGGTGAGGTAGCTGCTCGCGGTCGCCTCGGACAGCGAGAGGTTGACGACCGTGATGCCGTACTGCACACGATGCTGCAGGACCCAGGCGAGACCGGCGACGACGCGACTGACGCTGCTGCGGCCGTAGCCGTCGGCGACCTTCACCGAGACGATGCGCGCGTACGGCGCCACGCCCTGGATGCCGGTGTAGGTCCCGTCAGCTGCGCGGCCGTTGCCGGCGGCGAGCGAGGCCACGAACGTGCCGTGACCGTAGTCGTCGTTCATCGTGGTGCCGGTGAAGTCGGCGCCCTGGATGACCCGGCCGGCGAGACCGGGCACCGCGTTGACGCCCGAGTCGAGCACGGCGATGGTCTGGCCGTAGCCGCCGCCGAGGAAGGTCGCATTGGCGAGCTCACGGACGTTGTAGCGCCCGCCGCTGCTCATCTGCGGCGCGGGAACTGCGTCGAGGTGGACGGGGGTGTCCGCCGCAACGCGGTAACCGCTGGCACGCAGCGAGGCGCTCGCAGAGGTGCTGGTGCGGCCGACGGCGACGCCGTCGGTAAGCAGCGAGACGTTGGACGCGCCGACGCTGTGGAGGGCCTGGCTCGCGTGCGCACCGACGACCACCACACGCTCGGTGTGGGCAGGGCGTGCGAACGGCAGCACCGCCAGCAGCGGGAGCACGACGGCCAGCGCGGTCATCGCGGCACGGCCGCGACCCCCACCCCAGCTCGTGTTGCTCGAACCGCCCCAGCTGGTGTTGCTCGAGCCGCCCCAGCTGGTGTTGGACGAGCCGCCCCAGCTGGTGTTGGACGAGCCGCCCCAGCTGGTGTTGCGCGCGACGACCGAGTCGTTCTCGTGCCCTGCGAGCGACATGCGCCCGCCCCCCTTTGGTTGACCGCCGCCCCCCGTTGAGGCGTCGTCCAGGTGGACCCGGGCGTGGGCTCGCTGCTCCGCTCTCCCCAGGCCCTCGCGACCGAATGGCGGGCCAGGGGGTCATAGCGCCCCGAGTTCTGTGCTGACGCCCCACCGAGGCGGGTCGTCACGGTGAGTAATCGTCGGCGGGGAAATCCGGCTGGAGAGCACACCGGGACCATTTCCGGGCGGAGCAAGTGACTACTCGGCGTAGCCAGGCAGGACGTGGTCGCCGGCACGATGTCCGAGTTCGACCGGCAACCGGCGCTTTCGTTCCCCGCAAGTGCGGCGGGCGTCCGGCGCGTCGCTGCGGCTTGCCGGCGTGGCGACGCCGTAGGGTTTCCGAACACGTGTTCGGGACGGAGGGGTGCGGGTGCGGGTGCTCGGCGTCGACCCCGGGCTGACCCGGTGCGGCCTCGGCGTCGTCGACGGCAACGCCGGTCGCGCGGTGTCTGCCGTCGCCTTCGACGTGGTCCGTACGGCGACAACCGCTGACATCGGCAGCCGACTGCTCCACCTGGAGCAGGAGTTCAACGGCTGGTTGGCCGAGCACCGGCCGGACGCGGTCGCCGTCGAGCGCGTCTTCGCCCAGCACAACGTCCGCACCGTGATGGGCACCGCCCAGGCGGCCGCGGTGGCGATCACGTGTGCAGCGCGCGCGGGGTTGCCGGTCGCGTTGCACACCCCGAGCGAGGTGAAGGCAGCAGTGACGGGCAATGGCAGGGCCGACAAGGCGCAGGTGACCGCGATGGTCACCCGCCTGCTGCGGCTGCCGGCTCCTCCGCGCCCCGCTGATGCCGCCGACGCGCTCGCTCTCGCCATCTGCCAGCTGTGGCGCGGCGGCACCCAACGTCGGCTCGAGGCGGCGGTCGCCGCCGCCGGGAGGTGAACCGCTGATGATCGCCAGCATCGCCGGAACCGTCGCGGCCGTCACCGGGGAGAGCGCCGTCGTCGAGGTCGGTGGAGTGGGTCTCGCCGTCCACTGCACGCCCGCGACGGCCGGCGGACTGCGCATCGGTGAAGCTGTGCGGCTGGCCACGGCGCTGGTCGTCCGTGAGGACTCGCTCACCCTTTACGGCTTCGCCAGCGACGACGAGCGGGTGGTCTTCGACATCCTCCAGTCGGTGGCCGGCGTCGGGCCCAAGCTCGCGCAGGCGGTGCTCGCCGTTCACTCGCCGGACGCGGTGCGGGCGGCGGTGGCGACCGAAGATCTGGGTGCTCTCACCTTGGTTCCCGGCATCGGCCGCAAAGGTGCGCAGCGGCTGGTGCTCGAGCTCAAGGACCGGCTGGGTGCGCCCACCGGCGCTGCTCGGGTGACGCTTCCCGGACAGAGTGCGGGCGTCGGTGCCTGGCGTGAGCAGCTGCGCGCGGCGTTGGCCGGGCTCGGCTGGAGTCCGCGTGAGGTCGATGAGGCACTGGCAGCCGTCGGCCCCGAAGCCGAGGCGGCGATCGCGGTGGGTGACGCGCCGGACATCGCGGCGCTGTTGCGCGCCAGCCTCCAGCTGCTGAGCCGCGCATGAGCGATGCCACCGACGTCGTGTCGCCGTATGCCGACGGCGACGACACCGTCGTCGAGGCAGCGCTTCGGCCGAAACGACTGTCGGAGTTCGTGGGTCAGCAACGGGTGCGCGAGCAGCTCGGCCTGGTGCTCGGTGCCGCGCAGCAGCGCGGCCGACCGCCCGACCATGTGCTGCTGTCCGGCTCGCCCGGCCTGGGCAAGACCACGCTCGCGATGATCCTCGCCGCCGAGCTCGGCGCGCCGTTGCGCATCACGTCCGGTCCGGCGATCGAACGGGCGGGCGACCTCGCCGCTCTGCTCTCGACGTTGAGCGAGGGCGAGGTGCTGTTCCTCGACGAGATCCACCGGATGGCGCGGCCGGCCGAAGAGATGCTCTACGTCGCCATGGAGGACTTCCGCGTCGACGTGGTGGTCGGCAAGGGGCCGGGAGCGACGGCGATCCCGCTCGACGTCGCGCCGTTCACCCTCGTCGGGGCGACCACTCGCGCCGGCCTGCTGCCGGGCCCGCTGCGCGACCGCTTCGGTTTCGTCGCCCATCTCGACTTCTACTCGGCGGAGGAGCTCGAGCAGGTGCTGGTGCGCAGCGCCGCACTCCTCGACGTGCCGTTGCGGCCCGACGGCGCCGCGGAGATCGCCGGCCGTGCCCGGGGCACGCCTCGCATCGCCAACCGGCTGCTGCGCCGCGTGCGTGACTACGCAGAGGTTCGCGCCGACGGCGTCGTCACGCGCGATGTCGCCCGGGCGGCGCTCGAGGTCTACGAGGTGGACGAGGTCGGACTCGACCGACTCGACCGTGCGGTGCTGGACGCGCTGCTGCGGCGATTCGGCGGCGGGCCGGTCGGGCTGTCGACCATCGCCGTGGCGGTCGCCGAAGAGCCGGAGACGGTCGAGACCGTCGCGGAGCCCTTCCTGGTGCGCGCCGGCCTGCTCGCGCGGACACCCAGGGGTCGTGTCGCGACCGCGGCCGCCTGGCGGCATCTCGGCCTGCGGCCGCCGACGCCGAGCGTGGCCGACGCGCCGCTGTTCGACGCCGACGAGGTTGGGTTGGCCTGAGCCGCCATAGACTCCTGCGGTGCCTTTCTCCAGCAACGCCCTGATCGTGCTCGCCGCGAGCACCGGTAGCACCGGCTCCAAGAGTGGCGGTGGGGGCTTCGGCATCATCTTTCTCGTCCTGATCGTCCTCGCCGCCTACATGCTGTTCATGCGCCCGGCTCGCGCCCGGCAGCGCGCGGCGATGCAGACCCGCAACAACATCGAGCCTGGTGTCGAGGTCACCACGACCGCCGGCCTGATCGCCACGGTCGTCGCGGTCGACGACGACACCGTCACGCTCGAGGTCGCTCCTGGCGTGCACAGCCGCTACGTGAAGGCGGCGATCGGCCGGGTCAACACGCCACCTGAGCCGGAGCCCGACGCGGCGGACGCCGAGGAGACCGGTCCCTCAGGCGACACGCCCGCAGGCACCGGCACCTGAGGCGCAGCCTCCTCGACGACGTAGGGCGCGCTAGGGCGCCGTACCTGGAAGGAACACTGACGTGGCAGCCGCAGGAACTCCGCGACCCGGCCGCATGCTCGGCATCGTCGCGCTCGTGCTGGTCGGCCTCTATCTCGGGCTGTTCCTCGGCCCGTCGCAGACGCCGAAGCTAGGCCTCGACCTGCGCGGCGGGACCCAGGTCATCCTGACCGCCACGCCGCTGAAGGGCACGAAGGTCACCACGGGCGCGCTCAACCAGGCCGTCAGCATCATCCGGCAGCGGGTCGACGCCGCCGGTGTCGGCGGCGCATCGATCAACACCCAGGGCAACAGCAACATCGTCGTTTCCGCGCCGGGTGTGTCCCGGGGCAAGCTCGCCGCCCTCGACGAGACCGCACTGCTGCGCTTCCGGCAGGTCCTTGCCGTGGCCAACGGTGTGCCGGCTCCGGCACCGAGTGGGTCGACCGTGACGCCGGTGCCCAGCGCGAGCGCCGCGGTGAAGAAGTCGGCGACGCCCAAGAAGCACGACGCCATGCGGGCGGCGCTGCTCGCCGCGCCTGCGCCGCAGGCCTCGTCCACACCGTCGCCGTCGCCGACCGCGTCGGCGCCCTCGCCGACCCCGTCCGCCTCGCCCTCGCCGGGCGCTCCGAGCGTCGCGACCCCGGTGCCCGGCAGCATGGGCAAGGACGTCGCGTCCGTGCAGGGGCTGTTCGCCACCTACGACTGCAGCAAGGGCACCCGGCCGACGGCGGGGCTCGACCCGGCCGAGGACTACATCGTCTCCTGCAGCAAGGACGGGACGCAGAAGTTCCTGCTGGCCCCAGCGGGTGTGGAGGGCTCGGAGATCAAGAGCGCCGACGCGACCGTCGACACGCAGACCAACGAGTGGCTGGTGCAGCTCAACTTCTCCCACAAGGGCGGCACCGACTGGTACAACCTCACGAAGAAGGCCTACGAGACCAACGCCGAGGTCCCCAACTGCTCACCGCCGACCGGTTGCAACGCGATCGGCATCGTGCTCGACGGCGTCGTCCAGAGCTATCCGCGCAGCCAGCAGGACGGCATCGCCGGTGGCCAGACGCAGATCACCGGCAACTTCACCCAGGACGAGGCCAAGACCCTCGCCAACGTGCTGAAGTTCGGTGCGCTGCCGCTGAAGCTCGAGAAGGCGTCGGTCTCGTCGATCTCGGCATCGCTCGGCTCCGACCAGCTCCGCGGCGGCCTGATCGCCGGTGCGATCGGCCTCGGCCTCGTCATCCTCTACTCGTTGCTCTACTACCGAGCGCTCGGTCTCGTGACCATCGCGAGCCTCGTGCTGTCCGGTCTGATCCTGTACGCCGTCACGACGCTGCTGGGGCACTCGTCGCTGGGCTACACGTTGTCGCTGCCGGGCATCGCCGGCTTCATCGTCGCCGTCGGCATCACCGCCGACTCCTTCGTCGTGTTCTTCGAACGACTGCGTGACGAAGTGCGCGAGGGCAGACGATTGCGAAGCGGCATAGAAAGAGCGTGGCCACGAGCGCGTCGGACGATCATCTCCGCGGACGCGGTCTCGCTGCTCGCCGCTGTCGTCCTCTACATGGTGTCGATCGGTGACGTGCGCGGGTTCGCGTTCACGCTCGGCCTGTCGACGCTGTCCGACCTGTTCATCGTCTTCTGCTTCACCCGCCCGATCATGACGCTCATGGCACGCATGCGCGCGTTCGACGGCGGTGCGGCGTGGACAGGTGTCGGGCGGGCCCGCGCCGGTGCTGCTCTCGAGCCGAGGGGGGTCTGACGTGGCGTCCGACTCCCTCGCGACTCGCCTCTACCGGGGCGAGCTCTCCTACGACTTCATCGGCCGTCGCCGGCTCTGGTACGCCGGTTCCGGGCTGCTGATCCTGATCTCGATCGTCAGCATGTTCGTCCGTGGGCTGCACCCGTCGATCGACTTCAAGGGCGGCGACGTCTTCCAGCTCCCGCGCAACGGGCACTCCATCTCCGATGTCAACGCGGCGCTGCGCAGCGTCGGCGTGACCCCGGAGGTCGTGCAGACGACCGGCTCGGGTGGCGACACGAGGTTCCGCGTCGAGACCAAGTCCCTGCCGCAGTCGGCCAACAACCCCGCCGGTGACGTCGTCGGCAAGGTGCAGAAGGCGCTGGCCGACAAGGTCGGACTCCGCACCGATGACGTCGACGTGCAGTCGGTCGGCTCGACCTGGGGTTCGCAGATCACGAGGAAGGCGATCTACGGCCTGGTCATCTTCCTGATCGCGGTCATCATCTACCTGTCGTTCCGCTTCGAGTGGAAGATGGCGCTCGCCGCGATCATCGCGCTCATCCACGACCTTCTGATCACCGCCGGCATCTACTCGCTGGTCGGCTTCGAGGTCAGCCCGTCCACCGTCATCGCGTTGCTGACGATCCTGGGTTACTCGCTCTACGACACCGTCGTCGTGTTCGACAAGGTGCGGGAGAACACGATGGGTCTGGCCGGCGGGAGCCGGATGACCTTCAGCCAGGCGGCCAACCTGGCGGTCAACCAGACCCTGATGCGGTCGATCAACACGTCGATCATCGCGCTGCTGCCGGTCGCGGGCCTGCTCATCATCGGCGCCGGCCTGCTCGGAGCCGGGTCGCTGAAGGACCTCGCCCTCGCACTGCTCATCGGTCTGGCCTCCGGTGCCTACTCCTCGATCTTCATCGCCACGCCGCTCGTCGCGGACATGAAGGAGCGCGAGTCGACGTACCAGGCTCTGGCCCGACGCGTCGCGGCCCGGCAGACCAAGGAGGGCAGCACGGCTGCGACGCCGGCATGGGGCGGCCGGCAGTCCGGTGCGACGGCCGCCCGCCCGGCTGTCGCCGGCGACGGGCCGGCCGACATCGCCGACGAGCCGGCGAGTGCGTCCCGCGCCGCCGCTCCCGGGCCACGGCCGGGCACCCGTCCGGGACAGCAGCGCAAGAGTGGCAGCCGCGGAGGTCGCCCCGGCGGCGGTCGTAACAAGCGCAAGCGTCGGTGAGCCTCGACCTGCCCGCTCTGCTGCGCGACCGGGTCCGCGACGTTCCGGACTATCCGCAGGCCGGCGTGCTGTTCAAGGACATCAACCCGCTGCTCGCCGACCACGTGGCGTTCGCGGGCGCGGTCGACGCGATCGTCGCGCACCACGGACGCGGCACGATCGACAAAGTCGTCGGCATCGAGGCTCGCGGGTTCATCCTCGCGGCCCCGGTGGCCTACCACTTCGGTGCCGGATTCGTGCCGGTGCGAAAGAAGGGCAAGCTGCCCGGTCCGACCTACGAAACGGCTTATGCGCTGGAGTACGGCGAAGCCGTGCTGCAGGTGCAACGCAACGCGTTCACAGCGGGGGAGCGCGTGCTCATCGTCGACGACGTGCTGGCGACCGGCGGCACAGTGGCCGCGACTGCTGCCCTCGTCCGCGAGGCGGGCGGCGAGCTCGCGGGTGCGAGCGTCCTGCTCGAGCTGACCTTCCTCGGTGGCCGGGAGCGACTGAGCGCCGCCGATGTCGAGGTGCACGCATTGCTCACCGTCTGACTACGGCGAACGGGAAGGGACGTCGGCTCTCGGCCGTTATGCTCGTCACAGGGCGAAAGTCGGGGAGAGAGCCGAGTGGCTGAGGACGTCGTACCGGTAGCGGTCGACGAGCCTGCCGCCGTCCGGACACCCCTTGCCGACCCCGCGGAGCCGAGCCGCCCCGCCCAGCCGGCAGCAGATCCTTCGCCCGCGGGGCAGAGCGCGCCCGCCGGTCCGCCCGCGCGGGTTCGCGCGCGGTTGGCGCGGCTCGGCGGCACGAAGGCCGCCACGAGTCCCGCGGTTCTCGAGCCGCTGCTGAAGACGTTGCGCGCAAACCATCCCAAGGCCGACACCCGCATGGTCCAGCGTGCCTACGAGGTTGCCGACCGTTGTCATCGCGGACAGTTCCGCCGCAGCGGTGACCCCTACATCACCCACCCGCTGGCCGTCGCGACGATCGTCGCCGAGCTGGGCATGGAAGAGCCGACGATCTGCGCCGCGCTACTGCACGACACCGTCGAGGACACCGCGCTGGGACTGGACGAGGTGCGCCGTGAGTTCGGCGACGAAGTCGCGATGCTCGTCGACGGCGTGACCAAGCTCGACAAGGTGAAGTACGGCGAGTCCGCCGAGGCCGAGACGATCCGCAAGATGGTCGTCGCGATGGCGAAGGACCCGAAGGTCCTCATCCTCAAGCTCGCCGACCGGTTGCACAACGTGCGCACACTCGAATGGCTGCCGGCGGAGAAGCAGCAGCGGACGGCGAAGCAGACGCTCGAGATCTACGCACCGCTGGCCCACCGCCTGGGCATGAACACGATCAAGTGGGAGCTCGAGGACCTGTCGTTCGCGACGCTCTACCCGAAGCGCTTCGACGAGATCGTCCGGCTCGTCGCCGAGCGGGCGCCGTCGCGGGACACCTTCCTCGCGACGGTCACCGAGGAAGTCCAGAACGCGTTGCGCGACGCGAAGCTGAAGACGACGGTGACCGGTCGCCCGAAGCACTACTACTCGATCTACCAGAAGATGATCGTGCGCGGCCGCGACTTCGCCGACATCTACGACCTGGTCGGACTGCGGGTTCTCGTCGAGAACGAGCGCGACTGCTACGCCGCGTTGGGTGTCATCCACACGTTGTGGTCACCGGTGCCGGGCCGGTTCAAGGACTACATCGCGATGCCCAAGTTCAACATGTACCAGTCGCTGCACACGACGGTCATCGGTCCCGAGGGCAAGCCGGTCGAGGTGCAGATCCGCACGCACAAGATGCACCGCCAGGCGGAGTACGGCATCGCTGCGCACTGGAAGTACAAGGAGTCCGGCGACGGCCATCAGGACATGACCTGGTTGCGTCAGCTCGTCGACTGGCAGCGCGAGACGCAGGACCCGGGGGAGTTCCTCGACTCGCTGCGCTTCGACCTGCACGCGCAGGAGGTGTTCGTCTTCACGCCGAAGGGTGACGTGCTCGCCCTGCCTGCCGGCGCCACCCCGGTCGACTTCGCGTACGCCGTTCACACCGAGGTCGGCCACCGGACCATCGGCGCACGGGTGAACGGACGGCTCGTGCCACTGGAGTCGACGCTCGACAACGGCGACGTCGTCGAGATCTTCACCTCGAAGGCCGAGAACGCCGGGCCCAGCCGCGACTGGATGTCGTTCGTCCGCTCGCCGCGTGCCCGCAACAAGATCCGGCAGTGGTTCGCGCGGGAGCGCCGTGAGGACGCGATCGAGGAGGGCAAGGAGTCGATCAGCCGCGCGATGCGCAAGCACGGCCTGCCGTTGCAGCGGCTGTTCGGTGGCGACGCGCTCGTGACGCTCGCGAAGGACCTCCGCTTTCCCGATGTGTCGGGGCTCTATGCCGCGGTCGGCGAAGGGCACCTGTCGGCGCAGTCCGTGGTGCAACGTCTCGTCCAGGCGCTGGGCGGTCCCGAAGGCGCCGTCGAGGACATCGCCGAAACCGCGGTCCCGACGCGGGTGCGGCCGCGGCCGGCCGGCGATCCCGGCGTCGTCGTCAAGGACCTCAACGACGTCTGGGTGAAGCTCGCGCGCTGCTGCACTCCCGTCCCGGGCGACGCGATCCTCGGCTTCGTCACGCGCGGCAACGGCGTGTCGGTGCACCGGACCGACTGCACGAACGTCGCGCACCTGCAGACGCATCCGGAGCGGTTGCTGGAGGTCGAGTGGGCCCCGACCGCCGGCTCGGTGTTCCTCGTGGCGATCCAGGTCGAGGCGCTGGACCGCACGCGACTGCTCTCCGACGTGACCCGCGTCCTCTCGGACGCCCACGTCAACATCCTGTCCGCGTCGGTCACGACGAGTCGCGACCGGGTCGCGATCTCACGGTTCACCTTCGAGATGGGTGATGTGAAGCACCTGGGTCACCTGTTGCGCCTGGTGCGCGGGGTCGAGGGCGTTTACGACGCTTACCGCGTCACTTCCGGCACCTGACCCCCACCAATCGCGGGCTGATCGCGCTCTATCGCGGTGAGCGCGCGATTGTCGGGCCGAGTCGTGGCAGGCTGGGGGTCGTGCGCGTTGTGGGACAAGGAAATCGGCCACGTGTCGGGCTCGTTCTGGGCGCCGGCGGCGTCCTCGGAGGCGCGTGGCTGGCCGGAGGTCTGGCCGCTCTCGCCGAGCTGACCGAGTGGGACCCGGCGACGGCCGACGTGATCGTCGGCACGTCGGCCGGTTCGATGATCGGGGCGCTCCTGGCATGCGGCGTGCCGCCCTGGTTCATGGTCGCCCACTCCGCGGGCGAGTCGTTCCCCGGGCTTCTCGACGCCAACGGTGAGCCGACCGACGACGCCGACCGCTCTGCCGGCGGAGTGCTCATCCGGCGCAAGGGCATTCCCGACCTCCGCCCGCTGTCGGTGGGCTACGGGCTGCGGGCGCTGCGGAACCCCCGGCGGCATCGCCTCGGCGCCGTCGCGGCGGCATTCGCGCCGCGTGGGCTCATGTCCACGCGACCGCTGCGCGAGACGGTGCAGCGGGTCGCTCCCGCGGGCTGGTCGGGCCATGAGGGCTTGTGGATCGTCGCGACCGACGCGTCGACGGGGCGCCGGGTCGTGTTCGGACGTGAGGACGCGCCGCCCGCCGACCTGTCGGCGGCAGTCGCGGCGTCGTGTGCCGTGCCGGGCGTCTACCGCCCGGTGCGGATCGGCGACCGCACCTATGTCGACGGCGGCGCCTGGTCGCCGTCCAACCTGGACTGTGTCGCGCGTGCCGACCTCGACCTCGTCATCTGCCTGAACCCGCTGTCGGCGACGGCGGAGGAGCTCGCGCGGGCCGGTCGCGGCGCCGTCCGCGGCCGGATGCGGCGCACGATGGGGCGACGGCTCGGCTGGGAGGCTCGACGGCTGCGCGAGCGGGGGACCGCCGTCGTACTCATCCAGCCTGTTGCCGAGGACCTCGCCGAGATGGGCGGCAACATGATGAGCACCGCGCGGCGCCATCGCGTGCTGTCGACTGCGCAGGTGACCGTGGCGGAGCAGCTGGCGCAGAGCAACCTGCGGGAGCTGCTCGCCGACCAGCCGCGCATCGCCGAGCACCGGCTGCGCCGGCCCTCGGGTCACGTCGAGGAATGGCTGCCGGAGTGGCTGCCTCCCGGCACCAGCGTCGCGAAGACGCGACAGCGCGCCTAACCAGCCGTTGAGTGCGACGTAATCCCCCTTCGACGATGGTCACTTAGGGGGATTACGTCGCACTCAACCCTTTTTGACGGTGAAGGACGTGATGACGACGGGCTGGTTCGGCGCGCCGTCGCCGGGCGGGTTGGACCCCTTCGCCGCGATCGCCTTGAGGATGTCGAGCCCCGCGGTGACCTTGCCGAACGGCGTGTAGTTCGGCGGCAGCTGAGTGTTGGCGTAGACGAAGAAGAACTGGCTGCCGTTGGTGCCGGGGCCGGCATTGGCCATCGCCACCCTGCCCGCAGGGTATGAGGCCCCGGACAGGTTCTCGTCGCGGAACTGGTAACCGGGGCCGCCGGTTCCGGTGCCGGTCGGGTCGCCGCACTGCAACACGTAGATGCCGGCCGTGGTCAGCCGGTGGCACTTCGTGTTGTCGAAGTAGTGCTTGCCGGCAAGGAACACGAAGGAGTTGACGGTGTGCGGCGCGGCCCTGCCGTCCATCGCGACAGTGATCGTGCCGCAGTTGGTCACGATCGTCGCGGTGTAGGTCGTCGGTGCGATCGTGAGCTTGGGCTCGCTGCTGTAGTGCTGCTGCTGAGGCGCGGCGCTCGGCGGTGGCTGGCACCCCGGTGCGCCACCGGCTGCCGGCGCCGCACTCGTGGCACTGGGCGAGACGATCGCCGGGTTGCCTTCTCCGCCGCTGCTCGACGATCCGCAGCCCGCGAGGACCAGTGCGGACAACGCAGTCACACCGGCCGCGACGACCCGCCTCATGCCGGCTTCACCGACTGCACCGCAACCAGGAAGACGAGCGTCTCGTTGGGCTGGATCGTCGGCGGTTGACCGCTGGGGCCGTACCCGAGGTCGGGCGGGATGACGAGCTCGCGAATGCCGCCCGGTCGGATGCCGACGAGGCCTTGGTTCCATCCCTTGATGACCGGCGCGCTTCCGAGCGGCGTCACCGCGAAGGGCGTGCCGCCGTGCTTGTACGACGCGTCGAAGACCTTGCCCGTCTTGTAGTCCGCGCCGACGTAGGTGACGCAGAGCGTGTCGCCCGCCTTGGCGGGGGTGCCGGTGCCCTTCTTCAGGTCGGTGACGACGAGCTTCTTCGGCGCCGTGCCGCCGACCTTCGGCATCTTCGGGCGCAGCTCGGCCGCGGTGGGCTTCACGCCGGCGCACGGGTCCGGCGGAGGAGTCGCGCTCGGCGTCGTCGCCGCCGGCGTCGGGGTCGTGAGCGCCGCGGCGCTCTTGCTCTTGCTGGACCCACCGGCAAGGTGGATCGCGAGCAGCACGATGGCAACGATCACCACGACCGTGCCGGCAGACGCACCGACGATGGTGTTACGACGTCGTTGCTTGGCCCGGCGCTCCATCTCGCGCAACCGCCGCCGCTCGTAGCGACGGCGGGCAAGCTCGCGTTCGCGACGGCGGCTGGTGGCCACGACACCTCCGGATCTGCGGGATAGGCCCGGGTAAGTCTAGAGAGCGCAGGATTCTCCGTCGCGACGCCGCGGCCGCGCTGGATAGTCTCGACTCCTCGCCTGAAATCGTCCTGAAGCCACAAGGAGTGACGTCTGTGCTCGTCGTCGGGTTCCCCGCGGGCCCTTGGCAGACCAACTGCTGGGTCGTCGCGCCGGGCGAAGGCGAGCAGTGCGTGGTCATCGACCCCGGCCACGGCGCCGAAGGACCGCTCGACGAGGTCCTCTCGCGACACAAGCTCCGGCCGGTCGCCGTACTCCTGACGCACGGGCACGTGGACCACACGTGGTCCGTCGTGCCGGTCTGCGGGGCGAAGGACGTGCCCGCGCTCATCCATCCCGCTGACCGCGGCATGCTCACCGAGCCGGCGTCGGCGATCGGGGCGCCTCCCGGCACCCCGATTCTGGGCCGGCTCGACTGGTCGGAACCGTCCGACGTTCGCGAGCTGCACGACGGTGAGGTCCTGGACCTCGCCGGTCTGTCGCTGCGTGTGGACGAGACGCCGGGCCACACGCCGGGATCGATCACCTTCACGTCTGACGGTGACTTCTTCTCGGGCGACCTGCTCTTCGCCGGCTCCATCGGTCGCACGGACTTCCCCGGCGGCTCCTTCGAGCAGATCCAGGACTCACTGCGGCGGGTTCCGCTCGCACTGCCCGACGACACGGTGGTCCGGCCCGGCCACGGGCCGGACACGACGATCGGCCGGGAGCGGGCGAGCAACCCGTTCCTCCTCGACCTTGCCGATGTCGCGCCGCCGCGGCGGGGGCTGTGAGCACGTTCCAGGCGCCGAAGGGCGTCGCGGAGTACGTCCCGCCGGAGTCCTCGGCGTGGCTCGCGGTGCGCGACGGTCTGGCGGCGCCCGCCAAGCTCGCCGGCTACGGCTACCTCGAGCTGCCGGTGTTCGAGGACACGGCCTTGTTCTCCCGTGGCGTCGGTGAGTCGACTGACGTCGTCACCAAGGAGATGTACACCTTCAGCGACCGCGGCGAACGCTCGCTGACGCTGCGGCCGGAAGGCACGGCCGGTGTCGTGCGGGCTGTGCTGGAGCACAACCTGCACCGCGGCCAGCTGCCCGTGAAGGTCTGGTACGCCGGCCCGTTCTTCCGCGCCGAGCGTCCACAGGCCGGCCGTTATCGCCAGTTCTCCCAGGTCGGCATCGAGGCGATCGGCAGCGACGACCCCGCCGTCGACGCGGAGGTCATCACCGTCGCGTACGACGGCTATCGCGGTCTCGGCCTGCAGCGGTTCACCCTGGAGCTCAACTCGCTGGGCGACGCCGAGTGCCGGCCGGCGTACCGCGAGAAGCTGCAGGAGTTCCTGCGTGCACTGGATCTCGACGAGGACACCCGACGACGCGTCGAGATCAACCCGCTACGCGTGCTCGACGACAAGCGCGACAAGGTTCGGCAGCAGGTCGCTGACGCGCCGCTCATCGGTGACCATCTGTGCGACGCCTGTCGGGCTCATTACGACGACGTGCGTGGCTTCCTCGCCGACCTCGGCATCGAGTGGCGCGAGGCGCCGGGGCTCGTCCGTGGCCTCGACTACTACACGCGCACGACCTTCGAGTTCGTGCACGACGGCCTCGGTGCGCAGTCCGGCATCGGCGGCGGCGGGCGTTACGACGGGCTGTCGGAGACGTTGGGCGGCCCACCGCTTCCGGGCATCGGCTTCGGCCTCGGAGTCGACCGCACGCTGCTCGCGCTGCAGTCCGAGGACGACGTGCCGGCAGCGCCCGCGAGCGCCGAGGTGTTCGCCGTACCGGTCGGCGCGAATGCGCGGCGCGAGCTGTTCAAGGTCGTCGGCCGCTTGCGCCGCGGTGGCGTCGCCGCCGACATGGCGTACGGCGACCGCGGCCTGAAGGGCGCGATGAAGGCGGCGGGCCGTTCCGGCGCCCGACTTGCGATCGTTCTCGGTGACCGCGACCTGGCCGAAGGGGTCGCGCAGCTGAAGGACCTGGCCACGGGAGAGCAGGAGGCGGTCGCTCTGTCCGAGCTGGTCGCCACCGTCGAGAAGAGGTTGTCGTGATCCGCACGCACCATGCCGGCGAGCTTCGCCGTGAGCACGCCGGCTCGTCGGTGACGCTCACCGGCTGGGTGGCGCGCCGGCGCGACCACGGCGGCGTCGTGTTCATCGACCTGCGTGACGGCAGTGGTCTCGTGCAGGTGGTGTTCCGCGAGGGTGAGCAGGCGGAGCGTGCGCATGCGCTGCGAAGCGAATGGTGCGTCCGGATCGACGGCGACGTCAGGGAGCGGCCCGAGGGCAACGCCAACCCTGACCTGCCGACGGGCGACATCGAGGTCGTGGCGACGTCGCTCGACGTGCTCAGCGAGAGCGAGACGCCGCCGTTCCCGATCCACGGCTCCGACCCGATCGACAGCGGCGTCGACGAGTCGACGCGGTGGCGTTATCGCTACCTCGACCTGCGCCGGACCGGCCCTGCGCAGGCGATCCGCACTCGCGCCAAGGTGGTCAGCATCATCCGCGGCGTGATGGAGGCGCACGACTTCATCGATGTCGAGACGCCGTACCTCACCCGGTCGACGCCTGAAGGTGCGCGCGACTTCCTCGTGCCGGTGCGCCTGCAACCGGGTCACTGGTATGCGCTGCCACAGTCGCCGCAGCTGTTCAAGCAGCTGCTGATGGTCGCCGGACTCGAGCGCTACTACCAGATCGCGCGCTGCTTCCGTGACGAGGACTTTCGCGCCGACCGGACGCCGGAGTTCACGCAGCTCGACATCGAGATGTCGTTCCTCGACGAGGAGGACGTCTTCGCGTTGACCGAAGAGCTCATCGCGACGTTGTGGCGCGAGATCCTCGGCGTCGAGCTGCCGACGCCGTTCCCGCGGCTGCCCTACTGGGAGTCGATGGAGCGCTACGGGTCCGACAAGCCGGACCTGCGCTTCGAGCTCGACCTCGTCGACCTGTCCACACACATGGAGGGCACGGAGTTCCGCGTCTTCCAGGCTGAGCACGTTGGCGCCGTCGTAGTGCCCGGCGGGGCGTCGTACACGCGGAAGGAGCTCGACGGCTGGCAGGAGTGGGCGCGCTCGCGCGGCGGCAAGGGGATCGCGTGGCTGCTCGT
The DNA here is from genome assembly GCA_035695045.1 of Mycobacteriales bacterium. GTDB lineage: Bacteria > Actinomycetota > Actinomycetes > JAFAQI01 > JAFAQI01 > DASSKP01. Next base: position 9,257 of record DASSEX010000017.1, on the reverse strand, counting down.
GCCGGACGACGGGAGTGAGCTGCGCGGCTCGGTCACGAAGCTCGAGCCGGAGCGCCTGCAGTCGCTGCCCGAGGTCGCCGGCGCCAAGCCCGGTGACGCGATCCTGTTCGCGGCCGGTCCGCGCCGGTCGACGCTGGAGCTGCTCGGCGCGCTGCGCCTGGCCGTGGCCCGTCAGCGTGGGCTCGTCCGCGAGGACGAGTGGAGCTTCCTCTGGATCGTCGACGCGCCGATGTTCGAGCCGACGGACGACGGCGGCTGGACGGCCGTGCACCACCCGTTCACCGCGCCGACGGAGGAGTGGGCGGACACCTTCCACAAGGACCCGGAGGCGGCGCTGGCCCGCGCCTACGACGTCGTCGGCAACGGCATGGAGCTCGGCGGCGGGTCGATTCGTATCCATCGCGGCGAGATGCAGCAGCGGGTCTTCGACACGATCGGGCTCACCCGGGAGGAGGCCGAGAGCAAGTTCGGCTTCCTGCTGGAGGCGTTCCGCTACGGTCCGCCGCCGCACGGCGGCATCGCGTTCGGCCTCGACCGGCTGGCGGCCACGCTCGCCGGCACCGACGCCATCCGCGAGGTGATGGCCTTCCCGAAGGCCTCCAGCGGCGGCGACCCGCTCACCGGCGCCCCGACGCCGATCACCGCCGACCAGCGCAAGGAGGCCGGCATCGACGTCACGCCGGACGAGAAGGCGCCGGTGCCGAACCGTCCCGGCGGCGAGGTCATCCCCGACGAGCGCCGCAACTGAGCCAATCGCCACATAGCGGCCTTCTATGGCTGACATGTGGCGATTGACGGGGGTCGGGGCGCCTAGGCTCGTCGGCGTGGCGGACGACCTGTTCGGCGCGGCGGCGGAGGACGCCGCCGCGGCAGTCGCCCCGCTCGCCGCCCGGATGCGGCCCCGGACGCTCGACGAGGTCGTCGGCCAGGACCACCTGCTGGGGCCGGGGTCGCCGCTCCGCCGCCTGGTCGAGGGAGGCGGTACGACGTCCGCCCTCCTCTGGGGCCCGCCGGGGAGCGGCAAGACCACGCTGGCGCGGCTGATCGCCGGCAACCGTCGCTACGTCGAGCTCAGCGCCGTCACCTCTGGCGTGAAGGACGTCCGCCAGGCGATCGACGAGGCGAAGGACCGGCTCGCCATGCAGGGCGAGCGCACGGTGCTGTTCGTCGACGAGGTGCACCGGTTCAACAAGAGTCAGCAGGACGCGCTGCTGCCCGGGGTCGAGGCCGGTCTCGTCACCTTCGTCGGTGCCACGACGGAGAACCCGTTCTTCTCCGTCATCTCGCCGCTGCTGTCGCGGAGCCTGCTGCTCACCCTGCAGCCGCTCGACGACGAGGCGATCCGCAAGCTCATCGACCGCGCGCTGACCGACGAGCGGGGCCTGGGCGGGCGCGTCGCTCTCGACGACGAGGCGCTCGAACACCTGCTCCGCATGGGCGCCGGCGACGCTCGCCGCGCGCTCACCGCGCTCGAAGCCGCCGCGGGAGCCGCCGAGGCGCTCGGCAAGGCCATCATCGGCCTGGCCACGCTCGAGCAGGCCGTCGACCGGGCCGCAGTGCGCTACGACAAGGAAGGCGACCAGCACTACGACGTCGTCAGCGCGTTCATCAAGAGCATGCGCGGCAGTGACCCGGACGCTGCGCTGCACTACCTCGCCCGGATGATCGAGGCGGGCGAGGACCCGCGCTTCATCGCCCGGCGCATCGTGATCCTCGCCAGCGAGGACATCGGCCTCGCCGACCCCAACGCGTTGCCGCAGGCGGTGGCCGCCGCGCAGGCGCTGGAGATGATCGGGCTCCCCGAAGCGCGGCTCAACCTCGCCCAGGCCGTCATCTACTGCTCGCTCGCGCCGAAGAGCAACGCCGTCATCAGGGCGATCGACGCAGCGACCACGGACGTCCGGCAAGGGCTCGCCGGCGCCGTACCCGCCCATCTGCGGGACGCCCACTACGCCGGCGCGCGCAAGCTCCAGCACGGCAAGGGATACCGGTATTCTCACGACTTCGCGGGCGGCGTCGTCACGCAGCAGTACGCCCCTGACACCGTCGCCGGCCGGGACTACTACCGTCCTTCCGAGCAAGGGGCCGAGCGGGCCGTGGCCCAGCGGCTGGCAAAGCTGCGCGAGGTGGTGCGCGGCGAGCCCGGCCGCACGACCGACACCGACACCGACACCGAGGAGCAGCGCAGCCGATGACAACCCTCGCGAGCGGCGGACTGTCCGGGGGCGAGGTCGCCGGCCTCATCGTCGCCGTCTTCTGGGCGGTGCTCGTCTGCTTCATCGCCTTCGTGCTGATCAAGCTCGGCAACGTCGTCGGCGAGGCCGGCAAGCTCGTCGCCGGCGTGACCGACCAGACGGTGCCGCTGCTGAGCGAGGTCACCACCTCGGTCGTGCACGTCAACGCGGAGCTCGAGCGGGTCGACGCGATCACCGCCAACGTCCAGTCGATCACCTCCAACGCGTCGGCGCTTACCGCCGTCTTCGCGGCGACGGTGGGTTCGCCGGCGATCAAGGTGGCCGCGTTCTCGTACGGCGTCCGCCGAGCCATGGGCGAGCGCAACGAGAAAGAGGTCCGCAAGCGGGTCCAACGCGAGATGAAGGCGGAGAAGACCGCGCGCAAGGCGGCCAAGCGCGCGGGCAAGCACGCTCCGCGGTCTGGGCAGTGAGGGCCACGCGATGAGGCGGATGTTCTACATCGCTCTCGGCGCGACTGCCGGCGTGCTCATCGTGCGCAAGGTGACCGCGGTGGCAAACAAGTGGACGCCTGAAGGCATCGCCGCTCAGGCTGGAGGCGCCGGCGAGCGGCTGTCCGCGTGGTGGGCGGAGGTGCAGCACTTCGCCGCCGCGCGCGAGATCGAGCTCCGCGAGTCGCTGGGGCTCAACGACGTCGACGAAGGAGGTGCACGGCAGTGAGGTCCGCCGAGATCCGGCAGCGCTTCCTCGACTTCTTCGAACAGCGCGGCCACACCGTCGTGCCGTCCGCGTCCTTGCTGCTCGACGACCCGACGCTGCTGCTGGTCAACGCGGGCATGGTGCCGTTCAAGCCCTACTTCCTCGGTGACGAGCCTGCGCCGTACGCGCGGGCGACCAGCGTGCAGAAGTGCGTGCGTACGCCGGACATCGACATCGTCGGTACGACGACCCGGCACAACACGTTCTTCCAGATGGCCGGCAACTTCTCGTTCGGCGACTACTTCAAAGAGGGCGCGATCCCGCTGGCGTGGGAGCTGCTCACGTCGTCGGTCGAGTCCGGTGGCTACGGCTTCGACGGCGACCGGCTCTGGGCGACCGTCTATGACGACGACGACGAGGCGTTCGGGATCTGGACGAGTGTGGTCGGCCTGCCGGCCGAGCGTGTCCAGCGCCGTGGCAAGGCCGACAACTACTGGCACATGGGGGTTCCGGGTCCCGGTGGCCCCTGCAGCGAGATCTACTTCGACCGTGGCAGCGAACATGGCCGCGAGGGCGGTCCGGTCGCGGACGAGGAGCGCTATCTCGAGGTCTGGAACCTCGTGTTCATGCAGGTCGAGCTGTCCGCGGTTCGCAGCAAGGAAGACTTCGACATTCGTGCGGAGCTCCCGGCGAAGAACATCGACACCGGCATGGGTGTCGAGCGGATGGCGACGCTCCTGCAAGGCGTGGAGAACGTCTACGAGACGGATCTGTTGCGCCCGCTGCTCGACCAGGCGGGCCAGATCAGCGGGGTGCGCTACGGCGACGACGAGCAGCAGGACGTCCGCCTTCGCGTGGTCGCGGACCACACGCGGACCGCGACCATGCTCATCGGCGACGGTGTCGTGCCCAGCAACGAGGCGCGTGGTTACGTCCTGCGGCGCATGCTGCGACGGGTCATCCGCAACCTGCGCATCCTCGGCACCGACCGGGCGGCGATCGGCGAGCTCGTCGGCACCGCGTGCACGTTGATGGGGGAGAGCTACCCGGAGGTGCAGGCCGACTCGGGGCGCATCGTGGCGATCGCCGCGCAGGAAGAGGACTCGTTCCTCTCGACACTGCGCACCGGATCGACGCGCTTCGAGCAGGTGGCGAGCACCGCGAAGCAGACCGGTTCGAGTGCGGTGTCCGGCGAGGACGCGTTCACCCTGCACGACACCTACGGCTTCCCGATCGACCTCACGATCGAGATGGCGCGTGAGCAGGGGCTCGCCGTCGACGAGGACGAGTTTCGCCGGCTGATGCAGGAGCAGCGCACCCGGGCGAAGCGCGACGCCGCCGAGCGGAAGACCGGCCATGCCGACGTGAGCGTCTACCGCTCGCTGCTCGAGGCGGGCGGTCCGTCGACGTTCACGGGCTACACCGAGATCGAGGCGGAGGCGGTCCTTCGCGGACTCCTCGTGGACGGCGTACCGGCTCAGTCGGCATCGGCGGGCACCGACGTTGAGCTCACCCTCGACCGCACGCCGTTCTACGCCGAGGCGGGCGGCCAGCTGGCCGACCACGGCCGGATCACCTTCGGCGACGGCGCGGTCGTCGAGGTCTACGACGCGCAGAAGCCCCTCGGCGACCTGGTGGTCCACCGCGGACGCGTGGTGTCCGGTGAGCTGACCGTCGGCAGTCCGGTTCTCGCGTCCGTGGACGTGATGCGCCGCAAGGCGATCTCGCGTGCGCACACCGCGACCCACCTTGTGCACACGGCGATCCGGCGCGCGCTCGGTGAGCAGGCGGCGCAGGCGGGCTCGCTCAACGACGCCGGCAGGTTCCGGTTCGACTTCTCCTCGCCGACGGCGCTGCCGGCAGGTGTCCTCGGCGACGTCGAGGGCGAGGTCAACGCCGTCCTGCTCGATGACCTGCCAGTGCACGCGTTCGTCACGACGCAGGACGAGGCGCGACGGATCGGCGCGATCGCGCTCTTCGGTGAGAAGTACGGCGCCTCCGTGCGCGTCGTCGAGGTCGGCGACTATGCGCGTGAGCTGTGTGGCGGCACCCACGCGGCTCGGTCGACGCAGCTCGGCTTGGTCAAGCTGCTCAGCGAGTCGTCGATCGGCGCCGGTGTGCGCCGGATCGAAGGGCTCGTGGGAGCGGACGCGTTCACGTTTCTCGCGCGTGAACATCTGCTCGTGAGCCAGCTCACGGACGCGTTGCGGGCGCGTCCCGAAGAGCTGCCCGAGCGCGTGCACGCACTGGTGACCCGTGTGCGCGAGCTGGAGAAGGACCTCGAGAAGTCGCGCGCCGCCGCGGTTCTCGAGCAAGCCGGGGCGCTGGTGGCGTCAGCGACGGATGAGTTCGGTGTTGCAGTGGTGACGCATCACGCGCCAGACGGAACGTCGGCCGACGACCTGCGCAAGCTCGCGCTCGACGTGCGTGGCCGGCTGGGCAACGAACGGCCGGCCGCGGTCGCGGTCGCCGCGGTCAACGACTCGCGGCCCGTGGTCGTCGTGGCGGTCAATGAGATCGGCCGAAGCTGGGGGCTCGCCGCCGGTGACCTCGTCCGGATCGCGGCGAGCACTCTCGGTGGCGGTGGCGGTGGTCGTGACGACGTCGCCCAGGGCGGCGGCACCAAGCCGGAGTCTGTCGAGGAGGCGCTCACGGCGGTCCGTCATCGCGTGGGGCAGCGCGTCACCGGAAGCGCGTGACGCTTCCGACCGGGATGCGGCCAGGCGTGCGTGTTGCGGTCGACGTCGGCACAGTTCGTGTCGGCGTCGCCGCCAGTGACGCCACCGGCACTCTGGCCTCGCCGGTGAGGGTTCTGCGCCGCGACGCACGCGCCGACCGCGACATCGCCGAGCTGGCGGCCGTCGTACAGGATCGTGACGCGATAGAGGTGGTGGTCGGGCTGCCCAGGTCGCTGCGCAACGCCGAGGGCCGGGCTGCCGTCGCTGCTCGGGACTACGCCGCCAAGGTCGCGGCGGCCGTGGCACCGGTGCCGGTGCGGCTCGTCGATGAGCGATTGACTACCGTCGAAGCGGCGCGGGGCCTCCGGGCAGCCGGCCGTGACTCGAAGTCGGCGCGCGGGGTCGTCGATGCGGCAGCCGCGGTGGTCCTGCTCCAGTCCGCGCTCGACACCGAGCGACGCACCGACGCACCGGCCGGCGAGATCGTCGCCGTGGAGGACCCCCCGTGACCGACGACCTCGACCTCGGCCTGCGCCACGAGGAGCACGACCCGCCGCGTAGCCATCGTGGCGACCGGCCTCGGTACGGCCGCCGCCGGCTGGCGATGGGCATCGTGCTGTTGGCGGTCGTGGCGATCATCGGAGGTGTCGCGGTCGGTGGCGTCGGCCTCGTGCACAGGATTCAGGCGCACTTCGGCTCGGCGAGCGACTACTCGGGTCCCGGATCCGGCTCGGTGACGATCCAGGTGCATGCCGGCGACAGCCTCGCGGCGATCGGCAACACGCTCTACAAGAGCGGCGTCGTCGCCAGCGTCCGTGCGTTCACCGACGCCGCCCAGGCCAACGCGAAGTCCTCGACGATCGGCCCCGGCTTCTACAGCCTGCACAAGCACATGAAGGCGTCGCTCGCAGTCACGATGCTGCTCGACCCGTCGTCGCTGCTGCAGGCACGCATCACGATCCCTGAAGGCAACCGGATGCGCGACATCTTCGCGCGGGTCGTCAAGAACACCGACATCACGATGTCGGCCCTGCAGGATGCTGCCAAGGATCCGGCTGCTCTCGGTGTGCCGGCGTGGGGGCAGGGACATTCGCTGGAAGGGTTCCTCTTCCCGGCGACCTACGACTTCCCGCCGGGCACGACCGCGAAGCAGGCGCTGACCGCGATGGTGACGCGCTTCAACCAGGAAGCCGCGTCGCTGAACCTCGTCGCCGGCGCGAAGGCCATCGGCAAGACGCCGTACGACGTCCTGACACTGGCCTCGATCATCGAGCGGGAAGGTCGTCTCGACAGTGACTTCCCGAAGATCGCCGAGGTGTTCTACAACCGCCTGCGGATCGGCATGTCGCTCGGGTCGGACGCGACGCTCTACTACGTGCTGCCGGAAAACAACGGCCCGATCCGCCAGTCGCAGCTGCATCTGAAGTCGCCGTACAACACGCGCGACAACCCGGGTCTGCCGCCGACGCCGATCGCATCGCCGGGCGCACTCGCGCTGCAGGCGGCGTTGCACCCGGCGCACGGCGACTATCTGTACTTCGTGACGATCGACAAGGCCGGGCATGCGGGCTTTGCGAAGACGGACGCGGAGTTCCAGCAGCTGGTCGCGGAGAGTCGGCGGAACGGCGTTCAGTGACGGTGTTGCCGCGCCGGGGCGCTGCGGTGCTGGGCTCGCCGATCGCGCATTCGTTGTCGCCGGTGCTGCATCAGGCGGCGTACGACGGCTTGGGTCTCGCCGACTGGCGTTACACCGCTGTCGAGTGCACCGAGGCCGAGCTTCGCAGCACGCTCGAACGCCTCGATGCCTCCGGGCTGGCAGGGGTGTCGCTGACGATGCCGTTGAAGCGCGCGGTCCTGCCGATGCTGGCGCGGACGGAGCAGCTCGTCGACGACGTCGGTGCCGCGAACACCGTGCTGTTCGGCGGCGTCGCGGGGGAGTGGTGGGGCGCCAACACCGATGTCGGGGGCATGGCCGCCGCGTTGCGGCGGCTCGACGTCGTCTCTCCGAAGCGTGTCTGCGTGCTCGGCGGCGGCGCGACGGCGGCCTCGGCGCTGGCGGCGCTGCGCGAGATCGGGGCTGCGGCCGCTGTTGTCGTCGTCCGTCGACCGGCGGGTGTCGCGGACCTGCGGGCCGCGGCAGACCGGCTAGCTTTCGCGATCGACGTGCTGCCGTGGGATGACGCGAGCGCGGTCGTCGGGGCCTGCGACCTCGTCATCTCGACGACGCCGGCGGGTGCAACGGACGCATTGCCCTCTCTTGTCTCACCGCGCGGTGATGCTGTCCTGTTCGATGTCGTCTACGCGCCGTGGCCGACCGTCCTGGCTCGCGAATGGCTGAGCCGGGGTGGTCGGGTGATCGGCGGCCTGGAGCTGCTCGTCGAGCAGGCGGCGTTGCAGGTGAAGCTCATGACCGGGCAAGACCCGCCCGTGGAAGCGATGCGCAGCGCCGGCCAGGCTGCCCTGTCTTTGCGAACGTGATCATCTTCGGCTGCACCGGCCGGCGCTTACGCGTGAGCGCTTGGTCCGCGCCGCGAAGTTGATCACGTTCGCTCAGCGAGCGCGCAGCTTCAGTGGCTGACGAGGTGGCTGTGTGCGGTGGCCACCGGTAGGTCGAACGCCTGCGTTCTCGGAACGTCGCCGCCGGTGGCGTCGTACGGGCCGAAGGTCTGGCCGGCCATCGTGATCGTGTAGCTCGCACCCCATTGCGCGGTCAAGCTGGCGTGGAAGTGGCCGCCGGTCGCGTAGGTGTGCGTGACCTTCCCGTCGGGATAGGGCGCGCCGGCGTCGTCGGTCATCAGGTCGTCGCTGCCGTCGCCCCACGACCATGTGTAGTGCAGCGGCTCGATCGTGATCGTCTCGACGATGCCTTGGCTGTTCGCGGCGAGTGTCGTCGGCTTCAGGTCTGTTGGCGTGGTGACCATGAAGTACGTCGCCAGCCCGGCGATCGCCGTGCGCGGCGGCTGTGTCTTCATGACGAGGTCAGGCGGGTGCACATCGCGCAGATAGCGCGCGACGTCAGCAGCCGCGATGTCGCCGACCGGGATGACGTCGTCCGCGCCGCCGAGGCACAACGTCGCGACGAGCTCGTTGTCGACGGCCTTGGTCGTGAGATAGAGGCGGAACGCCGTCTGGCCGTGCTTGCACTTCGCGGCATTGCCGGCCGCGGTGCACGGCTGCTGGTTGTGGGGATCGGTCGGCGTGTTCACGAGGCACATCATCACGAGCGTCCACGCGCAGTCGCCGCAGCCGGCAGTGGTGCCGGAATGTGCAGCAGTCGCAAGGATGTCAGGCTGCCCCTTCACCGCGATCAACCCATGAAAATCCCCAGCCGCCTGGTCGGCCGTGACGCCTCCACACGGTTGGGCCGAGCGACTGCCGCATGGAGGCACGGACGCCCACGCGTGCGCGGCAACAAGTCCCGCGGATGCGGAGATAAGCATGCTCAACACTCCAAGCGCACGCGCAACTTTCATGCATGCGCCTTGATGTAGATGAGTTGGGCAATGAGCCACGCGCCCGCGCGCTTCTGAAGTAGGAAATTGACCTTGGCGCTCTGGACTGGCGCATAGTCGGTCAACTTCTTCTCGGTTGAGGTGGCAATGCCACTTCTGTCAACCTCGTACTCAACCAGGACTTCCGCGAAGTGGTCGTTGTCGAGGGCAGCGTGCATGCTCGTCACCGTGGTTGT
>DASSEX010000016.1:0-36963 GCA_035695045.1 Mycobacteriales bacterium | reverse complement strand
TGGATCCGCATCTGGTCCAGCGTGAACCGGGCGACCGCCGCCAGCCCCACCTCGTCGACGTCGATGCCCGCCTCGTTGGCGATATCGATGCTCATCGGCGTCTTAGCTGCCCTTCCGCCTAGGGGGCCTGGGCCCTGGATGCCGGTTCAGCTGCTGGGCCTGCGCGTCGTAGCGCTCGTACGCGTCGACGATCTTCCCGACCAGCCGGATCGACAGCTCGACCAGCGGGTGCACGCCCATCTGGTCGAGCACGTGCCGAGCCAGCCGCTCGAGCACCGCAAGGTCGACGTCATAGCCGGTCGACTCGTCCTGGATGTCGATGCTCAACGACTCGATCCGATGCGTCGGGGTCGGCGGCTCAGCGGCCGGTGCGCCGGCGCTGGTTGGTGCCCGGGCGGGTGCCGGCCGGCCGCGGGCCGACCTCGGTCTGCTGCTCGGCGTCGTACTTCGCGTAGGCGTCGACGATCTCCGTCACCAGCCGATGCCGTACGACGTCTGCGGAGGTGAGCCGGGTGAAATGCACGTCCTCGATGCCCTCGAGGATCTCCTGCACGACCTTCAGGCCGCTCTTGATGCCGCCGGGCAGGTCGACCTGCGTGACGTCGCCGGTGACCACCATCTTCGACCCGAACCCGAGCCGGGTCAGGAACATCTTCATCTGCTCGGGTGTGGTGTTCTGCGCCTCGTCGAGCACGATGAACGAGTCGTTGAGTGTGTTATGCGTTACGAGGAAGTCGCTGGTCACATAGAGCGAATCCTCGGCGCCCACTGCGATGCATACACACTCCGCGCTTCCGGCCGGCTCGATGCTGTCGACGAACCGCATCGGGCGACCGCTGCCGTCCGAGTCGTAGGCCGTCAGTTTCCGGGCCAACCGGAACGGCGGAATGTCAGCGGGCAGCCTGATGTCCAGCGTGTAGGCATCGTGGCGGTACGGAACCGGTCGCCCGTTCGCACGCCCGGGTTTGCGGCCGGCGGCGAATCGCGTCCGGACATATGCCACACCGCCCAGCGACCGGACGAGGAAGACCACGTCGTCACGCAGTCTTTCCGAGCACGTCGTGTACTGGATTCGGCACGACCGTGCGCGTTGCCGGACAGGGCCGCCATCCGTGTCCAGGAGGCCCTGCAGGACCGCTAGCCGAACGTAGCCGTCGTTGTAGAGATACAGATCAGGCACGAACTTCGTCGACGAGCTCGTCCCCGCCAGTCCAAGCGTGCGCAGGGCCGCGGTCACAGGATTTGCGATGCGCAAGCCCCCACGTCCACCTTTGGTGTGACGAAGGACGTAGTCCTGCACGCCCTTGCGAACCAGCTCGATGTCAGGCAGTGCCGCTTCGAGTGCCTCGGCGAGCTCTGGGTCGCGGGTCGAGAAGCTCGGAGTTGTCTTCGCGGTGATGCAACCATCGCCAAGCAACAGACCAAGCGAGTACGGGTCGATCGGTACGTCTCGCGACGGGAAGATGACAGGACCCACGAGGGGCAACTCGAACCGGCGCTGGTGAACGACGCGCAGTCGCCCGACCATGTCGAGCGTTTGAACGACGCGCCCGTGCCGGCCATGCCGCCGATCGTCCGGTGTGGTCACGAACCACAGATGCTCCCCACAGGCCAACGTCGAGGCGCCGTCCTGAGTGGTGACGCGGTAGACGTCTTTGACGCCCTGTGGATAGACCCCGAGAACTGGGGTCGGGCGCCCGTCCGATCCCACTACGAGGTCGCCGACCTCGAGTGTTCCGATTGGGCGCCACCCATCTGGAGTCAGCACAGGAGTGTCGATCGGTTGTGCGCGGCCACGCATATACGCCAGTGGCGCGACCTCGATGGTGCCGCTGGCCATCAGCCGGGGAATCGAGTCCGGGTCGACCATGTCGTGCAGCGCGTCGTACAACGGCCGCAGGTAGGGGTCGATCTTCTCGTTGAGCGTGCCCGGCAGGAAGCCCAGCCGCTCCCCCGCCTCTACCGCCGGGCGGGTCAGGATGATGCGGTTGACCTGCTTGGCCTGCAACGCCTGCACGGCCTTCGCCATCGCGAGGTAGGTCTTGCCGGTGCCGGCGGGACCGATGCCGAAGATGACCGTGTGCGCGTCGATCGCGTCGACATAGCGCTTCTGGTTGAGCGTCTTCGGCCGGATGGTGCGGCCGCGCGACGAGATGATGTTGAGGGAGAGGACGTCGGCCGGGCGCTCCTCGGTCTGCTGGCGCAGCATCGCGAGCGACCGTTGTACGGCGTCCGCCGTCAGCACATCGCCGCGCTCCAGCAACGTGATGAGCTCTTCGAAGAGCCGGGCGGCGAGGTCGACCTCTGCACGGTCACCACTGATGGTGATCTCGTTGCCGCGGACGTGGATGTCGCACGTGAACGCCCGCTCGATGAGGCGAAGCAGCTCGTCGCTGGAGCCCAGCAAGGCGACCATGCTCTGTGCGCCGGGCACGACGATGCGCGTGCTGGCCGAGGTCTCGCTGCGCTTGGTCGCCATCGTTACGCCCAGTTTAGCCCGGTGGCCAGCCCATCCGCCGTCCGCCGAGCAGGTGGAGATGAGCGTGGAAAACGGTCTGGTGAGCGTAGGGACCGGTGTTGGCCACGAGCCGGTAACCCTGGGTCTCACCGTCGCCCGCGATGCCTTCGGACTCGGCGACCTCTTTCGCCAGCCGCAGCATCGCGACCAGCGTGTCCGGTTCGGCGTCGGCGACGGCCGCCACGTTGCGCAGATGCGCGCGTGGGATGACCAGCACGTGCGTGGGCGCCTCCGGGTTGATGTCGCGGAACGACACGGCAGCGTCGTTCTCGGCAACCCGGTCGGCAGGGACATCTCCGGACACGATTCCGCAGAACAGGCAGTCGGACATGCCGCGACGGTAAACCCTTCCGGGCGGGTGGGCGTCGTACGGTCGTGATGGACGTCGTCGCGCCGGAGCGAAGGGAGCGGTTCGTGGACGCCGCTGCACGCGACGCCGACGAGGCGCTCGTGGCGCTCTACACGGCGCACTACCGGTCGCTGGTGCGGCTGGCGGCGCTCCTTCTCCACGACACGCCGGCGGCCGAGGACGTCGTACAGGACGCGTTCGTCGCGATGCACGGCTCGTGGCGGCGGTTGCGCGACACCGACAAGGCCATCGCCTATCTCCGCCAGGCCGTGGTCAACCGGTCCCGGTCCCGGCTGCGCCACCTGAAGGTGGTCGACAAGCACGCCCCCACACCCCCGCCCGACGCGCCGAGCGCCGAAGCGGGAGCGCTGGGGGCGGTCCAACGCGACGAGGTGATGGCGGCGCTGCGCCGACTGCCGGCACGCCAGCGCGAGGTCCTCGTCCTCCGCTACTACGGCGACCTCTCCGAAGCGCAGATCGCCGACGCCATGGGCATCAGCCCGGGCGCGGTGAAGAGCCACGCCTCCCGTGGTGTCGCGGCACTGCGCCAGACCCTGGAGTACTCCTCATGAGCACCTTCGAGCCCGACGACGGCCTCGACGCGCTGCTGCGCGAGTCGCTGCACGGTGCGGCCGACACGGTGATGCCGTCCGGTGACGGGCTGTCGCGCATCCAGAACCGGGTGGCGGCCCGCCGCTCGCGGCAGCGGTGGATGCGACCCACGATGGCGCTCGGATCCGCGGCGGTCGTCAGTCTCGTCGCCATCGGTGCGTACGCCGCAGCGCACCGCGGCGGCACCGACACCATCAAGACTCCGGTGGCAACGCAGCCGCCGACACAGACGCCGACGGCGGAGCCGACTGCGACCCCGACGACGCCCGCTGCACCGGTGGTGGCGTTCCCGAGGCGGGCGATCTTCCCGTTCGTGTCCGCGAAGGACGAGAGGGCGTGGGAGCAGCAGGCGGCGGCTTCGTCTCCGGCCTGGCAGAGCGACCCGCAGACCGTCGCGAGCTCCTGGGTCGCGAACGTGCTGCAGGTGTCGTCGCTGCACGTGACGCGCCAGATCTCCACGCCGACGAAGGTCGACGTCGTGCTCGGGCGCGACCAGGCCGACGGGTCGTCGACGCGCCCGATCGACGTGACGACCGTCCACCTCGTGAAGTACGGCAAGGCCTGGATCGTCACCGGTGCGACGGATGGCAGCGGGCTGCTGCGCATCGCCTCGCCCGGTGCGGGCGCGAAGGTCAGCTCTCCTCTGGTCGTGAGCGGCCCCGGAGGTGGCGTCGACCGCGCGGCTCTGGTGCAGGTTCGCGACGCCACGACGCCGGCGTCGTACGGCGAAGGACACACCGGCTCGTTCGGCGTCCAAGGTTGGTCGACGAGCGTGTCCTTCAGCTCCCCGAGCAGCTCGGTCGGCGTCGTAATCGTCGTGGAGCGGTCGAATGCGGACGGCCTGCCCGCTCGAGTCGCCGCCGAGCAGGTGCGCTTCGGCTCGGGTTCCGTCGTCGCGGCTTCGCAGTACTTCTACGGCATCAAGGGCGGCCGGGTGACGAAGTTCGCCGCGAGCAACGGCGCGGCCGTGACCTACCTCACCACCCAGCAGCCGGGCGGACCGGCCAGCGATCCGCAGCTCGTCGGCGGCGACGTGTACTTCCTCCGCGCCACGGGCCCGTGCAGCGTCGCGTTGCACAAGGTGTCCACCAACACGTCCAACGGCATGCCACGCGAGCTGGACGTGGCCGATCCCGACAGCAGCTACGGCATCACCGGCTTCGCGGTCAGCAGCTCGACCCGCTTCACCTACTACGAACAGGCCTGCGACCCGGCCAAGACGCCGCAGGCGCGGCTCGTCCTCGCAGACTCCGTCAACGACCACGGCAGCTGGAAGCGCTCCATCGACTTCAGCTCGCAGCCGCCGATGGTGATCGCCGACCCGTCGTACGAGCCGACGACCGGCAGCACGGCGTACATCGACGCGATCGTGCAGTCGGGGACGTCGCGCTACCTCGCCCGCTATGACGAGTTCAAGACCGGATCACCGACGCCGTCGCGCAACGCGTGCCCGGGATACGACATCAACAACGGCCGTCCCTGGGCGCTGGAGACGGACGCGAACGGCACGGTCTGGTTCGCGACACAGACCGGGTCCTCGATGCAGGTGGTGAAGTGCGTCGCCGGGGGCCAGACCGCGATCGTCGCCTTCACCGTGCCCGGCAACCTCCAGCCGAAGGACGTCGACGTGTCGTCCGACGGCTCGGTGCTGCTGACGGACAGCGACGGGCAGATCTGGCGTTGGGACGGCTCCGGCGACCCGCACCAGCTCTCGCCGAGCCAGCCGGTCACCGACGTCACCTGGTAGCCGCGGAGGTCAGCGCCAGCGGGTCTTGGCGCTCAGGACACTGAGCGCGGCGACGCCTGCGGTCGACGAGCGCAGCACCGTGTCGCCGAGCCGGCACACATGCGCACCGGCCGCGCGGAACGCGTCGAGCTCGTCCTCGGCGATGCCGCCCTCGGGTCCGACGACCACGACGACATCGCCCGTGTCGCACGGCTCGACGGAAGCGAGTGACTGCGTCGCGGACTCGTGCAGCACGAGTCCCAGGGCGGCGTCGCGCAAGCGTTCGGCCACCTCGTTGGTCGAAAGAGGTCCGACGACGACCGGCACCCAGCCGGAACGCGACTGTTTGGTCGCGGCACGCGCCGTCGATCGCCACCTCCCCGCGGTGCGGTCGGTCCACTTCGCCACCGACCGCGACGCCTGCCAGCCGACGATCTCGTCGACGCCGACCTCGGTCATCGCCTCGACGGCGTCCTCATCGCGACCGCCCTTCGCCAGGGCTTGTACGACGACGAAGCGCGGCTCGTGTCGTGGCACGGCGAGCCGCTCGTGCACCGTCACCGTCAGCCGGCCGCGGGCGACGTCCGCCACCTCGCCACGCACCACCACGCCGCACCCGTCGCCGACATCGATCGGCTCGCCGGGGCGGAGACGGCGTACATCTGCGGCATGACGGCCTTCGTCGCCGTCGAGCACCACGACGTCACCGACACCGACGGACGCCAGCACGTCCGGAGAGAGGAGAAAGAGCGGCGGCGTCACTTGCCGTTGAAGGCGTCGCGGAGCCGGGAGAAGAAGCCACCGGCGGCAGCCGTGCTCGACACGGTGATCTCCGGCTGCTCCTCGTCACGCAGCCGGGCGAGCTCACGCAGCAGGCGTTCCTGCTCGACGTCGAGGTCGGCAGGCGTCGCAACGTCGAGATGGACGTAGAGGTCGCCGCGACCGACGCTGCGCGACAGATGCGGCACGCCTTGCCCGCGCAGCGTGATGACCGTGCCGGACTGGGTGCCGGGCTTGACCGCGAGCGACTCCTTCGAGTCGAGGGTCTCGATCGTCACGGTGGTGCCCAGCGCGGCCGCTGTCATCGGGAGCACGACGTGACAGTGCAGGTTGTCACCATCACGGGTGAACGTCGGATGCGCACGTTCGCGGATCTCGACGTAGAGATCGCCGGGCGGGCCGCCGCCGGGGCCGACCTCGCCCTCGCCGGAGAGTCGCAGCCGCATCCCGTCCTCGACGCCGGCCGGCACCTTGACGGTGATCGTGCGCCGGGCGCGCACCCGACCCTCACCGGCGCAGTCCGGACATGGGTGCCGGATCTTCGACCCGACGCCGCCGCACTCCGGGCAGGTCCGCGCGGTGACGAGCTGGCCGAGGAACGACCGCTGCACCGACTGGACCTCGCCACGACCCTGGCAGGTCGGGCACGTCTCCGGATGTGTGCCGGCTGCGGTGCCCGCCCCCTGACACGCGCTGCAGATGACAGCGGTGTCGAGGTTGAGCTCCCGGGTCGTGCCGAACGCGGTCTCGTTGAGATCGAGGTCGACCCGGATCAATGCGTCCGCGCCCGGGCGGATCCGTGAGCGCGGCCCGCGCGCTCCCATGCCCGCGCCGCCGAAGAACGCGTCCATGATGTCCGCGAAGCCGCCGGTGAACCCGCCACCGCCGACACCGCCGCCGGGGGCGAGCGGGTCGCCACCGAGGTCGACGATCTCGCGCTTCTGCGGGTCGGACAGGACTTCGTACGCCGCCGTGACCTCCTTGAACTTCTCCTGCGCTTCCGGCGACGGGTTGAGGTCGGGGTGCAGCTCGCGGGCGAGCTTGCGGTAGGCCTTCTTGATCTGGTCGTTGGTGGCGTTGCTCGGCACGCCGAGAATCGCGTAGTAGTCCCTCGCCATCGACGCGATGCCTCAGCCCTCGGCCAGGATCTGGCCGACGTAACGCGCGACGGCACGCACCGCGCCCATCGTGCCCGGATAGTCCATCCGCGTCGGACCGAGCACGCCGAGCCCCGCGAGCGGCTCGTCACCCTCGCTGCCGTATCCGGTCGCGACGACGGAGGCGGTCCACAGCCCCTCGTGCGGGTTCTCCTCGCCGATGCTCACGCGCACGGTCTGCGCATCGGTGATCTCGCCGAACAGGCGCAGCAGGACGACCTGCTCCTCGAGTGCTTCGAGCACCGGTCGGATCGTGCGTGGGAAGTCGAGTGCGCCGGTCCGCGCGAGGTTGGCGGTGCCGGCCAGCACCACTCGTTCCTCTGGCTTCTCGACGAGAGTCTCCAGCACGGTGGCCGTCACGGCAGTGACGTCGGCGCGCAACGTCGGCGGGACGGCCTCGGGCAGGTCGGAGAGCTTTGCGGGTGCATCTGCCAGCCGAGCGCCGGCGATGCGGCTGTTGAACCTCGTCCGGAGATCGGCGACTTCGTCCTCACTGAGCGGATCCGGAAGGTCGACGCTTCGCTGCTCGACCCTGCCGGTGTCCGTGATGAGCACGACGAGCACTCGCGTTGATGAGATCGGCACGAGCTCGAGATGGCGCACCGATGAGCGCGTGAGCGAGGGGTACTGCACGACCGCAACCTGATGCGTCAGCTGCGCGAGCAGCCGGACCGTGCGGCCGACGACGTCGTCGAGATCGACCGCGCCGCCGAGGAATGACTCGATCGCCCGTCGCTCGGCACTCGACAGGGGCTTGACCGACGACATCCGGTCGACGAACAACCGGTAACCCTTGTCGGTCGGCACGCGCCCCGCACTCGTGTGCGGTTGCGTGATGTAACCGTCCTCCTCGAGCGCCGCCATGTCGTTGCGAACCGTGGCGGGCGACACACCGAGCTGGTGGCGGTCGACCAGGGTCTTGGACCCGACCGGCTCGTTGGTCGAGACGTAGTCCTCGACGATGGCGCGCAGGACCGAGAGCTTGCGGTCGTCGAGCATGCGCACCTCCCGCTCCTGGCACTCGCCGGTTCCGAGTGCCAATCATAGGCCGTCTCTCGTGGCGTGACCTGTGTCACAGGCGCATCGGTGAGGGTCCCCTTGCCCGCTGCTTCCTTCCGCTAGCACCGGGCAGGACTGCTTCTGTCCCCCCAACGAAATGCACCGCTCGAAGGAGCATGTCCATGACTGAGCGAATCCCCGGCGCAACTGCCGGCGGGCTCGTCGACCGCGTCGTCGGCACGGCCAAGAAGGCCGCCGGCGCCGTGATCGGCAATGACGACCTGCGCCGCGAGGGCGCCCTCCACCAGGAGAAGGCAGAGACCGCGAAGCGCGCTGCAGAGCTGAGCGTCGAGGCCGAGCGCGAGGAGCAGCGCGCCGAGCTGACCGAGCGCGAGCGTGAGATCGAGGTCGAGCGGCAGCGTCTGCTCACCGAGGCCGCGGCGGACCGCAAGCAGCAGGAGATCGAGCGCAACGAGGCAGCGGCGAAGTCCGCCGTCGAGCGGCAGGCTGCCGCGCAGGAGGTGGCCGTCGAGAAGCAGGCCGCTGCGCAGGAGTCGGCGGTCGACAGGGCGGAGACCCAGGCCGAGCGTGAGCGGCTCGCTGCCGAGCAGGACGCCCGCACGCTCGAAGCCCAGGCCTCAGCTGCGCGCCGCACCGCTGACGTGCTCGACCCGGATCGGAAGGACAGCTGATGACCAAGCTCGTCACCACCGCACGCAGGCTGCCGGGGCTCGTCGTCGGCACGACGCTGAACGCCGCGCGTCTTCCTCTCAACGCCGCCGCGAAGGCCTCTGGCCAGGCCGGCAACGAGGAATGGCCGCCGTCGTTGATGTTCGAGGGCGTCGAGGCTGCCGTCGAGACGACACTCGGCGGGCTGCTCCGTGACGACACGCTGGTGTCTCGTGGCCGGCTCCGCCAGGCCCGCATCACGAAGCTCAAGGAAGCCGCTCAGCTCGAGGCGATCGCCGACAGCAAGCGGGTCGAGGCCGACGACGAGCTCGCCGCCCGCAAGCGCGCCGCCGAGAAGCGTCGCGAGCAGATCGAGGAGACGGCCGAGAAGCGCGAGCAGCGCCTCGAGCAGGAAGCCGCGAAGCGCAAGCAGGAGGTCGCGAAGGCAGCGGCCAAGGGCAAGGCCGCGACCGCCAAGCAGACCGCGGAGCAGCGCAAGGCCGTCGAGCGGCAGGAGCGTGAGGCGAAGCTCGCGGCCGCCGAGGCCGAGAGCAAGGCGCTCGCCAAGGAGAAGGCCGCCGTCGTCGCCGAGGACACCGCAGTCGCGCTGGACGAGGCCATCGACGTCAACCGCGAGGCCCGCACCGGCAGCTGACGGAAAGCGGCAAATCACGCAGGAGTGCGAGCTCCTGTGGCGAAGTCGGGCGTCACCCAGCATGACGCGTCCGGCCAAGCCACAGGAGCTCTCATGCGTTCGGCGCACGTCTTCCGCCGCCCGGTTCTCTTCGCTGTCCCGCTCGCGCTGATCGCCGGCGCATTCGCCGGCGTCTCGTCGGCCAGCGGAGGTCATGGCGACGTACGAATCTCGACGTTGTCCAACCGCGCAGACCTCGTCTCGGGCGAGGACGTCCTCATCAGGGTCACCACCCCTGGTGCCGATGCGTCCGCGGCACGCATCACGCTCAACGGCCGCGACGTCACGAAGCGGTTCCGCGCGAGCTCCGATGGCAAGGGCCTCGGCTTGCTCACCGGTCTGCGCGTCGGGACCAACGTCGTCACGGCGACACTGCCCGACGGCCGCGGTGCGCGGCTGACTGTCGTGGACCATCCGCTCGGCGGCCCGGACTTCGCCGGCCCGCAGATCAAGCCGTGGACGTGCGGCAACGGCAGCAAGAGCCCGAAGTGCTACCAGAAGCCGACCTTCACCTACTCCTACGTCGACCAGAGCGGCAACACGCAGAGCTACGACCCGAACAACCCCCCGCCGAGCGCGTTCATCAAGAACACGACGACGACCGACGACGTGACGGTCCCGTTCATCTACCGGACCGAGACCGGCTACATCGACCGCGACCAGTACTCCATCACCGCCCTCTGGCAACCGAAGAAGCCGTGGACGGCATGGGCGCCGCAGAGGCAGTTCAACCACCGCATGGTCATCACGCACGGCGCGAGCTGCGACGAGCAGTACACGACGGCGAGTGCACCCAGCACGACCGACAAGGGCATCGTCGGCGGCGGTTTCATCGTCATCTCCAATGCGCTCGACAACGCCGGCCACGACTGCAACCTCGTCGTCCAGGCAGAGTCGCTGGTGATGACGAAGGAATACGCGATCGACCACTACGGCACGGTCCGGTGGACCATCGGCAGCGGCTGCTCCGGTGGATCGCTGGTGCAGCAGCAGGTCGCCAACGCCTACCCGGGCGTCTACCAGGGCCTCACACCGCAGTGCAGCTTCACCGACGCATGGTCGTCGGCGATGGAGTACGTCGACTACGTGATGTTGCTGCGTTACTGGCAGGACCCGTCGCGGTGGGACGCCGGCGACGTCTGGACGCCGGCGCAGATGAGCGCGGTGCTCGACCATCCCAACGTCGGCAACCCGGTGACGTTCACGACCGCGATTCCCAACGGTGGTGACCCGACGCACAGCTGCGCCGGCCTCGACCCGAGCAAGCAGTACAACCCGAAGACCAACCGGCACGGCGTGCGCTGCACGCTGCAGGACTACACGATCAACGTCGTCGGCAAGCGCAAGCAGGACGGCTTCGCCAACCGGCCGTTCGACAACGTCGGCATCCAGTACGGGCTGAAGGGTCTCCGTGAGGGTCAGCTGACCGCCGCGCAGTTCGTCGACCTCAACGCCAACCTCGGCGGACTGAACATCGACGGCGTGGTCCAGAAGGAGCGGAGCCAGGCCGACCTCGCAGGTCTCTACCGCGCCTACCGTTCGGGTCTCGTCGACACCGCCGACCACCTCAACAACGTCGCGATCATCGACCTGCGCGGCCCCGACCCGGGTGCGTTCCACGACGTCTACCGCACCTATGCGATGCGGGCGCGGCTGCTGCGCAACTTCGGCACCGCCGCCAACCAGGTGCTGTGGCGCGGGCAGGTGCCACTTCTCGGTGACGCCAACTACGTCGACTGGTCGGTGTTCGCGATGGACAAGTGGCTGGGCCGTGTCGATGCCGACCACCGCAAGGTTCCGCTCGCGCAGAAGATCATCCAGGACAAGCCGTCCGACCTGGCCGACCGCTGCACCAACGGCAGCGGTGTCGACATCCCGTCGTGGGTGTGCGACGAGACCGTCGCGGCGTACGGCACGCCGCGCTTCGGAGCGGACGAGCCGATCACCGACGACGTGCTCAAGTGCCAGCTGAAGCCACTACGTCGCGACGACTATCCGGTGACGTTCACCGATGCTCAGTGGAAGCGGCTGCGTCAGGCGTTCCCGACCGGCGTCTGCAACTACGGCAAGCCGGGAGTCGACCAGAACGTCGAGACGGTGCCGTGGCTGACCTACCAGGACGCGAAAGGACACGTCATCTACGGTGGCCGGCCCTTGGGAGCACCGCCGCGCTCCGTCCCGTTCACCAGCTGACCAGTCGCGGCGTCGGCGGGATCAGCCGGCCCGGACGAGGTCGACCAACGGCTGAGTCGGTCGTAGGCCCAGCTCGCGCGAGAGCAGCTGGGCGAACGACCGGAAGTGGCGTAACGCGTCGGCCCTGTTGCCCTCGGCGAGATACGCCTCGATGAGGACTCGGTTCGCGCTCTCCCGCAGGGGTTCCGAAGCCACTGCGCAGAGCGCGGCCTGCACCGCTGCGTGCACCTGCCCGGCGGACACCAACGACGCACTCATCGCCTCGAGCGCGTTCAGTCGTAGCTGCCGGAGCCGTTCCCGGTCGGATGCAAGCCATTCGTCGTACCAGTCGGGCAGCAGGTCTTCCGCGAACAGCTCGAGGTTCACGTCCTGCGCTCGGACCTGCCCGGCGAGGAGCCCGTTTGCAACGGACGTCATCACCCGCACGTCGACATCGATGTCACGAGCCAGCGTCAGCGTGCCGCCGGCTGCGTCGATGATGTTGATGCCACCCTTGCGCAGCGCCCACAGCACCGTTCGCACGCTGCCGCAGGCGCGCTCGTCGGACGACTCGCCCCACAGGACGCCGGCCGCCTGCACCCGGCTGACGCCTCTGTCGCGGAGAGCGACGAGCGCGACGAGCCGCCGGCCCGCCGCCGGGATCGACAACGCGGCGTCGCCACGATGCAGAGCGAAGCCACCGAGCAGACGCACTTGCAGGTTTGCGTCAACGGGCAGTGCGGACGCCCGCGTGGGTGTCACTGACCCAGTGACACCCACATCGGCGTCGACCGCCACGCGCGCAGCCGATTGACCAGGCATGAATCCCCCCAAGGGCCTGGTGCCGTCTCGCCGGAAGTACAAGAACACAACCACCGAGGGCGGGGACGTTATCGAAAGCATCGCGTCGATGACAACGAGCCGTTCGTGCAGTTCACAGGGACCCGTTCGTGCCGTGGACCTGACACCTTCGTGCCGCAACGCTGACTAGTACGACACCTGATGTCGACGCGATTGCGACATCTTCGCGGACGTCTGCATGACGTTCGTTTGACGTTGACGCCGTACAAGCGTCCTGACGTACGGCCGTTGTCGGCTGATGACGCTGGGGGGCGGACATGCACAAGCAACACAAGGCATTGCGTATCGCGCTGCGAGGAATCGCGGTTCTCTCGACATGCATATCCGCACTGGTGGTGTTGCCACCGCTGACTCCCGCGGGGGCGGTCACCAACCCGGTGTCGGTGACGATGTCGGCATCGCCCAGTCCCGTCGCCTCGAACTCGAGCCTGACGTACACGATCGTCGCCACTGATACCGAGCCGCAGCAAGTCAACGTTCGGTTGACTGATCAGCTGACGGGCCTCACCAACGTCGTACTCGCGAGCTCGCGCGGTTACTGCTCACTCAGCAGCAACCTGGTCACGTGTGACGCAGGATCCATGCCGGGCCAAGGCTCGACGTGGACGGTCACCATCACCGGACTGGTCACAGCAGGCAACGGAACCTACCTGAACAACACCGCGACGGTCACAGGAGACTGGTCACCGCAGAACACGTCACAGACGTTCTCCGTGCCGGCGACGACGAGCGTCCTCGTGAGCAACGGTCCGCTCGGAGGCCTCCCCGACCTGTCCGTGTCGATCATCGCGCCCAGCACGGCAAATGCCGGAAGCAGCCAGACGTACCAGGTCGTCGTCAACAACAGCGGCGGTTCGAACGCCTCCGACATCCAGACCAACATCACCTTGCCGCCGGGGTTCAGCCTCCAACCGAGCGCCAGCGTCAGTGGGACGAGCCTGTTCCAATGCGTGACGAGCTTGCCGTCGATCGTCTGCACGGGTGGCGCCGTGAATGCCGGCGCGAACGCAACGATCACCATTCCCCTCGTCGTGAGCGGTACGACGCCTCCGCCGAGCGGTCTGCAGTGGACGACGACTGCTGTCGTCGACCCTGAGAACGCGATCCCGGAGTCGAACGAGCTGAACAACACCGCGCAACAGACCCTGCTCGCCCCCGGCCCTGCTGCGAGCCCGGGGCTGGCGACCTTCACCAAGACCGCGACGTCACCCATCGACTCGCTCGCACCGAGCATGCCGACCGGATCGCAGGTGCGCCCCGGCGACCTGTTGACCTACAGCGTCAAGGCGACGAACACGAGCACGAAGGACACGCTGACCCGCGTCCAGATCACCGATGGAACACAAGGTCTCGACCAGGCGTCGGTGTCGGTCAAGTCGACCGACCCGAAGTTCATCTGCGCGAACTCCAACTCGCAGGTGAAGTGTGCCGCCAGCAACAACAACTACACCCTGGGCACAAACGGCGGAAACGTCACCGTCACCATCACGGGCAAGGTGGTGCAGCCACCGAGCTCGATCATCACGAACACGGCGACCCTTCAAGGTCTGCAGAACAAGGTCACCATCACCAGGACGGCGAGCGTCACGACGATCGTGCGACCGGCGATCGACCTGACCGTGACGAACTACGACACCTGCGTTGTGGCGAACGGGCCGAACGTGCAACCTCCGTCATGGCGAGCGCTGCTGCCCGACAACTCGCCCGGTGGCTGCAACCCGAGCGGCACCTTCCGCGCGCGTAACCAGTTCGACTACCTCGTGACCGTCGGCAACAGTGGCATCAACGACGCGGCCGGTGTCACCATCCGGATCCCGCTGCCGAACGACGTGATCTACGAGGGCTACGAGAACCTCGGGTCGGCTGACTTCAGCTGCCCGGCAGGTTCCGCTCCGGTGCCGCCGAGCCCGAACTTCGTCCTCGTCTGCACGGGTGGCACTGTCCCCGGACAGGCGACGAGTGGCCAGTACCCAGGCGCAACCCGGCAGCTGCGGATCCACCTGACGGCTCCGAACTCGACGGGTGCGATCACCGCGATCACGACCGTCGATCCCTACAACACGATCGCCGAGAGCGACGAGACCAACAACACGTTCACGACGACGACTCCGATCGCGACCGGCGTGAACCTGACGGTCGAGCAGTCCTCTCTGTGCCCGCGCGACACTCGCCAGCCGAGCCCGAACATGTGCAACCCGGTGGCTCCGAGCGGCACGCTGATCTACCACATCCTGGTCACGAATGTCGGGACCCAGGACTCGAGTGGGATCAAGGTCACCGACACGTTGCCGGCCGGCGCGAAGTTCCGGTCGGCCAAGGAGGTGCCGCCGTTCTTCCCGACCATCGGGACGCCCTACACGCCCACACACAATGTGACCTGCAGCTCGGACGGCGCCTCGCTGGTGACCTGCATCGGCGGCCGCCTCGCCGGCATCTACGCGGCCTTCGGTGGCCCCTTGCTGCCCCCACCGGGCACTCCGGACTCCTTCATGATCGAGGTCAAGGCGTTCGCGCCGGCGCCGTACGGGCCGAGCGATTCACCGAACGCGACCGGCTCACCGATCCTCAACCAGGTGCAGGTCGACCCGGACAACACCATCCCGGAGTTCATCGAGACGAACGCACCGACCACGGACAACATCAACCTGCTCGAGACCAACGTCGGCATCCCGCCGGCCGGAGACTGGGGCACCTACAACGAGCTGGACGTCGTCAACGCCCAGACCAACCCGGGTCCGGTTTGCGCCGCGCCCTCGTCATGCACACCAGTGGCGCCCAACGGAACGCTCGACTACACGCTGACGGTGAGGAACTGGGGTAGTGACCCGGTGAGCAACGTGACCGTCACCGACAACGTGCCTGGTGGCGCGCGGCTCCGCGATGTCACTGCCGACGCACTGTCCGGCGGGACGGGCGGTTTCGGGTGCTCCTTCGCCAACGGTGTCGTCACGTGCACCAACGGCGCGCTCGCGGCATCCACGAGTGTCGGCACACCGGCCGTCACCCACATCGTCATCCGTCTGTTCGCACCGCCGACGGTCAACGCATCGACCACGCAGTACACGAACCACGCCGTCGTCGACCCGGGCAACGCCATTGCCGAGGCCGACGAGACGAACAACGTCTCCGACGTCAGTCTCACGGTTGCGCTGCCCACGCCTAGTGGCCCCTACGACCCGCCGAACACGTTCGATCCGAGCGGCACCGGCGCGATCACGGGCGGCGGCGCGAACACGTTCAACGACCTGACCGTGCTCGACCAGCAGGTCAGCCCTGTCGACGGCACCGGTCCTTGCGTGAACGTGGTGACGCCGCAGCAGAACTGCGCCCCGGTGGCCCCTAACGGCACGCTGAAGTACGACCTCACAGTGGCGAACCGCGGCACCGACCCCGCGAGCAACATCACCGTCGCCGACTACATCCCGCAGGGCTCGCGGTTCCGCGACGTGAGCGCCGACGCGCTGAGCGGCGGCAACGGCGGGTTCGTCTGCGCGTTCAACGCAGGTGTCGTCACGTGCACGAACGGCAACTTGCAGGGTGGCAACGCCACCACGAAGATCCACATCCTGCTGTATGCGCCGGACGCGGTGAACTACGACGGCACGAAACAGTTCACGAACGTCTACACGAACCACGCCGTCGTGGACCCGGGCAACGCAATTCCCGAGGGTGACGAGACCAACAACACGTCAGACGTTCAGCTCCTCGTGCAGAACGCTCCAAACGGGGCCAACGCATACAACGAGCTGCAGATCTCGACGCCACAGGAGTTCCCCGACCCGAACTCGGGGCCTTACTTCGGCAAGGTCGCGCCGGCGGGCACCCTCGTCTACGACGTCATCGTGAGCAACCAGGGCAGTGACCCCGCAACGAACGTGACGTTCAAGGACTACTTGCCGACCGGGACGACCTACCGCCTGGCCAAGCAGGGCGCGGCGACGACGGGCAGCGGTGGCTTCGTCTGCAGCCAGAACAGCGGCGTCGTGACCTGCAACAACGGCACGCTCGCCAGCGGCGGGCAGGCGACGATCAAGGTCACCCTCTTCGCGCCGTCGCAGCCGTCCAGTCCCGGCAGCCTGGCCACCATCACCAACCAGGTCGTCGTCGACCCGGACAACGTGATTCCGGAGGGCAACGAGACCAACAACACTGCTACCCAAGACACGACGGTGTCCGGGCCGGATCCCACGACTGGCGCCGCGACGGGTGCCGGCGCCTACCAGGATCTCACCGTCACCGACGGCGGCAGCCCGACGACCGGAACGCCGGATGACCAGTTCGTCGAGAAGTTCAACATCCAGAACCTCGGGACAGATGACGTCTTCAACGCGACCTTCCGCGTCGCGCTGCCGGCCGGCACCACATTCGTCGCCGCAGGTGAGGCGGACGGCACCGACCCGGGCCGGTTCGTCTGCTCGCAGGACAGCGGGGTGGTGACATGCACCGGAGGCACCGTCAGAGGGACACTGAACGGCGGCGCGACGCGTACGGTCAATGTCGCTCTGCTCGCACCACACAAGAACATCGCAATCATCACGCAGGCCCAGGTCGATCCGGACAACGCGATCGCTGAGTCGGACGAGAGCAACAACGCGATCCGGGTGAACACCTTCATCCAGTCGGTCATCAACCTCAGCATCGAGCTCGACCAGACTGGGATCACGCAGAGCCAGTACGGCACGATCACCGGCCGAATCAAGAACAACGTCGCGAGTGGCAGTGGTGAGGATGCACACAACGTCCTCAGCGTGTGGAACCTGCCGGTCGGCGTGACCGTCGAAGACGTTCAGGCCGGGACGACGACTCCATCCGGCACGAGCTGCTCGACCGCGACGGACGACACCGTCAACCAGGTGACATGTGTCACGGACACACTCGCTGCAGGCGCGACGTTGGAGTTCAACTTCTACGTCTTCCAGAACAACGACCAGACGGATAACGACAACGCGGTCGTCAACGGCAACCACGCCACAGTGGAGTCCGACGACGGGAACGACACCGACAGCACCGTTCAGTCGCAGGTCACACAGTAGGTGCGAGGGTGGGCGGCCGTCGGCCGCCCACCCTCGCTCCTTGGTCCGCTGAGCCCAAGAGGGAGCAGGCCGCATGCAACGTTCCAGGACGCTGATCATTGGCTCGGTCGCGACCGTGACCACAGCGCTGCTCTTCACGACGAGCGGACCGACCCCGCACGCCACGGCGCTCGCCTGCGCCAGCTACTACGTCGCGACCGGCGACGGGGTGCCGTACGGACAAGATGACAAGAACGACGGCAACCAGGACCTGAGCATCGCCTACCCGCAAAAGCTCCTCGACAACTTCCTGAACAAGAGTGGCCAAGGCAGCATGAACCTCGGCTACTGGTGTCTCAAGAACCTCGCCCAGGACAAGACGACGACGAGCACCTATGTCAACGGGACGAATCAGCAGGCAGTCGCGGCGATGTACAAACCCATCCTCGTCACCGTCCAGGTGGGTCGGTGGAACAGCAGCATCGTCGACCACGTGACAACGTGCTTCGACGAGATCAAGCACCACGACTTCATCACCGCCAACGCATGCGCGCTGGGGGTCTTGTTGAACCAGCCAGCCTTCGACCAGCTGGCGAAGGACCTCAGCGGGATCCTCGGCAAGTACCAGACGATGATGGGCAACAACTCGAAGATGATCGTGGCCGTGCCGGGCTATTTCAACCCGTTCCCGCACGCACTGACCGTCATGAGCAAGGTCCCGGGGTTCTGCGCACAGCTCGTCGACACGATCCCCACATGCATCGCCCGCTGGGTGATGCTGCCGCCGGCGCTCGTCACGCTCGACCAGGTCGTCAAGAAGCTGAACTCGACCATCCAACCGGTCGTCCAGCGCTTCACCACCGGCAATCAGGGACGGTTCATCTGGGTCGACACCTACAAGGAGATGAACGACCACTGCATGACCATGAAGGTCACCATCCACACGAAGGTCTACCACCCGCCGTCGACCACCGACCAGCACGACACCCAGGAGACCAACTTCGGCTGCGACACCACATGGATCGGCACCGACGGCAAGGACGTCAACCCCGGCTTCGAACCGTTCACTTACCTTCCGCCCGCTGTTGACGGCGTACTGATCTACGCCGACCACACGACGAAGTCCATGGGCATCAATCCCAACGACAGTGGCCACACGTGCATCGCGACGCTGATCTGGGCGGCCATCTACCAGAAGCTCGGTTATGCGCCTAGCTCCAAACCCGCGACCGACTGCTCGAAGGTGTGAGGCGTCATGCACAAGCTCTTCGTCCGCCGGGCGCTCGCAGCCGCCTCGTCGCTCGTGATGGCGGCCGCCATGCTCGACGCCGCCGCCCGGGCTGACCAGAACGAGGGCACCCCAACCGTCAGCGCACTTGCCGAGGCCCATATCGCGGTCGGAGGCCTGCACACCTGCGCCATCGAGACGATCAACTCTCTGCCCGGTGCGGTGCAGTGCTGGGGCAGCAACGACCAGGGCCAGCTCGGCAACGGCACGATCGTCACGAGCACCGACCCGGTCGCAGTCGTCGGACTGGACGGCAGCGATGCCGCTCACACCGCCACAGCGATCACCGCCGGCAACTCGCATACGTGCGCCTTGCTCGCCGACACCACGGTCAAGTGCTGGGGCCTGGCTGCGAACGGTCAGGTCGGCGACGGCACCGTCGGCGACAAGCAGAGCGACCTCACGAAGGATCCGCAGCGGCGAACGCCCGTCACCGTCGTCAAGGACGCCTCGAGCACCCCGCTGTCAGGCGTCATCGCGATCGCCGCGGGTGGGTTCCACACCTGCGCCATCGTCAAGGACAGCAGCGGCAACCAGACGGCATGGTGCTGGGGCGACGACGGCGCGGGACAGCTGGGCGACGGCAAGCCCGGAGACCGGAGCAGCATCGCGCAGCCGGTGCTGAACATGCCCGCGGGAGTCAACGTCACCGCCCTGGCGCTCGGCGAGTTTCACAGCTGCGCACTGCTGGTCGACTCGACGGTCTGGTGCTGGGGTGCCAACACGTTCGACCAGCTCGGGTTCGACCCGGGCACTGACCCCACCAAGCTCAGCAGCGCGGTCCCGGTCAAGGTCTCCGGCGTCACCGACGACCCGACGAACAACCCCGTCCAGGCGCTCACGACCGGCTATGGGCACGCCTGTGTGCTGCTCAAGGACAACACCGCCCGATGCTGGGGCGAGAACAACTTCGGACAGCTCGGCTACCAGACCGACTACGAGAGCACGGACACGACCAAGAACTACCAGGCGATCGTTCCACTCCGGACCATGAAGCCGAGCCCGACACCGGGAGTCGTTCAGCACACGACCCACACGCCCTCGTTGCTGGACACGTCACAGAACCCGCAGCCCGATGGTCACTTCACCGCGATCTCGGCGGGCGAGTTCCACACCTGCGCCTTGGTCGACGACGGAACCGCACGGTGCTGGGGCGAGGGCGGACGCGGGCAGCTGGGCACCGACCCTTACAGCGGGTCGAGCAACGCGGCGCAGATCGAGGACAGCGCATTCTCGGTCAGCGTCAACGGACTGAGTGGCGCAACCGCCATTACGGCCGGAGGCTTCCACACCTGCGCCGCGATCGGTTCCGCGATGAAGTGCTGGGGCTACAACTTCTACGGTCAGCTCGGCAGCTATCGCGCCCAGAGCTCCACCCCGGTCCAGGTGACGGCGATCACCGGCGCGCGGATGGTTGCGGCAGGCACCGACTTTGCGTGCGCTCTGCTGAACAAATCCTTCACGTCATCTCCGGCGCCGACGACGTCGCCGACGGGCCAGCCCTTCTGCTGGGGCGACAACACCTACGGACAGATCGGCGCCGGCCTGGCGTTCGGCAGCAAGACGAGCCTGCGGACAGCCGTTTTGGGCATCTCGTCGGCTGGTGCTCTCGACGCAGGTAACGGATACGCCTGCGCGATCCCGGCCGGCACGAGCACGCCGCAGTGCTGGGGGCACAACGCCGACGGCGAGCTCGGCAACAGCTCGACGACCGACAGCAACGTGCCGGTCGGGGTCAGCGGACTCACCACGGCGTCGACCGTCGATGCGGGCGGCACGGCAGGCAGCATCGAGCGCGGGAACACCTGCTCGGTGCGAAGCGACGGCAAGGTCAGCTGCTGGGGGCACGGCGCCGAGGGACAGCTGGGCAGCACGCTGTTCGCGGACTCGAGCGTCCCGGTCACCGTCCAGGAGAACACCAACGGTGGACACCTCGACCAGACCCCGACCTACGCCGACCTCTCCGGCATCACCGCCGTGACGTCGGGCGGATTCCACGCCTGCGCGCTGGCTGCCGACGCGACGGTCTGGTGCTGGGGCGAGAACGCCAACGGTCAGCTCGGCGACGGTACGACGACCACCCGTAGCTACGCCGTACAGGTCCAAGCGAACCCGGACCCAGATTCCGACCCGACTACGAGCAACCCACTGACCGGCGTGACGGCCATCGCCGCCGGACGGAACTTCACCTGCGCGATCATGAGCAACGGGCACGTCAAGTGCTGGGGCGCGGACGACCGTGGTCAGCTCGGTGACGGCGGAGGCGGCGACCAGCCACTTCCCGTCGACACGCACGTCATCGGGACCGGAAGCGGCGGGCTCATTGCGCTCCCACCCGCGGTTTCGGCCTCGCCGGCAACTTCCATCACCGCCGGCGACGTCCACGCCTGCGTGCGCCTCGACGACGACAGCCTGGCCTGCTGGGGCGGCAACTCGGACGGCCAGCTCGGCGACGGGTCCACGTCCGACGCAGCCCAGCCGGAGGGCATCTTCGGGCCGCGGTCCAGCGACGTTCCTTCGACGTCGTTGCCCGTGATCCGGTCGATCAGCGCAAGCCGGAGCAACACGTGCGTCGTGTTCGTGGACACGACGGTGTACTGCTGGGGCGACAACAGCCGGGACCAGCTCGGGGACGGGATCGGCGCGATGAGCGTCAACCCCGTGACTGCCAACCTCGCCGGCAGTCTGTGAGAAGCCGGCCGGCCCGAATCCAGGGGCCGGCCACGCGACGACCCCGCGGGACCCCCCACGCGGGGTCGTCGACGTCCCGAAGCGCGCTCCAGCTCAGGCCTCGAGCGACACGCTTCCGTCGGGGCCGAGCCGCCAGCCGGGATTGTGCGCGACCTCCCAGGGATGACCGTCGGGATCGATGAAGACGCCCGAGTAGCCGCCCCAGAACGTCTCTGCCGGTTCACGGCCGATCGTGGCGCCCGCGGCGCGAGCCTCGTCGATCACCGCGTCGACCTCCACCGGCGATGCGACGTTGTGCGCCAGTGTCACGCCGCCCCAACCGCCGCTGTCGACGACCGCGCTGTCCTCTGCGAGCGACGCCCGGCTCCACAAGGCGAAGACGGAGCCACCCGCCTGGTAGAAGACGACGTCCGCATCATCACCTGTACGTCGCCACCCGAGCGCGTCGTAGAACTGTTGCGCGCGACCGAGGTCGGCGACGCCGAGCGTGATGACACTGACGCGTTGTTCCATCGGGTCGAACCCTAGGCGACAGGAACCGAGATCCCGATGCCCCCGCGGGTCTGGGCGCCGTACCGCTCCTTCTCCTTGGCAAGGTCGAGCGGCCGGATCGTGCGGCGGGCGTCGCGGGCCGCGTCGTCGAGCAGGTCGGCGGGAATGATCCAGACGATCTCGAACTCGATGCCGTTGGGGTCCCTGCCGTAGAGGCTCTTCGTCGTGCCGTGGTCGCTCGCGCCGACCAGCGCACCGGCCTCGGAGAGCAAGACCCCCGTGCGCTCCAGCTCGTCGAGAGTGTCGACCTCCCAGGCGAGGTGGTAGAGCCCGACGGTGCTGCGACCCGCGCCGGACGGGCCGGCAGCAGGCCCGATCTCGAACAGGCCGAGGTCGTGGTCGTTCGTCGATCCGGGAGCCCGCATGAAGGCCGCGCCCTGGAAGCCGTCCGGCGTCATCTCCTCGATGCGGTGGAAGCCCAGGACGTCCCGGTAGAAGCGGACCGTCTCCTCGAGGTCACGGACATACAGCACTGCGTGGTTGAGCCGGAAGATCCCCATGCCTGCGCAACGGGACCTACGCGCCCGGCATTCCTCGGCGAAAAGATCGGCCAGCCGGTAACCAACGTCACCGGAGCGGGGTCGGAGTCGTTAAAGGTGCAGGGAGCAGCGTCCGACGAGGTGATCACCATGACCTGTAGCCACGAGACGACCTGCCCGAGCGCCGACAGCCACGACGCCCGAGCCGCTTGTGTGGTCGCCGACCACTGGGAGCAGGGCTGGGCGCTGCTGTGCAACGGCCTGCTCGTGTTCGACGACGAGGGTGTGCTCTCCCCCGTCGCTTCCGCCGCCTGTGTCCCTCACCCGAGCAGATTCCGTACGACGGCGTCGGCCAGGAGCCTTCCGCGCAAGGTGAGCACGGCGCGGCCGGCGCCGAGCTCGGCCTCGTCGAGAAGGCCGTCGGCGGCCGCCTGCCGTGCCGCATCCTGCTCTGACGCCGCGAGAGCACCGAGCGGCAGACCGGCGCGCAGTCTGAGGCGCAGCATGACGTTCTCGGTGTGTCGTGACCGCGGGTCGAGAATCTCTCTCGCGTGGGCGGGGCTCACGCCCGAGCCGAGGCGTTCGGCGTACGGCTTCGGGTGCTTGACGTTCCACCACCGCACGCCGCCGACGTGGCTGTGCGCTCCGGGGCCCACGCCCCACCAGTCACCACCGGTCCAGTAGAGAAGGTTGTGCCGGCACTCGTTCTCGCCGGACTTGGCCCAGTTGGACACCTCATACCAGCCGAACCCGGCTGCGGTGAGCATCTCGTCCGCGATGAGATAGCGGTCGGCGAGGACGTCGTCGTCCGGCATCGGCAGCTCACCGCGGCGGACCCGGGCGGCGAGACGTGTGCCGGGCTCGACGATGAGCGAGTACGCCGACACGTGGTCGGCGCCCGTCTCGATCGCCGCGGCAAGTGAGGCACGCCAGTCGTCGTCGGTCTCTCCCGGGGTGCCATATATGAGGTCGACGCTCACGTTGTCGAAGCCGGCTGCTCGCGCATCGTTCACGCCTTGTTCGACGCGGCCAGGCGTGTGCTCCCGGTCCAGCACCGCCAGCACGTGTTCCTTCGCCGACTGCATGCCGAACGAGATGCGCGTGAACCCGGCGCTGCGCAGCGCGTCCAGCCCGGCCCGGTCCACCGACTCGGGGTTGGACTCGGTCGTCACCTCGGCGTCCGGTGCCAGACCGAAGAGGTCACGGACGCCGGACAGCAGCCGAGCGAGGTCTCGCGCCGGCAGCAGCGTCGGTGTGCCGCCGCCGACGAAGACGGTGCTCACCCGGCGATCGTCACCATCGAGGACATGACGCGCCAGCTGGAGCTCCCGCAACGCGCTGTCGACGTACGACGTCCTGCTGATCCCCTCGCCGAGCTCCTCGGCGGTGTAGGTGTTGAAGTCGCAGTACCCGCAGCGGGTCCGGCAGAACGGCACATGCAAGTAGATGCCGAGCCGCCGCGTCGACCTGCCGTCGAGAGCAGACGCCGGAAGGCGACCGTCAGCGGGAGCCGGGTCGCCCTCGGGCAAGGTGGATGGCATCTTCTTCCACGCTACGTCGGTCGTGGCGAGATAATCTTGATGCAGCCGGTTCAGCAGCGATCGCGGCTTGCGGGGTCCAGGGGGTCTGGCCCTTCGAACCGAAGCGACGCAAAGGAAGAACCCGACGTCATGCGGGACCAACACGACGACGCCGCATCCATGCCCGTGGCCGTGCGCGCCTTGGCGAGCATCATGCTCAGCGACGGAAGCCGCACCGCCGTCTTGCAGCGGACATGCGAGGCCGCGACCGCGATCATCCCGGGCGTCGAAGAGGCCTCGGTCACGATTCTCGGCGACCGTCCGCGCACGGTCGCGTCGACCGGCACGATGGCGACGCAGGCCGACGAGGCGCAGTACCGCATCGGCCACGGTCCCTGTCTCGAGGCCGCTCACGAGGGCCGGCCGGTGCTCGTCACCGACCTGGGCGAGGAGCAGCGGTGGCCGGTCTACGCGCGCGAGGCATTGGAGTCAGGTGTGCGTGCATCGCTGTCGGTCCCGCTGGAGTTCGGCGGCGAAACGGCCGGGGCGCTCAACCTCTATGCCTCTCGAGCGGATGCCTTCGACGCCACCATGGTGGACACCGCCTTCGACCTCGCGCACTACGCCGGCGTCGTCGCGACGGTGAGCGACGAGCGCGATCGGGCCGTCAAGCTCGCCGAGGAGCTGCAGCAGGCGATGCAGTCCCGCGCCGTCATCGAGCAGGCGAAAGGCATCCTCATGCGTGATCGCGGCTGCACCGCGGAAGAGGCCTTTCACGCGCTCGTCCGGCTCTCCCAGGAGTCGCATCAGAAGCTGCGCGTGGTCGCGACACGTGTGGTGGACCAGGCGACCGCTAAGGGCACGGGCGCCGACTCGACCAGCTCCTGACCACCTCGGCGGAGCCGACCGAACACGGGACCTTCGGCCCTACTCGCCTGCGGCGGCATTGACGAAAGTGTCAGCAGCTGCCCGGACGAGGAGGTCGCGATGGCTCACCCTCAAACGTCACAGGCCCATCCGGCGAACCATCCTCTGTTCCGGGCAGCTGGCATCGACGTCACCGCCGTCATCTTCGTGTTCGGCGCGGCTGCTCTCACGTTCCTCATCGGCAACGGCGCCGCCCGCTGGGTCAACGCAGTCGTCTCGGCGACGGTCTGGCTGCTCGCACTGATCGCGGTCGCACTGCTCGGCACCGAGCTGCGCCAGCTCTGGAGGAACGGGCCGGACGACCGGCACCCGGGCGGCAGTGCCGCCGCCGTTGTCGTCTCGATCGCGCTGATGTGCATCGTCGTCCCGATGCTGCTCATCATGCCGTTCGTGTTCCTCGGAGCAGTCGGCTGACTACTCCTTCGGCGTGGTCTGCAAGGCAGCGATGAAAGCCTCCTGCGGCACTTCCACACGGCCGACCATCTTCATCCGCCGTTTGCCTTCCTTCTGCTTCTCGAGCAGCTTGCGCTTTCGGGTGATGTCACCGCCGTAACACTTCGCGAGCACGTCCTTGCGCATCGCGCGGATGTTCTCGCGGGCGATGATGCGTGACCCGATAGCTGCCTGGATCGGCACCTCGAACTGCTGCCTCGG
Organism: Mycobacteriales bacterium; assembly: GCA_035695045.1. Classification (GTDB taxonomy): domain Bacteria; phylum Actinomycetota; class Actinomycetes; order JAFAQI01; family JAFAQI01; genus DASSKP01. The sequence goes on along the minus strand of DASSEX010000016.1, from coordinate 11,303 downwards.
GATCAGCTCGCGGAGCTTCGACGCCATCGCCGTTCCGTACGCGTAGGCCTTGTCCTTGTGCACGATCGCCGAGAACGCATCGACGGTCTCGCCCTGGAGCAGGATGTCGACCTTCACCAGATCGGCGATCTGTTCGCCGGCAGGTTCGTAGTCGAGCGATGCGTAGCCGCGGGTGCGTGACTTCAGCTGGTCGAAGAAGTCGAAGATGATCTCCGCCAGGGGCAGGACGTACTTCAGCTCCACCCGATCCTGGGATAGATAGTCCATGCCCTTCAGGACACCGCGACGCTGCTGGCAGAGCTCCATCACCGAGCCGACGTAGTCCGACGGCAGCAGCACCATCGCGTCCACGACCGGCTCGTGCACTTCGGAGATCTTCTGTCCCGCCGGCCAGTCGGCCGGGTTGGTGACGGTCATCTCCTCGCCGCTCTCGAGCAGGACGCGGTAGACGACGTTCGGCGCTGTCGAGATGAGAGACAGGTTGAACTCGCGCTCGAGCCGCTCGCGCACGATCTCCATGTGCAGCAGGCCGAGGAAGCCACAACGGAACCCGAAGCCGAGTGCGACCGACGTCTCCGGCTCGTAGACCAGAGCCGCGTCGTTGAGCTGCAGCTTGTCCAGCGCGTCGCGCAGCAACGGGTACTCCGACCCGTCGATCGGATAGAGCCCGGAGTAAACCATCGGCTTCGGATGCCGGTAGCCGTGCAGCATCTCCTTCGCCGGCTTCGACGCACTCGTGATCGTGTCGCCGACGCGGGCCTGCCGCACCTCCTTGACGCCCGGGATGACGTAACCCACTTCTCCGACACCGAGGGACCCGGTCGGTGTCGGTTCGGGTGAGATGACGCCGACCTCGAGCGTCTCGTGCACAGCGCCCGTCGACATCATCAGCATCCGGTCGCGCGTGGTGAGACGTCCGTCGATCAACCGCACGTAGGTGATGACGCCGCGGTACTGGTCGTAGACGGAGTCGAAGATCATCGCCCGCGGCGGCGCGTCGGCATCGCCCACCGGCGCCGGAACCTGCCGCACGACTTCGTCGAGGAGGTCCCGAACGCCCTCCCCCGTCTTGGCGCTGACCCGCAGCACCGTGTCGGGGTCGCAGCCGATGATGTGCGCGAGCTCGGCGGCGTACTTGTCCGGCTGCGCCGCGGGCAGGTCGATCTTGTTGAGCACGGGGATGATGTGCAGGTCGTTCTCGAGCGCGAGATAGAGATTGGCCAGCGTCTGCGCCTCGATGCCCTGCGCGGCGTCGACGAGGAGGATCGCGCCCTCGCAGGCGGCGAGCGATCGCGACACCTCGTAGGAGAAGTCGACGTGGCCCGGCGTGTCGATCAGGTCGAGCACGTACTCGACGCCGTCGACCTTCCACGGAAGCCGGACGTTCTGCGCCTTGATGGTGATCCCGCGCTCGCGCTCGATGTCCATCTTGTCGAGGTACTGCGCGCGCATGTTGCGCGCCTCGACCAGTCCGGTGAGGTCCAGCATCCGGTCGGCAAGGGTCGACTTGCCGTGGTCGATGTGCGCGATGATGCAGAAATTCCGGATGCGCGCCGGGTCGGTGGACACGCACCATGGTGGCATGACGCAGCCCTCGCCGCCGCCCGCTCAGGGCGTGCGAGTGCCGTACGACGAGCTTCCGGGACGCGTCCGGGGGTGGGTCAAGCAGACGCTCGGGTCGGCGGTCGTCTCCGCGGTGACGCAGCCAGGCGGGTTCTCGCCGGGGGTTGCCGCGCGGGTCGTGTGCGCCGACGGCTCTCGCGCGTTCGTCAAGGCGGTGTCGACCGACGCGAACCCGCACTCGCCCGACATGCACCGACGCGAGGCGCGGATCACGGCTGCGCTGCCCCCTGCCGCACCGGCACCGAGGCTGCTGGCGTCGTACGACGACGAGGGCTGGGTGGCCCTGCTGCTCGAGGACGTCGATGGCCGGCATCCGCACCTGCCGTGGCAGCAGGACGAGCTGCGGCGGGTCCTCGACACGGTCGACGAGCTGTTCGAGAACCTCACTCCGAGCCCGCTCCCGGACGCTCCGGGGCTCGACGCCAGCTGGCGGGACGAGTTCAGCGGCTGGCGCGACGCGGCGGCGGACGGCGTACCGGCCGGTCTCGACGACTGGTGCGTCCGCCACCTGGACCGGCTGGCCGAGCTCGAGTCGCGCTGGGTCGAAGCGGCGAGCGGCGAGACGCTGCTCCACCTCGACCTGCGCGCGGACAACATGCTGGTCTCGGCAGACCGCGTCTGGCTGGTCGACTGGCCCTGGGCCGCCCGCGGCGCTCCGGTCTTCGACCTGGCGGCATTCGCTCCCAGCGTCGCGATGCAGGGCGGGCCGGATCCCGAGGAGCTGCTGGCGATGAGCAGCCACGGGCGGGCGGCCGACCCCGACGTGCTCACGGTCCTGGTGGCGACGATCACGGGCTATTTCCTCACCCACGCCCTGCTACCTCCGGCGCCGGGCCTGCCGACCGTGCGCGCGTTCCAGGCCGCCCAAGGCGCCGTCGCCCTCCGCTGGCTCCAGGACCTCACCCACTGGTCCTGACGCCCGCAGCGGGCTGAGCACGCACTTACGTCTTCAACCCGCTGCGGAGGTTGCAGTGATCTTGGATTCGCGCAGGTCAGGCGGTCGCTGGTAGCCTTGAGCGCTGTTGTTCCGACCCCACAGACCTTGAGGTAGATCCGGCGTGGCCAACATCAAGTCGCAGATCAAGCGCATCGGGCAGAACGAGCGTCGTCGCCTGCGCAACAAGGCTGTGAAGTCCGAGCTCAAGACCGCCGTCCGCAAGTTCCGCGAAGCTGCTGACAGCGGAGACGCCGCCACCGCCCAGACCGAGCTGCGCACTGCGGCTCGCCTGCTCGACAAGGCCGCCAGCAAGGGCGTCATCCACAAGAACCAGGCCGCCAACCGCAAGTCGGCCATGGCCCAGAAGGCCGCCTCTCTCTAGAGCAGCCAGATTCCGCGGCATTCAGGCCCCTCCAAGGGTCCCGATCCGCCGCGGGTTTCAGCGCGCCTAGAGAAGCCAGATCAGCAGCAGCGCGACGACGATCCCCGCAACCGGCGCGAAGTCGGTCGGTCGCGGCGGCGGCAGCGGCTCGACCGGCCGACGGTTCGGCAACCAGCCGGCGATCACGTCATGTCCTTTGACGACCGCCGCGGTCGCCACCGGCAGCACGACGAGCGTCCAGGCGCTCGCAACGTCGGCCAGGACGAGCGTCACCGCCACCGCGGTCACGCCCTCGAAGAGAACCGCCCGCTGCCAACCGTTGGGCCGGACCTGCCGCAGGCGCAGGATCCGCCAGTAGAGCGGGTAGGCCCGGGCCGCCGAGCTTGCCCGCTGCCGCGCCAGCGCGCGGGCCGTCGAGGACACGGTCACCGGCCGGTCGCGCATCCGGCGACGGCGATGACCGCCCGCTCTGCGGCATAGGCCGCGTCGTCGCCGGCACCCTTGATGCCGGCGTCTGCGGCCGCGACCGCGGTGACCGCCGCGGCGAGGGCATCCGGGCGCCACCGCTTCAACCAGCCCTGGGCGCGCCGGATCTTCCACGCCGGCATCCCCAGCTGACCGGCAAGGGCGTCCGGCGAACCCCGACCCGCCGACGCGACGACCCCGAGCGTCCGCAGGTTGGCAGCCAGCGCGGCACTGATCAGCACGGGGTCGACGCCGGTCGCGAACGCCCAACGCAACGTCTCCAGTGCGGCGGCGACATCGCCCTCGCACGCGCGGTCCGCGACCGCGAACCCGGTCGACTCCGCCCGGCCGCGGTAGTACGCCGCGACGTTGCCAGCGCTCACCCGGTTGCCGCAGTCGGCGACCAGCTGGGTGCACGCCGTCGCGAGCTCGCGCAGGTCTGCGCCGATCGACGCGACCAGGTCGCTGGCGGCATCACGGTCGATGGACCCGCCGGCGGCGGAGATCTCGTCGAGGACGAACTGCTCCCGGTCGCGTTGCGTGCGCACCTTCATCACTTCGACGACGCGGGCCCCGGCGCCTTTCAGCGACTCGACGAGCGCTTTGCCCTTCGCGCCGCCGGCGTGCGCGACGACCAGTCCGACCGACTCGTCGCCCGACTCTGCCAACGACACCAGAGCAGCCGCGACGTCCTTGGTCGCGTCCTGCGCCGCCCGTACGACGACAATGCGAGCCTCGCCGAACAGCGACGGTGACGTCAGCTCGATCAGCTCCGCGGCGGTCAGGTCGACGGCGGCCACGTCGTGCACGCCGGCCTGCTCGTCACCGGCGGTCGCGGCATTGACGGCACGCTGGACCGCTCGCGCGACGAGGAACTCCTCGTCGCCGACGACGAGCGTCACACCGGGCATCGACCCAGGATTGCATGCCGCAGCAGCCGAGCGATGCTCCACACGGCCGTCGTCCCAGCCGCCGCGGAACCGCACAGAAGAAGCAGGCCACGCATCCCTGTCGGCCACGGCAGGCCGGCGCCGGGCAGGCCGGCGAAGGTGCGAGCGACGATCACCAGCCATGCCGTGGGCAGGCCCGCCGCCCACGCGAGCACCGCGGCGGCCCCCGGCCAGCCGACGCCGGCGAGCGCGCACCCGATGCCGGCAAGGGTTGCCGGTGCGACCGCAGGCGCCGCCAGCAGGTTGGCCGGGACGGCGTAGGGCGTCAGCTGACCGAACACCGCGACGATCACCGGCGTGCAGGCGAGCTGGGCGGCGGCGGGGACGGCGACGGCCGCCGCGATCGGGCGAGGCATCACGCGCGCGAGCCGGACGGTCCACGCAGGGGCCAACGTGACGATCGCCGTGGTCGCGAACACCGACATCGCGAAGCCGGGTGACCGGGCGAGAAACGGATCGACCATGACGAGCCCCAGCACCGCCGCCGACACGGCAGGCAGCGCCCGGCTCCGCCGGCCGGTCATGCCGGCGGCCAGGACGACCGCTCCCATCACCGCGGCCCGAAGGACGCTGGGTGACGGCCGCACCAGGACCACGAAGCCCAACAGCGCCGCGACACCGACGGCCGGGCGAACCCACCGAGGCGCTCCCGACCACCGCAGTGCGGCCATCACCGTGCCGAGAACGATCGCCACGTTCGCGCCGCTGACCGCCGTCAGGTGCGCAAGTCCTGTGACGCGAAACGCGGTGGACAGGGTCGTCGGCATCTGCGACACGTCGCCCAGGACGAGCCCGGGAACGAGGCCGCGTTCGTCCGGAGGCAGCGGCAGCACTGCAGCGCGCAGGCCGCTGCGGACGGCACCGGCTGACCGTTGCCACATCGGCGGCCGTCCCAGCACACGCGGTGGCCCGGCCGCGACCAGCACGGCCGCGACGGTGTCGCCCCGTCTCGGCGGCGCGAGCCGCGCACCGACGTCGACCCGCTGGCCGGGCAGGAGGCCGACCCAGCTCGAGTCGACGGCGAAGACGACGACCGGGGCGCGGTCGCTCCGCCACTCGCCGCCCGGACGCCGTACGGCAGTCGCCGTCGCATCGGCGACCACCAGCCGGCGGCCCGAGTGTGAGCGGACCGTGACCGGGTCTCGCACCAGCCGGAGCTGCACCTCGACGTGCGACCGGGCCGGCGCGAGGCGTGCGACCGGGCCGGTGTGGAGTGCCGCAGCGTGCACAGCGAGGACAGCAGCTCCGCCTGCGACACCGATCGCCGCCGCGGACACCCAGCGCCGCCGCCGCTGCATCGCCAACGCCGCGACAACGATCCCGGCGCCGGCGGTGCCGACGGCGCGGTGCACGGACATGGGCATCAACACGGCTGCGGTCGTCCATGCAGCAGCGGCGACGACGGCGAGCCGCAGGTCGACGGGCGACCGCCTCACACCGTGACCAGCGGCGCCAGGTCCGCGAACGTGCTGTCCCCGATCCCCGACACGTCACGCAGCTGGTCCACCGTGCGGAAACCGCCGTGCGCGGTCCGCCAGTCGATGATGTGCTGCGCGAGCACAGGTCCGATGCCGGGCAACGCCTCGAGCTGGTCGGCAGTCGCACTGTTGAGATCGACCGGACCGGCCGATGACGATCCGCCGGCTGAAGAAGCGCCCGACGGGCCCGACGCGCCCGGCACACCGACAAGCAGCAGCTGCCCGTCGGCAACTCGGGCCGCGAGGTTCAGGGAGAGGAGATCGCGACGACGAAGCACGCCGCCGGCGGCGCGCAGCGCGTCGGCCACCCGCGAGCCCAACGGCAAGGTGACCAGTCCGGGTCGGCGCACCCGCCCGCCCACGTCGACGACGATCGACGCCGCCGTGGGTGACGGCAGCGGCGCGAACGGCTGCCTCGCCATCGGCGCAGCGCCGTACGACGGCTGAGCGCGATGGTGCAGCAACGTGTAGCCGGTCAGCAGCACGCAGGCCGCGCACACCGCGAGCAGCCACGACATCGCTCGCAACGACGGAGCCTCGGCGTTCGCCAGCCAGGGCAGGCGCTCGGCGACGATGGCAGAAACCCCGACCGGGCGTGCGGACGCGGTCCGGGCATGCCGGCCCCGACCGTCCGGTGTCACCGGCGCGGGCTGCTCGGGAACCCATCCGCCGACGAAACCCTCGCCCACGTCGTCCGCTGGAGCGAAGCCGAGCGCGGCGAGCCGGGCCGCAGGTTCGGACGGTCGGTGCGAGGGTTCAGCCACGACGCGACGCTAGGTGCGCCCGCCGAGGCCGACCGCCGCGAATCATGCCGATGTGGACAACGCCGAGAGTCGCGGCGGCGGTGGACAGCGAACGAGCGGACGGACCTCAGCCCGGAACGACGTTGACCAGCTTGGGCGCCCGGACGATGACGGTGCGCACGGGCCGGTCCCCCAGGGCGCGGCGCACCGCGTCACTCGCCAGCGCGCGCTCGCGCAACACGTCCTCCGACACGTCGACGGGGACGTCGAACTTGTCGCGCAGCTTGCCCGCCACCTGCACGATGCAGGTCACCGTGTCCTCGACCAGCAACGCAGGGTCGGCCGAAGGCCAGCCGGCATGGACGACCGACGGCTCGTTGCCCAGCAGCTCCCAGATCTCCTCCGCGGCGAACGGCGCGAAGATGCTCAACATCCGCGCCAACGCACCGGCGCCCTCCCTGACCGCAGCCGCACCGGCAGGTGTCGACAGTGCATCGCCGTCCACGGCGCGGCGCAGCAGCGACGTCAGCTCCATCAACCGTGCGATCGCGACGTTGAAGCGCTTCGCGTCGGTCTGCGTCGTCGCATCCGCGACCAGCTTGTGCACCCCGGCCCGGATCTCGGGATCGCCGCTCGCCGGATCGGATCCCTGACCGGCAGTGCCGACGTCGCTCGCCAGCCGCCACACGCGCGACAGCCACTTGACCGAACCGGTCGGCGATACGTCCGCCCAGTCGATGTCGTCCTCCGGAGGGCCGGCGAACAACATCGTCAGGCGCACGGCGTCGGCGCCGTACTTCGCGATCTCCTCCTGCAGGTTGACCAGGTTGCCCTTGGACTTCGACATAGCGGCGCCGGCCATGATGACCTGGCCCTGGTTGGTCAGCCGCAGGAACGGCTCGGTGAAGTCCAGCATCCCCATGTCGTGCAGGACCTTGGTGAAGAACCGTGAGTACAGCAGGTGCAGGATCGCGTGCTCGACACCGCCGACGTACTCGTCGACCGGCAGCCAGCGCCGCACCCGCTCGACGTCGAACGCCTGCGAGTGGTCGTCGGCCGAGGCGTAGCGCAGGTAGTACCAGGACGAGTCGACGAACGTGTCCATCGTGTCGGTGTCGCGGCTCGCGTCGCCGCCGCACTTCGGGCACGTGGTCGTGACCCACTCCGTGGCGCTCTCCAGTGGCGACCGACCGCCTTCCGGCCGCAGCTCGTAACCGCTCGTCGGCAGCAGCACCGGCAGCTGGTCGTCCGGCACCGCGACCTCGCCGCACGCACTGCAGTGCACGATCGGGATCGGGCAGCCCCAGTAGCGCTGGCGGGACAGCAGCCAGTCGCGCAACCGGTAGGTGATCGCCGGCTCGCCGTGGCCGTCCCGACGCAGGTCTTCGGCGATCGCCGGGATCGCCTCCTCCTTGCGCATGCCGTCGTAGCTGCCGCTGTTGACCAGTACGCCGTCCCCGGCCGTTGCGACGCCGGTCTCGTTCGGGTCCGGCTCGCCGGTGTCGACGACGACGCGGACCGGCAGACCGAAGGCGCGGGCGAAGTCCAGGTCGCGCTGGTCGTGCGCCGGCACGGCCATGATCGCGCCGGTGCCGTACTCCGCCAGCACGTAGTCGGCGGCGAACACCGGGATGCGCTCGCCGTTGACGGGGTTGATGGCGTGACGCCCCAGCGAGACGCCCGTCTTGGGCCGCTCGCTCGACAGGCGCTCGATCTCGGTGGTGCGGCGCACCTGGTCGACGTAGGTGTTGAAGGCGTCGCGCTGTTCGTCGGCGCACAGCTCGGCGGCCAGCGGCGAGTCGGCGGCGACGACGAAGAACGTCGCGCCGAACAGCGTGTCCGGACGCGTGGTGAAGACCCGGACCGGAACGTCGTGACCCTCGATCTTGAAGTCCACGTGCGCACCGGTGGACCGGCCGATCCAGTTGCGCTGCATCGTCAGCACGCGGTCCGGCCAGTTGCCTTCCAGCTTGGCCATGTCGTCCAGCAGCCGGTCGGCGTACGCCGTGATGCGGAAGAACCACTGGGTCAGATTCTTCTTCGTGACCTCGCTGCCGCAGCGCTCGCACTTGCCGGCGATGACCTGCTCGTTGGCCAGCACGGTCAGGTCGGTCGGGCACCAGTTGACCGGCGCCGCCTTCCGGTAGGCCAGGCCGCGCTCGTAGAAACGCAGGAACAGCCACTGCGTCCAGCGGTAGTACTCCGGGTCCGACGTGTGCAGTCGCGTGCGCCAGTCGAACGACATGCCCAGCCGCTTGAACGACTCGGCCTGGACCTCGATGTTCTGGTAGGTCCACTCCCGGGGGTCCATGTCCCGCTTCAGTGCGGCGTTCTCCGCGGGCAGACCGAAGGAGTCCCACCCGATCGGGTGCAGGACGTCGTAGCCGCGCATCATCGCGTAGCGCGCGACCGCGTCACCGATGCTGAACGCCTCCGCGTGGCCCATGTGCAGGTCGCCCGACGGGTAGCTGAACATGTCGACGACGTAGCGCCGCTCGCGGCTGTCGTCGTCCCGCGGCTCGAACAGCCGCAGCTCGTCCCACACGGGCAGCCACTTGTCGACGACGCCGTGCGGGTCGTAGCCCTCAGTCATCTCTCCAGCCTCTCGCGTCAATGCCCGGACACAAGAAAGCCCCCCGCATGGGAGGGCCGCCGCGCTGACTCTGATCCGGTGTCAGCGCGGCCCGGGAAGAAGCTGCCGCCGCGTCATGATCGCCAGTCTACCGAGATCCGGCCCGGAACGACGACAGGAATCCCTGCAGCAGACCAGCGGACGACGACCACTGGTCGCTGTGCGTCTGGAAGTAGATCGCGTACCCACGCTTGCCCGACGTCACGAAGCCGCGGTCGAGCGCGTGCAGCGAGACGGCGCCGGAGGTGAAGGTGAACTCCCAGTCGGCGGCATCCGGGTAGCCGCCATAGCTCACGGTCGCCAGCTTGATGCGCTGGTAACCCTGGTGCGACCCGCTGAACGCACGCTCCTGGTCCTGCCAGGCACCGAGCGCCGACGGTCCGGCCGGATAGCGCGTGTCGACGCGCGCGTAACGCCCGCCCGCAGGGTCGGTGAAGGTCGCGGTGTCGCCCTCGTCGCGGACCTGCCAGCCCGGCGGCAGGCCGATCGACCACCCGAGGCTGGTGTTGCGGTAGCGCTGCCAGCCGGCGGGCAACCCGCTGCTCGAGCCGGCCGGGCTGTCGCCGGCTGCGGACGCCTTCGGCGAGCTCTTGCCGGCCGACGAGTTCGGACTGCCGTTGCCGCCGACGACGACGCCGGCCACCACAGCGGCGATGACGAGTACGCCGACGAGCGCCGCTGCGAGCCATCCGAGCCCATGCCGGCGACGTCCGGCGGCAACGGGCTCTGCCGGCGGAGCGGGTGCGGCAGGCGCGGGTGGGGTCGCCGTCCTTGACGCAGCCGCCGGTGTCGCGTCGACGATCGGGTCGAGGGCGGTGGTCCGGTCGAAGGCTGCCGGCAACGTCTCGGTCGGATACGGGTCCTCCGCGGCCGGCCGGCGCGGCGCCGTGTCAACGAGGCCCGAGAGCTCGCGCCGTACGACGTCCAGGGACGGGCGGGCGGCCGGGTCACGGTCCATCAGCCGGAGCAGGAGGTCACCCAGCGGGCCTGCGCACCGGGCACAGCGCGGCGGAGGCTCCGTCGCGACCGCCGTCATGGTCGCGAGACCGGTCGGGCCCTCGAAGGGCGGCCGTCCTTCGGCAGCGGTCCAGAGCGTTGCGCCGAGCGACCAGATGTCGGACGCCGCGGTCGGCGGCTCACCGCGAGCCCGCTCCGGCGACATGTAGGCCGGTGAACCGACGATGACCCCGGAGGTGGTGGTGTCGACGCCGTCGCCGTCGCCGTCGAGCGACGTCGCGATCCCGAAGTCGGTCAGCGCCACCCGCCCGTCCGGCGCGATCATCACGTTGCTCGGCTTGACGTCACGGTGCAGCACCCCTGCGGCGTGCGCCGCTTCCAGTGCGTTGATCAGCGACTGGCCGATGTGGATGACCTCGTCCGGCGGCAGCGGCCCGCGCTCGCGCAGCACGTCGGTCAACGTGGAGCCGTCGAGGTACTCCATGACGATCCACGGGCGGCCGTCCTGCTCGACGATGTCGAACACCCGGACCGCGCTCGGGTCGTCCACCGCCGCGACGGCCCGCGCCTCCCGCAGCGTGCGACGGGCCAGCCGTTCCCGCTCCTCGACGCTCATGTGCATCGGGAAGTGCAGCTCCTTGACGGCGACCTGGCGGCGCAGCAGCTCGTCGAACCCGCGCCACACCACGCCCATGCCGCCCGAGCCCACCCGCTCCGAAAGCAGGTAGCGGCCGGCGATGGTCGTCGTGGTCGGGGGCATCGAGATTTCCCCTACCCGCTGATGCCCCGGCGATCACTCACCGACCTGCCATGGGTCTTTCGCCTCTTCGCAGAGGCCGCCGCCGGTGCCAGCGTCGAGGTGTGTCGGGAGGTCCACCGATGAACGACGGACGGGTGCTGCGAGCGGCGAGTGTGGCGGGCCGGCTGCTGGTCGGCGGTGGCGCAGTGGTCACGCCGCTGGCGGTCGCGCGTGCCTTCGGAATCCCTGCCGACCCGACCTCCCCGTCGGTCTACCTGGCCCGGTTGTTCGGCGCGCGAGCCGTGATGATGGCGGTCCTGCTGGCCCGCACCCCGGAGGAGGTACGACGCCAGCAGCTGCAACTGGCCGTTGCCGTCGATCTCGTCGATGCCTGGTC
>DASSEX010000015.1:0-12236 GCA_035695045.1 Mycobacteriales bacterium | reverse complement strand
GTACGCGCTCGTCATCTACGCGGCGAAGCGTGCGCGGCAGATCAACGCCTACTACTCCCAGCTCGGGGAGGGCCTGCTCGAGTACGTCGGCCCGCTCGTCCCGACCCACGTGCAGGAGAAGCCGCTGTCGGTGGCGCTGCGTGAGGTCAACGAGAACAAGCTGACTCTCGAGCAGCTCGAACCCCAGGTCTGACCGTCTCGTCATGACCGGTGACGGCCGGCAGGTCGTTCTCGGCGTCAGCGGTGGCATCGCTGCCTACAAGGCGTGCGAGCTGCTGCGGCTGTTCACGGAGTCGGGAGAGCGCGTCCGCGTCGTCCCCACTGCCGACGCCCTGCGCTTCGTCGGTGCCGCGACGTGGGCTGCGCTTTCCGGCCAGCCCGCCACGACCGATGTCTGGACCGACGTCGAGCAGGTGCCGCACGTCCGCATCGGTCAGACCGCGTCTCTCGTGGTCGTCGCGCCCGCCACGGCCGACCTGCTGGCCCGGGCCGCGACCGGCCGGGCCGATGACCTGCTGACCGCCACGCTGCTCACGGCGCGTTGCCCCGTGCTGTTCGCCCCGGCGATGCACACCGAGATGTGGGAGCACCCGGCGACCCAGGCCAACGTCCGGACGCTGCGCGAGCGCGGTGCCGTCGTACTGGACCCCGCGGTCGGCCGGCTCACCGGTGCGGACACCGGACCTGGCCGCCTGCCCGACCCCTCGGAGATCTTCGCGGTCGCCCGCCGGCTGCTCGAACGAGGCGACCAGGCCGCCGACCTCGCCGGTCGGCACGTCGTCGTGTCGGCAGGCGGCACCCGCGAGCCGCTTGACCCGGTGCGCTTTCTCGGCAACCGCTCCAGCGGCAAGCAGGGCTACGCGCTCGCCCGCACCGCGGCAGCACGCGGTGCCGAGGTGACTCTCGTCGCGGCCAACGTCGCGCTGCCCGACCCGGCCGGGGTCAAGGTTGTCCGCGTCGGGACTGCCGAGGAGATGCGCGCCGCGGTGGTCGAAGCGGCGACGCATGCCGATGCAGTGGTGATGGCCGCGGCGGTGGCGGACTTCCGACCCGCGGATCGCGCCGACCGCAAGATCAAGAAGACCAGCGCCGACCCCGACCCGGTCGCGCTCGTCCGCAACCCGGACATCCTCGCGGAGATCTCCGCCGACCGGGCGCGTCCAGGCCAGGTCGTCGTCGGATTCGCCGCTGAGACCGACGACGCGCTTGCCAACGGCCGGGCCAAGCTCGCCGCCAAGAGGTGCGACCTGCTCGTCGTCAACGAGGTGGGAGAAGGCCGCGCCTTCGACACGCCGGACAACGCGGCCGTCGTGCTCGCGGCGGACGGCACCGCCACCGAGGTGCCGCTCGGCAGCAAGGATGCGCTCGCGGATGTCGTGTGGGACCTCGTGTCGGCTCGGCTCACCGCTGTCGACCGATAGACTCCGGGGCAGAGTTCGCCGCGCGCAGGGCGCGAGCGCTTGGTCCAGGGAGTCGTATGTCCCGCCGTCTTTTCACGTCCGAGTCCGTCACGGAAGGACATCCGGACAAGATCGCTGACCAGATCAGCGACGCGGTCCTCGACGCGATGCTCAAGGACGACCCGCAGAGCCGGGTTGCTGTCGAGACCCTCATCACGACAGGACAGGTGCACGTCGCCGGCGAGGTGAAGACGTCGACGTGGGTCGACATCCCCGAGCTGGTCCGCGATGTGATCCTCGGCATCGGCTACGACTCCTCCCGCAAGGGCTTCGACGGAGCGTCCTGCGGCGTCTCCATCTCCATCGGGTCGCAGTCGCCGGACATCGCGCAGGGCGTGGACGACGCGTTCGAGGAGCGGCACGACCACTCCGACGACCCGCTCGACCGTCAGGGCGCAGGCGACCAGGGCCTGATGTTCGGCTACGCATGCACCGAGACGCCGGAGCTCATGCCGCTGCCGATCGCGCTCGCACACCGGCTCGCCCGCCGGCTGGCCGCCGTTCGCAAGCAGGGCACCGTTCCCTACCTGCGGCCCGACGGCAAGACCCAGGTGACGATCGAGTACGTCGACGACAAGCCGGTGCGCCTCGACACCGTCGTCGTCTCCAGCCAGCACGCGTCCGACATCGACCTGGAGACCCTGCTCGCGCCGGACATCCAGGAACACGTCGTCGAGCCGGAGCTCGCCGACCTCGGCATCGACACCCAGGGCTACCGCCTGCTCGTCAACCCGACCGGCCGCTTCGAGATCGGTGGTCCGATGGGCGACGCCGGCCTGACCGGTCGCAAGATCATCGTCGACTCCTACGGCGGTATGGCCCGGCACGGCGGCGGCGCGTTCAGCGGCAAGGACCCGTCCAAGGTCGACCGGTCCGCGGCCTACGCGATGCGGTGGGTCGCCAAGAACGTCGTCGCCGCAGGCCTCGCGGAGCGATGCGAGGTCCAGGTCGCGTATGCCATCGGCAAGGCGCGGCCCGTCGGCATGTTCGTCGACACCTTCGGCACCGGCACGGTCGAGGACGCGAAGATCCAGGAGGCGATCACGCAGGTCTTCGACCTGCGGCCGGCCGCGATCATCCGTGACCTGGACCTGCTCCGGCCGATCTACTCCCAGACGGCGGCGTACGGGCACTTCGGCCGGCCTGAGCTCGACTTCACCTGGGAGAGCATCGCTCGTGCCGACGCGCTCAAGGCCGCTGTCTCGTAACGCGGTCATCGCCGGTGTCGGCGCTGCGCATTGCCGGCGCCGGTGCGGGTAGGCCACCCTTCCTGACAGGCGGGAAGGATGCGAGCGCGGTGGTCGAGTCGCAGCCCGATGAACGAGCGATGGCAGCCGCGCACGTGCAGGCCGCTCAACTCCAGGCCCGCCTGTCGCGGCTGTGCCAGCGCATCGCCGAGGTCGAGGACGAACTCGCACGCACGTTGTGCGAGGTCGCAACGACGGCGTCACCCGACCGTGCGCAACGCCTCCACGCCCACGCGGCCGAGGCTCGGGCATTCGCGGAGAAGGAACGATCCCTCGCGGCGCAGCTCGCCGAGTAGTCTGCCGGCGCTCGGTCTTGCCGAATCGCAGGACCGGCGCGCACAGGCTTGCGGCTGTTGCCCCGGACGTCGGCCGCCGCTGGTAGACACGTCCGGTGAGCCCGCCGCGTCGCCGATCCTCGTCGCGAGGGGAGCGCGTCGCAGCGGAATCCCTGCCGATCGCGCGGGTAGCGGTGGACGTGTCGTTGCCCCATCTCGACCGTCCGTTCGACTACCTCGTGGAGGCAGCGCAGAGCGACAGCGCGCGGCCCGGTGTCCGGGTGCGCGTGCGGTTCGCCGGACAGCTCGTCGGCGGCTATGTGCTGGAACGGCTCGACAGCAGCGAGCACGAGGGACGGCTCGCGTTTCTCGAGCGGGTGGTGTCGGCGGAGGTCGTGCTCTCGCCGGAGATCCGCGCGCTCGCGCGCTACGTCGCCGATCGCTGGGGCGGCTCGATGGCCGACGTGCTCCGGCTGGCCGTCCCACCACGGCATGCGGGCGCTGAGTCGAAGGTCACCGAGGCTGCGGTGTCGCCGCTGTCGCCGCCATCCCATGGGCTCAGCCGGTACGTCGCCGGCGACGAGCTCATCGAGAGCTGGACGGCCGGCGCGAGCCCGAGACTCGTCTGGCCCACGCTGCCCGGCGACTGGCCGGGGGAGATCGCGGTTGCGACCCGAGCGGTCCTCTCCTCGGGCAGAGGCGTCGTCATCGTCGTCCCGGATCACCGGGACATCGGCCGAGTCGATGCCGCGCTCACCGCGGCTCTCGGTGCGGGGCATCACGTCGCACTCAACGCCGAGCTCGGTCCGGCCGAGCGCTATCGGCGGTTTCTCGCCTTGTCTCGCGGATTGGTCCGCTGCGTCGTCGGGACCCGGTCGGCGGTGTGGGCGCCCGTCCCCGATCTCGGTGCTGTCCTCGTCTGGGACGACGGCGACGACCTGCACGCCGAACCCCGCGCGCCCTACTCCCATGCGCGCGACGTCGCTGTCGCGCGTGCGCACCTCGCCGGCGCCTCGCTCGTGCTCGCCGGCTTCGCGGTGACCGCCGAGGGCGCCGCGCTGGTGCGGTCGGGCTGGGCGAACCTCGTCGAGCCGGCGAGCGATGCGAGGACGCGAGCGATCCCGCGTGTGCGCGCGACCGACGACGACGCGTCGCTCGACCGCGATCCGCTGGCCCGGGCCGCGCGTTTGCCGTCCCTGGCCTGGCGAACAGCAAAGGATGCTCTGGCGGCCGGCGCTCCCGTCCTCGTGCAGGTGCCGCGACGTGGCTATCAACCATCGCTCGCCTGTGATCGGTGTCGGGCGCCTGCTCGCTGTGCAGCGTGCGCGGGACCACTCGCGCGCGGGGTCGCCGACCAGCCTCCCGCCTGTCGCTGGTGCGGCGTCGTGGCGGCGGGATGGCGCTGTCGGGAGTGCGGTGGTGACGTGCTGCGCCCCTCCGTCGTCGGCAGCCGACGCACCGCCGAGGAGCTCGGCCGGGCCTTTCCCGGTGTGCCGGTGCGAACCTCCGCGGCCGGCTCCGTGCTGACCGATGTCCCGGCCCGGCCGGCACTGGTGGTTGCCACACCGGGCGCCGAACCCGTCGCCGCCGACGGTTACGGCGCCGCACTCCTGCTCGATGCGTGGGCCTTGCTCTCGCGCGCGGACATGCGGGCCGGTGAAGAGGCGCTTCGTCGCTGGCTCAACGCCGCCGCCCTGGTCCGCGGAGGTCCTGACGGCGGCCGGGTCGTCATCGTCTCCTCCGGCGAGCTGCGGCCGGTGCAGGCACTGTTGCGCTGGCAACCCATGTGGCACGCCGAGCGAGAGCTCGACGACCGGGCGACTCTGCACCTGCCGCCCGCTGCCCGTATCGCAGCCCTCACCGGGTCCGCCGCGGCGGTCCAGGAGATGCTCGAGCTCGCCGAGCTGCCGGCCGTCGCCGAGCTGCTCGGTCCCGTCCCGGTCATCACTGACGAGGCGGCCCTGATGCACGAACGGATGCTGATCCGGGTGCCGCGCCGCGACGGCGCGCAGCTCGCCGAGCGACTGCGGCAGGCCGCCGGCGTACGCAGTGCGCGCAAGGCCGGCGAGCCGGTCCGGGTCGAGCTGGACCCGCTCGAGATCGGCTGAACCGGCCGGTTGCCGCCTACGATGGAGCGACCGTCGTACGCCGTTCGAGGAGCCGTTTCGTGTCCGTGCAGTCGATCCGCCTGTTCGGCGACCCGGTCCTGACGACGCCCGCGGACCCCGTGACGACGTTCGACAAGGAGCTGCGCGTCCTGGTGAAGGACCTGACGGACACGATGCTCGATGCGCCGGGCGCGGGCCTGGCCGCTCCACAGATCGGCGTCAGCCTGCGCGTGTTCACCTACGACGTCGGCGACGAGGTCGGTCACCTGGTCAACCCCGTCATCGGCGTGATGAGTGACGAGGAGCAGGACGGCGAAGAGGGTTGCCTGTCGTTTCCGGGGCTGGCCTTTCCGACGAAGCGTCGCCAACGCGTCGTCACCACCGGATTCAACATGCACGGTGATCCGGTGACCATCGAGGGCAGTGCACTGCTCGCCCGCTGCATCCAGCACGAGGTCGACCACCTCGACGGCATCTTGTTCATCGACCGGCTCGACGCCGAGCAGCGGAAGGCTGCGATGCGGGCGATCCGCGAAGCCGAGTGGTCCGGGCTGGGCGCACCCGTGGTCAAGGTCTCGCCGCATGCCACCGGTGGCCTTGCGGTCTGACCGGTTCGTGCACCGGCGGGCCTGACTGATGCGTCTGGTCTTCGCCGGCACGCCATCCGTCGCCGTGCCGTCGCTGCACGCGATCCTCGACAGTGGACGCCATGAGGTCGTCGCGGTCGTCACCCGGCCGGACAAGCCCGCCGGTCGTGGCCGGACCGTTCGGACCAGTCCGATCAAGGACGTCGCCGAAGAGCGCGGCATTCCCGTGCTGCAGCCGCTGCGCGCGGGTGACGAGGACTTCCTGCGGACGCTGCGTGACCTCGCACCGGAGTGCTGTCCTGTTGTGGCGTACGGCGCACTCCTGCCGCGTCCGGCACTCGACATCCCGACGCACGGCTGGGTCAACCTGCACTTCTCGCTGCTGCCGGCGTGGCGCGGCGCCGCGCCGGTGCAGCACGCGATTCTCGCCGGCGACGAGATCACCGGTGCGACGACGTTCCTCATCGAGGAAGGGCTCGACAGCGGTCCGGTCTTCGGCATGCTGACCGCGCAGATCGGAGACCGTGAGACGGCGGGCGCCTTGCTGGACCGCCTCGCCGTTGACGGGGCCGGCCTTCTGCTCGCGACACTCGACGGCATTGCTGACGGCAGCCTGCAGCCCCGGCCGCAGCCGGTCGACGGCGTGACGACAGCGGGCAAGCTCACTCCCGACGACGCCCGGGTCGACTGGTCGGCTCCCGCATTGCGTGTCGACCGGGTCGTCCGGGCCTGCACGCCGGCCCCCGGGGCGTGGACGACGTTCCGCGGCAAGCGGCTGAAGCTCGCTCCCGTCGACGTCGTAGCTGACGCGGCAGATGTCCGACCCGGCGCGCTGCATCTCGACGGTGACGGCGTGCTCGTCGGCACCGGAAGCTCTCCCGTGCGATTGACGGACGTCCAGCCGGAGGGTCGCGCGCTCATGTCCGCCGATGCCTGGGCACGCGGCGTGCGGTTGAGCTCCGGCGACGGGTTCGAGTGAGCCCTCGCCGACCGGTCGACGTTCCGCGTCGGACGGCGTACGACGTCGTGCTGGCCGTCGAGGCTGAGGGTGCCTACGCCAACCTCTTGCTGCCTCGACTGCTGCGAGAGCGCGGGGTGGACGCCCGCGATGCGGCGTTCACGACCGAGCTCGCCTACGGCACGCTGCGCTGGGCGGGGGTGCTGGATCAGGTCATTGCGACCGGGGCGAAGCG
Organism: Mycobacteriales bacterium; assembly: GCA_035695045.1. GTDB lineage: Bacteria > Actinomycetota > Actinomycetes > JAFAQI01 > JAFAQI01 > DASSKP01. The sequence goes on along the minus strand of DASSEX010000015.1, from coordinate 5,366 downwards.
CTCGGTCGACGCACTCGATCCTCAGGTTCGGGCGGTGCTCCGTCTCGGCGCCTACCAGATCCTGCACATGAGGGTGGCCGCGCACGCGGCCGTGCACTCGACGGTCGATCTCGCCCGCGCCGTCGCGGGGGAGAAGGTCGTGAGCTTCGTCAACGCTGTACTTCGACGGGTCGCGGAGCTCGACTGGCCGGGCTGGGTCGACCGGCTGGCGCCCGCCGAACCGCTCGGCCGGCTCGCCTTCGAGCACGGCCAACCGCTGTGGATCGTCACGGCGTTCGCCGATGCGCTGCACGACGACGTTGCCGAGCTTCGCGCCGCGCTCGCGGAGGATCGACCGGTCACCCATCTCGTCGCTCGACCGGGGCGAGTCAGTCGTGACGACCTGCTCCGGCAAGCGCCCCCGGGTGCGTCGGCAGGTCCCTGGTCGCCGTACGCCGTCCGGCTCGCCGGGGGCGATCCGGCCTCGATCGCGGCGGTGCGCGAAGGTGCCGCAGCCGTCCAGGACGAGGGTTCGCAGCTGGTCGCTCTTGCGCTGACCCGGGCCGAACCGGTGACTTCGACGGACAACGCGCCGGGCGAACGCTGGCTCGACGCGTGCGCCGGTCCCGGCGGCAAGGCCGCGCTGCTGGCCGGACTCCTACCTGTCGGCGGCCGGCTCGTCGCCGTCGACGCGCAACCGCACCGGGCGCGGCTGGTGCGTGACGCACTTGCCGGAGCGAGTGGCGCTGATGCGGTCGTCGCTGACGGGCGGCGTCCACCGTTTCCCGCGAACGCCTTCGACCGGGCGCTCGTCGATGCTCCGTGCACGGGGCTCGGCGCACTGCGTCGGCGACCGGAGGTTCGTTGGCGTCGCACGTCCGCCGACATCGCTCGGCTCGTCGAGCTGCAGCGCGCGCTGCTCACAGCCACCGTCGACGTCGTGCGGCCGGGCGGCATCGTCGCCTACGTGACCTGCTCGCCTCACCCTGCGGAGACCCGCCAGGTCGTCGAGCACGTGCTGGGTGTCAGGTCGGACCTCGAGTGGATGGACGCCCGCGAGTGCATGCCCGGGTTGTCCGACATCGGACCCGGCCCCGATGTCCAGCTGTGGCCGCACCGGCACGGCACGGACGCCATGTATCTCGCCTTGCTCCGACGGTCATCGCGGCGGGAGAACCCGAGACCCTAGACTCACCGCGACGTGACCGCGGTCTGCGCGGTGCGGAAGGGGCCGGCGTGGGAGTTCAGATCTCGCCGAGCATTCTGTCCGCGGACTTTGCCCGGCTCGCCGACGAGGTCGCGGCCGTCGGCGATGCCGACTGGATCCATGTCGACGTGATGGACAACCACTTCGTACCCAACCTCACGTTGGGGCTTCCCGTGGTGGAGTCCTTGCTGAAGCACACCTCCTTGCCGCTCGACTGCCATCTGATGATCGAGGACCCGGACAGGTGGGCACCGGCCTACGCCGAGGCAGGGGCCCGCAACGTCACCTTCCACGTCGAGGCCGCCGCCGCGCCTGTCCGGCTGGCCCGCAACCTGCGGTCGGCGGGCGCCCGCGCCGGCCTCGCGCTCAAGCCCGCCACGCCGGTCGAGCCCTATGCCGACCTGCTGCCCGAGATCGACATGGTCCTGCTGATGACGGTCGAACCCGGGTTCGGCGGCCAGCGGTTCCTCGACGTCGTGCTGCCGAAGATCGAGCGGGCACGGCGTCTCGTCCGTGACGGCGAACATGCCGTGTGGGTACAGGTCGACGGCGGCGTCGACGAAACAACCATCGTGCGCTGTGCCGAGGCGGGAGCCGACGTCTTCGTCGCGGGGTCCGCCGTGTACGGCGCCGACGACCCGGCCGACGCCGTGCGCAAGCTGCGCGCCAAAGCCGAAGAAGCATCGGCGAAGGCGTCGTGGCAGGCGGGGCGGCAGCCGTGAGCACCGTCCTCGTGGTCGACGACGATGTCGACATCGCCCGCTTCATCGAGGTCAACCTGCGTCTCGAGGGATTCGATGTCCTCGTCGCGCATGACGGCCAGGAGGCCCTCGAGGTCATCGCTCGGCAGCTGCCGGACCTCGCACTCGTCGACGTGATGATGCCGCGCATGGATGGTGTCGAGCTGACGAGGCGGCTGCGCTCGGATCCGCTCACGGCGAGCCTGCCGGTCATCATGCTGACGGCGAAGAGCCTGAGCGTCGACAAGGTGGTGGGACTCACCGCCGGCGCGGACGACTACATCATCAAGCCCTTCGACACCCTCGAGCTGATCGCGCGGGTGCGGTCGACCTTGCGGCGCAACGCCGAGATGCGCGCGGTCTCGCCGCTGACGGGGCTGCCGGGCAACCACCGGATCAACGAGGAGATCGCCAGCCGGGCATCGGGCGACCGGCCGTTCGCCGTGTGCCACGTCGACCTGGACAACTTCAAGGCGTTCAACGACCGCTACGGCTGGTTGCGTGGCGACGACGTCATCACGCTGCTGGCGGCGACGCTCAAGGCGGTCGGTGCGGAGGTCGTCGGCGCGCAGCCGTTCATCGGACACGTCGGCGGCGACGACTTCGTGGTCATCTGCGAGCCGGACCAGGTCGAGTCACTCACCAGTGAGGTCATCAACCGGTTCGACCAGGGGGTCGCCCTGTTGCACGACCCCGACGACGTCCGTCGGGGGCACATCACCATCGTCGACCGCCAGGGCAACGAGCGCACGTTCCCCCTGGTCTCGGTCTCCATCGGCGTCGCGGTGACCGGACGGCGCCACTACGCGGACTACCGCGCGATCGTGGCGGTTGCGACGGAGATGAAGGTCGTTGCGAAGGGGCAGCTCGGGTCTGCCGTCGCCATCGACCGGCGCTCCGACCCGGTCGGAGAGACGGAGCCCGCGGAGCAGGTGCATCCGGCCTGACCCATCGGCCGGCGAGTGCTCCATACGCCCGCTCGTCGACGCCCCCGGAAAGAAGTGCGAGAATGGCGACGTACCACTTGCGCGCTCCGGGATCGGTGTAACTCCGAGCCGGCGGTGACCGAGGCCACGCCTGTGGCATCGGAAGTCCGCGACCCGGTCACCCCCAGTGACCGGTGGACCTGGTGAGACTCCAGGACCGACGGTGAAAGTCCGGATGGGAGGAACGCGCGAGCGGCCCGGGCATGCGCCCTCGCGCATGCGCGTTCGTCGTTCGCCGGCCCACCCTCCCGATCGCGCATCGAGGAGGAGGACGACCGGCATGGCGACGCCCGCGGAGACCGCTGCGATGCAGCGTGCGCTGGAGCTTGCCGCCGCGGCGCTCGGCACGAGCAACCCCAACCCGGCGGTCGGGGCGGTCGTGCTGTCCGCCGACGGTGCGGTCGTCGGGGAGGGCGGCACACAACAGGTCGGGGGCGCGCACGCAGAGATCGTGGCCCTGCAGGCCGCCGGCAGCGCGGCGTCCGGCGGCACCCTGGTCGTCACCCTCGAGCCCTGCCGCCATGTCGGCCGCACCGGTCCGTGCACCGATGCCATCGCCGCCGCCGGCGTGCGCCGGGTCGTCTTCGCGGTCGGCGATCCCCACGGTGACGCAGCCGGGGGAGCGGAGGTGCTGCGTGCACAGGGCGTCGACGTCGAGTCGGGTCTGCTCGCGGACGAGGCGCAGGCGACTCTCGGCCCGTGGCTCACCGCGGTACGTCGCCGACGGCCGCATGTGACGTGGAAGTACGCCGCGACGCTCGACGGCCGGACGGCCGCTCCGGACGGCACCAGCCGGTGGATCACCGGCGCCGAGGCGCGACGGGACGTGCACCGGCTGCGTGCTGCGTCGGATGCCGTCGTCGTCGGCATCGGCACGGTGCTCGCCGATGACCCGCAGCTCACGGTGCGCGACGTGCCGACGGTCCGCCAGCCTCTTCGGGTCGTCGTGGACGGCTCCGCTCGCACGCCGCTGTCGGCCCGAATCCTCGATGACACGGCGCCGACGCTCGTCGCGGTGGGCACCGATGCGCAAGCGGAACGGGTGAAGGCCCTGCGGTCCGCGGGTGCGGACGTGCTCGAGCTCCCTCGCCGCGACGCGAGGGTCGATCTCGGCGCGTTGCTCGCGGAGCTGTTCGCGCGCGAGGCGTTGCTGCTGCTGCTGGAGGGCGGCGCAACGCTTGCCGGTTCGTTCGTGCGCAGCCGCCTGGTCGACCGTGTCGTGGGCTATCACGCACCTGCGCTGTTGGGGGCGGGACCGCCGGTCCTCGGCGCCGCCGGTGTGACGACGATCGGCGAAGCGGTGCGGCTCGATGTGCAGGACGTCACGCAGGTCGGTGTCGACGTACGAATCGACGCAGTTCTCACGAGAGAAGGGCGCTGACATGTTCACCGGCATCGTCGAGAGCCTGGCCGCGGTCACGGCAGTCGAGGTGCGGGACGACTGCGCGCGACTCACGATCGAAGACGCGCTGCTCGAGGGCACGGCACTCGGTGACTCCGTTGCCGTCAACGGTGTCTGCCTCACTGCCGCGTCCGTCGACGGCGCGAGCATCACCGCCGACGTCATGCTGGAGACGCTGCGTCGGAGCTCGCTCGGCGCGCTGAGTCCGGGCGACCGCGTCAACATCGAGCGGGCGGCGACCGTCGGGACGTTGCTCGGCGGGCACATCGTGCAGGGCCACGTCGACGGAGTCGGCCGAGTCCTCGACCGGCAACCAGGCAGTGCGTGGGACGTCGTCAGGCTCGAGATTCCCACGGAGCTGTGTCGCTACGTCGTCGAGAAGGGCTCCATCGCGCTCGACGGCGTCAGCCTCACCGTCGCGGCCGTCGACGACCCCGTGGTGACGGTCAGCCTCATTCCCGAGACGTTGCGCCGGACCACGTGGGGCACAAGGGCGCCCGGCGACCAGGTCAACGTCGAGGTCGACATCTTCGCGAAGTACATCGAACGGCTGGTCGCGGACAGCGTCGAGCGTGCGCTCGCCGGTCGGCTTCCCGGCAGGGAGACAGAGGAGTCATGACCATGTTCGCAACGGTCGAGCGCGCAGTCGCCGACATCGCTGCCGGCAAGCCGGTGATCGTCGTCGACGATGCCGACCGCGAGAACGAGGGCGACCTCATCTTCGCGGCCGAGATGGCGACGCCGGATCTCGTGGCCTTCATGGTGCGCTACACGTCCGGCTACATCTGCGTGCCACTCACCGACGAGGACTGCGACCGCCTCGACCTGCCGCCGATGTACCACACCAACCAGGACAAGCGGGGGACGGCGTACACCGTCTCCGTTGATGCACGGGAAGGCACGACGACCGGGATCTCGGCGCACGATCGCGCGACGACGATGCGGGCTCTCGCCGATCCGGCTTCCAGCGCCGTCGACTTCACCCGCCCGGGGCACGTGGTGCCACTGCGAGCAAAGGCAGGTGGCGTCCTCCGTCGACCCGGCCACACCGA
>DASSEX010000014.1:0-26056 GCA_035695045.1 Mycobacteriales bacterium | reverse complement strand
GTGGCCGGGCTCCTCCTGTCGCAGCTGACCTTCCAATCAGGCGCGCTGCAGATCAGCCTTCCGGTCATCGACACCGTCGAGCCGACGGCCGCGGTGCTCATCGGCATCGTCGTCTTCCATGAGGCGCTCGCCGCATCTCCTGTGCGATTGTCGCTCCAGCTCGCGGGGGCGTTCGTCGCCGTCGTCGGAATCGTGGCCCTGGATCGCGCCTCGACCTCCATGGGCGGCGCGATGGAACTGCGGACTGTGACAAACAGTCGGTGAACCCTCAGGCGGAGCGGGGACGCCGGCGACGGCGGAACGGGCTGAGGGTTGGCGACCCGCCGAGATCCTCGATCGTGATCGTCTGACACATGAAGCAGTCGCCGCTGGCGAAGCAGCGGTGGCACGGGCGTGGCGTGTCGTTCCGGCCGTCGACGCGACTGAGGGCCGGCCCGAAGGCCGGCCCTCAGATCTTCGAGAGGTGGGCGCTCCCGCGCTTCCTGGTCAGGCCGTACGACGCCGCCCGGCGAGCACCAGCCCACCGCCGACGGTCAGCACCGCGCCGGCGACAGCGAGGAGAATGCCGATGCCGGCTACGCCGGTGAACGGCAGGCTGGACGGCGTACGGCTGGCGGACACCGCCAGGACCCGAGTGACGCCGGCCGGCAGCTGACGCGTCATCGTCAGGCCGAGAACCTCGGGCGCGCGCTCGTCCCGCAGACCCGCAACCTGGGGAGCAGCAGGGGCGTCCGCAGCCGCCGCGACCGCCGGGGCGCTGGGCTGCTCGCACGGGCTGATCCAGAACACCTTGTGCTTCACGCCGCCGGGCTCGCCGGTCGAGACCGTGAGCTTGACGTGGAAGCCCTGCTGCGCCTGCGGCGCACCGAGCACCGACGTGTCGAGGGTGAACGCCTGCTCGGCGTCGAAGTCGCGACCGGCGCCGCTCGCGCCGTTCGCCGGCATCGCGCCCGTCCAGTCACCACTCGGCAGCGCAACACCGGGACCCGTCGGCGCCTGCCCGACGAACGACGTGGACAGCACCTGGTTGCTGTCGAAACCGAAGAAGTCGACGTAGAAGGTGCAGCCGACGTGCGGCACGTTGTGCGGCCGGTGGTCGCCGGCGACGTCGTGGATGAAGATCGTGCCGTTGTTGCCGGCGGGATCCGCGGCCCCGCCGGTCGGAGCAGCGTCGGGGCTGGTCTGAGCCGCGGCGGCGGAGTGCTGTGCCGAGTGCGACGCGGGCGCCGAAGCGTGCTCGTGCGCTGCCGGTGCGGCAGACGCCGGCTGGTGCCGGTGGCCGTGCGATGTGGTGTCGGTCTCCCGAGCAGCACTCTGGCCGTGGCTCGCGGGCTGCGCGGCGAAGGCCGAGCCGCCGAGCGAACCGACGACGGGAACAGCGATCGCCGTTGCGGTCAGAACAGTTGCAGTACGGCGCAGAAGCGTCGTCGCGGACATGCAAGGACTCCCGTCCAACCACGGGTGCGGGTGCACCCGTTGCAGGGCAGGGTCGGTCTCGCCACTCACTCCCCGGTGTGTCTAGGCGACCGTGTATCTCCGTGCCTCGCGACTGATTGGTGGGCTCAGTCAGCACGCCAGGTCGGTGAGGACTCACCGGATCTTCGTGTCCCGTCGACACCGGGTGGCGTCGACGTAGTCAATTCTGTCCATACGAAAACGGACGCAATACCGCCGAACTCCGCAACTTGGTTACTCCGTTTGCAGCAAGCGACCTACGCTGGAAACCGTGGCGGACGAGGCGGAGCTGTTCACCATCGAACAGCTCGCTGCGCGGACGGGACTGACCGTGCGCAACATCCGGTCTCACGTCACAAGAGGGTTGCTCCCGGCGCCGTACCTCAAGGGGCGCACCGGCTACTACGGGCCGGAACACGTCGCCCGGTTGCAGCTCGTCACCGGTCTCCAGCAGCAGGGCTTCAACCTCGCGGCGATCCGCAGCCTGGTCAGCGGACCGGCCGCGCCGTCGGCGGAGGAGACCGTCGCGTTCTACCGGACGGCTCTGGGGCCGTGGCTGACCGAGAGTCCCGAGGTCTGGGACGAGGAGGCGCTGGCCGAGGCGTTCGGGTTGCAGCCCGACGAGGAGCTGCTGCGACGACTGCGGACACTCGGCCTGCTCGAGCGTCGCGACGACGGCCGCATCCAGGTGCACAACCCTGCGCTGGTCCGGGTCGGTCGGCAGCTTGCCGCTCTCGGCTACGGTCTCGAGGAGCTGCTCGGCGTGCTCAAGGTGCTCATGCAGCACAGCGGCGCCGTCGCAGAGGCGTTCGTCCAGATGTTCATGGACGTGCAGTGGCGCGACTACATCGAGGCGGGGCGACCGCCGGAGAGGCTGCCGGAGCTGAGCCGGCTGATCGAACAGCTGCAACCTCTGGCGTCCCAGGCTGTGGTCGCGGCCTTTCAGCAAGCAATCACGGACGCGAGCGCGCGCGCGTTCGAGCGGCAGGCCGCCGAACTCGACGGAACGCAAGGCGACACGACACTATGGCGGAGCCCGCCGACCGAGGAGAAGCCCGCATGAGCAGAGTTGCGATCGTCACTGGAGGTGGGTCGGGCATCGGGGCGGCGCTCAGCCGCGCCCTGGGCGCACGTAGTGACACCGTTGTGGTCGCCGATGTCGACGGTGCCTCTGCGCAACGCGTCGCGGACGAGGTCGGGGGCACTGCGGCCAAGGTCGACGTACGGGACGGCGCCGCTGTGCAGGCACTCGTGGACGACACGGTGCGCGAGCACGGGCGGCTCGACCTCATGTTCAACAATGCCGGTATCGGCGTCGGTGGCGACGCGACGGAGCTGACCACCGCCCACTGGGACCGCATCATCGACATCAACCTGCGCGGTGTGACGAACGGCGTCGCGGCGGCGTACCCGGTCATGGCCAAGCAGGGCAGCGGCCACATCATCAACACGGCCTCGATCGCCGGCCTGATCCCGCCTGCGTACATGACTCCGTACGTCGCCACGAAGCACGCCGTCGTCGGTCTCTCGCTCGCCTTGCGCGAGGAGGCGAAGTCCTACGGCGTGAAGGTGACGGCGATCTGCCCGGGATGGACCGACACGCCGATCCTCGACTCGACGGGGCCGGACGACCTGCCCAAGCCGACGCTCGCGCAGGAAGGCGGGGTCCGCGAGTCGGCGCAGAAGATGGGCAAGCTCTACTCGCCCGACGCGCTTGCGCAGGACGTTCTCGAGGCGATCGCCAAGAACAAGGCGCTGCTCGTCGTGCCCGGGAAGTTCCGCGTGATGTGGCGGCTCGCGCGGCTGACGCCGACGGGTTTCGCGGCGTTGACCGGAACGATCGCCCGGCGGGAGCAGCGCAAGCTCACCAACAGCTGACCCGTCGCAAGACGCACAATGGGGGCATGACGGCGCGCTATCGCGGGCTCGGCGTCGGCGCTGGTGTCGCCGTCGGCCCGGTCGCGCGGGTCCAGGCCCCGGCCCTGCCGCCCCGCGACGGGGCTCCGGTGGACGTCGACGCGGAGACGGGGCGCGCCGACGAGGCGCTCGCAGCCGTCGCCGAGGAGCTCGAGGCGCTCGCACAACGCGCGGGGGCCTCCGGAGCTGTACTCGTCCGGCAGGCGCGGATGAGCCGCGACCCTTCGCTCGACGCGCTCGTTCGGCAGTTCGTCCGCACCGGTCGGGCGGCGCCGCGCGCGGCGTGGGAGGCGTTCGGCGCCTACCGCGACATGCGGGCGGCCGACCCACTGCGCGGCACGCCGGATGCGGCCGAGCTCGACGACGTCCGCGACCGCGTCGTCGCGCGGCTGCTCGGCGAACCGCCCCCCGGCATCCCGGACCCCGGGACGCCCTACGTCCTCGTCGCGCGCGACCTCTCGCCCGCGGTCACGGCCGCTCTCGACGCGTCCCGCGTTCTCGCCGTCGTCACCGAACGTGGCGGTCCGACGAGCCACAGTGCTGTGCTGGCGAAGGCCCTCGGCATCCCTGCGGTCGTCGCGTGCGCAGGGGTCGGTGCGCTCGTCGACGGCCAGCGCGTGGCCGTGGACGGCTCGGAAGGCGTCGTCACCGTCGACCCCGACCACGAGCTCGTCGGGTCGCTGGCGCGGCGTGCGTCGTCGGCGACGCCGGCGGTCGATGGACCCGGGCGGACCCGCGACGGGCGGCCGGTGCCGCTGCTCGCGGCCGTCGGCGGCAAGGGTGACGTCGAAGAGGCGCTCGCCGCCGGCGCGGAGGGCGTCGGCGTCTTCCGCACCGAGTTCTGCTTCCTCGACCGGGCCGAGCCGCCGTCGGTCACGGAGCAGGCGGCGGCGTACCGCGAGGTCTTCGACGCGTTCGCCGGGCGACCGGTCACGGTGCGCACGCTCGACGTCGGTGCCGACAAGCCGGCGGCCTTCGTGCGGCTCGGCGATCCGGAGAACCCTGCTCTCGGTGTGCGCGGACTGCGCGTGGCGCGCCGGCACCCGGATCTGTTGAAGGACCAGCTCGTCGCGATCGCGCGGGCCACCCGGGAGAGCAAAGCCGACGTGCGGGTGATGGCGCCGATGGTCGCGACGACCGCAGAGGCAGCGTGGTTCGCGACCAGAGCGCGAGAGGCCGGTGTCGTTGCGACCGGTGTGATGGTGGAGGTGCCGGCGGCTGCGTTGCGCGCCGGCGACATCCTGCAGGTCGTCGACTTCGTCTCGGTCGGCAGCAACGACCTCGCGCAGTACGCCTTCGCCGCCGACCGCGGCGACGGCGAGCTCGCGGACCTGCTCGACCCCTGGCAGCCGGCATTCCTCGATCTCGTCGCGACCGTGCTGCGCGCGGGAGCAGTCGCCGGCCGGTCCGTGACCGTCTGCGGTGAAGCCGCGTCCGATCCGCTGCTCGCCGCGGTGTTCGTCGGCCTCGGTGCGCACGGCCTGTCGATGTCACCTCGGTCGATCCCGATCGTCCGGGCGGCGCTCGCACGGGTGACCGTCCAGCAGGCGACCGACGCCGCCGCCGCCGCACTGTCCGCCGACGGTCCGGAAGAGGGACGGCAGCGGAGCGCGGCCATTCTCGCCGGGTGATCTGACTCCTCGACGCGTCGGACGCCATCGACGGGGTACGCCGTCCATACAGTCCGAATCGTCCCGAATTGAGGAGTTCCGTCGGAATGAGTGACCGCGCCGTCTTTCATGTCGTGCCCTATGTCAACGGCTGGACGCTGAGCCGCTCCGGTGGCGACGAGGACAAGGGCGAGCTCGGCGCCTGGGACCACAAGGACCTGGCGATTCAGCACGCGAAGGACCTCGCGCGGCAGGCCGGCAAGGGACAGGTCGTCGTCCACGGCAAGGACGGCGTCATCCAGGAGGAGTTCACGTACAGCGACGACCCCGCCAACATCCCGGGCTGACACACTTCGCTCGTGCGCGTCACGGGCGATGGTGGTGTCGGGCTGGAGGTCTTCGTCGACGGCCCCGAGAGCGGCCGACCGGTGCTGTTCATGCACGGGTGGCCTGACGATCACAACCTCTGGCGTCACCAGGTCACCGCGCTGTCGCGGGCGGGCTTCCGCACGATCGCGCCGGACCTGCGCGGCTTCGGCGCCTCCGACAAGCCGACCGATGTCGCGGCGTACGCGCTGAAGCACACCGTCGTCGACATGCTCGCGGTGCTGGACGCGTGTGGCGCTCCGCGGGCGCATGTCGTCGCGCACGACTGGGGCGCCGCAGCCGCGTGGGGGTTGGCCTCGTTCGTCCCGGACAAGGTCGAGTCGCTGACCGTGTTGTCGGTGGGTCACCCGCTCGCGTTCCGCGCGGCGGGGTTCCGGCAGCGGATGCTCAGCTGGTACATGCTGCTGTTCAACTTCGACGTCGCCGAACAGTGGTTCCGCGAGAACGGTCGCGAGATGCTCGCGAGCCATCCCGATGTCGACGACCGGATGCGGGCGCTCGCGGACGACGCGGCGCTCACCGCGAGTCTCGGCTGGTACCGCGCCAACGCGCATCCGCGCTCGCTGGTCGGCGAGCCACCGACGCTGCCGCCTGTCGGCGCCCCGGTGCTCGGCGTGTGGAGCAGCGGCGACATGGCGCTGACCGAGGAGCAGATGACCGGTTCCGCGCAGCATGTCGCCGGGTCCTGGCGGTATGAGCGCATCGACGGTGCAAGCCACTGGATGCAGCTCGAGCGAGCGGACGAGATCTCGGGCCTGCTGCTCGATTTCCTCGGCGAACCCTGACCGATCGCGCCGCGGGGTAAGCCCCGACTGACGCCGGCGCGACCGTCCGTTCGGGCTATTCGGCCGCGACTTGCTAACGCGGGACCTCGGGACCGCCGACTGTTACTGGTGTGACTCCCTCCCGCCTGCGTCGACTCTGTGCTGCCCTCGTGACGGCGGGGCTTCTCGGCCTCCCGACCGTCGTCGGCGCCGCGAGCGCGTCTGCCTCCGGAGCGATTGACGGTCCGGACGTGTCGTCGTACCAGCACCCGTACGGCGCGGCGATCAACTGGGCGAGCGTCGCGAAGTCGGGCAAGGAGTTCGCGATCGTCAAGGCCACCGAGGGGACGTCGTACGTCAACTCGTGGTTCAAGACCGACTACGGGCACATTCGCAAGGCCGGCATGGTCCGCGGCAGCTATCACTTCGCGCGGCCGGCGTACCCCGTCAGCACGACCGCCCTCGCGCAGGCGCGGTACTACGTGCGTCAGCTCGGGACGACGCCGCGGATGTCGCGGACGCTTCCGCCCGCGCTGGACCTCGAGCTCACCGGCGGCCTCACTCCCGGTGCGCTGGTGACGTGGGCACAGACGTTCCTGCTGAAGGTACGGCGCCTGACCGGCCGCACCCCGATGCTCTACACCTATCCGTCGTTCTGGACGTCCGCGCTGCGCGATCCGGTCGCGCTCTCGCGCTACCCGTTGTGGATGGCGAGCTACAGCAGCCGCGTCAGCACCCCCGCTGCGTTCTGGCAGTACACGTCGACCGCGAGTGTGCGCGGCATCCGCGGGTACGTCGACATGTCGAAGCTCATCTCCACGTCGCAGTCGTGGAAGTCCTTGTCCGACGGCCGCCCGGCCACGTCGTGGCCCGCGCAGGTGCCGGGGCCGCCGCAGTCGATCACGGCGCGCGCCGCTGCCGGCCGCGCCACGATCTCGTGGATGCCCGGTGACAGCGGCTCGCTAGCGATCACTGGTTACCGCGTGACGGCTTCGCCCGGTGGAGCGTCGGTCGTCGTCGATTCGACGCACTTCAGCACGACCATGACGGGCCTGACGAACGGGACGGCGTACACGTTCACCGTCCGCGCGATCAACGGCGTCGGCACGGGTGCCGCGTCGCTGCCGAGCGCTGCCGTGACGCCGATGATCCCGACGAAGCTCGTGATGAGCATGCCGACGGCGATCGTCTACGGACAGACGATGCCCGTGCAGGTCACCCTGACCCGCCCGGACACCGGCGCGGCCATGGCGAACCAGACCATCAACATCCAGACCCGGCCGGTCGGCACCAGCACATGGTCGAGCCCCGTCAGCGTCGTGACCGACGCGAACGGTCGCGCATCGACGCCGCTGCTGCCGACCGAGAACGACGACGTGCGCGCGGTCTACAACGCACCGGTCGGCACCAAGTCCGCACACGTACGCTCCACGGTGCTCGTCGCGACCGCGATGACGTTGACGGCGACACCGACGGAGATCCCCGCCGGCACGCCGGCTGTGCTCAACGGCGCCCTCAATCCGCCTGTCGCTGGTGTCACCGTCACGTTGGAGAGGTGGCGTTCGGGCGCATGGCAGCTGCAGCAGACCACGACCACGAGTGACCTCGGCGCGTACACCTTCACCGTGACGCCCAGCGTCGCCGGCGTGAAGACCTATCGCGTCGTCGTCGACGCGATGGACGGCCGGGCCGCAGGAGCGTCGCCGACGGTGCAGCTCACCGTCGACTGAGATCGACCGGAGATACAAAAAGACGGCCCCGGAGCTTGCGCTCCGGGGCCGCCCCCGTTGTGCTGGGTCTTGCTGAGAATCAGGCCTCTTCCGCGAGCTCCTGCTTCTGCTCGTGCATCTCGGCCTTCTTCTCGTGGGCCTGGGCCTTGGCGCGCGCCTCGGTCTCCTTGCGCTCCTCGGCGCCCTTGTCGGCCTGCGCCTCGCCCTCGGTCTTCAGCGCATCGTTGTCGGTGATGTCGCCGACGACCTGCTTGCCCTTGCCCTTCAGCTCTTCCATGACGCCCATGGCGGTTGCTCCTCTCAGATGTGCTGCACATCAATCGCTACATGTCGGCCTTCTATGGCCGCTATTCGGCGATTGGGTCAGACCTTGGCTCGCTGGGCCGCGCGCTCCTTGGCGTCGAGCGACCGGGCCTTCGCCTTGTGACCCTCGGCCTTGGCCTCTTCGCGGATCGCCTTGAGCTTCTCGGTGCCCTTGGCCTGCTGTGCCTCGCCGGCTTCGATCAGGTTCTGCCGGTCGAAAACCTCACCGGTGATCTCCTTGCCGAGGCCGACCACCTTGTCGAACAGACCGGTGGCGTCCTTGGGGTCAATACGCGGGATTCGCATGTCTTCTCGCGTCCTTCCAGCTTCATGTCTGTGGTCGTTTTCGCGTGCACTCTCGGTATGCCCGATTCGTCGTCTGCTAACCCGTGCAAGCACCCCTGCAGGGGCGGTTTTTGTGTGTGACGCGAGCCACAGTCACAATGCGTGCACGCGCCATGGCAGGCGCCCGCTGACCCGCGGAGGCAACAAGTGCGCAGCACGATGCAGGACCGCCCGCTGACCGTCGCTTCGATCCTGCGTCACGGCGCAGCGGTCTTCTCCGACTCGTCCGTCGTGACGGCCGGCGAGGACGGCAGCCGCCGTGCTTCCTTCGGCGACGTGGCCGAACGTTCGCACCGGCTGGCCAACGCGTTGACGTCGCTCGGGGTGAAGGGCGACGCGCGTGTCGGCACCTTCATGTGGAACAACCAGGAACACCTGGAGGCGTACCTCGCGATCCCGTCGATGGGCGCCGTGCTGCACACCCTCAACATCCGGCTGTTTCCCGAGCAGGTCGTCTACATCGCGAACCATGCGGAGGACGAGGTCGTCATCGTCGACTCGTCGTTGATCCCGTTGCTCGCGCGCGTCCTGCCGGAGATGAAGAGCGTTCGTGCGGTTCTCGTCGCCGGCGACGGTGACACTTCTCCGCTGGAGTCTGCGGGCAAGGAGATCGTGCGATACGACGAGGCGTTGGCGGCGGCGTCGACGTCGTACGAGTGGCCCGACGTGGACGAGACGTCCGCCGCTGCGATGTGTTACACGAGCGGCACCACCGGCAACCCGAAGGGTGTCGCCTACTCGCATCGCTCGATGTGGCTGCACTCTCTCGCGGCGACGACGACCAACACCCTCGCGCTGGGGTTCCAGGACATCGCGCTCGTGATCGTCCCGCAGTTCCACGCGAACGCATGGGGCATCCCGTACGCCGCCTTCATGGCCGGCGCCGACGTCATCATGCCGGACCGTTTCCTCCAGGCCGAGCCGTTGGTTCGCATCATCGAGACCGAGAAGCCGACGATGAGCGGGGCCGTCCCGACGATCTGGAACGACATCCTCACCTACCTGCGCGCCAACCCTGGTCACGACATCTCGTCGTTGCAGCGGATCATCTGCGGCGGGTCCGCAGTGCCGCGTGCACTGATGGAGGCGTTCCACAACGAGTTCGGCATCACGATCATCCAGGCGTGGGGGATGACCGAGACCTCGCCCCTCGGCTCGGTCGCGCGCACGCCGCGCGGCCTGTCGGAAGAGGCCGCGTGGGACTACCGCACGACCGCGGGACGGCTGACCTTCGGTGTCGAGGGACGTGTCGTCGACGACGAGGGCAAGGTGCTGCCGCAAGACGGCAAGGCGGTCGGTGAGGTCGAGGTCCGCGGACCCTGGGTCACCGGTGCCTACTACCTCGACGACGACCCGGAGAAGTTCGACAACGGTTGGCTGCGCACGGGTGACGTCGGGACGATCGACCCGCGCGGATACATCACGCTGACCGACCGGGCGAAGGACGTGATCAAGTCCGGTGGTGAGTGGATCTCGTCGGTCGAGCTCGAGTCGACCCTCATGGCGCACCCGGCCGTGCGCGAGGCGGCCGTCGTCGGCGTCCCGGACGACCGCTGGCAGGAGCGGCCGCTCGCGGCGGTCGTCGTGAAGGAGGGCGAGTCCGTCACGGCGCAGGAGCTGTGCGACTGGCTGTCCGAGCGGGTCGCGAAGTGGTGGCTGCCGGAGCGGTGGACCTTCATCCAGGAGGTGCCGCGGACGAGCGTCGGCAAGTTCGACAAGAAGGTGATCCGCAAGGAGTACGCCGATGGGGATCTGACGGTCGAGGAGCTGGGATAACCTGAGCCACGCGCGGCCGGCGACGGCCGTGAGGAGGCTTCGCCTAGTCCGGTCTATGGCGCCGCACTGCTAATGCGGTTTGGGTTCATCGCCCATCCGGGGTTCAAATCCCCGAGCCTCCGCCATGAACGAACCGATGGACTCGCGCCGGCTGGTGCGGGTCTCGAAGTACCTCTCCCGGCACCTGCGGCACCAGCCGGAGCGGCTCGGTCTGACGCTGCGGCCCGGAGGCTGGGTCGCGGTCGACGACCTGCTGGCGGCCTGCGCGGCGCGCGGGTTCGCCTTCAGCCGTGACGAGCTCGACGAGGTCGTCCGGCGCAACGACAAGCAACGCTTCGGCTTCGATGAGACGCGGACGATGATCCGCGCCCGGCAGGGTCACTCCACACCGGTCGAGCTCCACCTGCCGCCGGCCACTCCGCCGGACGTGCTGTTCCACGGCACCGGTACCACGTCCGTCGCCGCCATTCTCGCGACCGGCCTGGAGCCGCGCGGCCGGCATCACGTGCACCTCTCGGCTGACGTCGAGACGGCCCGCAGGGTCGGTGCGCGTCACGGCCGCCCGGTCGTGCTGCGGGTGGACGCAGCGGCGATGCAGCAGGCCGGCTGTGCGTTCTACGTCTCCGACAACGGAGTGTGGCTCGTCGACGGCGTACCGGCGGGCTTTCTCTCGGTGGTTGAGTGACGGCATGAGTGGACACGCGCATGAGGCGGGGGGACCGGCGCACACGGTCGAGGTCGCCGATGGTGTGTTCGCGTGGGTGCAGCCCGACGGCAGCTGGTGGCTGAACAACACCGGCTTCATCAGAGGCGGAGACGACGTCGTCGCGATCGACGCGACCTCGACCGAGCGGCGCACGCGGGCGCTGCTTGCTGCGATCGAAGAGCACACGGCCGCACCGGTGAACACGTTGGTGAACACTCACCACCACGGTGACCACACCAACGGCAACTGCCTGTTCACCGATGCACATGTCATCGGTCATCGCAACTGCCGGGAGGCCGTGCGGGCACAGGCGATTGGTGGGCTGGAGCCCGTGTTCGGGGCAGTCGAGTGGGGCGACCTCGAGATCCGGCCGCCGGCCGTCGTCTTCGACGACCGACTGGACGTGTTCGCCGGCGAGCGGCGAGTCGAGCTGCGCTACATCGGCACGCCCGCGCACACGACGGGCGACGTGGTTGCCTGGCTCCCCGACGATGAGGTGCTGTTCGCGGGCGACCTGGTCTTCAACGGCGGGACACCCTTCGTGTTGATGGGGTCGGTCGACGGTGCGATCGAAGCCTGCGAACGCCTGAGGGCGATCGGCGCGACGACCATCGTCCCGGGCCATGGCGAGGTCTGCGGGCCCGCCGCGATCGATGACGTCGAGCGCTACCTGCGGCTCGTCCGTGACGTGGCGGTGCAGGCGCGCGAGGCGGGGGTGTCGCCGCTCGACGCCGCGCGCGAGACCGACCTCGGCGAGTTCGCGGAGTTGCACGATCGTGAGCGCATCGTCGGCAACCTGCACCGGGCCATGGCCGAGCTGGCCGGCGCTGAGCGCGGGGCTCCGATTGACGTGCTGTCCGCGTTCGCGGACATGATCACCTTGAACGGCGGGGAGCCGCTGCGCTGCCTGGCGTGACCGGAATGGGCGGTTACTCATGGGCGTTGCGGGAAGGTAGTTGCTCACGCAAACATTCGAGGAGGAGACCGTGCCCCGTCTCGCCGTCATCGTCGGCTCCACCCGTCCCGGCCGTGCCGGGCTGCCGATCGCGGAGTGGTTCGTCGACCGCGCTCGCGCTCACGGGAGCTTCGACGTCGAGGTCTCCGATCTCGCCGCGCTCGCTCTGCCGATGATGGACGAGCCGCACCATCCGCGCCTGCGCCGCTACACGCAGCAGCACACCAAGGACTGGAGCGCCCGGATCGACCGCGCGGACGCCGTTGTCATGGTGACGCCGGAGTACAACTACGGCTACCCGGCAGCGCTCAAGAACGCGATCGACTACCTGCACGACGAGTGGCGCGACAAGCCGGTCGGATTCGTCTCTTACGGTGGTGTCGCGGCAGGCACGCGCGCCGTGCAGCAGCTGAAGCAGGTCGTGACGACGCTGCGGATGGTGCCCGTCGTCGAGTCGGTGAACATCCCGTTCTTCGCGCAGTTCCTCGCCGACGACGGACGGGTGCACGCCAACGACGTGATGGAGACGTCGGCGGACGCCATGCTCGACGAGCTCACCCGGCTGGAAGCCGGTCTGCGCCCGCTGCGCGAGAACTCCCGCAAGGCCGCATAAGAACGCCAAGAGCGGAGCGTCGTGAGGCAGGAGATCCCGCAGCCGGTGTCGTAGTTCGCAGATGCCGGGGGGACTGGCTCACGAAAGGTCGACCATGCCCCGCCGCCTGCTCCTCGCCGCCGTCGCGTCGGCCCTGGCTCTCACCGCGATGCCCGCGGTCGCCGGAGGGCACGCCGTCTCCGCGCGGCACAGGTACGACGTCACGATCACCCGCACCGAGTACGGCATCCCCCACATCGTCGCGAGGAACTTCGCCAGCCTCGGCTACGGCTATGGCTATGCGTTCGCCCAGGACAACCTCTGCACGATGGCTGCCGACTACGTGACGGTCGAGGGCAAGCGCAGTCGGTGGTTCGGCCCGGACGCGAGCTACGAGATGCGCGGAAACGGCGTGACCGTCAGCAACCTCGACTCCGACATCTTCTGGAAGACCATCCAGCAGACGCACATCGTCGACCACCTGCTGGCTCGGCCGGCGCCGTACGGCCCGACGGCGGACATCAAGCAGGCGGTGCGCGGTTATGTCGACGGCTACAACCGCTGGCTGCACGACATCGGCGGCGCGCGCGGCGTGACGGACCCGGCCTGCCACGGCAAGGCGTGGGTGCACCCGATCACGATCAGCGACGCCTACCTGCGCTTCTACCAGCTCGTCCTCCTCGCCGGCGAGGACGTCGTGATGCCCGGCATCGCCGAGGCGCAGCCGCCGTCGCCGAGCAACCCCTCGCCGGTCGCCGGTCTCGACCCGCAGGCCGCGGCCAAGCTGCTCGCCGTCGGCTGGCACCAGTCGATGGGCGGCCTGGGGTCCAACGCCGTCGCTGTCGGCAAGGCCGGCACGAAGGACCACAAGCACGGCCTGCTGCTCGGCAACCCGCACTTCCCGTGGCTCGACACCGAGCGCTTCTACCAGGCGCAGCTCACGATCCCGGGTGTCGTCAACGTGACCGGCGCCTCGCTCTTCGGTGTGCCGGTGGTGCTGATCGGCCACAACGCGACGATGGCGTGGAGCCATACCGTGTCGACCGCCTTCCGGTTCACGCCGTACCAGCTCACGCTGGTCCCCGGCGACCCGACGTCGTACCTCGTCGACGGCACCCCGACGAAGATGCAGCAGCGCACCGTCAAGGTCGTCGTCCGCGGCAGCGATGGCAAGCTCACCACCGAGACACACTCGACGTGGTGGACGCGCTACGGACCCGTGTTCAACAACATTGTCGGCATCCCGCTGCCGTGGACGCTGACGACTGCCTTCGCGATTCGCGACGCCAACGCCGACAACTTCCGCGTCTTCAACCACTTCCTCGCCACCGACGAGGCGCCGAGCGCGGCGGCCGAGCTTCGGGTGCTGAAGAAGTACGAAGGCATCCCGTGGGTCAACACCATCGTCGCGGACAAGGGCGGTCACGCCCTGTACGCCGACATCGGCGCGATCCCCAACGTGCCCAACTCGCTGGCGCAGCAGTGCAACACCGCTCTCGGACAGGCGACGTTCGCTTACCTGGGCCTGCCCGTGCTCGACGGGTCGCGGACGTCGTGCGACTGGGCGACCGACAAAGACGCGATCGAGCCGGGACTCTTCGGCCCGTCGCACCTGCCGCACCTGTTCCGGTGGGACTACGTCACCAACTCCAACGACAGCTACTGGCTGTCCAACCCGAACCACCCGCTCGAGGGCTTCGCGCGCATCATCGGCGACGAGCGCACACCGCGCACGTTGCGCACGCGCATCGGCCTCATCATGACGGCGGCCAACGCGAAGCGCGGCTTCACCCGGCAGCGGATGCAGGACGAGGTCTTCAGCGACCGCCAGTACGCGGGCGAGATGACGCGCGACGACCTCGTCGGAATGTGTGAGCAGTATGCGTCCGGTCCCGGGTACCTCCCGTCGTCGAACGGTCCGGTCGCCATCGGTGACGCCTGCACCGTGCTGAAGAAGTGGGACCTGCACGAGAACCTCGACTCGCGCGGCGCGATCCTCTTCCGCCGGTTCTGGGACCACCTGTCCGGCGCGACGCAGAACACGGCGTACAACGCTGCACACGTCGCGCCGTGGTGGAAGACGCAGTTCGACGCCAACGATGCCGTGCACACGCCGAACGGCCTCAACACCGCGGACCCTGAGGTCCCGCAGGCTCTCGGTGACGCGATCAACGACCTGCGGTCCGCGAAGCTGCCGCTCGACGTCCCGGTCGGTCAGGTGCAGTACGTCGAGAAGAACGGCGTGCGCTACCCGATCCACGGTGGCACCGGCGACCCGAACGGCGACTTCAACGCGATCTGGGACACCTGGGTCGACGGCAAGGGGCTGACCCAGCCGGACGGTGGGTCGTCCTTCGTGCAGGTCGTCACCTGGCACGACACCGCGTGCCCCGACGCGCGGACGATCCTGACGTACTCGCTGTCGACCGATCCGACGGATCCGCACTACGCCGACCAGACCGCCCTGTTCTCGCAGAAGAAGTGGGTGACCGACCGCTTCTGCGCGTCCGCGATCGCCGCCTCACCGGTGAAGCAGGTCACGCATCTCGTGGCTTAGACGTCCCACCAGATCGTGACGACGTCGCGCCATGACGCCGACGGCTCACCCATGACGCTGTCGACCTCCGGCTCTGCCTCGACGGGCAGGCAGAGCCGACGGCGGTTGAGCCGGACGTAGGCATCCCGAGGGACGTCACGCGGCGGACGAGACCACGTTTTCGACTGCGGGGCGATGCCCATCTCGCGCAGGACCTCGAGGGCGAGGTCAGCCGTCGGCCCGTCGGGTCGCTCGATGCCGTGGAAGTGCCGCCACAGCGGTGCGGTCGCTGTCAGCGGATGGCTCGCGGTGAGCTCGACGACGACGCGACGTCGCGCCGCAGTGACGAGCGCTTCGACGAACGGCGGCAGGTCGGCGACGTTGTAGAAGACGTGGTGGCAGACGACGACGTCCGCGGCCCCAGCCTTCGCGGCGACCTCAGGCCAGGTGCCTCCGACCTCTTGGTGTTCGACACCTCGCCGCTCCGCTTCGGCGGCGTACTCCGTCAGCATGTCCGGGGTCGAGTCGACGCCGACGACATGCGCCGCCGGGGGCACCAGCGCGAAGCTCGCCGCACCGCCACCACAACCGACGTCGATCACGCTTCCTCCCACCGGCAACGCCTCGAGCGCAACGTCGCGCGACGGGCTGTCGTGCTGGTCGACGTCCGCCCGGAACAGCTCGACGGGAAATCCCCACGGGGGCTCCGGCGCCTTCGCGAGGATTGCGTCAGGGATCGCCCACGACGCGAGCTCGGTGCGCCACCGGTCGAGAGCGGTCACCCCGCAGACGTTAGGTCCTGCACCAGCCCGTAGTCGACGGCGTCCTGTGCGGTCAGCAGCCGTCCGGTCCGCAGGTCGGCCGCGACGTCGTCCGACGACCGGCCGCAGGCGGTGGCGATCCGGTCGACCAGCGTCTGCAGCTGGTGCCGGTGCTGGTCGGCGGCGGCGGTGAGCTGGTCGGCGCCGCCGCGGAGGTCCGCCTTCGGCTCGAACAGCAGGAACGTGGTGTGCGGGTGGGCCCGGCGTTGCGTGGCGGCTGCGAACGCCCCGACAGCTGCGCCGCTGACGGTTCCTGCCGCGACCGCGTGCACGTCGGCGGCGATGAGGTCCATCGTCGCGATGAGCGCGAGCGTCGCGTCGAGCTCGCCGTCCGGACAGGACATGTGCAGGCTGATCGGCTCGTCGCCGCGCTGGTCCAGCAGCAGCAACCGCGCGCTCGCCGCCTCGCCCGTGGGTCCGTCGAGCGTCCCGGTCAACAGCACGACGCGACGAGCGAGCAGCTGCCCATGGACATCGTCGGGCGCCGGCTCGTCCCATGGCTCGTAGAAGACCGGCAGGCGCGGCTGCCGCGGCTCCTCCGGCGAGAGGGGAAAGCCGAGAGGGCGCCACTCGGGTGCGCGCTGCATGTCCATACGTCGAGGTTCTCTGCGTCGGCTGGGCGCCGCAAGAGTTCGGCCGTACGCCGACAGCGAAACGGCCGCGTCCGGCCTCCGGTACCCTGGTCACCGGCCGCGTGCAGGAATGCCGCGTCCGAGCGCCCGTAGCTCAACGGATAGAGCATCTGACTACGGATCAGAAGGTTAGGGGTTCGAGTCCCTTCGGGCGCGCCACCACGGCGAGTGACGTTCGGCCCGTGCGCGTCGTGACGCCCCTCACGCCGCCGCCTGGAGTGGTCGGTCTCGCACCCCCTGCTTGGCAGACATCCCCGATGGTTGAGTGTGACGAAATCCCCCCTCGAAGGGCACTCGCAAGGGGGAAAGCGTCGCACTCAACACATGCTGGCGCGCGTCTGTCAGGCGGCTGAGGTCGTTTTGACAGGGCGGCGGCGCGAAGGTCGGGCATGCAGCGCGGTGATGACCGACTCGACGACGTCGACGTCCAGCACTGCCGGCACGTCCGACCGGCACACCGCCTCCAGCACTGCCGTCACCCGGCGATCCGCCGGCGGGCTCGACACGGGGGGCATCTCGGCGACGATCGGCGTGGATGACTCGTCCGGCCAGGCCATCAGCGTCTCGGTCAGCAGCAGCCGCGGGACGTCGTCGGCCGCGACGGCGCGGCTGACGAGGAAGCCCTGCATACGGTCGCATCCGTAGCCGCGCAGGATGCGCGCCTGCTCCGCCGTCTCGACGCCTTCGGCGACGACCTCGAGGCCGAGAGTCGCAGCGAGTCCGATGACCGCACGCACGATCCCCTTGTCGGAGCCGCCTTCACCCAGCTCGGAGACGAACGACCGGTCGATCTTCAACGTGTCGATCGGCATTTGCGCCAGGTAGCGCAGCCCGGAGTAGCCGGTGCCGAAGTCGTCGATCGCGGTGCGGACGCCGAGCTGCTGCGCCCTGTCGAGGAAGTCGCTCACCTGCGCGAAGTCGTCGACGAGCACGCTTTCCGTCAGCTCGATCTCGAGCAGCTCGCCGGGCACGTCGTACGTCGCCAGCGAACGCTCGACGACGTCGGCGAGCGAGCCGGCGGTGATCTGGTGTGCGGAGACGTTGACCGCGACCGGCACGACCGGCAGGTCGGCGGCACGCCAGGCGGCGATCTGCCGGCACGCCTCCTCGATCGCCCAGGCGCCGAGCGCGTGGATGAAGCCGCACTCCTCGGCGAGGGTGACGAAAGCGCTGGGCGAGATGAACCCGACGCCCGGGTGCCGCCACCGCGCCAGCGCCTCGAACCCGACGACGCGACCGTCGGCGAGGGAGATCTGCGGCTGGTAGTGCAGAGCCATCTCGCCGGCTTCGATCGACGTCTGCAGGCTGCTCTCCAGCGCCAGCCGCAGGTCTGCACGCGCCGACATGCCGCGGCGGTAGCGCACGAAGCGGTTACGGCCGCGCAGCTTCGCCTCGTGCAGGGCCGTGTCCGCACGTCCGAGCAGCTCGCCGCCGTCGGCACCGTCCTCGGGCCACACGGCGATCCCGATGCTGGCGCTGATGAACACCTCGCGCTCGGCGACGTCGAACGGCTCGGCGAAGGTGTCGAGGACAGCGCCCGCGGCAGCGTCCGCGATCGAGTCGTCGACGCCGTGCAGCAGCAGCGCGAACTCGTCGCCGCTGATGCGTGCCGCCAGGTCCGGCAGGCGCATCTCCCCGCGCAGCCGCTCCGCGACCGCCGTGAGCACGAGGTTGCCGTCGCTGTGACCCAGGCTGTCGTTGACGCTCTTGAAGCGGTCGAGGTCGAGCACGACCACGGCGAAGGGCGCCGCGTCCGCTGCCTCGAGCGCCGCGGCGATGCCGTCCTCGAAGGCGCGCCGGTTGGGCAGCCCGGTCAGACCGTCATGCGTCGCGCGGTACTCGACCCGGGTGCGGTCGAACATCTGGTAGGCCATGTGCAGCACGACGGCGATCGGCAGCACCGCGCCGCCGATGAACACGACGTTGGTGTTCGAGCCGAACATCACCTGCAGGCCGATGATCGCGAGCACCATCAACACCGACGAGGCGAAGACCGCAGCACGCGCGTTGACGTCGTTGACGTCGCGCTCGCGCACTACCCCGAACCGCTTCCCGAGCGATGGGTGCAGCGCGCCGAAGACCCACGCGCCGAGCACCCACAGCTGGATGGTGGCGAGGCCGCGCCCGTTCACGCCACCGGCGCTGGCCAGCGTGAACGCGACGAAGTTCGCGGCAAGCTTGCCGGCCCAACCAGCGGCGAGCATGCTCAGGACGACGGGGCGGTCGGAGCCCAGCAGCAGCAGTCGTGCGGCGAGCCAGGCGTTGGCGGCGTTGGCGCTCAGCAGGACCAGCGACAGGCTGGCGGTGCCGCCGGCGACCACGGTGAGCACCCAGCCGATGTAGCCGACGCAGCCGGCGACGACGAGTGCCTCAAGCGTTGCCCGGACGGTCCGTCGCGGCGCCCGGTGGTGCATGAGCACGACGAGGCCCGTGAAGCCGAAGGCGTTGGCGACGAGGCTGACCACCTGCAGCGGCATCGCGGTCGTGTAGACGAGGTTGCCGGCCCGCAGCGCCGAGGCCAGCGCGAAGATGCCCACGGAGACGCCGACGAACCACCACCCTCGACGCCACGACGTGGAGGCGTCCGCGGCGACGTACCGGGCACCGAACGTGAGCGCGAGGAGGACCAGCCCGCCGATCATCAGGACCGCGGCGGTCTGGTTGGCGCCGGCGACCTGCGTGGACGTGACGACGACGCAGGCGATGCCGGCGAGCAGCAGGCGGCTGCGCATGCCGATGCGCCGCCAGACCCGGATGTCCACCGACAGCCCGGCCCTGGCGGCGGCCCTCGGGCCGCCGTCAGCCATCTCCCGCCCCCCAGTCCACTGCATCGCCTGACGACTATCCGTGTTATCGGCATCGGCAGGTATCGACTGCACGGCCGTTCCGGTCGGTTCGGTCGGCGTAACGAGATAGTCAGAAGGGGCTAGCCCAGCCGCCGGGTCGGGTGGTGGCAGGCGTGGTGCGGCCGCCGCCTAGGCTCGCGGACGTGGCTGACCTCGACCCGTTCGCCGATGTCCTCTCCGCCAACGCCGAGTACGCCTCGGGCTACGACTTCGGTGGCCTCGAGGCCAGGGCCGCCAAAGGCGTCGGCGTCCTCATCTGCATGGACTCGCGGATCGACCCGCTGCGCATGCTCGGGTTCGGTCCCGGCGACGCGAAGATCCTGCGCAACGCCGGCGCCCGGGTCACCGACGACGTCCTGCGCACGCTGATCCTCGCCAGGTACCTGCTCGGCGTCGAGCGCGTGATGGTGGTGCAGCACACGCGCTGCCGGATGGCAGGCGGCACCGAGGACGATGTGCACGAGGCAGTCCGCGAGGCCGGTGGACCCGACACCCGCAGCCTGTCGTTCCTG
This sequence comes from Mycobacteriales bacterium, assembly GCA_035695045.1. Classification (GTDB taxonomy): domain Bacteria; phylum Actinomycetota; class Actinomycetes; order JAFAQI01; family JAFAQI01; genus DASSKP01. Next base: position 6,169 of record DASSEX010000014.1, on the reverse strand, counting down.
ACGACGACCGACCAGGAGGCCGCGGTCCGCCTCGACGTGCAACGCGTCCGCTCGTCGCCGTACCTCGCCGACACGGCGGTCGGCGGGTTCATCCTCGACATCGACACCGGCCGGCTGCGCCGGGTCTGCTGACCGTCGCCAACCGAGCCGGCATGCGATGACCTCGGCCGACGACGCAGCCGTCACCGGCAGCACGCGCTGGGCGTCGATCGCCAACACCCCGATGCGCGCCTTCCTGCGCACGGAGAGCGGCAGCTCGCTCGTCCTGCTGACCGCGGCCGTGGCCGCACTGCTCTGGGTCAACATCGACCAGACGTCGTACGACGCCCTGTGGCGCACCGATCTCACCGTGCGGCTCGGCCACTGGTCACTGGCGATGGACCTTCGTCGGTGGGTCAACGACGGGTTGATGGCGTTCTTCTTCTTCGTCGTCGGGCTGGAGGCGCGACGGGAGGCCGATCTCGGGGAGCTGCGGGAGCTGCGACGCGTCGCACTTCCGCTGCTTGCGGGCCTCGGCGGCATGCTGCTGCCGGTCCTGATCTTCCTGGCGGTGAACTCCGGCGGGTCGGCCGGGCACGGTTGGGGCGCGGCGATGTCGACGGACACCGCGTTCGCGCTGGGTGTGCTGACTCTCGTCGGCCCGCGGTTCGCGGACCGACTGCGCGCCTTCATGCTCACGGTTGTCGTCGTCGACGACATCGTCGCGTTGCTCGTGATCGCCCTCGCCTACAGCGGCCGCATCAGCATGAGATCACTCGGCATCGCCGCCGGCCTGTTCGTGGTCGTCCTGGTCATCCGTGCGCGGCATGTTCGGAGAGGCCTTCCGTACGCCGTCCTCGGCATCGCGATCTGGGTCGCGATGGTCAGCTCCGGGGTGGACCCGCTCGTGGTGGGTCTGGCCATGGGATTGCTGACCTACGCGTATCCGGCAGCCCGGGTCGACCTCGAGCGCGCGTCGGCGGAGTTCCGGTTGTTCCGCGAGCAGCCCACACCGGAGCTGGCGCGTCGCGCCCGCGCCGGTGTCGAGGCCGCGATCTCGCCGAACGAGCGGCTCAGTGCGCTCTGGCACCCGTGGACGAGCTACGTCATCGTGCCGGTGTTCGCCCTCGCCAACGCCGGCATACCGATCAGCGCCCACTTCCTGTCGGTCGCGTTCACGTCACCGGTGACGCTGGGCATCCTCATCGGGTACGTCGTCGGCAAGCCGGTGGGCATCACCCTGACGTCGATGGTCGTCACCGGCCTGAGTCGTGGCCGGCTCCGGCCGCCGGTCGGCTGGGGTTCGGTCGGTGGCGCGGGATCAGCCGCCGGTGTCGGCTTCACGGTGTCGCTGCTGATCGCGTCGCTGGCGTTCGACCCGCGCCATCTCGCCGAGGCGAAGGCCGGCGTCCTGGCGGCGGCGGTCGCGGCCGCGTTGCTGTCCTTCGGCGTCTTCCGTGTGATCGACCTCCTGCCGGCGCGGTTGAAGGCGCAGGCACTCCTCGGCACGTCCGCGACGATCGTCGACCTTGCGGACCCGGTCGACACCGAACGCGACCACATCCGTGGCTCGGTCGACTCGCCGGTGACGGTCGTCGAGTACGGCGACCTCGAGTGCCCCTACTGCGGTCAGGCCGAGCCCGTCGTCCGCGAGCTGCTCCGCGACTTCACCGACATCACCTATGTCTGGCGGCACCTGCCGCTCGACGACGTCCATCCGCATGCACGCCTGGCGGCGGAGGCGACCGAGGCGGCACACGCTCAAGGTGCGTTCTGGGAGATGCACGACCTGCTCTTCGAGCATCAGGACGCGTTGCGGTTCGGCGATCTCGTGCGTTACGCCGAGGAGCTCGGGCTCGACACCGATCGCTTCGCCGAGGACCTGCGGCAGCGCGCGTACGCCGCGCGCGTCGCCAACGACGTCGACGGCGCGGATCTCTCCGGTGTCTCCGGCACGCCGACGTTCTTCGTCAACGGCCGGCGCCATCAGGGCGCGTTCGACCTCGAGACCTTGTCCGCGGCCGTCAAGGCGGCCGGCGCCAGAGCCGCACTGACGAGCTGACGCTCACCCGAGGGTCTTGGCCCACTGCGGCGGGTTGCCGCTGAACACGTCCGGGACGTCGGTGCTCACCCGGCCGGGGAACTGCGGCGGTCGCTTCTCGAGGAACGACGCGATGCCCTCACGCACGTCCGCGGCCTGCCCCGTCGCGTGCATCGCGCGTGAGTCGGTGACGTGCGCGTCGTACGGCGTTGCCGCCGCGAGACCGCGCCACATCATCTGCCGGGCCAGCGCGACGCTGACCGGCGCCGCGTTGTCGGCGATCTCCCTCGCGATGCCGTACGCCGCCGCGAGCAGCTCGTCGCCCGGATGCACGCTGCGCACGAGAGCGCCTGCAAGCGCCTCCTCAGCCGTGAACACCCGGCCGGTCATCAGCCACTCCGCGGCCTGGCTCGGGCCGACGAGCCGCGGCAGGAACCACGTCGAGGCGGCCTCCGGCACGATGCCTCGGCGGCTGAAGACGAAGCCGAACTTCGCGTTGTCGGCGGCCAGCCTGACGTCCATCGGAAGCGTCATCGTCACGCCGACACCGACTGCGGCGCCGTTGATGGCACCGATGACCGGCTTGCGCATCTCGTAGATTCGCAGGCTGACCTCCCCGCCGCCGTCGCGTGGCGCTTCGGTCGCGGTGCCACCTCGTCGCTTGTAGTCGAAGGTGTCACCGCCGCCGGACAGGTCGGCGCCCGCGCAGAAGGCGCGGCCGGAGCCGGTCACGACGACCGCGCGGACGTCGTCGTCGGCGTCCGCGGCGTCGAACGCCGCGACCATCTCCCGCTTCATGACCGGCGTGAACGCGTTGAGGTTGTCCGGCCGGTGCAACGTGATCGTGAGGATGCGGTCCTGGACGTCGTACCGGATCTGGTCGAACTCGCTCATGACCCGCATCCTGCCGTCATCCGGACGGCGGGTTGAACTCGACGTCGATGTGTTCGTAGCCCTTGGCCTTCTGCGCCTTCGCGTAGCTGCCGTACGCGCGCTCGTCGGCCCGGGTCAGGTCGACGTCGTCGGTGAACGGCGTCAGCAGTGCGCGCGGCCACAGGTGACGTCGTACGACGACGTTGAGCTCTGCGGCGAGGACGAACACCACGGCCTCGAGGTAGATCCACGCGATGAGACCGAGCACGAGGGCGAAGGTTCCGTACACCTCCTGGGCGCCGCGCAGCTCGTGCGCCACGTAGTAGGCGCCGGCCAGCTGCAACACCTGCCACGCGACCGCCGACACGACGGCGCCGAGCCAGATGTCGCGCCAGCCGATGTCGTGTGTCGTGAGGAAGCGAAACGCGACCAGGAACAACCCGATGTTCACGACGGCCGATGCCGCGATCACCAGCACCACACCGGTCGCCCCGAGGCCCTGGTGCTTGGACCAGTCATGGGCGACCGCCCCGGCCGCCGACAGCGCGGTCGTGACGAGCACGCCGATACCCAGTGTGGCGAGCAGCGCCAGGCTCCGCACTCGTGCCATGAGCGGGTTGGGCCGCGCGTTGCGCGGCACCGCCCAGACGACGTTCATCGCGTTCTGACCGGCTTGGGCGATCCCGAGCCCGCCGTAGATCGCGACCAGAAGGCCGATGACGAGGCCGGCGCCGGAGCCGCGGTAGCCGTGGATGTTGGTCGTCAGCTGTTTGCCGATGATCGGGAACTGTCGCAGCGCCGAGCCGAGCAGCTTCTGCTGAAGTGCGCTGTCGCCGTTGAGCACGAACCCGAGGATGGTCGCGGCGAGGAGCAGCAGCGGAAAGAGCGACAGGAAGCCGTAGTAGGTGATCAGGGCCGCGAGATAGCTGCCCTGGTCGTCGACGTACTTGTAGACCACCGCGATCGGCAGCCCCAGCCAGCGATGGCGGCGCTGGAAGTTGTCGAGGGCGGGGCGCGCGGGCACGAGGGTGCTGTACCCCGGTTCGGGCAGGGATGCAGCCGGGCCCCGGCGAAGTTCCTGGCATGCGCCTGCGGTCCCTGGTGTCGGTCATGGCCGTGCTCGCCGGCCTCGCCGCGGTGCCGACGCTGGCCGGGCCGGAGAGCTCGGAGGACCTGACGTCGCTGGTGAACCCTCTCGCGGGGTCGCTCGGCCCGGGCTTCGTCACGGTCGCCGCCGGCCTGCCGTTCGGCATGGTGACCCCCGGTCCGATCACCACGACGCCGGAGGGCGACGACCCGGTCAACTACGTCGGCTACGGCTACCAGGACCCTGAGGTCCACGGCTTCGCGCTTACCCACTTCAGCGGAGCGGGTGTCCACATCGGCGGTGAGCTGCCGATGATGCCGACGACCGGCGCGGTCACCTCCAGTGACCCGAGCCAGTGGGCGTCGCCCGTCTCGCACGCCTCCGAGACGGCGCAGCCGGGCTACTACGCGACGACGCTGAGCCGCTACCAGACGAAGGCCGAGCTGACGTCGACGACGCGGACGGCGGTCGAGCGCTTCACCTTCCCGTCGACGACCCAGGCCAACCTGCTGCTCGACGTGAGTCGTGACAACGACGGCGTCCAGACCGGCGCGCTACAGATCGCGGATGATCGCACCGTCCGGGGCAGCGTCACGGTTCCCGGCAGCGGCGGCGTGACGGTCTACTTCACCGCACGCTTCGATCGGCCGTTCACCTCCCACGGCACGTGGCTCGGCTCGACGCTGAGCCCGGACGGCTCCGACGTCAGCGGCAGGGGTGCCGGCGGCTGGGTCACCTTCGACACCACCACCGATGCCGTGGTCGGCGCGCGGATCGCGATCTCGTACGTCGACCCGACCGGTGCCGACGGCAACCTCGAGGCAGAGGCCCCGGACGGCACGTCGTTCGACGACGTGGCAGCAGCCGCGAAGCATGCGTGGAACGAGCGGCTGCACGCGATCGACGTCACCGGCGGCGCGGCCGGCCAGCGACAGACCTTCTACACGAACCTCTACCACGCACTGTTGATGCCGGACGTTTTCGATGACGCGGACGGCCGCTACCTCGGCTTCGACGGTGTCGTCCGCACGGTCGCGCCCGGGCACCATCACTACACCGACCTGTCGCTGTGGGACACGTACCGCACGCAGACACCGTTGCTGACGCTCATCGCACCGGACGTCGCCCATGACGTCGGCATCTCGCTCCTCGACGACACCGACCAGAACGGCGGTGTCATCCCGAAGTGGGTCCGCGGCAACCGCGACTACAGCATCATGGGCGGCGACTCCGGCACGCCCACCCTCGCCGCGCTCGTCACCGATGGAGCCTTGACCGGCACCGATGCGCAACGCGCCTACGCCGCGGTTCTCCATCAGGCGCGCACTGCCACGGGACCGCGAAGCGACCTCGGCGACTACCTGACGCTCGGCTACATCCCGTACGACCACAGCGACCGCGGCGCCGCGGTGACGTTGGAGTACGCGATCGACGACGCGAGCGTCGCCGCCCTGGCGGCGTCGTACGGCACTGCGGACGAGGTCGCCGAGTTCCGCGCACGCGCCGAGTCGTGGAAGAACCTGTTCGACAAGAACGGCACCCGGTTCCTGCGGCCGCGCAACTCGGACGGCTCGTGGGCGTCACCGACGCCCGCCGGTGATGGCCCGCTGTGGGACCCGATGTTCTCCGAGGGCTGGCAGGAGGGCACCGGCTGGCAGTACCTCTGGCTGGTGCCGCAGGACGTCGCAGGCCTTCGCGACACCCTCGGCGCGAGCACGATGACGCAACGGCTGGACGAGTTCTGCGCGACGCCGGCCGAGAGCCAGGCCGCGCCGGTGGTGCCCCTCGCGCAGACGCAGGCGTCGCTCTTCGGCGTCTACTACGTCGGCAACCAGTACACGCCGGCCAACGAGACCGACCTGCAGGCCCCGTGGCTCTACGACTGGCTCGGGCAACCGGCGAAGACCGCCCGGGTCGTGCACGCCGCGACGCAGGTCTTCTCGTCGACGCCGTACGGCCTGCCCGGCAACGACGACGCCGGCACGATGTCGGCGGCGTACGTCCTGTCGACGATCGGTCTCTACAAGGCGCAACCGGGTGTCGACGCGTGGGAGCTGTCGACACCGATGTGGGACTCGGTCGTCGTCAACGGCACGTCCGGCCCGCGGCTCACGATCACGTCGCCCGGCGCCGGACCGACGAAGGAGTACGTCGTCACCGCGAAGCTCGGCCGCCTGCCGGTGCACACC
>DASSEX010000013.1:0-43996 GCA_035695045.1 Mycobacteriales bacterium | reverse complement strand
GATCTCGGCGATCTGCACCTGGACCTTGGAACCGACCGGGAGCACGTCCTCGACGTTCTCGACCCGCTTGCCGCCGACGATCTTGCGGATCTGCGAGATGTGCAGCAGGCCGTCCTTGCCCGGGGTGAGGGAGACGAACGCACCGAACGTCGTGGTCTTCACGACGGTGCCGAGGTAACGCTCGCCGACCTCGGGCAGCTGCGGCGAGACGATCGAGCGGACGGCACGCAGGGCGGCCTCCGCCTTCTCGCCGTCGACGGCGGCGATGTAGATCGTGCCGTCGTCCTCCACCGTGAGATCCGCGCCGGTGTCGGCCTGGATCTGGTTGATGATCTTGCCCTTGGGGCCGATGATCTCGCCGATCTTGTCGACGGGGATCTTCTCGGTGATGATCCGCGGCGCGAACGGCGACATCTCGCCCGGCTCGGCGATCGCGCCGGCCATGACGTCGAGGATCGTCTGTCGCGCCTCGTGCGCCTGCTGCAGCGCCGCCGCCAGCACGGAAGCGGGGATGCCGTCGAGCTTGGTGTCGAGCTGCAGGGCGGTGACGAAGTCACGAGTGCCGGCGACCTTGAAGTCCATGTCGCCGAACGCGTCCTCTGCCCCGAGGATGTCGGTCAGGGTGACGTAGTCGCTGCCCTCGTTGATCAGGCCCATCGCGATGCCCGCGACCGGTGCGCGCAACGGAACGCCCGCCGCCATGAGCGACAGGGACGACGCGCACACCGAGCCCATCGACGTCGAGCCGTTGGACCCGAGCGCCTCGGAGACCACGCGGATCGCGTAGGGGAACTCTTCCTTGCTCGGCACGACCGGGATCAGGGCGCGCTCGGCGAGAGCACCGTGGCCGATCTCGCGACGCTTCGGCGAACCGACTCGACCGGTCTCACCGGTGGAGTAGGGCGGGAAGTTGTAGTGGTGCATGTAGCGCTTGCGCGTCTCCGGAGACAGCGTGTCGATCATCTGCTCCATGCGCGTCATGTTGAGGGTCGCCACGTTGAGGATCTGCGTCTCGCCGCGCTCGAACAGCGAGGAGCCGTGGACGCGGGGCACGACGTTGATCTGCGCGGACAGCGGACGGATGTCCTTGAGCCCCCGGCCGTCGATGCGCACGCCCTCGCTGATGATGCGCTGGCGGACCAGCTTCTTGGTCAGCGACCGGTAGGCGGCGGAGATCTCCTTCTCGCGGCCCTCGAAGTCGGGGCCGACCTTCTCCTTCGCCAGCTCCTTGACCCGGTCGAGCTCGGTCTCGCGCTGCTGCTTGTCGGCGATCGTCAGCGCCGACGACAGCTCACCGGACACGGCGGCGGTGACGGCCTCGAGGACGTCGTCGCCGTAGTCGAGGTAGACCGGGAAGTCGCGGGTCGGCTTGGCCGACTTGTTGGCGAGCTCCTGCTGTGCCTCGGCGATCTGCTTGAGGAACGGCTTGGCCGCCTCGAGACCGCCGGCGACGACCTCTTCGGTCGGCGCCTGCGCGCCGCCACGGACGAGCTCGATGGTGTTCTCGGTGGCCTCGGCCTCGACCATCATGATCGCGACGTCGCCGCCCTCGACGACACGGCCGGCGACGACCATGTCGAAGACCGCACGCTCGAGCTCGGAATGGGTCGGGAAGGGCACCCACTCGCCGTCGATGAGCGCGACACGTACGCCGGCGACCGGGCCGCTGAACGGCAGGCCCGCGAGCAGCACGCTGCACGCAGCGCTGTTGATCGCCACGACGTCGTACAGGTGGTCGGGGTTGAGCGCCATGATCGTCGAGACGATCTGGATCTCGTTGCGCAGGCCCTTCGCGAACGACGGGCGCAGCGGCCGGTCGGTGAGCCGGCAGGTGAGGATCGCGTCCTCGGACGGCCGGCCCTCACGACGGAAGAACGAGCCGGGAATCTTGCCGGCGGCGTACTGCCGTTCTTCGACGTCGACCGTCAGCGGGAAGAAGTCGAGCTGGTCCTTCGGGTTCTTCGACGCCGTCGTCGCGGACAGCACCATCGTGTCGTCGTTGAGGTAGGTGACGACCGAACCGGCGGCCTGCTGGGCAAGTCGCCCGGCCTCGAAGCGCAGTGTGCGCTCGCCGAGGGCGGACTTGAGCGTGGTCTCGGCGAACTGAACGGTGTCGCCGAAGGTGTTGGTGCCCGTCAAGGGGCGCCTCCTGTCATCAGGGGCACCGCCTCGCCGGAGAGGGCTCCGGTCTTCGATCGAAGCGCTCGGGCTGCTCTGCCGTCTGACAGGGGGCCGCGGGCGCCACTACCGAGGACCGGCGCTCACCTTCGGCGCGAGACGGCGCCGCGGGTGGTGAAGCTAGCGGCGAAGACCGAGTCGCTCGATCAGCGCGCGGTAGCGCTGCACGTCCTTCTGCTCCAGGTAGCGCAGCAGCCGACGGCGACGGCCGACGAGCTGCAGCAGACCACGCTGGGTGTGGAAGTCGTGCTTGTGGGCCTTCATGTGCTCGGTCAGGTCACTGATGCGCCGGCTGAGCAGCGCGACCTGCACTTCGGGAGAGCCGGTGTCGCCTTCGCCTGTTGCGTACTCGCTGATGATCTGTTGCTTGACGGCGTTGTCGAGGGCCACGCGGAGTTCTCCTGGTGTCATCCGGCCCCAGGGCTGTACCGCACGAGATCGTGCGGCCTGGCCACGAGGGCAGACGTATATGTCCGGTCAAGACTACAGGACGGCCAGGAGCTCCCGGGTCCGGCGCACGTCCTCGCCCATCTGCTCGACCAGCGGCTCGATGCCGTCGAACCGGATCATCCCCCGCAGCCGGTGCGTGAACTCGATCGCGACGTGCTCGCCGTAGAGATCGATGTCGGCGTCCAGGACATAGGCCTCGACGCGGCGCTCCGTGCCGTCGAAGGTCGGGTTGGTGCCGACCGAGATGGCGGCCGGCATCCGCTCGCCGGACGCCCGGACGTGGTCGGTGAGGGGGTAGCGGACGAGATAGCCCGCATAGACGCCGTCGCCGGGCACCGCCATCCCATCGAGGACGTCGAGGTTGGCGGTCGGGTAGCCCAGCTGCTTGCCTCTCGCGTCCCCGCGGACGACCGGGCCCTCGACCCGATGCGGTCGGCCGAGCGCCTCCGCGGCGGCCTCGACGTCCCCGTCGGCGAGCCGGTTGCGGATGAACGTCGAGCTGAACGGCTCCGCCGCGCCGCGGACCAGGCCGACGGCGTCGACGGTGAAGCCGACCTTCGTCCCGAGCTCGGCCAGCAGCGTGACGTCGCCGGCTTGCTTGTGCCCGAACCGGAAGTTCTCGCCGACGACGACGTGGACCGTGTGCAGGCGGTCGGCGAGCACGAGCTGGACGAACTCCTCCGGCGAGCGCTCCGAGAGCTCACGGGTGAACGGCAGGATGAGCAACGCGTCGATGCCGATCTCGGCCAACCAGCGCGCACGGTTGTGCAGTGTCCCGAGCATCAAGGGCACCGGACGTCCCACGACCGCGGCCGGGTGGGGGTCGAAGGTCACCACGACACTGGCGGCGTCACGAGCCCTGGCCTCCGCGACGGCGCGGTCGAGGATCACCCGATGGCCGCGATGTACGCCGTCGTAGACGCCGATCGACACGACCGAGCCTGGCCAGTCGGCCGGAACGGCTTCGAGACCACGCCACACCTGCACGGCGCCACCCTACGGAGTGGTCGGTCCGTCGAGTTGTCGAGTGCGACGTAATCCCCCCAACTCCTCCATCGGTAAGGGGGATTGCGTCGCACTCAACCGCAGCTGCGTGTCAGGCCGGGGCCGTTGTCGGACGAGGGTCGGACCCATGAGGTCGGCGAAGTTGCCGGCGTAGAAGGCGGAGGTGATCTCCTCGCCGCAACCGGCAAGGCTCGCGTCGAACCTTTTCACCGGGTTGCGGCCGCCCTCGACGTGCGGGTAGTCGGAGGAGAACATCGGGATCTCGACTCCGCTGTTCTCGACGATCCAGCCGGCGGGCTCATGCGGGTACGGCGTCACGCGCACCTGGCGACGTACGAACTCGCTCGGCAACAGGGACAGCTTCTGCAGCCGCTCCTCGTTACGCCGGAACGCCTCGGCGGCGGAGTCCATCGACCGCATGAGACCCGGAAGCCACGCGGCGCCGAGCTCGATGACACCGATGCGCAGCTGCGGGAACCGGTCGAGAACACCGTCGATGATCAGCGTCGAGAGAGTCTGCATCGGTGCATACGGGATGGCCATGTAGGACACCGACGTGAAGTTGGTGTCGCCCCCGTGGAAGTCGGGGACCGGTGGCAGGCCGTTGTTCTTGTAGACCGGGTTCATCGGCTGCTCGCCACCGACGTGGAAGACGACCGGCACACCGGCTTCCTGCGCCTGCGCCCACACGCGGTCGAGACCGACATGGCTCGGCGAGTGATGACGGGGCGGATGCGACGCGATCTTCAGCGCGGCGGCTCCCATCTCGATCGCTTCGCGCGTCATGTCGACCGCACGGTCCACGTCGGCGAAGGGCACGTAGCAGACCGGCAGCAGCCGCGGGTCGACGCTGCAGAAGTCGACCATGCCGCGGTTGTGCGCACGCGCCATCGCGTAGGCCATCTCGACCTCGGCGTTGACGTCAAACTCGCGGAGCGGGTCGAGGTACGTCGTGGTGAAGACGAGCTGGGCGCCGAAACCGAGCAGGTCCAGCGCCTGCACCCGGTCCTCTGCGATGACAGCACCGACGGCCAGCGAGTTCTTGCGCAGCAGGATCTCCTCGGCGTCCCTCGCGCGGAACTCCGGATCGTGCTGCTTCGCGATCGCCTCTTCGACGCCGGGCGGCTTGCGGAACGCCTCCAGCCGCTCGGCGAGCCGTGCCCTGATGTCGGGGTCGGCGTACCGCTCGGCGTATCCCGGCGGCTCGTGGATGTGGGAGTCGGCGTCGTAGACAAGACGGCCCTCGACGTATGCCATGGCGGAAGGTTACGACCGCTGGGTCGCTGAAGCACCGGACGGTGACGAACGACCCTGGCGCCACGCGGACCGACGCGCTGTCATCGCGACGTGGGCAACACGCGCGAGCCCTCGGTGTCCCGTCGACAGGTCGAGACGGTCGGTGGCCTCGCCGTCGCGCTGTCCGGCGTGCTGTGGCATTTCGTCTACGACTGGTCCGGCGGCAATCGGGTGGTCGCAGTGCTCGCGCCGGCAAACGAGAGCGTGTGGGAGCACCTCAAGCTGGTCGCCGTCCCGATGACCGTCTTGTGCGTGGTGGAGATGAGGTGGCTGGGTGACTGGCGCCGCCTGTGGTGGTCGAAGGTGGTCGGGATCACTGCCGGATGCGTCTTCATCGTCGCCTGCTTCTACACCTACACGGGAGCGTTCGGCACCGGCAGCGTGGTTGCGGTCGACATCGCGTCGTTCTTCGCTGCCGTCGGCCTCGCGCAATGGACGAGCTATCGCCTTCTCCTGGCGCCCGGAAGAGAGGTGCCGCTCCGGGTGTCGATGACCCTCGCCGCGCTGATGATGGTCGGTTTCGGCGTACTCACGTTCGCGCCACCGCACGTCCCGCTGTTTCGCCAGACCTCGACGGGCACCTACGGCCCCTCGTGACGACCGGTGATGTCAGGGACTTCAGTCCCTGGACGCACAGCGCCGGCCTCCTGGAGCCTCGAGGGAAGCGAGTCACCGGGAGGCCGCAGTGTCCGCCGACCGCGCAGCGGCGACAGCTGCGGCGTTGCCACAACCGGCGCGCTACCGCCGACTGCGCCGGCTGAACGTCGCTGCTGCCGTCTTCCTCGCCGCGGAAGGCCTCTACATGCTCGCCGCGAGCAACGGTCTCGCCTTGCCGGTGAGCGCCTCCTACCTGCGCGACGACCCTGTTCGGGCGATCCAGCCGACGCTGCCGGAGCAGATCTTCGCGGTGCGGATCGGCCCGGTCGTCGCCGTCTTCCTGCTGCTCGCTGCGATCGACCACGCGCTCGTGGCTGCTCCCCGTCTGCACAGCTGGTACGAGCGCGGGCTCGAGCGCCGGACGAACTACGTCAGGTGGATCGAATACTCGGTGAGCGCGTCGATCATGATCAGCCTCATCGGGCTCTTCGTGGGAATTCGCGACCTCGCCGCTGTCGTCACCGTGTTCGCCGCGAACACCGCGATGATCCTCTTCGGGCTGCTGATGGAACGTCAGCAGCGGCCGGGGCGGGCGGACTGGAGTGCGTTCTGGTTCGGCTCGGTCATCGGACTGGTGCCCTGGGCGCTCATCGCCCTCTACGTGGCGCAGCCGCAGAACGTTCCCGTGTTCGTCTATGCCATCACGATCGTGCAGTTCGTGCTCTTCTTCAGCTTCGCGCTCAACATGGCGCTGCAGTACGCACAGGTCGGCTGGTGGCGCGACTACCTGCACGGCGAGGTCTGCTACGTCGTCCTCAGCCTGAGCGCGAAGTCGCTGCTCGCGTGGCTCATCTTCGCCAACGTGCTCCGGACATGAACCTGCCGGAGCGGCTCTACAAGTGGATCGAGCCGGAGCGCAATCCGCAGAACACGGTCTACGGGACGATCGCCGCGGGCCTCATCGTCGCCGCGGAGGATCCGAGCGCCGAAACCTATCCGCGTGTCGTCACCGCGACCGTCATCGCCGTTGCGAGCTACTGGCTTGCGCACGGCTACGCGCACTGGCTCGGGCAACGGTTCGGGCCCGACGGCCCACGCGATCGCGCGGGGCGTGCGCTGGTGGGTGCGCTCGGGGAGGAGTGGCCGTTAGCCGAGGGCGCTGCCATCCCGCTCGTCGCGTTGCTCGTGGCGTGGGGGGCGGGCGCGACTCTGACCATCGCGATGCAAGCCGCTGTGTGGACGGCCGCGGCTGCCGTCATCGTGTTCGAGATCGTCGGCGGCCTGCGTCGAAGACTTCCTGCAGGGCAGTTGCTGGCGAATGCCACCATCGGGCTCGCGCTCGCCTGCGGGCTGCTGTCGGTCAAGCTGCTTCTCCATTGACGGACCGGCGTCACGAACCGTCGTCAGCGTCGCTGCCGGGGGCTGCGAACACCACGGTGGGACGTACGGCGTCGTCGCGTTCCTCGACCAGCGCGACCAGTGTCCCGTCCGGGGCGAAGGCGCCGACGAGTCCGCTCGGCAGGCCGTGGGGTGACAGCCGCTGACCGAGTGCGATGCGGCGCGCCCCCTCGGCATCCACGTCCCATCGCGGGAACGCCGTCGCCACTGCGTCCGCCAACGGGACGACTGCCGACGCGAACGACTCGTCAGCAGCCAGCGACTCGAGGTCGTCAAGCGTCCGCGCTCGGTCGAGACCGATACCGCCGACCCGAGTCCGGCGCAGAGCGACGAGATGCGCTCCGACCCCCAGGGCCGCACCGAGGTCGCGCGCGAGCGCACGGACGTAGGTGCCGGTAGAACAGGTCACGCCGACGTCGAGGTCGTCACCACGCCGCTCCCGCAGCTCGAAGCGAGCCACGTGGACCGGCCGCGGCTTGAGCTCGACCGACTCGCCTGCCCGCACCCTGGCGTAGGCACGCACGCCGTCGACCTTCACGGCGGACACGGCGGAAGGCACCTGCTCCAGCTCTCCGGTCAGCGCCGTCATCGCGACCCGGATGGCGGCGTCGCTGACAGCGCCGGCATCGGTCGTCGACGCGACCTCGCCGTCCGCGTCGTCGGTCGTCGTCGTGACGCCGAGCCGGATGGTCGCGTCGTAGTCCTTGTCGTGCGCGGCGAGATGACCGAGCAGTCGCGTCGCCTTGCCCACCCCGATGACCAGCACACCGGTCGCCATCGGGTCGAGCGTGCCCGCGTGGCCCACCCGACGGGTCCGGGCGAGCCGACGGATACGGGCAACCACGTCGTGCGATGTCCAACCCGTGGGCTTGTCGACGACGACGATGCCGTCAACCGTCGTCGTCACGTCGGGGCTGGAGCGTCATCGAGCGCAGCCCGGAGCTTCGCGATCGTCGTGTCGACGTCGTCTCTCGACGTGAACCCGGCGGCAAGCCGATGGCCGCCGCCGCCGAGCGCTGCGCAGGCCGCACCCACATCCGTGGCGCCGCGTGACCGGGTGGAGACGCGGAACGTCCCGTCGACGTCTCCTTTGAACACCGCGGCGACGTCCGCCTCCTCCGCCTGCCGGATGACCTCGATGATCGGCTCGATCTCGTCGATGCCGATGCCGGCGGCGTCGAGGTCAGCGGCCGTCGTCCAGGTCCACACGAGACCCCGCCCCCCGGCACCGTCGCCCTCCAGCGTCGCCCGCGAGAGCGCTGCCCCCAGCACCTGTACGAACCCGAACGGCCTCGTCCCCCAGAGCCGTCGCCCGACCTCGTCGGGGCGGACCCCCGCGGCGAGCAGCCGCCCGGCCACCGCATGCACGGCCGGCGTCGTCACCGAGTGCTGGAACGAACCGGTGTCGGTGACGAGACCGGTGTAGAGACAGGTCGCCGTCGTCTCGTCGAGGTCCTCGCCCAACCGGCGGATCAGCTCCTCCACCACGACCGCCGTCGCGGCGGCACGGGAGTCCACGAGATGCAGCCCGCCGAGCCCCGCGTTGTGCGCGTGATGGTCGAGCACGACGATCGCACCGGCGCGGTCAGCGAGCGGCTGCAGCACACCGAGGCGGTCGCGGCTACCGGTGTCGAGCACGACCAGGACGGTCGGAGACGTCTGCGCGACATCCGCCGGCCGGGCAACCGTCTCGATGCCGGGCAGCCACTCGTACGACGCCGGCACCGACCATCGCTCGTCACCCCAGGTGCACGTGACGTCGACACCACGGCGGCGAAGCACGCGCGCGAGCGCCAGCATCGAGCCGAGCGCGTCACCGTCGGGCGCGACGTGGCAGACGAGAGTCGCGTCAGACGCCGTACGAAGAAGCGCGACCGCTTCCGCCCACAGTGCGTCGGGCAGCGACACGGCCGCGTCGGTCATGCTTCGTCGTCCGCGTCGGGGTGCCGGTAGGGGTCGGCCTCGCCGGCAGGCTGCGCGCCTTCGGCCAGGTGGTGGACCTCCTCGTCGGCGGCGCGGGCCTGGGCGAGCAGGTCCTCGATGTGGCGGGCGCTCTCCGGGACGGCATCGGCGATGAAGGCGATCGACGGGGTGTGCTTCAGACCCGTGCCGCGGCCGACCGCACTGCGGATGACTCCCTTGGCGCTCTCCAACGCGACCGCCGTGTCGGCGTGTACGGCGTCGTCACCCCAGACCGTGTAGAAGACGGTCGCCTCGCGCAGGTCCGGCGTCAAGCGGGCATCCGTCACCGTCACCATCCCGAGCCGCGGGTCCTTGACCTGCCGCTCGATGACGTCCGCCACGATCTCGCGGACGCGCACGCTCATCCGCCGCGCCCGGGCCTGGTCAGCCACCGGTCCTCCTCAGTCCTCGTCATTCGGCCCGAACAGGCGCCGATGTGCCGACAGCAGCTCGACCTCCGGGCGACCGGCGACGTAACGCTCGCACTCGTCCAACACGTCGCGGCAGTGCGCGCCATCGCCCGCGACGACCGAGACGCCGATCGCTGCCCGCCGGTGCAGGTCGGGACGGCCCACCTCGGCTGCGGCGACGTCGAAACGCCGCCGCAGCTCCGCGACGATGGGGCGCACGATGGATCGCTTCTCCTTCAACGAGTGCACGTCACCGAGCAGCAGGTCGAACTCCGCCGTCCCGACATACATCAGGTGCGGGGCTTCTCCTTCATCTCGAACGTCTCGATGACGTCGTCGACGTTGATGTCGTTGTAGGAGCCGAGCGAGATACCGCACTCGAAGCCTTCACGCACCTCGGTGACGTCGTCCTTGAAGCGACGCAGACCCGAGATGGTGAGGTTGTCGGCGACGACGGCTCCGTCGCGCACCAGCCGCGCCTTCGAGTTGCGGACGATGGTGCCGGTCCGGACGATGCAGCCCGCGATGTTGCCGACCTTGCTCGACCGGAACACCTCGCGGATCTCGGCGGTGCCGAGCTGCACCTCTTCGTACTCCGGCTTGAGCATGCCCTTGAGCGCGCTCTCCACGTCCTCGATCGCGGCGTAGATGACGGAGTAGTAGCGGACGTCGACCTTCTCGCGGTCGGCGAGCTCTCGCGCCTTGCCCTCGGGCCGGACGTTGAAGCCGATGATGACCGCATCGGAGGCCTTGGCGAGGTTGATGTCGTTCTCGGTGATCGCACCGACACCCCGGCCGATGATGCGCAGCCCGACCTCGTCCTCGGCACCGACGTCGATGCCCAGCAGCGCGTCCTCGAGAGCCTCGACGGAACCGGACACGTCGCCCTTGAGGATGAGGTTGAGCTGGTCGATCGCGCCCTCCTGGATGCGCCGCAGCGCGTCCTCGAGGGTCATCCGGCCGCGGCCCTTGGCGAGCTCGGCGAATCGCTCGCGCGCCTGCCGCTGGTCGGCGATCTGCCGGGCGACGCGGTCCTCCGGGACGACCATGAAGTTGTCGCCGGCACCGGGCACGCTGGTCAGGCCCAGCACCTGCACCGGCCGTGAGGGCGGCGCCTCATCGACCTGGTCGCCGTTCTCGTCGAGCATCGCGCGAACGCGGCCGAATGCGTCGCCCGCGACGATCGAGTCACCGATGCGCAGCGTGCCGCGCTGCACCAGCACCGTTGCCACCGGGCCGCGTCCCCGGTCGAGGTGTGCCTCGATCGCGACACCCTCGGCGGGGCGCTTCGGGTTCGCGCGAAGGTCCAGGGCGGCGTCTGCCGTCAGGACGACCGACTCGAGCAGCTGAGGAATGCCGGTGCCGGTAACCGCCGACACGTCGACGAAGATCGTCTCGCCGCCGTACTCCTCTGCGACCAGGCCGTACTCGGTCAGCTGCCCGCGCACCTTCGCCGGGTCGGCACCTTCCTTGTCGATCTTGTTGACCGCGACGACCACAGGGACGTCGGCGGCCTGCGCGTGGTTGAGCGCCTCGATGGTCTGCGGCATCACACCGTCGTCGGCGGCGACGACCAGGATCGCGATGTCGGTGACCTGCGCACCACGGGCACGCATGGCGGTGAACGCCTCGTGACCCGGGGTGTCGATGAAGGTGATCGTGCGGTCGTGGTCTTCGACCGTCGTGTGCACCTGGTAGGCGCCGATGTGCTGGGTGATGCCACCGGCCTCGCGGGCTTGCACGTTGGCCTTGCGGATCGCGTCGAGCAGCTTCGTCTTTCCGTGGTCGACGTGACCCATGACGGTGACCACCGGCGAGCGCGGCTCGAGGTCCTCCTCGTCCTCGGTCGCGTCGAACTCGAGGTCGAACCGCGACAGGATCTCCGCGTCCTCCTCCTCGGGCGTGACGATCTTCACGTCCCAGCCGAGCTCGGTGCCGAGCAGCTGCAGCGTCTCTTCCGGTGCCGACTGCGTCGCCGTCACCATCTCGCCGAGCTGGGTGAAGACGACCTGGACGAGCGACGCCGGGTTGGCGCCGATGCGGTCGGCGAAGTCGGCGAGGCTGGCGCCACGGGGCAGCCGGATGGTCTCGCCGTTGCCGCGCGGGACCTGGACGCCGCCGATCGTCGGCGCCTGCATGTTGTCGAACTCTTGGCGCCGCTGCTTCTTCGACTTGCGGCCGCGAGCAGGGCGTCCGCCCGGTCCGCGACCGAACGCACCCTGGGTCGGCGCGCCACGGCCACGACCGCCGGGACCACCCGGACGACCGCCGAAGCCACCACCGCCCGGGCGGCCGGCCACACCCGGACCGCCGCCGGGACCGCCACCGGGCCGGCCGGCGCCATAGCCACCGCCACCGCCACCGGGGCCACCCGGACGGCCACCGGGACCACCAGGCCCTCGTCCGCCGAAGCCACCGCCGGGACCACCCGGGCCGCCGGGACGGCCACCGGGACCACCAGGCCCTCGTCCGCCGAAGCCACCGCCGGGACCACCCGGGCCGCCGGGACGGCCACCCGGAGCACCGGGACGGCCCGCAGCGGGCCGCGGCGGCATCATGCCGGGGCCGGGCCGCGCAGGCATGCCGGGACGCGGGGGCATCCCCGCGGGTCGCGGCGGCATCGCCGTCGTCCCGGGGTCGCGGCTGGTGAACGGGTTGTTGCCACGGCGCGGGACGCCCGGCACCGGCGGCCGCGGCGCACCCGGCGGCGCGGTCGGTGCGGCCGGCGTCGCCGACGCGGCCGGCGCCAGCGGCTCCTCCGGCGCGGACGGCGGCTCAGGCGCCGCCGCCACCTCCGGCTCCGCCGGCGCGGCGGGAGGCTCGGGCGCTGCCTCGACGGGCGGCGCGGCGGCAGCGGTCTTCTTCGCCGCGGTCTTCTTGGCCGGAGCTTCGGCCTTCTCGATCTTCGGGAAGGCGGCGAGCACCTTCGCCACGACGGGCGCCTCGACGGTCGAGGACGGGGTCTTGACGTACTCCCCGTTGGCGTTGAGCCACTCGATGAGTTCCTTGGATGACTTGCCGATGTCCTTGGCAAGAGCAGATACGCGGGCCTTGGCCACTTCTCTCCTTCATGGCCCGCGGTTGCTCTACCGCAAGGCCGTCGTTACTGCACGGCGGTGCTCATCGGTGCTGGCTCATCGAGCGCTCATCGTGTGTCGTCCGCCCTTTCGGCGATTGGTGGACTTGCGTGTTGCGCGACGTACGCGGCGACGGCGGCGACGTCAGGTGCCCGGTCGAGCCGCAAGGCCCTGCCGAACGCCCGCCGTCGTTGCGCCATCACGAGGCATTCGCCGTCGAGATGCAGATGCGCTCCGCGCCCCGGCAGCCTGCCCCGCGGGTCCGGGACCAGGGATCCCTCGACCGCAACGACACGCAGCAGTTCCGACTTCGCGGCACGGGTCCGGCAGCCCACACAGGTGCGCACCGGCTCCGCACGCTCAATCACGCTCGAGTCTAACCCTGTTGCCGGGGAGTCGCGGGGCGCCGACCCCGCTGCCTCACGGCGCGGGCGCCGAATCGGACCCTGCGGGCTCCCTGTCCGGGCGGATGTCGATGCGCCAACCGGTCAGGCGGGCGGCCAGCCGGGCGTTCTGCCCCTCCCGGCCGATGGCAAGGGACAGCTGGAAGTCCGGTACGACGACCCGGGCGGCCTTGGCCGCGGCGTCGACGACCGTGACGGAGCTGACCTGCGCCGGCGACAGCGCGTTGCCGACGAAGCGCGCCGGGTCGGCGTCCCAGTCGATGATGTCGATCTTCTCCCCGTGCAGCTCGGTCACCACCGCCCGCACGCGGGCACCGAGCGGGCCGATGCAGGCGCCGCGCGCACGCACCGACGGGTTCTTCGACCGCACGGCGATCTTGGTCCGGTGGCCCGCCTCGCGAGCGACCGCGCAGATCTCGACCGTCTCGTCGGCGATCTCCGGGACCTCCATCGCGAACAGCTTGCGCACCAGGTTGGGATGGGTCCGCGAGACCGTGATCTGCGGGCCGCGCAGCCCCTTGTGGACCTGCACGACCAGGCACCGCAGCCGCTCGCCGTGGACGTAGCGCTCCCCCGGCACCTGCTCCGGCGGTGGCAGGACGGCCTCGACGCCGCCGAGGTCGATGAAGACAGGACCGTCCGGCCGCACCCCGGCATGCGCCTGGATGACGCCGCTGACGATGTCGCCTTCCTTGCCGGCCCACTCGCCATAGGTCGACTCGTGCTGGGCGTCGCGCAGCCGGCTGACGATGACCTGCTTCGCCGTCATCGCCGCGATCCGGCCGAAGCCTGACGGTGTGTCGTCCCACTCGCGGGCGACGACACCGTCCTCGTCGAGCTCCTGCGCCCAGACCCTGACCTCGCCGGTCTTGCGGTCGAGCTCGATCCGCGCGGTGGGGTGAGCGTCCTCGGTGTGCTGGTAGGCCGCGAGCAACGCGCTCTCGATCGCCTCGACGACGGTGTCGAACGACACGTCCTTCTCGCGGACGAGGCTGCGCAGAGCAGTGACGTCGATGTTCATCCCTCGTCGCCCTCCTCCACGTCGTCCGCGGCGTCTGCCGTCGCGCCCGGGCGGCTGAACTCCACCTGCACCTTGCCGGGTCCGAGGGCGTCGTACGGGACGTCGCGCTGCGCACCGTCGACGTCGAACGTCACGCCGGAGTTGTCCGTCGAGACGACGCGACCGGTCACGTCGGCAGCGTCGCGGACGCTCGCCTTGACCAGCCGGCCTGCCGCCCGGCGCCAGTGGCGTGGCTCGGTCAGGGCACGGTCGACGCCCGGCGAGCTGACCTCGAGGGTGTACGGCGAGTCGCCGGTCGGGTCGTCGGCGTCCAGCGCGTCGGACACCACGCGGGCGACCTCGGCGACGGCATCGAGGTCGACGCCGGCGTCACGGTCGACGATGACGCGGACGACGCTGCGACGGCCCGCAGCCGTGACGGTCACGTCCTCCAGGTCGTAGCCGGCGGAGGCGACGGCCGGCTCCACCACGTCGCGGACCCGCTGCCGGGAGATCGCCGCCATGACGCCACCTCCCGCTTGTTCTCTTGTCCGCGCGAACGCGATCGTGCCGCGCCCAGCCTACCTAGTGAGGCGGCTGACAGACTCGTGCGCGATGAGCGGCGATCCTCGGCTGACCCGGCGCGCGGTCCTGCTCGGAGCCCTGGCGTTCCCCCTCGCTGCCTGCCGGCCCCACCGGTCGGTGAGCGGCACCACTCCGGCACCGCACGCGAGCGCCGACGCCGACGCGCTCCAGCAGGCGGTCGCGGACGAGGAGCAGCTGCTCCTGATGCTGGGCCGGCTCGCCGACCTCGGCGACGTACGGGAGCAGGAGCGCGGTGTCCATGCCGCCCATCTCGCCGCCCTGCAGAAGGCGCTCGGTGACGCAGGGGCCACGGCAACGCCTTCCGCGCCGATCGACGACTACTCGAGCGCGCACAAGAACGGACTCCAGCGCCGGTTCGACCGGCAGCGGCGGGTGTCGGCGCGACGGCTGCGCGGGAGCGCACTGGCCGCTGCTGACGGTAGCCACGCCGCGTTGCTCGCAAGCATCGCGGCGTGCCACAACACCTTCGAGGCATCGGATGGTGGGCAGTTCTTCGGCAGTCCGCAATGAGCCTGGTGGAAGCGCTGCAACGTGCGCTGGCGATCGAGTACCAGGTGATCTACGGCTACGGCGTGCTCGGTGCACATCTGACTGCCGGCAAGGAGACGAATGCCGCGGCGACGCCGGCCATGGCACTGCAGCGCCTCCAGGAGCACCAAGACCTGCGGGACCGGCTGGCCGAGCTGGTGCACGCCGCCGGGCGCACGCCCGTCACGGCCGAGCCCGCGTACCGGCTGCCGTATCCCGTGACCGACCCGTCGGGCGCGCGCAGGCTGGCGCAGCATCTGGAGAACACGGTCGCCTCGGCGGCCTACGCCGTCATCGCCGCGAGTCGCCCCGACTCGCCGGCGCGGGCCTTGATGATCGGGGCGTTGATCGACGCGGCCGACTGGCAGACCCGCTGGGCGGTGGCGGACTTCGCGCCATTCGCCTTCCCGTTCCCCGGCCGCCCCGGTCAGCCCGCGGCGATCCAGCCGTCGACGACCCCGACGAGCTCGCCGAGCTGATCGATCGTGGCGTCGGGCTCGACGTCGTACGGCGGCACCACGTCGTTGCGGACCCAGACGGCGCGCATGCCCAGCCCCTTCGCGCCGGCGATGTCGTCGTGCAGCCGGTCTCCGACGAACACCGCATCAGCCGGGTTGACGCCGAGGGTGTCCAGCAACGCTCCGAACGCCTCGGGATGAGGCTTCACGTGCTCGAGGTCGCTCGTGTAGACGCGCTCGTCGAGGAGGTCGAGCAGGCCGTCGCGAGCGAGCCATTCCTCGTGCTGTTGTCGCGGCCAGTGCGTGTTCGACAGCAGTCCGGTGCGAAGGCCACGGTCCTTCAGGCTGTGGAGGGTCGTGCGGGCGTCGTCACGTGCGTGGCTCACCGGCGCCCAGTGGTCGAGGTATCGCTCGACCGCCTTCAGATGCAGGGTCTCCTCAACCGGCAGGCCGACGGCTTCGCTTGCCCTGCGCAGCACCTCTGCGGTTCGCGCACTGCGCATCGTGGAGGTCGTCCGCGCCCAGACCTCATGCTCGGCGGCGAGCAGTGCCTCGGCGACCTCGTCGACGTTGTCGGGTGCGAGCACCTCTGCCGCCACCCGCCAGGCGTCGATCATGTCGACGTTGTGGAACGTCGTAAGGGTGCCGCCCCAGTCGAACAGGACCGCCGAGATCAACGCGAGAGTTCGGCAACGACCGCGTCGAGTGCGACCTTGCGACGCTCGCCCGTGGCGCGGTCCTTGACCTCGACCTCCCCGTCGGCGAGAGCCTTGCCCACGACGACGATCGTCGGCATGCCGAGCAGGTCGGCGTCGGCGAACTTCTCCCCCGGCGACGCGGTGCGGTCGTCGAGCAGGACCCGCAGACCCGCGGCCTCGAGCTCGCTCGCGAGCCGCTCGGCAGCCGCCATCTGCTCACTCGTCTCGCCGGGCTTCGACTTGCCGACGGGCACCACGTGGACGTCGTACGGCGCCAGCGACGTGGGCCATCGCAGACCGTGCTCGTCCGCGGTCTGCTCGGCGACGGCCGCGACCGCGCGCGACACCCCGATGCCGTAGGAACCCATGGTGATCCGGATCGGCTCGCCGTCGGCGCCCTGCGCGTCGAGCCCGAAGGCGTCGGCGTACTTGCGGCCGAGCTGGAAGATGTGCCCGATCTCGATGCCACGCGCGATGGTGAGCGCCGAGCCGCATCGCGAGCAGCGGTCGCCTTCGCGGATCTCGACCGCACCGATCTCCTGCGTGGGCTCGAAGTCGCGGCCACGTACGACGAACGCGGCGTGCGTGTCGGGCTCGTTGGCGCCCGTGACCCATGCGCTGCCGGGCACGACGAGCGGGTCGACGACGTAGCGGACGCCGATCTGCGCCAGCAGCTGCGGGCCGATGTAGCCGCGGACCAGGCGGGGCTCCTTCGCGAGGTCCTCGGCGTCGGCCTGCGCGACCTCGATCGGCTCGAGCTGGCCGGCGATGCGCTTGAGGTCGACCTCGCGGTCACCGGGCACGCCGACGACGAGCAGCTCCCAGCCGGCGGATCCGGGCGCCCGGGTCTTGAGCACGACGTTCTTGAGGGTGTCCGCGGCGGTGAATTCGCGACCCAGGGCCATCGAGTTGAGCCGGGCGACGAGCGTCTCGATGGTCGGCGTGTCCGGAGTGTCGAGGACCTGCGACTCGGGATGACCCGAGGGGTCTTGCTTCGGCGGTGCCGCGATCTCCACGGCCTCCGTGTTGGCCGTGTAGTCGCAGGACGTGCACTGGACGAACGTGTCCTCGCCGTGCGGCGCCGGCGCGAGAAACTCCTCGCTCGCCGAGCCGCCCATCGCGCCACTCACGGCGAACGCGATGCGGTAGTCGAGACCCAGGCGCTCGAAGGTTCGCGCGTAGGCCTCGCGGTGCAGGTCGTAGGACCGCTGCAGACCGGCGTCGTCGAGGTCGAACGAGTAGGAGTCCTTCATGACGAACTCACGGCCGCGCAGCAGGCCTGCCCGCGGCCGTGCCTCGTCGCGGTACTTCGTCTGGATCTGGTAGAGCATCACGGGGTAGTCGCGGTACGACGCCAGCTCGCCCTTCACCAGGGTCGTGAACAGCTCCTCGTGGGTCGGGCCGAGCATGTAGTCCGCGCCCTTGCGGTCAGTGAGGCGGAAGACGTTGTCGCCGTACTCCGTCCACCGGCCGCTGGTCTCGTAGTACTCGCGCGGCAGCAGTGCCGGGAACAGCACCTCCTGGGCGCCGATCCGGTCCATCTCCTCGCGGACGATCTGCGCCACCGTGTCGAGGATGCGCTTGCCGAGCGGCAGCCAGGTGTAGATGCCGGGCGCGGTGCGACGGATGTAGCCGGCCCGGACGAGCAGCCGGTGGGACGGGACCTCCGCGTCGGCGGGGTCCTCGCGAAGGGTGCGCAGGAACAGGTGCGACATCCGGGTGACCACGGCGACAGGCTAGTCGTCGCTCGCGACAACCCCCGCATCATTTGCCGGACGATCGTGGGCAGCGTCGCGGTAGAGCAGGCAGGCGACCTGCTGCCGGCCGACGTCGTAGAGCGGCGGGTCGACGAAGTCGTCCCGGAAGTCGACCGTGACACCGCCTTCCCCGGCGCGCACGTCGCGGACGCCGCTCCACAACGGCTCGCGTGGGTCGTCGGCACGGATCTGGTCCAGCAGAGCCTGGACGTCCTCGGCCGACCGACCGGTGCCGGCCGGGAGATGCGCGCGGACCGCCGGCTCGTCCAGCGCAGCGATGTTGCCGACGACCCGGCGCTGCTCGTCGAACTCGGTGTCCGGATGGGTGAGCCAGTGCCGCTCGATGAGGTCGCGGAGGTCGCGGCTCTCCCAGCCGCAGATCTCGAACGCCTTGGGGCACCGGGGATGGAACGAGCAGCCCAGGGGTGGAACGGCGGCGTCCGGGATCTCGCCGCGGGGCAGGTCGCGCGCCAGGCTCTTCGTGGGGTCCGGCTCGGGGATCGCCTTCAGCAGCGACTGCGTGTAGGGGTGCTTCGGATCGGCGTAGATCTCTTCGGCCGGCCCGTACTCGACGATCCGGCCGAGGTACATGATCGCGATCTTGTCGCAGAAGAACTTCGCGGTCGCCAGGTCGTGCGTCACATACACGTAGGTGAGACCGAGCTCGTTCTTCAGCTCGAGCATGAGCTCGAGGATCTTCGCCCGGACGCTCATGTCGAGCATCGACACCGGCTCGTCCGCGATGAGCAGGTCGGGGCCGAGGATGATGGCGCGGGCGATGACCGCGCGCTGCTTCTGCCCACCGGACAGGTCGCCGGGGTACTTGTAGAGGAACTGCTCGACCGGCACCAGGCCGACCCGCTCGAGGGCCTTGCACACCTCGCGACGGATCTGGTCCTCGTCGTCGGTGACACCGTGGATGCGCAACGGGTGACCGATCGCGGTGAGCAGATCCATCGCCGGGTTGAGCGAGGCGTTCGGATCCTGGAAGACCATCTGCATCTGCCGTCGCATCGGACGCAGCTGCGACTCCTTCAGGTCGGTCAGGTCGTGACCGTCGAACACCACGCGGCCACCGGTCACCGGCACCATCCGCAGAATGGCCCGGCCCAGCGTGGTCTTGCCGCTGCCCGACTCACCCACCACACCGAGCACCTCGCCGCGCGCGAGTGCGAAGGAGACGCCGTCGACGGCGCGCACCGAACCGGTGTCTCCGCCGAACAGTCGTCCCAGAGCGCCGCCCCGCAGGGCGAAGTGCACCTGCAGGTCGTCGACCTCGAGCAAGGTCTCAGGCTTCGTCGGCAACGCCGATCGCCTCCCGTGGCAACGGCTGCGTCCCGCCCGGAGGGATCTCGTCCTCCGGGCCGTGCAGCCAGCAGTCGACCTGCTGGTTGAGCTCGGTCGTCACCGTCGGCGGATGCCGGGTGGGGCAGACCTGCATCGCATCCGGGCAGCGCGGGTGGAACCGGCAGCCGCTCGGCGGATCGACGAGGTCCGGCGGTGCACCCGGTATGTAGTGCAGCGACGTGGTGGCGAGGCTGATCGTCGACGCCAGCAGCTCGCGCGTGTAGGGGTGCGCGGGGCGGGCGAACACCGCACGTGCATCACCTTGCTCGGCGATCCTCCCGGCGTACATGACGGCGACCCGTTCGCAGGCCTCGGCGATGATCCCCAGGTTGTGCGTGATGAGCAGGATCGCGGTGTCGAAGCTGCGCTTGACGTCGGCGAGGATGCGCAGGATCTGCGCCTCGACCAGCACGTCGAGTGCGGTCGTCGGCTCGTCGGCGACGACGAACGCGGGATTGAGCACCAAGGCCAGCGCGATCATGATCCGCTGCCGCATGCCGCCGGAGAACTCGTGCGGGTAGTTGTCGAACCGCGTCGGCGGGATGCCCATCGCGCCGAGCGTGTCGATCGCGCGGCGGCGCATCTGCTGCTTGGTCAGGTCGGGTTCGTGCGCATGGAGCGTCTCGTAGAAGTGCTCAGAGACGCGCATCAGCGGGTTGAGCCGCGTCATCGGCTCCTGGAAGATCAGCCCCAGCTTGGGCCCGCGCAGCGCCCGCAGCCGGCGGCGCGGCATCGTGATCAGGTCCTCGCCCTCGAAGACGACGCTGCCCGCCTGTTTCGCCGCGTCGGGCAACAGGCCGAGGACACCCCGGCCGAGGGTCGACTTGCCGCAGCCGGACTCGCCGACCAGGCCGAGGGTCTCACCGCGCTTGAGGTCGAACGAGACCCCGTCGACCGCGCGCACCGCACCCCGCGCCGTGCCGTACCAGACCCGCAGGTCGCGGACCGACAGCACGGTGTCCGCCGACGGAGCCATCGGCAACGTGCTCACGATCGCTCCTCCATCGCGGCGTCGGCGTTCGCCAGCTCGAGCTCCGGGCCGGTGATCTTCACGGGCAGCAGCTGGCGGCGGCGCAGCACCGGGTTGAGCAGGTCGTTGAGGCTCTCGCCGACGAGCGTGAGCCCGGTGACGAGCAGCACGATCGCGAGCCCGGGATAGACCGAGGTCCACCAGACGCCGCCGCTGGCCTCGCCGAGCGCCCGCTGCAGGTCATAGCCCCACTCCGCGCCCTCGGTCGGCTGGACGCCGTACCCGAGGAAGCCCAGGCCGGCGAGCGTCAGCAGCGCGTCGGCCGCGTTGAGCGTCGCGATGACCGGCACGTTCTGCACGACGTTGCCGAACACGTAACGCGCGATGACAGTGCGCGGCTTCGCGCCGAGCACGCGGGCCGCTTCGACGTAGGGCTCCTCGCGCACGCTGATGACGCTGTTGCGGATGACGCGGAAGTACTGCGGGATGTAGATGACGGTGATCGATATGGCGGCGGACATGATGCCGCTGAAGCTGTCGCCGAGGAAGCTGAACTTCCCGCGGAGCAGGAATGCGACGAGGATCGCGAGCAGCAGTGAGGGGAAGGCGAACATCGCGTCGTTGACGAGCACCAGCACGCGGTCGAGCGGTCCGCCGTAGTAGCCGGAGAACAGACCCAGAGGTACGCCGACCAGCATCGAGATGACGACGGCGATGAGGATGACCTCGAGCGCGGTCCGCGACCCGTAGACGATGTGACTGAACACGTCGGTCGACATGGCGTTGGTGCCGAACCAGTGCTGGGCGGACGGATGGCCGCCGACGACGCTCTTCGGGAAGCGATGACCGTGCGAGTCGAGGTACTGGTCGAAGTGGTACGGCGAGATCCACGGGGCGAAGATCGCGAAGATGACGAAGACGAGGACGATCGCCAGCCCGATGTAGAGAACCCACTTCGGCAGGCCGCGCGCCTCGCGCACCGGAGCGACCGCACGGCGGATGCCGGCGAACCGGCCGCGGCGCACCGTCGGTGCATCGGCGGTCGTCGCCGTAGGTGCCATGAACTCGCTGGTCATGAGTACCTCACCCGCGGATCGATGAGGGCGGTGACGATGTCGATGATGAGACTGACGGCGACGACGACGAGCGCAAAGACGGTGACGATGCCCTGGACGGCGGCGTAGTCCCGCTCGTTGAGGTAGTGGATGAGCGCCTGGCCGATGCCCGGCCAGTTGAACGTGGTCTCCGTCAGCACTGCGCCTGACAGCAGCAGCGCCGCCTGAAGACCGATCACGGTCACGACAGGGACGAGAGCGTTGCGGAACGCGTGCTTCAGCACCACCCGCGTCTCACCGATGCCGCGGGCTCGCGCGGCCTCGATGTAGTCGTGCTTGAGCGTCTGGATCACGTTGACGCGGACGAGGCGGATGAACACACCACACACGAGCAGCCCGAGCGTCACCCCGGGCAGGATGAGGTGGAGCAGCACGTTGCCGAGGTCCTCCCAGCTGCCGTTGATGATCGCGTCGACGACGTAGATGTGCGTGTGGGCGTTGTTCTGCAGGTCGATGTTCTGCAGCACGTCGGCCTGGCCGCTGCTGGGGAGGATGCCCAGCTTCGCGACGAAGAGCAGCTGGAACAGGATGCCCACCCAGAACACGGGAGCGGCGTAGGTGATGATGCCGAAGAGCCGGCCGGCCACATCGAGCACCGAATCTCGGAAGCGGCCGATGAGCACGCCGATGCTCAAGCCGAGAGTCAACGCGAACAACATCGCCGCGACTGACAGCTCGAGCGTGGCCGCGCCCTCGTGGGTCACGATGTCCATCACGCTGCGGTTCTCGCTGGTGGACCGGCCGAAGTCGCCGTGGAGCACGCCCCCGAGATAGTTCCCGTACTGCACGATGAGCGGCTTGTCGAAGCCGAGCTCATGGCGCTTCTGCTCGATGACGGACTGCGGCAGCCGGCCGCCGAGCGACGCCTGCACCGGGTCGCCGGGCGCGACCCGCATGAGGATGAAGACGATGGTCAACAGGATCCAGACCATCGGGATGACGAGCAACAGCCGCGTCACCAGGTAACGCGACAGCGAACCGCTGGAACGGGCCACGTCGAGAGTGTCTCCCGGTCGGAAGAGCAGCGAGCCGGTGCCGGAGGTCTTTCCGGCACCGGCTCGCGCCTGTCAGGTCAGGACTTGCCGAGCAGCCAGAACCGGAAGATGTAGTCCGGCGTGAGCGTGTCCTGGATGCCACTGATGGAACCGTGCGTGATCGCGATCTGCTGGCCCTGCCAGTAGGGGATCACGGGCGCGTCACCAACAGTGATCTCCTGGATCTTCTTGAAGTCGTCCACGCGCTTCGCCTGGTCGCGGGTTCCCTGCTCGTCCTTGAGGAGGGCGTCGACCTGCGGGTTGCTGTAGTGGTCGTTCAAGAAGCTCGAGGAGCCGAAGAACTGGCCCACGTAGTCGTCGGTGTCCGGGTAGTCCGGGAACCAACCGAGCTGGTAGATCGGGCACTTGTCGGCGAGGCAGTTGGCGGTGTACTGCTCCCACTCCGTCGACTTGAGGTCGACCTTGAACAAGCCGCTGGCCTCGAGCTGGCGCTTGATCTCGGTGTACTCATCGCTGGAGAGGGCGCCGTAGTGGCTCGGCGTCCACCAGATCTGCAGGTTGACCGGAGTCTTGACGCCGGCCTTCTGCAGCTCCTGCTGCGCCTTGGACTTGTCCGGCGTGGCGCCGTACTCCGTCTTGTAGACGTCCTCGGCACCGGCAAGACCCTTCGCCACCATCGTGTAGAGCGGCTGCACGGTCCCCTGGTAGACGTTGGTCGCGATCGACTGTCGGTCGATGAGGAACGCGACCGCGCGACGGATCGCACGCTTCTGCGCGGGCGAGCCGCCCGGCATCGTCTTGAGGTTGAAGACCAGGTAGCGGATCGCACCGCCGGGACCGCTGACGACGTTGAGCCCGCTCTTGCCCTTGAGCTCGTTGACCGCCGTCGGGGTGAGACCCGGGTAGACGACGTCGACCTTGCCCTGCTCCACGTCGAGCTTCAGCGCGTTCTCGTCCTGGTAGTAGTTGATGACCAGGCCGCCGTTGTTGAGCTTGACGTCACCGGAGTAGTTGGGGTTGGGCTTGAACTGCGCGACCTGGTTGGTCTGGTAGCTCGTCAACTCGTACGGTCCCGAGCCCACGATCTTGTCGTCGGCGATCTTCTTGTCCGCCGGGAAAACCTTGGAGTCGACGATCGCGCCTGCACCCGTCGACAGGATGTAGTCCCAGAGCGCGTTGCCGCTCGCGAGCTTGAACACGACCGTCGACGGGTCCGGCGCCTCGGTCTGCACCTTGGCGAGCAGGCTCGACGGACCGCTCGGGTCGTTGATCTTCTCGACCCGGTCGAAGGAGAACTTCACGTCGGCGGACGTGAGCGGGTCACCGTTGGAGAACTTCAGCCCGGGCTTGAGCTTGCAGGTCCAGGTCTTGAAGTCGGCGGACGGGTCGCAGGACTGCGCGGCGTCGGGGACGTTCTTCTCCGTCGCCGGGTCCACCCGCAGGAGGTTCTGGTAGACGTTGTAGATGACGTTCCAGCTCGGCAGGTCGTAGGCGCCGGCCGGGTCGAACGACACCGGCTTGTCGGTCGTGCCCCAGATGATGGTCTTGGTGTTGCCGCCGGCGTTATTGCCGCCGCCGCCCTTGCTGCCACCGCTGCTTCCGCTGCCGCACGCCGCGAGGGCGAGCAGGGTGACGGTCCCGACGAGGGCGATGGCGGCACGGCTTCGTGCCTGACGCATGGAGGCTCCTCCCGCTCGATGTCACGCGCAGTCAATCTGAACCGCGCCCGATGGGCAACGACCGGGGACCGCCGCGACCTGATCGTTATGGAGCGTTGCGCCTAGAAGAGGACCGACATGAAGGTGCCGATGTCACGGAAACCGACCCGTTCGTAGGCCCGCCGGGCGGCCACGTTGAAGTCGTTGACATAGAGCGTCACCGCCGGCGCCAGGTGGTCGAGGCACTGCTGCACCACGGCCGCCATGCCTCTGACCGAGAGCCCCTGGCCCCGAAGCGCCGGGTCGACCCAGACCCCCTGGACCTGGCAGGCGGCCCGGGTCACAGCCCCGACCTCGGCCTTGAACAGGACCCGATCACCTTCGATGCGCGCAAAGGACCGTCCGGCCTGGACGAGCTCGGTCACCCGAGCGCGGTAGAGCGTCCCGCCGTCGGCAGCCACGGGTGAGACGCCGACCTCCTCGGTGAACATGGCGATGCTGGCAGGGAGCAGTACGTCGACCTCGTCGGTGCGCACCTGGCGGACGAGCGGGTCGGGCTCGACGCGAGCCGGCGAGTCGGCAAGCATCAGCGGCTGGCGCGGCCGGACGTCGCGCGCGGCGCCCCAGGTCGGCTCGAGCAGCTGCCACAGCGGCGCCACCAGCTTGGCCGGGCCGACGATGGAGGAACACCGGCGGCCCTGGCGCCTGGCCCGCTCGGCGAACGCGCGGAGCGCGCTCTCGTCCCCCTCGACCGGCACCAGGTTCGCCCCGGCGTAGCAGAGCCCCGTGATCTGGCCGTCGACGACGTGACCCCACATCTCGGCCCCCAGCCGCCACGGCTGCAGACCGGCCGTCTCGACCCGGGACTGCACGAACACGTTGGCCATCGGGTCGCGCGCGAGCAGCCCGAGGACGACCGGCAGGTCGCGGTCGTCGAGCACCCGGATGGGCGCGGCCCTCAGCACGCTGCTTCTCTACCGCGTCCGCGCCGCGGATGTCAGCCGACGTTGACGACGGGCTGACCGGCCTCGCCGTCGGGAGCCATCTCGCCGGCGAGTCGCAGCGCCTCCTCGACGAGCGTCTCCACGATCTGCGCCTCGGGGACCGTCTTGATCACCTCGCCCTTGACGAAGATCTGGCCCTTGCCGTTGCCCGACGCGACACCGAGGTCGGCCTCCCGGGCCTCCCCCGGCCCGTTGACGACGCACCCCATGACGGCGACCCGGAGCGGGACGGTCATGCCCTCGAGGCCGGCCTGCACCTTCTCCGCGAGCGTGTAGACGTCGACCTGCGCGCGGCCGCACGACGGACACGAGACGATCTCCAGCCGGCGCTGGCGCAGGCCCAGCGACTCGAGGATCGCGATGCCGACCTTGACCTCCTCGACCGGAGGCGCCGACAGCGAGACGCGGATGGTGTCGCCGATGCCCTCGGCGAGAAGAGCGCCGAACGCGACGGCGGACTTCACCGTTCCCTGGAACGCGGGACCGGCCTCGGTGACGCCGAGATGCAACGGGTAGTCGCAGCGTTCGGACAGCAGGCGGTAGGCCTGGATCATCACGACCGGGTCGTGGTGCTTCACCGAGATCTTGATGTCGCGGAAACCATGCTCCTCGAACAGCGAGCACTCCCACAGCGCGCTCTCGACGAGCGCCTCCGGCGTCGCCCGGCCGTACTTCTCCAGGAGCCGCTTGTCGAGGGAGCCGGCGTTGACGCCGATGCGGATCGGGGTGCCGGACGCCGAGGCGGCGTCCGCGATCTCCTTCACCTTGTCGTCGAACTGCTTGATGTTGCCGGGGTTGACGCGCACCGCGGCGCAACCGGCGTCGATCGCGGCGAAGACGTACTTGGGCTGGAAGTGGATGTCGGCGATGACCGGGATCTGCGAGTGCCGGACGATCTCGGCGAGGGCATCGGCGTCGTCCTGGCTGGGGCATGCGACCCGGACGATCTGGCATCCGGACGCGGTCAGCTCGGCGATCTGCTGCAGCGTCGCGTTGACGTCCGCCGTGACGGTGGTCGTCATCGACTGCACGCTGATCGGCGCACCGCCGCCGATCTTGACGCCGCCGACGTCGATCTGGCGGGTCTGCCTGCGCGCAGCCAGCGGAGCCGGCGGAGGGGTCGGGATGCCGAGGTCGACGGGGGTGGATGCGGGGGACGTCATCGAAATCACTGGATCCGGATCGGGTTGACGATGCCGGCGTAGACCAGCAGCAGGGAAACCCCGATGAACAGGGCAACTACAGCGTAGGTGACCGGCATGATCTTGAGCAGGTCGACGCGGCCGGGGTCGCGCCGGCCGATGCGGCGATAGAGGCGCGACCGTGCTTCCTCGAAGCCGAGGATCGCGATGTGACCGCCGTCGAGCGGCAGCAACGGCAGCAGGTTGAAGATGCCGATGAAGAAGTTGACCTGGGCGATGATCAGCATCAACGAGGCGATTCGCTCGCCGAGTGACACGTGCGCCTGGGCGACCTGGCCACTCACGCGTGCGATGTCGACGACGCTGGCCGCGCCGTTGCCGCGCGGTTTGTTCTGCAGGATCAGCGAGATCTGATGCGGTAGGTCGCCGAGTGCTTTCACCGTCGAGGTGAAGAACGAGCCGAGCGCGGTGAACGTCCGGCCGAATGCCTGTGTCGTGCTCACATGGCGTGGCACCAGCTCGCTCTCGACCCCGATCCGGCCGACGGTCTTGCCGTCGAGGTTGAACGGGATCGGCGTCACGCGCAGTGTCTGGTCGTGCCCGGCCCGCATCACCACAAAGGTCACCGGGCGGCCGGCGTTCTTCCCGACGATGTCGCTGAGCGTCGCCGAGCTCTGGGACGAGACGTCCTGCCCGTTGACGCTGACGATGACGTCGCCCTTGCGAAGGACGCCGTACGCCGGTGCTCGCGGGTCGGACGGCGTGCAGGGCTGGCTGGAGTCGGCGGTGATGCAGGTCGGGGTCCGCGACACGCGGAGGTCGGCGATGATCGGGTCGTCGTGCGTGGCGGCGATGCAGGCGAACACGACGAGCACGGCGATGATCAGGTGCGCGAGCGAGCCGGCGACCAGGACGACGAAGCGGCGCACCGGCGGTTGCTTGTAGAAGACCCGGTCCTCGTCGCCGGGCTCCACGTCCTCGAGCGGCGTCATCCCGATGATCTTCACGAAACCGCCGGCCGGGATCGCCTTCACGCCGTACTCGGTCTCGCCGCGACGCGTCGACCACAGCGTGGGACCGAAGCCGATGAAGAACTTCGTGGCCTTCATCCCGTAGTGCTTCGCGGTCGCGAAGTGGCCGAACTCGTGCAGCATCACGGAGACGAGCAGCGCGACGACGAACACGATCACGCCAAGGGCGTAGCTCATGCCTTCGCTCCTACCGCGGCCAGGCGGGTGCGCGCGGACTCCCGCGCCCAGGTCTCGGCTGCGAGCACGTCGTCGACAGTCGGCGTCGACCCCGGTGTGTCCGCGAGGTCGGCGACCACGGCCGCCACCGTGTCGACGATGCCGAGGAAGGGGAGCCGCCCTTCGACGAAGGCGCTGACACACTCTTCGTTCGCGGCGTTGTAGACGGCGGGAGCGACTCCCCCACGACCGCCGACGGTCCGGGCGAGGTCGACGGCGGGGAACGCGGCGCGGTCGAGCGGCTCGAACTCCCAGCTCGTGGCGCGGCGCCAGTCGACCGCGGCAGCGGCGTCCGCAACGCGGTCGGGCCAGCCAAGGGCGAGCGCGATCGGCAGGTGCATGTCCGGCGGACTTGCCTGCGCGATCGTCGACCCGTCGACGAACTCGACCATCGAGTGGATGACCGACTGCGGATGCACGACCACGTCGATGTCGTCGTACGGGATGCTGAAGAGAAAGTGAGCCTCGATGAGCTCGAGGCCCTTGTTGACCAGCGTCGCGCTGTTGATGGTGACGACCGGACCCATGTCCCACGTCGGGTGGGCGAGCGCCTGCTTCGGGGTGACATCGGTCAGCTCTGCGCGGCTCCTGCCGCGGAACGGCCCGCCGCTCGCCGTCAGCACCAGCCGCCGGACCTCGTCGGCACGGCCGCCGCGCAGGCACTGGGCGAGCGCGGAGTGCTCGGAGTCGACCGGCACGATCTGGCCGGGCCGGGCGCGGTCCATCACGAGTGGCCCGCCGGCGACGAGCGACTCCTTGTTGGCGAGCGCGAGAGTGTGGCCGGCGTC
Organism: Mycobacteriales bacterium; assembly: GCA_035695045.1. Taxonomy (GTDB): domain Bacteria; phylum Actinomycetota; class Actinomycetes; order JAFAQI01; family JAFAQI01; genus DASSKP01. The sequence continues at coordinate 15,906 of DASSEX010000013.1, read as the reverse complement.
GAGAGCGGCGAGCGTCGGCGCCAGACCGATCGAGCCGGTCATGCCGTTGAGCACCAGGTCGGCCGTGGGCCACCCGGCGAGCTCGGTGGCCGCCTCCGGGCCGGTGAGGAGCTTGGGCATCGCGAAGTCGCCCGCGTTGTAGCCGCTCTTCTGGGCGGCGGCGTAGAACGCCAGCTGAACGTCCTCGGCGGCCGTGGCCTTGGCGATCGCCACCGCCTCGACCTGGAACTCGAGCGCCTGCTGCGCGAGCAGGTCCGGCCGGTCGCCGCCGGCCGCCAGACCGACGACGCGGAACCGGTCGGGATTGGCACGCACGACGTCGAGCGCCTGGGTGCCGATCGACCCGGTGGAGCCGAGCAGCACGACGTCGCGGGTCACCCGTCCATTGTCGCCCACCCGCACGGGTGCCCGGCCGTCCCTGCGGGTCGGAGCCGCGGCCGCACGCGTCCCGGCGACCGCCACGAGTCGCCTAGACGTCGCGGCGGTGGAGCAGGAACGCGGCGGCGATCAGGCCGGCGGCCACGTAGGCCATCAGCACGCCGAAGCCGGCCCACGGCGCGAGCGTGTTCGGGTCGGGACGGACCGCCCAGAGTGCCTGGCCGGCCTCACCCGGAAGCCACTTCGAGATCCGGTCCGGCCAGGGGTCCGGGAGGAAGTGCACGAGGATCGGGATGATCAGCAGCAGGCTGACGAGCACGGCGATCGCGCCCGCGGTGTGGCGCAGCAGCCACCCCAGCGCCACGCCGAGCAGTCCGACGGCGACGAGGTAGAGGCCGGCTCCGATCACAGCGCGGGTCACGCCGGGGGCGCTGAAGTCCGTCTGGATGTGCTTCGGCGACAGGAAGTGCTGGCCGAGCACGAACGCCAGCACGCAGCTCGGCACGAGAACCAGCACGGTCACCACGGCGAAGACCAGCGAACGCGCGCTGAGCACGGAGAGCCTGCGCGGCACCGCGGTGAACGTCGCGCGGATCATCCCGGTGGCGTACTCCCCCGTCACGACCAGGACACCGAGAACTCCGACCGCGAGCTGAGCCAGGAACGTGCCACCCAGACTCGTGCGAGTGGGGTCGAACGTCACCAGCTCACCCGGGTCCCGCGGCGGCCAGTGCGCAGCGCGGGCGGCGGTGAAGAGCGCGCCGAGACCGATCACGAAGACGACCGTCACGGCGAGAGTGATCCACGTGCTGCGCAGCGAGCGGAACCGAATCCACTCGGCACGTACGACGCGAGGAAACGTGACCCGGCGGCCCAGGCCTTGCGAGGGCTGCCGCGCAGTCTCGCTCTCGACGACGGTCACGGCCGGTCCATGCCGTGGTACTCGACGGCGTCCGACGTCAGCTGCATGAACGCCTCCTCGAGAGATGCACCGACCGGAGCGAGCTCGTGCAGGACGATCTGCTCGCCGGCGGCGAGCTCGCCGATCTCCTCGGCCGTGAGCCCCGAGACCTCCGCCGCGTCGCGCTCCTCCTCGACGACGGCTCCGGCATCGACGAGAAGGGCCACCAGCTGTGCGAGCCGAGGCGACCGAACCCGCACCTTGAAGCCGGTTCCGCGGGCCACGAACTCGTCGACGGGGCAGTCGGCGATGAGCCGACCGCGGCCGATCACCACCAGATGCTCGGCGATCTGCTGCATCTCGCTCATCACGTGCGATGACACGAACACCGTGCGGCCCTCGGCCGCCAGCCGGCTGAGCAGATGCCGGATCCATCGCATGCCTTCGGGATCGAGACCGTTGGCCGGCTCGTCGAGCAGGAGCACGGAAGGGTCGCCGAGCAGGGCCGCCGCGACGCCCAGCCGCTGACCCATGCCGAGGGAGAACGCGCCCACTCGCTTGTTCGCGACCTCGGTCAACCCGACGAACTCGAGCAGCTCGTCGACCCTCGACGGTCCGATGCCGTGGGTCGCGGCCAGGACGCGCAAGTGGTTGCGTGCGGTGCGACCGGCATGCAGTGACCGCGCCTCGAGAAGGGCGCCGACCTCACGCAACGGTGCGCCGAGGCCGACGTACTCACGGCCGTTGACCCGTGCGGTGCCGCTCGTCGGACGATCGAGTCCGAGCACGAGCCGCATGGTCGTGGACTTGCCGGCGCCGTTGGGCCCGAGGAAGCCGGTGACCACCCCGGGCCTGATCGTCACTGTCAGATCGTCGACCGCGACCTTCGCGCCGTAGCGCTTGGTGAGTCCGACGAGCTCGATCAAGCGCACTCCCCTGCCGGCGGGTCTCCGAGGACCACCGTAGAGGCGGTGGGTTAAGGGAGGGTGAAGCTCCCTGTGTCAGCCGACGGCGACCGACCAGACCGAGCGACCGAACGTCGACACGTAGAGCCGGGCATTCTTCGCGACGTACCGCAACCTGGTCACGGGCGCGTCCGGCAGCCCGCGGCCCAGGAGGTACCAGCGCACGCGTCGCACGTCGGAGGTGAACACACCCACATCGCTGGCGACGTACAGGCGATGGCCGACGACCACCACGTCGTTGACCGGCGCCTGCGGGAGGTTGGCACTGATGTTCCGCCAGGTCGTGCCGCCGTCGCGCGTCTCGAAGAGGTACGACGCCCGATCGCCCTCACGGAAGCCGCTGTAGGCGACGTACACGTGGTTCGGGTCGGCCGGATCGATGGTGACGTGGCTGACCCACTTCACCGGCAGCGTCGGCGACGAGATCTGCGTCCAGGGCAACGTGCCCGTCGTCGTCTTCCAGAGCAACCCGTTGTCGGTGCCGGCCCAGATGACGTCGGAGTCCTTGGCGGACACCGCGAGCGTCGTGACGGTGCCGTAGTGCGCGGCGTACAGCGGGTTGAGCTCGGTGCCCGGATCGAGGTTGCCGAGGTCGTTGCTGATCGGCACCCACGTGTTGCCGCCGTCGATCGACTTGTTGACGTAGTCGCCGGCGTAGTAGACGACGCTCGGGTTGTTCGGGTCGAACGCCATCGGCGTGAAGTAGTTGTGCCGGTCGGAGACCGTCTGCTGGTCGAACTCGTTCATCGTGTCGCCACCGTCGGTGGAGACCGCGCAGTTGCCGTACTGCAGGCAGGCGAAGACGTTGTCCTTGTTCTTCGGGTTGACGAGGTTCTGCTGACCGTCGCCGCCGTAGTCGGACGTCCAGTCACGTTGCCGGTGTCCGTGCATGCCCCAGCTGCGCACCGAGCCGTTGTCCTGCAGCCCGCCGACGATGCGCGACGGGTCCTGCTCGCTGACGTCGAGTCCGTCGAACTGCGTCCACGGCTCGTACGTCGCCTTCAACCAGCTGTTCGTCGAACCCGCAGTGGTCGACCGGTAGAAGCCGCCGTCGTCGCCGAGATAGACGAGGTTGCGGACACGTGGGTCGAACGCCATCGCGTGCTGGTCGGAGTGCACGCCACCGGAGATCGAGAACGACGCGCCGCTGTCGGTCGACTGGTAGAGGTCGAGCCCCGCGAGGTAGACGTGCGAGGGGTGCCACGGGTCGACCCAGACGTGCGCGAACCACCAGCCGTAGACGTACTGCGAGTCGGCGAGATCACTCTGCGCCTGTGGCGGTGCCGTCCAGGTCGCCCCGTGGTCGGTCGACGTGAAGAACGCCTCGAAGAGACCGAGTGGGTCGTTGGCGTAGACGAGGTAGACGTTCGCCGGATGCACCGGGTCGACGGTCACACCGATCCGGCCGTTACCCGGACTGTCCGGAAGGAGACCCGCGTCGACCGTCGGGTGGGTCCACGTCTGACCGCGGTTCGTCGTCGTCCAGAGACCCGACCCGACCCCCGTGTAAGTGCGCTCGTCCGGGTGGCGGATGTGGTCCCACATGCCGACGTAGATCCGCCGCGGGTCCTTCGGGTCGACGGCGACGTCCGACGCCCCGGTCGTGCTGTTCGGCGGCGCGAGCAGGCGTTGCCAGGTCGCACCGCGGTCGTTGCTGACGTAGAGGCCGCGCTGGCCGCCGGGGACGTAGAGGTTGCCGGACACGGCGACGTAGAGGCGTCGGGGGTTGAGCGGATCGACGACGATGCGGGCGATGGTCCCGGAGTTGCGGAGGCCGACGTTGCGCCATGTCCTGCCGCCGTCGGTCGACCGGTAGATGCCGTCACCGCCGTAGGTGATCGACCCGCCGCCGGGGTTGGTCTCGCCGGCGCCGACGTAGAGCGTGCCGTCGCGGCTCATCGCGACGGCACCGAGCGCCTGGGTCAGTGACGCCGGCCACGCGGGGGCGAAGGTGCGACCGCCGTTGTTCGTCCGCCAGAGCCCGCCGCCGGCGGTGGCGACGTACACGGTCCTGACCTTGTGCGGGTCCAGCGCCATGTCGACGACCCGGCCACCGATGTTGACCGGGCCCTGGAAGCGCCACGCCGGCTTCGCGATGTCCGGCGCCTCACGTCGTGTCTCCCGGGCGACCGCGGCACGCTGACGTCCGGCAATCGCCAGATCAGCGGCAGTGAACGTGCCGGTCGCCGATCGCGCCAACAGGTAACCGTCGCCGGGCCCCATCGAGCCCTCGACGTCGCGCATGCCGGCGCGCGCGCCGGGCAGCTGCCCGGCTCCCATGGGTACGACGACCGCGACCGTGATGCTCGCGGCGAGCTGCAGTGCGATCAGCCCCCCGAGCGGCCGATGCACCCTCACAGCAGGATCGCGACTTCCGGGCTGCGGTGGGTGCTGTCGCGCAGCGAGGGCTGCACGCACGTCGAGTCGTCGAAGGACACTGCGAGCCGACCGTCGGGCAGCAGCGCGACGCTCTCGTAGTCGTAGCGGTAGCCGGCCGAGCCCGTGACGTCGTTGGCGGTGTTGAGGTCGCCCTTGCCCACGACGTAGGTCGCCATGAGGGCAGGTCGCGACGAACGCGTGGTGACGCGGAAGACCATGTCGTGCCCGTTGCCCTTCGCGTCGTCGAAGCGCGCGGAGACGACCGCCTGACCGAGCGCACCGTTGGCGACGAGGTCGTAGAGGTTCGGCGTCTCGAGCCGAACCGCGCCAGTCGCCTTCGGTGGCGCCAGCGTGGTCTGCGCCCAGTGGACGCCGCCGTCACGCGACGTCGCCAGGACGATCGAGGTGTTGCCCGGCGTCGGGTAGGCCTCGACGAGATACCCGCGGGAGTCCTGGCGCACGACGCCCTGGAACTTCGCCCGCATGCTCACGCACTGCCAGGTGGCGCTCGGGGTCAGCTGAGCGACCGGGCACGCGCGCTGCCCGGTGACGTCCTCCTGGTTGCCGAAGCGCAACATGCCGCCGGCGTTCAGCGGCAGCGTGCCGGTGCCGGGGTGCGGCTGCCAGTAGTCGGCGTCCTGGTTGCGCACGACCTTCACGACCGCGTGGCCGGTGCCGTTCTGCTGCTCGTCGCCGTAGAAGAACGACGGGTCGCTGTAGTCGAGCCCGTCGGGGCTGAACGTGTCGACGTCCTTGGTGATGCCGCCGCCGGTCACGTCGAGGATCTGCGGGATGCGCTTGCCGTCGAGAGTGACCGGGCCCTTCGCATAGCTCAGCCACGGCCGGTCGTAGAACGGAGACTTCATGACGACCTCGCTGACGTCCCACGTCTTTGTCTGGGCCGTGTAGCGGTAGGCCTGCAGGTGGTCGCCGCTGTAGGCGTCCCAGGTGACGCCGTAGACGTCACCGTGCGGTCCGGTCACGGTGGCGCCTTCGCCACCTGCGATGGCCTTGCCGTTGTCGTTCTGGTCCGGGATGTCGAACTTCACCTGGTACCAGGTCTTGCCGCGGTCGTCGGTGTACCAGGGGTAGGTCCCGCCGGACTCGACGATCCGTCCGTCACGTGTCGAGCTGACATAGGTCTCGCAGCAGTTGCCACCGGCAGGCGAGATCCGCCAGTGCGCAACGCCGGTCTTGTGACCCTTGGCGTCGTAGACGGCGTACGACGACGTGCGAACCGGGACGGCGACCTTCGTGGGTGTCGCGCCACTCGTCGGCAAGGGCACGGGTCCCGTGACACCGGCCACGGCGGACACGGAACCGAGGGCGACCAGAAGAGCAGCGGCAGCGCTGACGCGGCGAGGCTTCATGCCGAGCGCTTCGACGCGCAGCGGCGGCACTCCTGCTCAGGAGCCTCAGCTCTGCAGGGCGGCGAGCATCTCCTGCATCTGCTGGTGGACCGCGTTGACGGCCTGCAGGGGCCGGATCATCACGCGGAACTCGACGATCCGGCCGGCGTCGTCGCAGCGGAGGATGTCGACGCCGTTGACGTACTTGCCGGCAACGGTCGTCTCGAACTCGAGCACGGCCGTGTCCCCTGCCGTGACCTGCTTCGTGTAGTGGAATGCACCTTCCCCCGCGTCTCCTGGCAGGGCCTGCTTCGCCGCCTCGAGATACAGCGTGGTGATCTCCTTGCCGCGCTGCGGCGTGTAGACGACGGGCGAGTAGAAGACGACATCGTCGGCCAGCAGCTCGTCGAGGCCGCCGGGGAGATCACCGGCCAGGTGCCGATGCCACCGCTCCACCACGTCGTCGATCGTCATGTCGCTCCCTCTTCCTCGCGCCGCCGCTTCCCGATCGCGCGCTCGACGAGGGTGTTGAGCGCTGCGCCCCGAGGCCAGCCTGCATAGTGCGTGAGGAAGATGACGATCTCGCGGAGCTCGTCGGCAGACAACTCGCCGTTGTGCAGAGCGGCGTCCACCTGGAGCCCGACCACGTCGTGCTCGCCGAGCCCCACGAGGAGCCCCAGCAGGAGCAGCCGGCGGTCGCGCATCGACAGCCCGTCGCGTGACCACACGGTGCCGAACAGGTGCTCGGCGGTCATCGCGAAGAAGTCACCGGGCACGTCCGGCGCCTCGTCCCAGCCATAGACCCGCGCCATCAGCTCGCGGCCGGCCTGCCGTCTGTCGGAACCGTCGTCGGTCATGTCGTTGCCTCCGTAGGGCTCAGCCCGAGATCGGCGGCCAGCGAGCGTCGAGCGGACCGTGCCAGCGGCAGGTCCACCTCGAGCTCGGCACCGAGCTCGAGAGCGAGCTCGAGGTCCTTCTCCCCCAGCCGCCGGGTGTGCGCGAGGACGTCGTACAGCGGGTCGTCGGCGGCGAGCGGTGCCACGGTGTCGCGCAACATGATGGCGCCGGGACCGCCCGTCAGCGCGTCGGTGTGCCGGACGACCGCACCCAGCTTGCGCAGGTCGACGCCGGCGGCGGCCGCCAGCCGCTGCGCCTCCGCCGCGGCGGCGTAGCCCACGAAGCCGAGCAGGTTGCGGGCCAGCTTCGCCCGCGTCCCGGCGCCCGTCTCACCGACGTGGACGACGAGCTCCGCCCACTGCCGGAACACGTCGCGGCAGAGTTCGTACGCCATCCGCTCGCCGCCCACCATCGCGGCCAGCCGGCCGGTGCTCGCGCCGACGGCCCCGCCCGACACCGGCGCGTCGAGCAGCTCGATGCCGGCGGCTCGCGCAGCGGCACCGAGCTCGACCGCCGTCCGGACGGCGATCGTCGAGTGCACGGCGATCACGAGGCCGGGACGCGCCGCCGCCAGCAGCTCGCCGACGACATCGCGCACCTGCTCGTCGTCCAGCACCATCACCGACACGACGTCGGACGCGATAGCGACCTCCGCCGCCGAACCCACGACGCGGACATCCTGCATGCGGACCGCATCCGTGGCCGCGGACCGCACGTCGTACACGACCAGCCCGCCGGGCCAGCCCGTCAACCTCGCGGCCATCTGTCCGCCCATCTGACCCAGGCCGATGAAGCCGACGGTGGGAGAGCTCACCGCGGCACGACTGTCGTCGGCAGCGCACTGAACCCGCGCACGTTGACGGAGTGCACGCGCTGCGCGGCGGCCACGTCGACGTCGTAGTCGGCGACGCGATGGACGAGCTCCTCGAGGCAGACCCGGGCCTCCAACCGGGCGAGAGAGGCACCGAGGCAGAAGTGGCGACCGACGCCGAAGCTCGCGGTGTGCCGGGTGTCGCGCCCGATTCGGTATCTGTCCGGGTCGTCGAAGACCCGCGGGTCGCGGTTGGCGGACCCGATGAGCAGGAGCACCTGCGCGCCCTTGGGAACGGTCACGCCGTGCAGCTCGATGTCATCGGTCGCGAGCCGGGCGAGCAGCTGCGTCGAGTTGTCGAAGCGCAACGTCTCCTCGACCCACTCGGGAATCCGCTGCGGATCCGTGAAGGGGACCGCGCGCTGGTCCGGATGACGGGCGGCCCAGAACCACGCATTCGCGAGCAGCTTCGCAGTGGTCTCGTTGCCTGCGACCACCATCAGGAAGAGGAACGCGATGATGTCGTCGTCGGTGAGTCGTTCGCCGTCGACCTCCGCAGTCGTCAGTGCGGAGGTCAGGTCGTCGCCCGGTCGCGCGCGCCGCTCGGCGAGCAGCGCGACGTAGTAGTCGAACAATGAGCCCGCTGCCGCGATCCCCGACGGGGGTACGTCGAGCACTCCCTCCTCGCGGTGAACGAGAAGGTCGGCGAGCCTGCGCAGCTCGTCGCGGTCGACCTCCGGCACGCCCATCAGCTCGGAGATGACGTCCATGGGAAAGCGTCCGGCCAGCTCACCGACGAACTCGAACGTGCCCGCCTCGACGCCACGGTCGACGTATCCCCGGGCGATCTCCCGGATCCGTGGCTCGAGGTCGAGCACCCGCCGCGCGGTGAAGCCGCGCGAGACGAGCGCACGCATCAGCGTGTGCCTCGGGGGGTCCATCGCGAGGAAGGACATCGTCATCGACGCGTGCGGTCCCCAGGCAACCGGGTCGATCGAGACACCGTGCGCACTCGACAGCCGCGGGTCCTGGAAGCCGGCCATCACGTCCGCATGCCGCGACAGTGCGTAGAACCCGCGCTCGTCGTTGCGGAAGACAGGCGCCTCCTCCCTCAGCCGCGCATAGAGCGGGTAAGGGTCTTCGTGCACGGCGTAGTCGTACGGGTCGTAGCGCACGGCGGTGTCCGTCGTCATCTTCCCGCTCCTGTCAGCAGTGCGGTCACGCGTGCCATCCGGTCGGCGAACTCGGCGTAGGGGAACAGTCCGAGGCCGGCGTGGAGCAGCGCGCCGGCGAAGAGCATGTCCAGCGCCTCGACCACCGCCGGGTCCGCGTCGGCGCCCAGCGCGTCGACGAGCCGCTGATGGACGGCTGCGCCGATCCGGCGGCGCAGCCGCGCCACGTCCGGATCGGACGCGAGCAGGGCCGCGGTGGCTGCGGCGGCCAGGGCGCTGTCATCCGCCGACAGCCTCCCGATGCCGTCCATCGCGGCGCGGACACGGCTCGCCGCGTTCGTTCCCGCCTGCCGGCGCGGCGAAGGCAGCGCCTGGATCGCGCGCCAGAACGCCTCCGCGACGAGATGGTCCTTCGACGCGAACCAGGTGTACGCCGTCGCCGGTGCGACGCCGGCACGCCGGGCGACGGCGCGCACCGTGAGCCGGTCATAACCGACCGCTTGCAGTTCCTCCACGGCTGCCGCGGTCAGCCGGGCGACCGTGTCGGCCGCACGGCCCGCCTGCCGACGGGGCGCGCGGTCGACCGTGCCACTGGACATGTGTCCGGACACTAGTCCGGAGACTTGCGTTGTCAACGACGCGCCCGGAGCGGTCGCCGCCCTCGACGTCGCCGCCTCTCGGTGGAGAGGATGCTCGCGGCACGGTCGGGCCGGTCGGAGGAGGACGTTCGTGGAGTGGCGCAACTGGGGCGGCAACCAGGTCGCCCACCCACAGGCCGTCGAGCATCCACGCGACGTCGAGGAGGTCGCGGCGCTCGTCAAGCGCGCCGCGACGCAGGGGCAACGGGTCAAGGCGGTCGGCTCCGGTCACTCGTTCACCGCGGTCGCGGCGACCGACGGCGTGCACCTCGACCTCGACCAGCTGAGCGGCGTGGTCTCGGCCGATGCCGCGACAGGTTTGGTCACCGTGCAGGCCGGCATCCCGCTGCACCGTCTCAACGCCGAGCTCTGGTCACGTGGTCTGGCGATGACCAACCTCGGCGACATCGATCGCCAGACCATCGCGGGTGCCACCTCGACGTCGACGCACGGCACCGGCATCAAGCTCGGTGGCCTCGCGACGCAGATCCGCGGGCTCGAGATCGTGCTCGCCGACGGGTCGGTCGTCACGTGCAGCGCCGAGGAACGCCCGGACCTCTTCGCAGTCGCCCGGGTCGGGCTCGGAGCGCTGGGCGTCGTGACGGCCGTGACGCTCCAGTGCGAGCCGTCGTTCACGTTGCGGGCCGATGAAGGGCCGATGCCGCTGACGCAGGTGATGGAGGAGATCGACGACCTCGTCGACGGCAACGAGCACTTCGAGTTCTACTGGTTCCCGCACACCGACACGGTCTCGACGAAACGCAACAACCGGCTACGCGAAGGCGAGGCCGCTCAGCCTCTCGGGCGGTTCAAGGGCTGGCTCGACGACGAGTTCTTCGCCAACACCGCTTTCGGTGTCACCTGCCGGGTCGCCAAGCGATGGCCTGCGCTCATCCCACGCCTGAACCGCATGGCCGCCAAGTTGCTCAGCGCGCGCAGCTTCAGCGCGCCGTCGTACGAGGTGTTCGTGTCGCCGCGTCGGGTGCGGTTCGTGGAGATGGAGTACTCACTCCCCCGGGCGGCTTTCCGCGACGGTTTCCAGGCGATCCGCGACGTCATCGAGCGCGAGGACCTTCGCGTGTCGTTCCCGATCGAGGCACGTTGGGTGGCGCCGGACGACATCCCGCTGTCGACGGCTTACGGCGAGGAGCGCTGCTACCTCGCGATCCACATGTTCCGCGGCGAGCCGTACGAGCGCTACTTCCGGGCCGTGGAGTCCGAGCTTCGGCAGCTCGGCGGAAGGCCGCACTGGGGCAAGATGCACTGGCGGCCGGCGGAAGACCTGCGGCCGGTCTACCCCCGCTTCGACGAGTTCGTGACGACGCGTGACGCGGTCGACCCCGACCGCGTGTTCGGCAATGCCTACCTGGAGACGGTGCTGGGGAGATGACCACCATCTACGAGCTGCAGACGCCGGCTCTGCTCGTCGAGCGCGCGCCGCTGGAGCGCAACCTCGCGACGATGTCGGCTGCGCTGCCGGGCCCGCGCCTCCGGCCGCACGTCAAGGCGCACAAGTCGACGACGCTCGCCCGCATGCAGCAGGCGGCCGGCCACCGGTCCTTCACGTGCGCGACGATCCGCGAGGTCGAGGGGATGGCCGCAGCCGGTCTCGGCCAGGACCTGCTGCTCGCCAACGAGGTGCTCGACGCGCGTCGGCTGGGTGACCTGGTGGCGCGCGGCGCACGCGTCACGGTGGCCGTCGACTCGGTGCCGACCGTCGAGGCCGCGGTGATGGGCGGCGTGCGCGAGGTGCTCATCGACGTCAACGTCGGGCTGCCGCGCTGCGGATGCGCGCCGGGAGACGCCGGTCGACTTGCCGACCTCGCTCGCTCCCGTGGGCTGGAGGTCCGCGGAGTCATGGGCTACGAAGGCCATCTCATGCTCGTGCCCGAGCCCGACGACCGCGGCAAGCAGGTCGAGGAGTGCATGACGAAGCTGGTCGCCGCCCATGCCGACGTCGGCGGCGACATCATCTCTGCCGGCGGGACCGGGACCTACGCCGTCAACACCTGGGCCAACGAGATCCAGGCCGGCTCCTACGTGCTGATGGACACGGCGTACGGCGCCGTGGCGGACCTGCCGTTCGAGCAGGCACTGTTCGTGCTCGGCACGGTCATCTCCACGACGCCGCCGGCTGACGGCATCCCGGGCTGGGCCGTGGTCGACGTCGGACTGAAGTCCCTGGGCATGGACCATGGAAACCCCACGATCCCCGGCGGCACCGTGTGGTTCTGCGCCGACGAGCACACGACGTGGCAGCCGGAACCCTACGAGTCGGTGCGGGTCGGCGACCGGGTGCGCGTCGTTCCGGCACACGTCGACCCGACGATCGCGATGCACGAGCGCATGTGGCTCGTGGACGGTGACGAGGTCCTGGACGAGATGCCGGTGGACCTGCGCGGCTGGTGACCTCCGCCACGATCCGGATCGTCAGGCGTCGCCGATGACGCGATCCAGTCCGACCTCGCGCATCGTGGTGACCGCATGCGCGGCGAGCACGTCGTCCTGGAAGAACTTGGTGACGACGAAGCATGTCCGCCCGCGTCGTTTTTCGAGCTCGCTCGCGACGATGAACGTCGGTCCGACGATCGGCTCGAAGTAGTCGACGCGCATGTTCGTCGTCGCGAGCCAGCTCGTCGGCGCCTGGGGCCGCTCCTTGCCGGCGTGCACGGTCATCAGCGCGATCATGTCGACGTACGTCGGGGTGAAGCCGCCGAACAGCTGGCCGCGGGGGTTCCGGACCTGCTCGGGCAGTCCGGCCTCGATCCGCAGGTAGCCGGTCCGCTCCTCGAGCAGCTGCCAGTCGTACGCCTCGAGGAAGTCACCAGCGGGATGACCTCGGCCGATGACCCGGCCGGGCTCTCGTGTCCGCCATGCGTGGAATGCGGCCTTGGGGTCGGTCATGTCCGCGGAAGCCTAACCAAAGGCCGGCCTCCCCCACGTCGACGTGAACCTCCGGGCGGCCCGGGAGCGAATACTGGGAGAACGACGGCTCGCGGCGAGGAGACGAACTGACCAGCGGCAGCAACGACGGCGTCGACCCCGGCGTGCCGGTCGGCCGCCGGGTCGTCCTGGGCCTGCTCGCCCTCGGCGCTGCCGGCGTCGCAGCCGGACCGCAGGTGTCGCGCGCCCTCGGCCGGCTGTCGGGATCGCTGTCCGCGCACGATCCGACAGGGCTTTCGTCACTGATCCCGGGCGACGGCTTCCGCTACTACAGCGTCACCGACGGTTTCCCCTATCGACCCGCGTCGACGTACCGCCTCCGGGTGACGGGCAACGTCTCCCGGGAGCTCACCCTCACCGTCGACGACCTGCGGACGATGCCCCGGACCCGACTCACCCGCGACTTCCAGTGCGTGACCGGCTGGCGGGTGACGGACGTGCACTGGGAAGGCGTGCTCCTCTCGGACCTGCTCGACGCCGCCGGCGCCGACGGCGACCAGCGCGCGCTGCGGTTCTTCTCCTACGACGGCGCCTACACCGAGTCGCTGACGATGAGCCAGGCCCGCAGACCTGACGTGCTCGTCGCCGACCGGCTCGACGGCCAGCCCATCGGTCGCCGTCACGGCGGCCCGGCGCGACTCCTCGTCGCTCCCATGTACGGCTACAAGAGCTGCAAGTGGCTCAGCGAGATCCGTGTCGTCGACTCGGTCGTCCCGGGCTACTGGGAGAACCTCGGTTACGACGTCGACGCATGGGTCGGCCGGTCGAACGGACGCAACGATGCCCCCACCAGCTGACGGCCTGCCGAGGTTCAGCCGCATCGAGCGGTGGGTGCACCGGACCACGGGGGTTCTCGTGGCGGTCCTGGTGCTCACCGGCCTCACGTTGTACGACGGCTCGCTCAGCGTGCTCGTCAGCCGGCGGACACTGGTCGAGGGGACACACATCGTCGCCGGCCTGATGCTCCCGTTGCCGATGCTCGTCGGGCTCGCATGCTCACGCGACCTGCGCGCGGACGTCCGGTTGCTCGGACGACTCACGCATGCGGACCGGGCATGGTTGCGACGCCGTGACCGCCGCACCGCGGGGCTCGCGGTGGGGAAGTTCAACGGCGGCCAGAAGCTCGCGGCTGCGGTGATGGCCGGCGCCGGACTCGTGCTGCTGGGCACTGGGGTGCTTCTCCTCGCACCCGTGCGACTCGACCTCCCGGACAGCGTGCGACAGGGCGCCACGGTCACCCACGACCTGTTCACCTTCGGCGTCCTCGCCCTGCTCGCCGGCCACATCTGGATGGCGATACGGCACCCGCAGGCCCGGGCCGCGCTACGCACCGGCGTCGTCGACCGGGCGTACGCCGAGCGTGAGCACGCCCGCTGGGCATCCGAGATGCTGGCGTCCAGGGAGACCTAGGCTGCGATGGCGTGACCGCGCCTTCCCGTTTCAAGGACCTGTGCCTCGACGCGGGCGACCACCAGGCCCTGGCCGACTGGTGGTGCGCCGCTATCGGCTACGAGCGACGCGACACGCTGCATCCGCCAGAGCCTGGCTGGACCCGCCCCGCTGACTGGCCGGTGCCGATCGCCGACCCTGGCGGCCACGGACCGGTCATCTGGATCGTGCCGGTGCCGGAGGCCAAGACGGTGAAGAACCGCATGCACCTCGACGTCTTCGGCGAGACAGAAGCCTTGGTCGCGCTCGGCGCATCGGTCGTACGACGCCGCGATGGCGACATCGAGTGGGACGTGCTCGCCGACCCGGAGGGCAACGAGTTCTGCTGCTTCGCGCCACCGCACGGCGGTTAGAACCGCCCACTCGCGGTGTCGCCGGAGAGCCGTTGCGCGAGCCACACCGGCACGATCGACAGCACGATGAGCGCGGCGGCCACCACGTTGACGACCGGCGCCTGGTTCGGGCGGAACAGGTTCGCGAAGATCCAGAGCGGAAGGGTCTGCACACCCGGCGACGCGGTGAACGTCGTCACGATGATCTCGTCGAACGACAGGGCGAAGGCGAGCAGTCCCCCGGCGAGCAGGGCGGTGCGCAACATCGGGAACGTGACGAAGCGGAAGGTCTGCCAGACGCCTGCTCCGAGGTCCATCGACGCCTCCTCGAGCGAGCCGCCCAACCGTCGCAGCCTCGCGAGCGCGTTGTTGTAGACGAGCACGATGCAGAACGTCGCGTGGCCGATCACGATGGTCAGCAGACCGAACGGCAGACCGAGCAGGCGGAAGGTGTTGTTCAGTGCGATGCCGGTGACGATGCCAGGAAGCGCGATCGGCAGCAGCACGAGGAACGACACCGTCTCGCGTCCGAAGAAGCGGTAGCGCGACACGGCCAGCGCGGCCATCGAGCCGAGCAACAGCGCGATCGCCGTCGCTCCCAGCCCCGCCTTGACGCTGGTGAGCAGTGCCGCCCGCGCACCTTCGGCCTGCCAGGCACGCGACCACCACGACGCGGTGAACCCGGTCGGCGGCCAGCCGAACGTGCGGGACCGGTTGAACGAGTTGACCAACACCACGAGGAGCGGGAGGTAGATGACGGCGAGCCCCACCACCATCGCGGCGCCCAGTCCGCGCCGGCCGCGGGCAGACATCGTCGCGGTGCTCATACGTTCTCCAGCGCACCGGTGCGCCGTACGGCGACGAGATAGCCCACCATCACGAGCACCGGGAAGAAGGCGGCGGCAGCCGCGAACGGCAGGTTGCCGCCGGTGGTGATGTTGTCGTAGATGACATTGGCGGCGAGCTGCGTCGTACCGCCGACGACGGTGACGGTGATGTAGTCACCGAGCGAGAGCGAGAAGGTGAAGATCGACCCGGCGACGATCGCCGGGAACAGAAGCGGCAGGACGACGGTGCGGAACGTGCGACCGGCTCGCGCCCCGGCGTCCGCCGCCGCCTCGAGCAGCGAGTCGGGGATGCGTTCGAGCCCGGCATAGATCGGCAGGATCATGAACGGCAGCCACAGATAGGCGAGCGTGATCGTCACCGCGGCGATGCCGTATCCAGGACCGTGCCCGCCGAGGGGGCCGAGCATCCAGTCGACAACACCGTTGCGGGAGAGCATCACCCGCCACGCATAGGCCTTGACCAGGTACGACGCCCACAACGGCGTGAGGATGGCGACGACCAGCAAGCGGCGGGCCCGAGGCGGCGCGACCTTCGCCATGAAGTACGCCATAGGAAGCGCGATCGTGGCGTCGACAACGGTCACCAGCCCGGCGACCACCACGGAGCGGACGGCAACCGCGCGGTAGACGTGCTGGGTGACGAGGGTCCGGAAGTTGTCCAGCGTCGCGTTGTGCACCACGGCACCGGTGAAGTCGTTGGTCGTCCAGAAGGCGGCGACCAGCATCGCCGCCAGCGACCCGAGGTATGCGACGACGAGCCAGAGAGCCGGCAGCGAGAGCAGGCCCAGCAGGCGGACCGCGACGTGCTGGTGCAGGAACGTCGAGGCGCGGCGTGGCCACGACG
>DASSEX010000012.1:0-4585 GCA_035695045.1 Mycobacteriales bacterium | reverse complement strand
GACAGCTGGAACCCGGCTCCTGACGTGAGCCAGACGTTCAACGTCGCCAAGGCGACACCCACC
Source organism: Mycobacteriales bacterium (assembly GCA_035695045.1). GTDB lineage: Bacteria > Actinomycetota > Actinomycetes > JAFAQI01 > JAFAQI01 > DASSKP01. Next base: position 4,522 of record DASSEX010000012.1, on the reverse strand, counting down.
GTCACGCTCAAGAGCAGCGCGAACCCGTCTGCGTACGGCGACGCGGTGCACTTCACGGCGCGGGTGTCGAGCCCCGCCGCCACGCCGGACGGGACCGTCCAGTTCTCCGTCAACGGCACCGACGTCGGCACACCGGTGACGCTCGACGGCTCCGGTCAAGCTGTATCGCCTGACATGTCCACCCTGGCGCTCGGCACGAGCATCGTGCACGCCGCGTACAGCGGGAGCACCGACTTCACCGCGGCGGGATCACCGTTCCTGATCCAGAAGGTCGTCAAGGCGACTCCGACGGTCACGGTGACGAGTAGCTCGAACCCGGCGGCCTACGGCGGCCTGGTGCACTTCACCGCGCAGGTGACGAGTGCGGTCGGCTCGCCGTCCGGCACAGTCCAGTTCCGGCTGGACGGCGTGAATATCGGCGCTCCGGTGGCGCTGGACAGTTCCGGTAAGGCGGTCTCGCCGGACGTGAGCCCGAACGCGGGCAGCCACTACGCCCGCGCGTTCTACAGCGGTGACGCGACCTTCGTGCCGGTTGCCTCGGCGATTGTCGTCCAGACCGTCACCAAGGCGACGCCGACGGTGACCGTGACGAGCAGCGAGAACCCGTCAGCGTACGGAGACATGGTGCACTTCACGGCGCAGGTCGCGAGCGGCGTCGGGACGCCCTCGGGCACGGTGCAGTTCCGGGTCGACGGCGTGAACGTCGGCACCCCGGTGGCGCTGGACGGCTCGGGCCAGGCGGTCTCGCCGGACATGAGCCTGAACGCCGGCTACCGCTACGTGCGGGCGTTCTACAGCGGCAGCGTGAACTACGCTGCGGCGCCGTCAGCGGTCCTCGGGCAGACCGTCACCAAGGCGACGCCGACGGTGACGCTGACGAGTAGCGCAAACCCGTCTGCGTACGGGGACACGGTGCATTTCACCGCCCAAGTGGCGAGCGGAGTCGGGACGCCGACCGGCAGCGTGCAGTTCCGGGTCGACGGGGTGAACGTCGGTGCTCCGGTGGCGCTGGACGGCTCGGGTCAGGCGGTCTCGCCGGACGTGAGTCCGAACGCGGGCAACCACAACGTTCGCGCGGTCTACCTGGGGAGCACGAACTACACGGCGGTTCTCTCGCCGGTGGTCGTGCAGACCGTCACCAGGGTGACGCCGACGGTGACGGTGACGAGTAGCGCGAACCCGTCCATGTACGAGGACCCGGTCCACTTCACCGCCCAGGTGGCGAGTGGCGCCGGGACGCCGACGGGCTCGGTCCAGTTCCGCATCGACGGGGTGAACGTCGGCTCGCCGGTGGCCCTAGACAGCTCGGGCCAGGCGATTTCGCCCGACATGACCCCCGCGCCGGGGAACCACAACGTCCGCGCGGTCTACCAGGGCAGCGCGAACTTCACCTCGGCCATGTCGGCGATCCTCGTCCAGACCGTGACCAGGGTCGTGGCCACGGCAGGGTGAGTGCCGCAACACCGGGAGGGGATGGGCCGGCGCCTCGCGCCGGCCCATCTGTGTCTGCCCATCTGCGCGCGGCCGGGCAGCGAGCGGAGCGGCGGTCCGGCGGCCGAATAGACTGGGCTCACCGATTCACCGAACGGCTACCGAGGAGCGCGCGCACGTGAAGAGCACCGTCGAGAATCTGAGCCCGACCCGCGTCAGGCTCGCCGTCGAGGTGCCCTACGAGGATCTCAAGCCGAGCCTCGACACCACGTACAAGACGCTCGGCCAGCAGGTGCGGGTGCCCGGCTTCCGCCCCGGACGCGTGCCCAGCCGGATCATCGACCAGCGTGTCGGCCGCGAGACCGTCGTGCAGGAGGCGCTCAACGACGCCCTGCCGCGGCTCTACACCGAGGCCGCCCGCGAGCACGAGCTGCAGCCGCTGGGCCAGCCCGAGATCACCGAGATCAGCGCGGCCGACGAGATCGTCGACGGCAGCACCTGGCACTTCACCGCCGAGGTCGACATCCGCCCCGAGATCCCGCTGCCGGACCTCGACGGCGTCGCCGTGCAGGTCGACGACGTCGCGGTGAGCGACGAGGACGTCGAGGAGCAGCTCGACGAGCTGCGGGACCGGTTCGGCACGCTGACCGGCGTCGACCGCCCGGCGGAAACCGGCGACTACGTCTCGCTCGACCTGTCGACCACCGTCGGCGACGAGCAGATCGAGGACGGTTCGACGAAGGGACTGTCCTACGTCGTCGGGTCCGGAGACGTGATCGACGGACTCGACGACGCCATCACCGGAGCGTCCGCGGGCGGCTCGACCACCTTCACCACCACGCTGCAGTACGGCGAGCACGCCGGCCAGGAGGCCGAGGTCACCGCCACCGTCAACTCGGTCAAGGTCAAGGAGCTGCCGGAGGCCGACGACGAGTTCGCGCAGCTGGCGAGCGAGTTCGACACCATCGCCGAGCTGCGCGACGACCTGCGCACGCGGCTGGGCCGGGTGCGGGTGCTCGAGCAGGGCGCGCAGGCCCGCGACAAGCTGCTCGAGCAGCTCATCGAGACCGTCGACTTCCCGCTGCCCGAGTCCGCGGTGCAGAACGAGATCGAGGTGCGCCAGCACGACGTCGTCCACGCCCTCGGCCACGACGACGCCATGTTCGAGCGCTACCTCCAGACCCAGGGCAAGACCCGGGAGGAGTTCGACGCCGAGCTGCGCGAGGCGGCCGAGCGCAACGTGCGCGTCCAGTTCATCCTGGACGCCCTCGCCGAGCGCGACGAGGTGCAGGTCGGCGACGCCGAGCTGACCGAGTACCTCGTGCGCCAGGCGCAGCGCTACCAGATGCCGCCGCAGGACTTCGCGAACGAGATCGTCAAGGCCGGGAACCTGCCGATGCTGGTGGCCGACATCCGCCGCAACAAGGCCCTGGCGTTGCTGTTGGAGCGGGCGGCGATCACCGACGCCTCCGGCAACACCGTCGACCTGTCGGCGCTGTCGGAAGAAGGACTTTCCGACGATGTCGCCGACGACATCGACGAGATGGCCGACGCGCCCGCCGCCGACTGATCGTCACGCCCACAGCGAACGGGCCCCGTCGCGGGGACGTTCTCGTCGTGGCCCTTCGTTAGGGTCGAAGACGAACACCGACATCGAAGGACGTCACATGAGCAACCCGTTGGTCGACCGCGCTCCCAGCGCCGGTATGACGCTCAACGACTCGGTCTACGACCGGCTGCTGCGCGAGCGGATCATCTTCCTCGGCCAGCCCGTCGACGACACGATCGCGAACCAGATCTGCGCGCAGCTGCTGCTGCTGTCCGCCGAGGATCCGGAACGCGACATCAACCTCTACATCAACTCTCCGGGCGGCTCGGTCACGGCGGGTATGGCGATCTTCGACACCATGACCTTCGTCGACTGCGACATCGCCACCTACGCGATGGGGCTGGCCGCCTCGATGGGGCAGTTCCTGCTGTCGGCGGGCACCCGCGGCAAGCGCTACGCCCTCCCGCACGCGCGGATCCTGATGCACCAGCCGTCGGCCGGCATCGGGGGTACCGCGTCCGACATCGCCATCCAGGCCGAGCAGTTCAAGCTCACCAAGATCGAGATGGCCGAGCTCATCGCCGAGCACACCGGGCAGAGCGTCGAGCAGATCCGTGCCGACTCCGAGCGCGACCGCTGGTTCACCGCCCAGCAGGCGCTCGAGTACGGCTTCGTCGACCACGTCGTCAGCCGGGTGGCCCAGGTGCCCAACGGCAGCGGCCCGGCCCCGGCCTGACGGCCGGCTGGAGGTAATCCGTCATGAGTGAGCTTTCGCTTCCGCAGTCCCGGTACGTGCTGCCGTCCTTCGTCGAGCGCACGAACTACGGGATCAAGGAGTCCAACCCGTACAACAAGCTGTTCGAGGAGCGCATCATCTTCCTCGGCGCCCCGATCGACGACGTCGTCGCGAACGACGTCATGGCGCAGCTGATCGTGCTGGAGTCCACCGACCCCGACCGCGACATCCAGATTTACATCAACTCGCCGGGCGGCTCGTTCACCGCGCTGACGGCCATCTACGACACGTTGCAGTACGTCCGCCCCGAGATCCAGACGATCTGCATGGGGCAGGCCGCCTCCGCCGCCGCGGTGCTGCTGGCGGCGGGCACCAAGGGCAAGCGCTTCGCGCTGCAGAACTCCCGCATCCTCATCCACCAGCCGTCCGGCGAGGGCCAGGGACAGGTCACCGACCTGGAGATCCAGGCCAACGAGATCCTGCGCATGCGCAACCTGCTCGAGGAGATCCTGGCCCGCCACAGCGGCCAGTCGGTCGAGAAGGTCCGCGCCGACATCGAGCGCGACACCATCCTCACCGCCGCGCAGGCCAAGGAATACGGCATCGTCGACGAGGTCATCACGACCCGGAAGATGGTCCCGAACGTCTGATTTTCACCGGGTGACGTCAGGTGGCGGTCAAATTCGCCACCCGGCGCGCCTGGCGGTCGATATCTGCGGACTTCCGTAGCTTTTGCGGGTAGCGTGCGATGCCACGGCGGGGTTGTGCGCGCCGTGGCGCACCGCCCAGACCGACAACAGCACCGC
>DASSEX010000011.1:0-41490 GCA_035695045.1 Mycobacteriales bacterium | reverse complement strand
GGCTTCTTCATCGCCTTCGCCATCAAGGCGCCGTTGTGGCCGTTCCACACCTGGCTCCCCGACGCGGCTGCGGAAGCGCCGACCGGCGTCGCGGTGATGCTCGTCGGCGTCTTGGACAAGGTCGGCACCTTCGGCTTCCTGCGGTTCTGCATCCCGCTGTTCCCGCACGCGGCCAAGACCTACGCACCGTGGGTTCTCGCCCTGTGCGTCGTCGGTGTCCTCTACGGCGCCCTGCTGGCGGTCGGGCAGCGGGACATGAAGCGGCTCGTGGCCTACTCCTCCGTGTCGCATTTCGGCTTCATCGCCCTCGGCGTCTTCGCCTTCACCTCGCAGGGCGGGTCCGGCGCGACGCTCTACATGGTCAACCACGCGTTCTCGACCGGAGCGTTGTTCATCATCGTCGGCTTCCTCGCCACCCGCCGCGGGTCACGCCTCGTCGACGACTTCGGCGGCGCGTCGAAAGTGGCGCCGTGGCTCGGCGCGATGTTCCTCGTCGCCGGGCTCTCCGCCCTTTCGCTGCCGGGGCTCTCGACGTTCGTCAGCGAGTTCCTCGTCCTGGTCGGGACGTTCACCGCACATCGTTGGTTTGCCGTGGTCGCGACGTTCGGCATCGTCCTCGCCGCCGTCTACGTCCTTTGGATGATCCAGCGCACGATTCATGGGCCGGTCCGCGAAGGCGTGGAGAACTTCCGCGACCTCGACCGGCGCGAGGCGTGGGTCATCGCACCGATCATCGCCGTACTGATCGTGCTGGGTGTCTATCCCAAGCCGCTCCTCGACGTCATCACGCCGTCGGTGAAGAGCAGCTTCAGCCAGGTCCGGCCGCATGACCCGGCACCGCCGCACCCGGCCGGCGGAGAGGTCGGCTTCTTCAGCTATACCCCGGTTGGCAACGGAGGCAGCAAGTGACCCCGCTCGCGGCCGAGTTCACGGCGCCGTCGATCTCCTACTCAGCGCTGGCGCCCATCCTCATCGTCAGCGGCGCTGCCGTGGTCGGCGTACTGGTCGAGGCGTTCGCGCCCCGGCTCGTGCGCTGGCCGGCACAGGTCGTCGTGGCGCTCGCCGGCCTGATCGGCGCGTTCGTCGCGGTCTGTGTGCTCGCGCACACGCATGCGATCACCGCGGCCGGCGCGATCGCCGTCGACGGCCCGGCCCTGTTCATGCAGGGCACGATCGCGCTGATCGGTATCGCGAGCGTCCTGCTCGTTGCCGACCGCTCGCCCGGTGCCGGTGGCGGCTCGCTGGTGGCCCAGGCGGCCACGCTGCCCGGCTCGTCCGAGGAGCGCGCGGTGGCGGCTGCCGGTCGGGCCCAGTCCGAGGTCTTCCCGCTGCTGATGTTCGCCGCCGCGGGCATGCTGCTCTTCCCCGCGGCCAACGACCTGCTGCTGCTCTTCGTCGCGCTCGAGGTGCTGTCCCTCCCGCTCTACCTGATGTGCGGTCTCGCCCGGCGTCGGCGGCTGCTCAGCCAGGAGGCGGCGGTGAAGTACTTCCTGCTCGGCGCTTTCTCCTCGGCCTTCTTCCTCTACGGCCTCGCGTTGCTCTACGGCTACTCCGGTTCGGTCTCGCTCGCCGCCGTGCACGACGCAGCCGCGGCCGGCACCCATCCGGACACGCTGCTGTTCCTCGGCATGGCGCTGCTCGCGGTCGGGCTGCTGTTCAAGGTCGGCGCGGTGCCGTTCCACTCGTGGATCCCGGACGTCTACCAGGGCGCGCCAACCCCGATCACCGCTCTGATGGCCGCCGCGACAAAGGTGGCGGCGTTCGGTGCGCTGCTCCGCGTGTTCTACGTCGCCTTCGGGGGACTGGGTTGGGACTGGCGGCCAGTCGCGTGGGGAGTCGCGATCCTGACGATGATCGCCGGCTCCATCCTGGCGGTCACCCAGACCGACGTGAAGCGAATGCTTGCCTACTCGTCCGTCGCGCACGCCGGCTTCATCCTCGTCGGCGTCGTCGCGCTCAACCGGTCCGGGCTGTCCGGCTCGTTGTTCTACCTGCTGACCTACGGGCTCACCACGGTCGGCGCCTTCGGCATCCTCACCCTCGTCCGCGACCCCGACGGCGAGGCGACACATCTGTCGCGTTGGGCAGGCCTCGGCCGTCGCTCCCCGCTCGTCGCGGGGATGTTCGCGCTGTTCCTGCTTGCGCTCGCAGGCATCCCGTTGACGTCCGGTTTCACCGGCAAGTTCGCGGTGTTCAGCGCGGCGGTGTCGGGTGGTGCGACACCACTGGTCGTCGTCGGCGTCATCGCGAGCGCGATGGCCGCCTTCTTCTACGTGCGGGTGATCGTGATGATGTTCTTCGCCGAGCCGGTCACGGACGGCCCGGTCGTCGTCATGCCCGGGACGGGCACAGCCGGGGCGATCGCGGTTGCCGCGGCGGTTACGGTAGTCCTGGGTGTGTTCCCCCAGCCCGTGCTCGACCTCGCCAACCACGCAGTGCCGTTCCTGCGCTGACCGACGACCCGCGGGTCCCGACCAGGAAGCCCGTAGCGTGATGACCGCCGCGAACCCGATCGGGAACTCCGGCTCCGGGATCGACTTCAACGACCCCGAGCTGGAGGCGGCGGTGCGCGCCGGGCTGGACTCGGTCGAGTCCCTGCTGCGCGACTCCGTGAAGAGCGACTACCCGTTCGTCACCGAGACGTCCCAGCACCTCGTCGCTGCAGGAGGCAAGCGATTCCGCCCGCTGGTCGTGCTGCTTGCCGCTCAGTTCGGCGACCCGGCGGCGGAGGGCGTCGTACCGTCGGCCGTCGTCGTGGAGCTCACCCATCTCGCCACGCTCTACCACGACGACGTGATGGACGAAGCCGTGATGCGGCGGGGGGCGGTGTCGGCGAACTCCCGCTGGGGCAACACCGTCGCAATCCTCACCGGCGACTTCCTGTTCGCGCGGGCCTCGGACATCCTCGCCGACCTCGGGCCGGAGGCGGTGCGGCTGCAGGCGAGGACGTTCGAGCGCCTCGTACAGGGTCAGATCCGCGAGACCGTCGGCCCGACCGAGAACGACGACCCCGTCGAGCACTATCTGCGGGTCGTCGCCGACAAGACCGGGTCACTCATCGGGACCTCCGGCCGGTTCGGCGCGATGCTCGCCGGCGCGGACGAAGCAGCCGTCGAGGTGCTCACGCGCTATGGCGAGCGGATCGGCGTCGCCTTCCAGCTGTCGGACGACCTCCTCGACGTGACGTCGGACTCGGCCGCATCCGGCAAGACTCCGGGCACCGACCTGCGCGAAGGGGTGCCGACTCTTCCGGTGCTGCTGCTCAGGCGGCGCAACGACCCGGCCGATGCGGACCTGCTCGACGCACTCGCCGGCGACCTGTCCGCCGACCTGGAGCTCCGCGCCGTCGTCGAGCGGCTGCGGGCGCACCCCGTCATGGTCGAGGCGCGCGCCGTCGTGCAGTCGTGGGCCGACGATGCCCGTTCGACGCTCGCATCCCTCCCCGACGTCTCCGCGAAGGCGGCACTGGAGTCCTTGTGTGACTTCGTCGTACGCCGGACGGGGTAGACCTACGGCACGACGAGCTAGGAGATGACTGTGGACCTCACACCCGGCCAGCGCGGCGCCGTCGAACCGCCCGCCCGCGACGCGTCCTTCGCCGACAAGATGGCCTACTACCGCTCGCAGCACACCACCAAGGGGGTGCGTGCGACGCACATCGTCGGTATCCCCGGCGTGGCCTTTGCGATGCCTGTCATCGCGGCCAGGCCGAAGGTGGGCGTGCCGATGTTCCTCGCGTCGTGGGCGCTGCAGGTTGCCGGCCACATGGTCTTCGAGAAGAACAGTCCCGCTCTGTCGAAAGGCTTCTTCACCTATCAGTTCTGCGGTCTCGCGTTCTGGTGCGAGGAGATGGTCGATCTCATCTCCGGCAAGGGACTCGGAGGTGCCGACCACCCGGTCGTCACGATCCCCGAGGGGACACCGACCGCGAGTTGAGCGCCGAGCTGCAGATCGGGCGGCTGCCCGCCGTCCCGGCACTCGAACGACCTGACCTGCTCGCACCGTCGGTCGCCGCGTTCCTGCGGTCGTGGCCGCACGCTGCTGCTGTCGGTGTCGCCGCCATCGACCCCGACCTCGCGGACACGGCGGCGTTCTGCGCGGCGTACGACGTCCTGCCGTCCGCTTCGGCGAACTGCGTGATCGTCGCCGGCCGGCGCGGCGACGTCACGACGTTTGCGGCGTGCATGGTTCTGGCGACAACGCGAGCCGACGTCAACGGGGTCGTCCGCCGCCGGCTCGATGCCCGCAAGGCGTCGTTCGCGCCGATGGGCGTCGCGGTCGCGGAGACGGGGATGGAGTACGGCGGGATCACGCCGATCGGTCTGCCGACGAGCTGGCCGATCCTCGTGGACGCGGCGGTGGCGGCCGCCGGTGACGTCGTCATCGGCTCGGGCATCCGCGGCTCGAAGCTCGTGGTCTCCGGCGAGGCGCTCGGCGCCCTTCCCGGTGCCGAGGTCCTCGCCGGCCTCGCCACGCCCGTCTGAGGGGCTCAGGCGGCTAGTCCTCCCACGGCGCGGTGTCGTCCATCTTTCCGTAGTACTTCGCCAGGTGGCTCTTCACCCGGTCGATGTCGTCCTTCGGCAGATCGACACCACCGCGTGACCCCTGCATGACGTTGCCTGCGGTCATCACGCCGCGCGGGACGGCGTACAGCTTGCCGTCGATGACGTCGGCGATGAGCAGCTTGTACGCCGTGAAGTTGTCCTTGTTGTCCTTGTCGTACCAGACGTGGGCGTCGCGGTACTTCTCGTTCGGGCCGTCCTCTGCGCCGGCCCACTCGCGGACGCGGCGTTCGGCGGCGGTGCCGTCCCACTCGCGGTCGCGGTCGGCCATCGGGAGGTCCTGGAAGGCGGTAACACTCATGATCCCGGCCTTCCCATCGTTATACGAGGTAATCACCCGGCGCGCGCTCTCGCCAGCAGTGCGAGCAGCCCTCTGTCGTAGTGGCCGCACGAGTCGCGCGGCAGATCGACCACGAGCCACCGATGGGCGAACCTCGCGAGCACCGTCTGCTGGACGTCGGCGTAGGCGGGGCATGGAGTGCCCGGTGGGTAGCGACGGCCGGGCGTCGCCAGACCGAGGATGACCGGACCGAACAGTGCGGAGTCGCTGCGGAGGCGGACGACGGGTCCGGGTCGGGTCTCGAGCGGGCACAGCAGGAGCAGGTCGATCGTCCGTCGGTCGACGCGCACCTGCGCCGCGGGCCGTGCGTCACAGCGCGGCAAGCCCACCGAGCGGCCGGCGACCGACACCGACGGTCGGGGTGGAGTCGGGCCGGAGGGTCCGGCACGTCCGTCGCAGGCGGCAGCCGTCATCACCAGTGCTGCGAGGCTTGCGGCCACGATGCGCGTTCTCATGACATCTGTCTGACGCGCCGGAGCCGCCATCCGTTCGGTCGATGGCTCAGCCGTAGAGCGCCTTGGCGATCAGGTCGTTCATCACCTCGGTCGCTCCGCCGCCGATCGCGAGGATGCGCGCGTCGCGGTAGTGCCGCTCGACCTCGGTGTCACGCATGTAACCCGTCCCGCCGTGCAGCTGCACGGCCTCGTAGACCACGAACTCGCATGCCTGCACGGACTGGTTCTTCGCGAGAGCGGCTTCTGCGAAGACCTGCTCACCGGCGACGTGGCGCTCCACGACGTGACGTGAGTAGACGCGCGACACCTCGACCGCCCGCTTCATCTCGACGAGCTTGTGCCGGACGACCTGCTTGGTGATGAGTGGCCTGCCGAAGGCGGTGCGGTTGCGGACGTAGTCGACAGTCAGGTCGTAGGCGCGCTGCGCGATGCCGTAGGCGTGGGTCGACAGGCCGATCCGCTCGCTCGCGAACTGCTGCGCGACCTGGATGAACGCGCTGCCCTCGGCGCCGATCATGTTCGCCGCAGGGACTCGTACGTCGACATACGCCAGCTCGCCGGTGTCGCTGCACAGCCAGCCCATCTTCTCCAGCCGGCGCACGACGTTGAAGCCGGGCGTGTCGGTGTCGACGACGAGGAGCGACAGCCCTCGGTGCGGGTCTTCTCCCGTGCGGACGACGGTCGTCACGAAGTCGGCTCGCGTCGACGAGGTGATGAACGTCTTGGCACCGTTGACGACGTAGTGGTCGCCGTCACGGACGGCGCGCGTGCGGACCCCCGCGACGTCGCTGCCGGCGTCGGGCTCGGTGACCGCCAGGGACCCGATGAGATCGCCCGCCAGTGTCGGCTTCGCATAGCGGTCGATGAGGTCGGCATTGCCGCTCGCGACGAGGTGCGGAAGTGCGATCCCGTGGGTGAACAACGAGGCGAGGAGCCCGCTCGAGGCGCCGGAGTAGAGCAGCTCCTCGGACACCGTGGTCGAGTCGATGGCGTTGCCGCCCTGTCCTCCTGCCTCCTCGGGAAAGGCGACACCGAGCAGACCGGCGGCTGCCGCCTTCGCGTGCAGCTCCCGCGGCAGCTCACCTGCGCGTTCCCACTCGTCCAGATGCGGCGTGATCTCGGTCTCGGTGAACCGCCGGACCGCCGCGCGGAGCGCCTGCCGTTCGGGAGTGCTCCACGGATCGGCCGTCACTCGACCTCCCCGTCCTCGAGCAGGGCGAGCGGAATGTTGACGTGCCGGGCGCGCAACCATTCGCCGAGACCCTTGGCCTGAGGGTCCTGTCGCGTCCCTGCGGCGACGCCTTCGCCGAGCAGTCCGTGCACGACGAAGTTCAGCGCGCGGATGTTCGGCAGGTCGAACCGCTGGACGTCGTACTCCTTCGTCTCTGGCAGCAGTTCCTTGAACTTCTCGACCGTCAGCCCGGCCGACAGCCACTGGTAAGCGGCGTCGCTCTCGACCCACACGCCGAGGTTGGCGTTGCCGCCCTTGTCGCCACTGCGCGCGCCCGCGACGGTGCCGAGCGGCGCGCGCATCACACCTGCCGGTCGGCCGGTCTCGTGCAGACCGGGCGCCTCGCCGCCGGATGCCGACGACGCCGTGAACTGTCCGCGAGCTGCCGTGGGGGCGGCGTCGATCGCCACGCGGTCTCCGTTGTCGAGCACGACTGCATGCTCCACGACATCGTTCGCGACGAGAGCTGGCCAGTAGACGCCGTACATCGTCGCGTCGCCGGGCGGCGACGTCAGCGTGCAGCCCGGGTACGACGCCAGTGCGATCTCCACCGCCGCAGAAGAGAACGGTCGCCCGATCTTCTTCGCGTCCTGGTCCTTGACCGTCACCCGCAGCGAGGCGACGGCCTGCTCGTTGGTCTCGGGGTCCTCGTGGTCGGTTCGGGCGAGGGTCCAGGTGACGGAGTCGACGCCCTCGAGCGCGGGCGACAGCTGGCGACGTACCAGGTCGGCTTTCGCCTCGATGTCGAGACCGGTCAGCAGGAACGTCATCGAGTTGCGAAAGCCGCCGAGCAGGTTGAGGCAGACCTTCGTCGTCTTCGGCGGCGGAGCCCCGTGCACGCCGCTGATCCGCACGCGGTCGTCGCCCTCCTGCGCGAGTCGGATGGTGTCGAACCGCGCGGTGACGTCCGGGTTGAGGTAGGCGGGCGCGCCGATCTCGTAGAGCAGCTGCGCTGTGACGGTGCCGACGGTGACGGCGCCGCCCGTCCCGGGGTGTTTCGTGACGACGCTGCTGCCGTCCTCGGCGATCTCGGCGAGCGGGAATCCGAGATGGGTGTTGTCGGGGATCTCGGTGAAGAACGAGTAGTTGCCGCCGGTGGCCTGCGCGCCGCACTCGAGGACGTGTCCCGTGACGAGGGCGCCGGCCAGCTGGTCCCAGTCGTCCCGCGCCCACTTGTGCCACCACGCAGCCGGGCCGATCACCAGCGCCGCATCGGTCACGCGACCGGTGACCACGACCTGCGCGCCGGCGTCGAGCGCCGTCGCGATGCCCCAGCCGCCGAGGTAGGCGTTCGCCGTGAGCGGGTCGCCGGACAGCGGAGCGCCGGTGTCGAGGTTGGCGAGGCCGCTGCCGTCCGCGCCGCGGAGCTCGCCGACCTTGGACATGAGGTCGTCGCCCTCGACGTGCGCGACGTTGACCCGCAAGCCCAGCCGCCCGGCGAGCTCGCGCACGGCGTCCGCGCAGCCGGCCGGGTTGAGGCCGCCGGCGTTGGCGACGATGCGAACGCCCTTCTCCCATGCGAGGCCGAGGCAGTCCTCGAGCTGGCGCAGGAACGTCGTGGCGTAGCCGCGCGCCGGGTCCTTCGCCTGTGACCGGAAGAGGATCAGCATGGTCAGCTCGGCGAGGTAGTCGCCGGTGAGGACGTCGAGCTCGCCCCCTTCGAGCATCTCGCGCATCGCAGCGAAGCGGTCGCCGTAGAACCCCGAGCAGTTACCGATCCGGACGGGCCGAGCCACGCACGGAAGGTATCAGTGGCCCGACTTAGGCTGACCCGATGAAGAAGGCGGCGTTCGAGGCCTTTCGCCGGTTGCCCGGGCCGCTGCGCCGCGCGACCGTGCACCTGGTCGCGCCTTCGTACACCGTCGGCGCGGTCGCGGTCCTGCGCCGCCCGGACGGTCGGGTTGTCTTCGTCGACCAGCGGCACAGCGGAGGCTGGGCGCTGCCGGGCGGCCTGTTGCGGCGCGGCGAGCCGGCCGCCGAAGCCCTTGTCCGCGAGGTGTGCGAGGAGATCGGTGTCGATCTGCACACCACGCAGCTGCCGGTGCCGCTGGCGGCGGTGAGCGCGGGGGTGCGACGCGTCGACGTGGTGTTCGTCGTCGACGTACCGGACAGTGTTGTGGCCCGCCCCGTGGACGCATCCGAGGTTCGAGGGGTCGAATGGTTCGACCTCAGCGCACTGCCGGAGGTCACGGACCCGACGCGCGAGATCCTGCGCGCGACCCGGTTGTTGTGAGCTCTCTGGCTGCCCTGCTCCTCGCGGCAGGGGAGGGCACGCGGCTGCGCCCGCTCACCCAGATCCGACCGAAGCCGTTGTGCCCTGTCGGCAACGTGCCACTGCTCGAGCTCGCTGCGCGACGGGTCGGCTCGCTCGTGCCGATCACCGCTTCGGACGTCGCGGTCAACGCGCACCACCTCGGCGAGCAGGTCGTCGAGTGGGCGGGTGATCGCCTGCACGTCTCGGTCGAGCAGCCGCAGGCGCTGGGGACGGCCGGAGCCGTCGCCGCAGTGGCCGGATGGCTGGACGGCCGAGACGTGCTCATCGCGAACGGCGACGCCTTCTTCCACGGTGACGTCGACATGGCCGCGTTGCTCGACGGCTGGGACCGTGAGCGTCCTCGACTGGTCGTCGTCGCGGAACCCGACAACGCGGACTTCGCGGGCGGATGGCGGTTCGCCGGCGTCTCGCTGCTACCCGCGCGGTTCGTCCCCACGCTGCGTGCGGAGCCGAGCGGCCTCTACGAAGAGGTCTGGAGTCGCACCGACATCGACCTCTTCCCCACCTCGACGCCGTACGTCGACTGCGGAAGTCCGCGCGACTACCTGCGGGCCAACCTGATGACCTCCGGTGGTGAGTCGGTCGTCGACCCGACTGCGCGGGTCGAAGGCTCCGTCACGAGATGCGTTGTCTGGCCGGGCGCGACCGTTCATGCCGACGAAACGCTCGCTGACTGCGTCCGTGCCCGCGGGCTCGACGGCGAGGACGTCACCGTGGACGCGGCCTGAGAGGGAGCCCGCGGCGTAAGGTCGCCCGGCATGGAGGAGAGCGAGCGCGTCTGGGCTGACGACATGCCCGACGCCTACGACGGGTGGTTGGCCAGCCCGGTCTTCCGGCCGTTCGCGGTCGATCTGGCCGAACGCGCGTCGCGACAGTCGGCTCGGTCCGTTCTCGAGCTCGCAGCAGGCACCGGCGTGCTCACCCGCGAACTGATGAAGTTCGCCGGGGCGGAGGTCGTGGCGACGGACCTCAATCCGCCGATGGTCCGGCGGGGCGCCGCCAACGTGCCCCAGGCGAGGTGGCTGCCCGCTGACGCGATGCATCTCCCGTTCGGGAACGGGCTCTTCGACCTGGTGGTGTGCCAGTTCGGTGTGATGTTCCTTCCGGACAAGCCGACGGGTTTCGCCGAGGCCCGGCGCGTGCTGGCGCCGGGAGGCGCCTTCTTGTTCAACACGTGGGGCCCGATCGCGGAGCACGAGCTGGAGAGCGCGGTGACGGCCGCTTTGCGCCGGCTGTTCCCGGCGGACCCGCCGACGTTTCTCGCCACGACGCCGCACGGGTACGCCGACCCCGAGCGCGTCGTGGCCGACGTCCGAGCGGGAGGTTTCACCGAGGTCGACCTGGCGACCGTCGTCCTCGAGGGCCGGGCAGAATCGGCTGCGGACGTCGCCTCCGGCTACTGCCTCGGCACGCCGTTGCGCGCTGCGATCCAGCAACGCGGCGACCTGCCGTCCGTGCGGGCGGCGCTCACGGCAGCGCTGGCAGCCGAGTTCGGGTCGGGCCCGCTGACCTGGCGGATGTCAGCGCACGCCGTGACGGCCTCGGCGGTCTGAGTCGGTCAGCTGGAGAGCAGGTCGCGGGTCAGCTCCAGGTGACCGTGATGCTGTGCCAGCTCCTCGAGGACATGCAGCAGCACTCCCCGGGGGGAACGGCCGATCGGCGTGCCGACGTACTGGCCGGACGGCTCGCCGCGCAGCTCTCCGTCGAGGTCGATGTCCGCGAGGTCGGCCTTCAGCTGCCGCCGTACGGCGTCGACCCGGGTGGTGAGCTGTGGGACCGTCCCGGTAGAGGTGAACTCGCTGTCGCGGTCGCGGCCGACATCGATGCCGAGGACGACCTCGCGGGTCCACCACTCGAGCATCCCGCAGCAGTGGAAGACGATCTGGTACGCCGAGTTCGCGCCGGGCAACGTCGGCAAGGCGTTGACGCGGTCGTCGCCGAGCGCGCTCGCGATCGTGAGCATCTGGTCGAGATGGCGGTCGACGAGGAACCACCACCACTCCTGGGCGACGACGTCGAACCCGTTCTTCACGTCAGTCGATGCGCCAGGTGTCACCGCTCGCCAACAGCGCGGCGAGGTCACCAGGGCCGGACGAACGCGTCGCTTCGTCGATCTGGTCGTTGACCTGGTCGTCGTACGTCGCTCGCTGCACCGCGCGGAAGATGCCGATCGGCGTGACGCCTTCGTCGACGTTGCCGAGTCGCGACAGCATGAAGGCGAGCGCCGGCTCGTCGTGCGCGACGTTGTGCACCAGCAGGGTGTCCGGCCGCACCTTTGCCGTGTCGACGACCTCGAGACCGCCTCGACCGGTCAGCCGCACACCCTTCTCACCGTTGGCCCCGAACGTGATCGCCTTGCCGTCCTCGAGCCGGACGACTGCGGTGTCGCGCGTCTCCGGGCTCTTCAGCACGTCGAAGGCCCCGTCGTTGAAGATGTCGCAGTTCTGCAGGATCTCGACGAAGGCAGCGCCTCGGTGCTCCGCGGCCGCACGCAGGACCGCGGTCAGATGCTTGCGGTCGGAGTCGATCGTGCGAGCGACGAACGTCGACTCGCTGCCGAGCGCGAGCGACACCGGGTTGAACGGGTGGTCCACCGAGCCATAAGGCGTCGACTTGGTGAGCTTGCCGACCTCCGACGTCGGGGAGTACTGCCCCTTGGTCAGGCCGTAGATGCGGTTGTTGAACAGCAGCAGCTTGATGTTGACGTTGCGGCGCAACGCATGGATCAGGTGGTTGCCGCCGATCGACATGAAGTCGCCGTCACCGCCGATGACCCACACCGACAGGTCCGGTCGTGCCGTGGCCAGACCTGTCGCGATCGCGGGCGCACGGCCGTGGATCGAGTGCATGCCGTAGGTGTTGAGGTAGTAGGGGAACCGTGCTGCGCAGCCGATGCCGGAGATGCAGACGATGTTCTCCCGCTTCAGCCCGAGGTCCGGCAGGAACGACTGCACCGCGGCGAGGATCGCGTAGTCACCGCAACCCGGGCACCAGCGCACCTCCTGGTCGGAGGTGTAGTGCTTCCTCGTCGCCCTGTCGCCGTCGGTGACCGGAACGAGGTCCAGTCCGCTGCGCTGTCCTGGGACGGTCATACGTCCACCTCCCCACCCGCCGCCCTACAGCGGAGCTCGCTTCGCTCGCTCATGCTGAAACCACGTCCCGGATGGCGTCCGCGAGCTCTTCGGACTTGAAGGGCATGCCGCGGACTCGGGTGAACGAGATCGCGTCGACGAGGAAGCGGGCGCGCAACAGCAGGGCCAGCTGCCCGAGGTTCATCTCGGGGATGAGCACCTTGCGATAGCGCCCTAGCACATCGCCGGTGTTGGCCGGCAACGGGTTGAGGTGACGCAGATGCGCCTGCGCGATGTGAACGCCCTCGTCGCGAACGGTGCGGACGGCAGCGCCGATGGGCCCGTACGTCGACCCCCAGCCGAGGACCAGCACGTCCGCTTCGCCGGTCGGGTCGTCGACGACGAGCGGCGGGATGTCATGGGCGATGCCGTCGACCTTGGCCTGCCGCAACCGGACCATCGTGTCGTGGTTGGTCGGGTCGTAGGAGATGTTGCCGGACCCGTCCGCCTTCTCGATGCCGCCGATCCGGTGCTCCATGCCGGGCGTGCCGGGCACCGCCCAGGGCCGGGCGAGAGTCGCCGGGTCGCGCAGATAGGGCCAGAACTCCGGAGACCCGTCGGCCTTCGCATGGTTCGGTTCGGTCGCGAACTCGACCCCGATCGACGGCAGTGACTCGACGTCCGGCACCAGCCACGGCTCGGAGCCGTTGGCGAGGTAGGCGTCGGAGAGCACGAAGACGGGAGTCCGGTACTTCGTCGCGATCCGGGCCGCCTCGATGGCGGTGTCGAAGCAGTCGGACGGCGACTGCGCGGCGAGGATCGGCACCGGCGCCTCCCCGTGCCGGCCGAACATCGCCAGCAGCAGGTCGGACTGCTCGGCCTTGGTCGGCATTCCCGTCGACGGCCCCGCCCGCTGGATGTCGCAGATGATCAACGGCAGCTCGAGGGTGACCGCGAGGCCGATCGCCTCGGACTTCAGGTCGACGCCCGGGCCACTGGTCGTGGTCACACCGAGCGAACCGCCGAACGACGCGCCCAGCGCCGCGCCGATGCCGGCGATCTCGTCCTCGGCCTGGAAGGTGCGCACGCCGAACCGCTTGTGCTTCGCCAGCTCGTGCAGGATGTCCGACGCCGGGGTGATCGGGTAGGAGCCGAGGAACAGCGGCAGCCCCGACCGCACGCTGGCCGCCACGAGTCCGTACGCGAGCGCGGTGTTGCCAGTGATGTTGCGGTAGAGACCGGGGCGCATGGCGGCCGGCATGACCTCGTAGCGCACCGTGAACGCCTCGGTCGTCTCGCCGAAGTTCCAGCCGGCGTTGAACGCCGTGACGTTGGCCCGCGCGAGGTCGGGCTTGCCGGCGAACTTCTTCTCGAGGAAGGTCAGCGTCGTCGCAGTCGGGCGGTGGTACAGCCACGACAGCAGGCCGAGCGCAAACATGTTCTTGGCGCGCTCGGCATCCTTGCGGGTGATGTCGAAGCTCTCGAGCGCCTTGACCGTGAGCGAGGTCAGCGGGATCGAGTGCACCTGGTACGACGACAGGGACTCGTCCTCGAGCGGGTTGGCGGCGTAGCCGACCTTCGCCAGGTTGCGCGGCGTGAACTCGTCGCTGTTGACGATCAGGTCGGCGCCGGCGGGAAGATCCGCGAGGTTGGCCTTGAGGGCCGCCGGGTTCATCGCGACCAGCACGTCCGGCCGGTCACCCGGTGTCTGCACGTCGTGGTCGGCGAAATGCAGCTGAAAAGCGGACACACCGGGCAACGTGCCGGCAGGCGCCCGGATCTCGGCGGGGAAGTCCGGCAGCGTCGACAGGTCGTTGCCGAACTCCGCGGTCTCGCTGGTGAACCGGTCGCCGGTCAGCTGCATGCCGTCACCCGAGTCGCCGGCAAAGCGGATGATCACCCGGTCGCGCTGCCGCACCTGCTTGGACACCCTGCGCCTCCCTCCGACGATCGTAGGCGCGAAAGGGGGTCCCCGACCGGGTCCTTCGTCACATTCGGGGCGCTCACTACGATGACCGCGACCGGCTGCCCTGCACCGGCAGGTACCGTCCCCACCGGAGGTGCGACCGTGCACGGCTACTTCGGTGGCTACGGCCTGGTGGCGTTGCTCGGAGCGCTCGGTGTCGGGTTCCTGGCCGCCGGCTTCGGGGCCAACCGGCTGCTGCGGCCCTGGCGCTCGACGCAGGAGAAGCTCACGACGTATGAGTCGGGTGTCGACCCGGTGGGCGTCGGCTGGGAGCAGACCCAGGTCCGCTACTACGTCTACGCCTTTCTCTATGTCGTGTTCGCGGTGGACGCGGTCTTCCTCTTTCCCTGGGCGACGGTCTTCGCTCTCCCCGGATTCGGGGCGCTCTCGCTCAACGAGATGTTCGTGTTCCTCGGGTTCCTCGCCGTCGGGCTCCTCTACGCCTGGCGTAAGGGCGTGCTGACGTGGGCCTGATCCCGGCCCGTGGCGCCTCGGCCCCGGTCCCGGTGAGTATCCAGGGCGTCGGCGTGGGCTCGCGGGTCGCGCCGGCGCCGATCCGCTTCGTTCTCAACTGGGGGCGGCGCTACAGCCTCTGGGTGTTCAACTTCGGCCTCGCGTGCTGTGCGATCGAGTTCATCGCGACGTCGATGGCACGGCACGACTTCATCCGGCTCGGGGTCATCCCGTTCGCGCCGGGTCCCCGGCAGGCCGACCTCATGGTCGTCAGCGGCACCGTCACGGACAAGATGGCTCCTGCCGTCAAGCGCCTCTACGAGCAGATGCCCGAACCGAAGTACGTCATCTCGTTCGGCTCGTGCAGCAACTGCGGCGGTCCCTACTGGGACTCCTACTGCGTGACCAAGGGCATCGACCAGATCATCCCGGTCGACGTCTACGTCCCTGGCTGCCCGCCGCGACCCGAAGCGCTTCTCCACGGCATCCTGCGACTGCAGGAGAAGATCGCGGGCGAGTCGCTCGCCGACCGCTACCACTGGGCGCCGGCCCATCACATCCGCAGCGTGTCCGCGGAGGCGCTGCAGGCGCCGCTCGTCGCGGCTCCCGCAGGTCCTGCTGCTCCTCCGGCACCGCCCGCACAGGAGCGGTCATGACACCCGAACAGATCGGCAGCCGGCTCGTCGAGCTGCTCGGCGAGGGCGCGACCGCCGAGACCACGTTCGAGCAGGTCACCGTCGACGTCCCGTCGCAGCGGTGGGTGGAGGCGGCCACCCTCGTTCGCGACGACGAGCAGCTCGCGTGCGGGTTCTTCGACTGGCTGTCGGCGTACGACGCCGTCGACGCCGGCATCGCCGTCGTCGCGCACGTCTGGTCCAACCGGCACCGGCACCACCTCCTGCTGCGCACCTACGTCTCTCGGGAGGCCGGACGCCTCGCGTCGCTGACCGACGTGTGGCCCGGCACCAACTGGCACGAGCGGGAGACGTTCGAGATGTTCGGCGTGGTCTTCGACGGCCATCCCAACCTGGTGCCGCTCCTGCTGCCGGAGGGGTTCGAGGGCCACCCGCTGCGCAAGGAGTTCGTGCTCGCGTCGCGGGTCGTAAAAGCCTGGCCAGGGGCCAAGGAGCCCGGTGAGAGTGACCGTGACACCGGCTCGCCGGGACGTCGGCGCATGCTCCCGCCGGGTGTCCCCGACCCCGCCGTCTGGGGACCGGACGCGGCCGCTGCGGCTGAGGGAAGCGCCGAATGACCGCCCTCGAGGTCGCAGCCAAGCTCGTGGGCGCGCTGCTCGTCTTCCTCACCGCGCCGCTGGTCGTCGGCCAGATCGAGCACAAGGCGATGGCGCACATGCAGTCGCGGCTCGGGCCGATGTACGCCGGTGGCTTCCACGGCTGGGCCCAGCTCGTGGCCGACGGCGTCAAGTTCGCGCAGAAGGAGACCATCGTCCCGGCGCGCGCCGACCGCCGGGTGTTCGAGCTGGCACCGGCGGTTGCGCTGCTGCCGTACCTCTTCGTCTTGATCGTGATCCCCGTGGGCCCTCAGCAGAGCGTTCACGACCTGTCGGTCGGCGTCTTCTTCGCTCTCGCCGTCGTGTCGATCGGTGTGCTCGGCATCCTCATGGCGGGGTGGGCGAGTGCGAACAAGTACTCCCTGCTCGGTGGGCTGCGAGCCGGCGCGCAGCTGATGGCCTACGAGCTCCCCCTGGTGCTGGCCGCGGCGAGCATCGCGATGGCCGCCGGCACGTTGTCGCTCAACGGCATCGCCCATGCGTGGCGGTGGTGGTGGCTGCCGTACCAGGGCATCGGCGCCGTCGTCTTCTTCATCGCGGCTCTCGCCGAGCTGCGGCGGCCACCGTTCGACATGCCGGTCGCCGACAGCGAGCTCGTCTTCGGGCCGTTCACGGAGTACGCCGGCCTCAGGTTCGCGCTGTTCGTGCTCGCGGAGTACGCCGGCATCGTCGTCTTCTCGGCGCTGACCGCCGCGCTCTTCCTCGGCGGGTGGAAGGGTCCCTTCCTGGAGCACCAGCTCGGCTGGCTCTGGCTGCTCATCAAGACCCTGCTGCTGTCGTTCGTCGTCATCTGGCTGCGCGTCAGCTACCCCCGGCTCCGCGAGGACCAGCTGCAGAAGTTCGCCTGGGCCGGTCTCGTGCCGGCCGCACTCGTGCAGGTCGCGCTCACCGGAGTCGTCAGGGTCGTGACGTCGTGAAGGTGCCGGGGAAGGGGCTCGCGCAGGGCCTCGGCGTCACGTTGAAGTCGATGACCAAGCCATCGGTCACGCAGGAGTACCCGCACCAGCAGCCGCAGCTGCCGCCGCGCACCCGCGGCGTCATCGCACTGATGGAGGAGAACTGCACCGTCTGCATGCTCTGCGCGCGCGAGTGCCCGGACTGGTGCATCTACATCGACTCGCACAAGGAGACACAGCCGCCGCAGACCGAAGGCGGCCGTCCGCGCGTGCACAACGTGCTCGACCGGTTCGCCATCGACTACGCGCTGTGCATGTACTGCGGCATCTGCATCGACGTCTGCCCGTTCGACGCGCTGTTCTGGTCGCCGGAGTTCGAGTACGCGGAGCACGACATCCTCGGCCTGACCCACGAGCGCGACGAGCTGCGCGAATGGATGTGGACCGTCCCGCCGCCGCCGGCCGAGACCGGCAACGCCGAGCCGGCGAAGGAGATCCCGTCGTGACCGGCGCCGACGTCGTGTTCGGGCTCCTCGGCCTCGTCACGTTCGGCGCCGCCGTCCTCGTCGTGACCGCCCGCAATGTGATCCATGCGGCGCTCTGGCTGGTCGTCAGCCTCGGCGGCCTGGCCGGCTGCTACCTCGTGCTCACGGCGGAGTTCGTCGCCTGGGTTCAGGTGCTGATCTACATCGGCGCCGTCGTCGTCCTGATGCTCTTCGGCGCAATGCTGACGCGGGCACCGATCGGGCACCTGCAAGAGCTGGACTCCCGGAACCGACCGGTTGCGGCGGTTGCCGCGCTCGCCACCGCCGGGGTCCTCGGCACGCTCGTCGTCACCGCGTTCAAGGGCGCGTACGTCGATATTCATCACACGGCGATCGGTGACGGCCGGGCCCTCGGCGGCGCGGTCTTCCGCTACTTCGTCCTGCCCTTCGAGGCCGCGAGCGTCCTGCTGCTCGCGGCGCTCGTCGGCGCGATCGTGCTGACCAGGCGAGAGATCTGATGCATCTGTCGCTCGCGGTGGTGCTGTCCGCGCTGCTGTTCGGTGTGGGCGTCTACGGCGTCCTGGCCCGCCGCAACGCGGTCGCGCTGCTCATGGCCGTCGAGCTGATGCTCAACGCGGCCAACCTCGACCTCGTCGCCTTCGACGCCTACTGGCGTGACCGCCTGCACGGCGGCCAGGTGTTCGCACTCTTCCTCGTCGTCATCGCGGCCGCAGAGGTCGGTGTCGGCCTCGCCATCGTGCTCGCCGTCTTCCGGCTGCGCGACACATCCGCGGTCGACGAGCTCACCGAGCTGGCCGAGCACGAGCCCGCGCAGGTTGCGGACGTGAGCGGATGAGCCACTGGGCCTGGCTGATCCCCGCGCTGCCGGCGTTCGCCGCCGTCGTCGGCCTGTTCGCCTCACGGTGGCTGCCGGGCGGCCCGGCGGTCCCGGCGATCGCGGGCACGGCGGGAGCGCTGGTCGCCGCCGTCGCCGCTCTCGCTGTCGTCGAGGGCGATCCGGCGAAGGTGCGCGAGTCCGCCGTCCCTTGGTCACCGATCGGCGGCATCACGCTGCACGTAGGGACGCGGCTGGACGGACTCGCCGCCGTCATCGCGGTGATGGTGTGCGTCGTGGCATTGCTCGTGCAGGTCTACTCGACGGCGTACATGGCCGGCGACCCGCGTTACTCGACCTACGCCGCGGAGGTGTCGCTGTTCACCGCCGCGATGCTGCTCGTCGTCATCGCCAGCGACCTGTTCGAGCTGCTCATCGGGTGGGAGGTCATGGGCCTGTGCTCCTACCTCCTGATCGGGCACTACTGGCAGACCGAGGGTGCACGCGCCGCCGCGGTGAAGGCCTTCATCACCACCCGGATCGGTGACACCGGCTTCCTCTTCGGCATCTTCGTGCTCGGCGTGGGCGCTCACACGTTCGACATCTCCGGAGTCACCCGGCACGCGGCGGCGTACCCGCACACCACGGTGACCGCCGGTGCGCTGCTGCTGCTCGCCGGCGTCGTCGGCAAGAGCGCGCAGTTCCCGCTGCACGTGTGGCTGCCGGACGCGATGGCAGGTCCGACCCCGATCAGCGCGCTCATCCATGCGGCGACGATGGTCGCCGCCGGAATCTTCGTGCTGGCCCGGCTCTACCCCGTGTTCCAGGCAGCTCCGGTGGCGCTGACGGTGCTGGGCATCATCGCCTGCATCACCATGCTCGGCGCGGCGCTGGCGGCGCTGGCCGACGACGACCTCAAGCGCGTCCTCGCCTGGTCGACGGTGAGCCAGCTCGCGTACATGGCAGCCGGACTCGCCGTCGGCGGCTGGACCGCGAGCGTCTACCACCTGCTCACCCACGCGGCCTTCAAGGCCTTGCTGTTCCTTGCCGCGGGGTCGGTGCTGCGAACGGTCGGCACCAACCTCATGAGTGAGATGGGCGGGCTCTGGCGCGCGATGCCGGTCACGAGTGTCACCGCCGCAGTCGGTGCCCTCGCCCTCGCCGGTGTCCCGCCACTCGCCGGTGCGTTCAGCAAGGACGGCATCCTCGGCGCGGCCCGCGAGCGCGGCGGCACGCTCGGCACTGCGGTCTTCGTCGTCGGTCTCGTGACGCTGGCTGTGACGGCCGCCTATGTAACCCGGCTGTTCGTTCGCACCTTCCTCGGCGACTACCGCGGCCGCGCGCAGTTGCACGAGTCGCCGCTGGTGATGACCGGCCCGCTCGTCCTGCTGGCGGTGTTCGTCGTGGCGCTCGGCCTGCCCGTCCTGCCGCACAGCTACGGCGTCAGCCGCTGGCTGGACGCACCGCCGGGCACCCGCGCGCTGCACGTCGGCATCGGCGAGGTGGCCCTCACGACGGTCATCGCACTCGTCGCCATCGGATCGGTCGCCCTGCTGCACCGGCGGCGGCCGGCCGACGACCCGGTGGCCGTCCTGGGTCCCGTCGCGCGACCGCTGGCCCGCGCGTTCTACGTCGACGACGCGTACGACGTCGCGCTGGTCCGTCCAGTGCGGGCACTCGCGCGCGGCGTCGTACGAGTCGACAGCGGCGGGGTCGACGCCGCGGTCGTCGACGTCGGACGGACAGCGGGCTTCGCCGGCGGACTGCTGCGAAGGCTGCAACGGGGCAACATCCAGGGCTACCTCACCGGTCTCGTCGCCGGCGTGCTCGTCGTCGTGCTGTCCGTCTCGCTGGCGGTGGCCCGATGAGCCCGACGCTTCCGGTCCTGCTCGCCGTGCCTGCTGCCGGCGCCGCGGTGCTTGCAGTGGCGACGGTCTCCGATCGGGTGGCGCGCATCATCGGCGTCGTCACGACGTCCGCGACCCTCGTCGTCAGTGTCGTCCTGGCCGCGCGCTTCGACTACGGCAGCGGCGCGCACCTGCAGCACGTCGTCGACGTCGGCTGGCTCCCCGCACTCGACGTGCGGTTCCATGTCGGTGTCGACGGCATCAGCCTGCCGCTGGTACTGCTGACGACCTTGCTGACGCTGCTGTGCGCGATCCACACCGTGAGCTCCACCCCGGAGCCGGGGAGGCCGCGCCAGCTGCTCGCGCTGATGCTGCTGCTCGAGGTCGGTGTGCTCGGCACGTTCGTCGCCGCGGACCTGGTCGTCTTCTTCGTGTTCTTCGAGATCGTGCTGATCCCGATGTACTTCCTCATCAACATCTGGGGTGGTCCGGGCCGTCGGGTCGCGGCAGTGAAGTTCATCCTCTACACGCTGCTCGGTTCCGCGCTGATGCTCGTCGGCTTCCTGGTCATCTACTCCCAGGCCGGGTCGTTCGACATGGTGGCGCTCGGACACGCGCACGGCGCGCACATCAGCGCAGGGATGCAGCTGCTCGCGTTCGTGCTGCTGATGCTGGGCTTCGGCATCAAGAGCCCGATGTGGCCGCTGCACACCTGGCTGCCGGACGCGCACACCGAGGCGCCGACGGTCGGCTCCGTGTTGCTGGCGGGCGTCCTGCTGAAGATGGGGACCTACGGTCTGATTCGCATCGCTGTCGACGAGGTTCCGGACGGCGCGCGCAGGGTGGCGCCCGCGCTGGCGATCCTCGCCGTCGTCGGCATCGGCTACGCCGCGCTCGCGTGCCTCGGCCAGCGCGACCTCAAGCGGCTCATCGCGTTCTCCAGCGTCGGCCACATGGGCTTCGTGCTGCTCGGCATCGCGACGCTGACGCCGATCGGGCTGCAGGCCGCGCTCATCGGCAACGTCGCCCACGGCGTCATCACCGGTCTGCTGTTCTTTCTGGCCGGAGCGGTCAAGGACCGCTTCCACACCAGTGACCTGGACGAGCTCGGTGGCGGGCTGCTCGCCAAGCTGCCGATGACCGGAGGCGTCGTGCTCTTCGCCGCGATCGCCAGCCTCGGACTTCCCGGCCTGGCCGGTTTCTGGGGCGAGATGCTCGCGATGCTCGGTGCCTACTCACCCGGAGGCGGCTCGTCGAGGCCGCTGTTCCTGACCCTGATGGCGCTGGCAGGGATCGGCACCGTGCTGACCGCTGTGTACTTCCTGGCGATGCTGCGCCGGGTCGACTTCGGCCTCGTCGCCGATCGCTGGCGCGACACCGCGATGCGCGACGTGGCGGTGGCCGACGTCGTCGCCTGGACTCCGCTGGTCGTGCTCGCGGTCGCGATCGGCGTGTGGCCCCGCATCGTGCTCGCCGTCGGCGAGTCCGCAGTGTCGGGACTGCTGCGTTGACGGGGCCGCGCCGATGAGGCTGATCCAGTCCATCGACTACGCCGCGATCGCACCGCCGATGATCGTGGCGGGCGCCGGCGTGGTGGTCCTCGTCGCCGACCTCTTCGTCGGTCGCGCGTCGAGGCGCGCGGTCGCGTTCGGACTGTCGATGGCCGGCACTCTCGCCGCTCTCGGCACCGCCGCCTGGCTGGCCGTCGGTCCGACCCGGCGCACGCTCTGCCTGCCGGACGGCTGCTCGTACGTCGCGGACGACTTCGCGCTGTTCTTCCAGCTGCTGTTCCTCTCGGTCCTCGTCGTCGTACTGCTGCTGTCGGTGGCGGGCGTCGCGCAGGACCGGATGCCGCCGGGGGAGTACCACGCCCTCCTGCTCTGGTCGGTGAGCGGCATGCTCGTGCTCGCCGCCGCGCGCGACCTGCTCGGTCTGCTGGTCGCACTGGAGGTCGTCTCGCTGCCTGCGTTCGTTCTCGTCGGACTTCGTCGCGACGACGCCCGCAGCGCCGAAGCAGCCTTGAAGTTCTTCCTCTTCTCCGTCGTGGCCACGGCTCTGACGGCGTACGGCATCGCACTCCTGTACGGCGTCACGGGGCACATCACGTTGACCGGCATCGCCGACGCGCTGGGTCGTCGGCACGCGCATCCCGGAGCCATGTCCGCACTGGCGGCGGCGGCCGTGGTGCTCGTCGTCGTCGGCTTCGCGTTCAAGGTGTCCGCGGTGCCGTTCCACTTCTGGACACCGGACACCTACGAGGGTGCGCCGGTAGCGATCGCGGCGTTCCTGTCGGTCGCGTCGAAGGCAGCGGGTTTCGCCGGCCTGTTGATCCTGTTGCTGCAGGGCTTCCGCGGCTACGCCGATGTCTGGGGGCCGGTCGTCGCAGTCCTCGCTGCCGTCACGATGACGGTCGGCAACCTCGTCGCCCTCCGGCAGTGGCAACTGGTGCGCCTGCTCGCGTGGTCGACGGTCGCCCAGGCCGGTTACCTGCTGATGCCGCTCGGTGTCGCGGCGACAGCGGGCGGGCGCAGCGACCACGAGCTCCACCTGGCGGCGCAGGCGACGTTGACCTACCTCGCGGTCTACGCAGCGATGAACCTCGGCGCGTTCGCCTGCGTGACCGCGATCGGTCGCCGGTTCCCGCGGCTGGCGATCAACGACGTCCGCGGCCTTGCCCGCACGTCGCCCCTGCTGGCGGTCGCCTTCGCCCTGTTCCTCACGGCGCTCGCCGGGCTGCCTCCCGGCGTCGCCGGTTTGTTCGCCAAGGTGGTCGTGCTGCGCGCAGCCGTGCACGGGCACGTGACCTGGCTGGCCGTCGTCGCGGCTGTCAACACCGTCATCGGTCTCGCCTACTACCTGCGCGTCGCCGCCGTGATGTTCAACGACCCCGACTCCGAGACGGCGGGCGCGAGCATCCCGGACGCGACACGCCATCGTCATGTCGCGACGTCTGCCGGTGTCGCGGTCGCCGCTGTGGTGACCGTGCTGCTGTCGGTCTACCCGCAGCCGATCCTCGACTGGGCCTCGCACGCGGCGACGCTCGCCGTTGCGCACTGATCGCCCCTGGACGTCGTACCGTCATCTCATGATCCGGACGCGGCTCTACCGCAACGGCACCTGCACCAACGAGGACTTCGACCCGGCGGCGATCTCCGACCACCTGGAGGAGCCGGACACCATCGTCTGGATGGACATCTGCCAGCCGACCGCGGAGGAGTTCGCGGTTGTCGCGGAGGAGTTCAGCCTCAACCCGCTGGCCGTCGAGGACGCGCTGCACGAGCGGCAGCGTCCGAAGCTCGACCACTACGACGACCACGTCTTCATCTCGCTGTACGCCGTCCGGCTCGACCACGACTCCGGCGAGCTGGTGACCGGCGAGCTCGCGGTCTTCGCCTCGCAGCGCTACCTCATCACCGTGCGGAAGACGCCCGATCTGCCGATCGACCCGCTGCTGCGTCGCTGGGACGACAACGCCGACCTCGCCAAGCACGGCGTGGGCTTCCTGCTGTGGGGGCTGCTCGACGTCGTCGTCGACGGTCACTTCGAGACCGTGCAGTCTCTCGACCAGGAGATCGAGGAGCTGGAGGACCTGCTGTTCGACGACGGTGGCGACGAGGAGGCGCGCCGGCTGGGGGGCGCGAACGCCGTACAGCGCCGGTCGTTCCAGCTGCGCAAGTCACTCGTGCTGCTGAGGCGCGTCGTCCTGCCGACCCGCGAAGTGGTCAACGCTCTGATGCGGCGCGAGGGCAACTACGTCGACGACGTGCTGGTTCCCTACTACCAGGACGTCTACGACCACGTGCTGCGCGCGTCCGACTGGACCGACTCGCTGCGCGACCTGGTGAGCACGATCCTCGAGACCAACCTCACCATCCAGGGCAACCGGATGAACGAGATCATGAAAGCCGTCACGTCGTGGGCCGCCATCGCCGCCGTCCCGACGATCATCACCGGCTACTACGGCATGAACGTCCGCATCTTCCCGGGCGACGCCACGTTGCTCGGCGGCATCGTCGCCCTGGCGCTGATGGTCGTCGGCGTCGCCGTGCTCTACGTGACGTTCAAGCGGCGCGACTGGCTGTAGGCCGTCCGTCCTCCGCTTGCGCGAGCGCTAACGGTAGTTCTGGAACTGCAGCGGGATGCCGAAGTCGGCGTCCTTCAGCATCGCGATGACCGACTGAAGGTCGTCGCGCTTCTTCGACGAGACCCGCACGGTGTCGCTCTGCACCTGGGCGTGCACCCCCTTCGGGCCGTCCGCCTTGATCCGCTTGACGATCGCCTTGGCCTTCTCGTCGTCGATGCCCTGGCGGATCGCCACCAGCAGTCGTGACGTGCCGCCGGCCGCCGGCTCCGGGTCCTTGTGGTCCAGCGACTTCAGCGACACCGAACGCTTGACCAGCCGTTCCTTGAAGACGTCGAGGACGGCCCGGACCCGGTCGTCGCTGTTGGCCGTGATCTCGACCGCGTCGTCGCCTTTCCAGGCGATCGAGGCGCCGGTGCCCTTGAAGTCGAACCGCTGGCCGATCTCCTTCGCCGTCTGGTTGAGGGCGTTGTCGACTTCCTGGTGCTCGACCTTGCTCACGACGTCGAACGAAGAGTCCGCCACGGGTAGGGCCTCCGCTATTCTGTGCGACGCGCGCCGCGTCGCTTGCCGGCAACGTGCGCACCCAGGCGGGTTGCCCGAGTGGTCAAAGGGAACGGTCTGTAAAACCGTCGGCTCAGCCTACGTTGGTTCGAACCCAACACCCGCCACGAGACAGTCCGGGAACTACCGGACCGAGAAACCGGTCCGATAGCCTGCCTGTGCTCGCCCCCTTAGCTCAGTCGGCAGAGCGTCTCCATGGTAAGGAGAAGGTCTACGGTTCGATTCCGTAAGGGGGCTCCACCTTCGTCCCGGTGTGACCGGTCTCACCTCCCTCCGCGGTAAGGGTTCGCCGCTGCGTGCCGTTACCTCTGGAGAGGAGAAGGAGGTGAGCAGACATGCTGCACGCCCTGCGGGCATTGGCCAGCCGCCTCCAGCTCGGCCCGATCGCCAACTACCGGGCCTACTGAGCGCCCTCCCGAGGACTTCTCGCTGTGGCAGAATGGGCCGGCTCCTCAGCCGGCCGCTGCCGGCGGGGAACAGCCGAGGCGGAGTAGCTCAGCCAGGTAGAGCAAGCGGCTCATAATCGCTGTGTCGCCGGTTCAAGTCCGGCCTCCGCTACGCTTGAAGTCCTCATCTCGCGCACCTCAGGAAGGTCAGCACCGTGGCAGCCACCGACGTTCGGCCGAAGATCACGCTGGCCTGCAACGAGTGCAAGCACCGCAACTACATCACCAAGAAGAACCGGCGCAACGACCCCGACCGGCTCGAGATGAAGAAGTTCTGCCCCAACTGCCGGACGCACACCCTGCACAGGGAAACGCGCTAGCCCGGGGACCATGGACGTCGAGGCCTGGACCGCCGCCGGGCTGTACGACGCCGACGCGCCTGAGGCCGACGAACGGCGCGAGCTCCTCGAGTTCCTGACCGGGCAGGGTTGCTCGGTCGAGGAGATGCAGGCCGCCCATGAGCGCGGCCGGCTCTTCGCGCTCGCCGGCGACCGCCTGATCCGGCCCGATCGTGACCAGCACACGCTCGCCGAGGTCGCGGAGGTCGTGGGCGCGGACGTCGACGACGTCCGCGCCGTCTGGCGCGCGTTCGGCCTCATCGACCCCGGCGCCGACACGCCCGTCGCGTCCCCTGCGGACGTCGACATGATCCGGCTGCACTTCGAGATGGCGTCGCTGTTCGGGTTCGACGGGTCGCTCGGCATGGCGCGGGTGATGGGCGGCGCCATGGCCCGCATCGGTGACGCGTCGAGCACGATGGTCCGCGGCCGGCTGCCGGCGATGTCGGTCGCGGTCTCGGGCAGTGAGCTCACCACGGCCCAGGCATTCGCGGCGGTGGCGGCGTACGTGCCTCGTCTCGGACAGACCATCGACACCCTCTTCCGCCACCATCTCGAGTCGGCCCGGATGCACTTCGAGCGCACCGAGAGCTGGGACGTCGTCGGTGACGGTGGCATCCGGGTCGGCGTGGGGTTCGCCGACCTGTGCGGCTTCACCGGGCTGACGCAGCAGCTGAAGCTCGAGCAGCTCTCCCAGCTGCTGACGCGTTTCGAGGAGGTCGCGTCCGAGGTCGTGCACGACCACGGTGCCCGGCTGGTGAAGTTCATCGGCGATGCGGTCATGTACGTCGCCACCGATGCGGTCACCGCCGTCGCGGTGGCCGACGCGCTGCTCGAGGCAGCGCAGGAGCGAGGCATGACCGCTCGCGCGGGCGTGACGGTGGGGACCGCGCTCGCGCTCGACGGCGACTACTTCGGTCCGGTCGTCAACCTCGCGGCGCGGCTGGTCGCCCTCGCCGATCCCGGGGCGGTGCTGATCTCACAGCCGGTCGTCGAGCGGCTCAACGGCCGCCGCGAGCTCGTCGAACTCGGCCCGCAGCACATCCGCGGGTTCGACGATCCGGTCCACGTCTCCCGGCTCGATCCCGTGGGATGACGCTGTTGTAGCGTCCGCGCCATGCCGCTCAACCGTGACTTCATCGGTCGGGAGTACTCCTCCGACCAGACCTACGAGGTCGGCCGCGAGATGATCCGCAAGTTCGCGGACGCCATCGGCGACCCGAACCCCGCCTACCGCGACCCGGAGGCCGCGAAGGCGCTCGGTCATCCCGAC
This sequence comes from Mycobacteriales bacterium, assembly GCA_035695045.1. Taxonomy (GTDB): domain Bacteria; phylum Actinomycetota; class Actinomycetes; order JAFAQI01; family JAFAQI01; genus DASSKP01. Next base: position 15,081 of record DASSEX010000011.1, on the reverse strand, counting down.
GTCATCGCGCCGCCGACGTTCCTCACCGTGCTCGGCTTCCGTCTCGGTGTCGGCCCGGTCGGCGACCCAGAGCTCGGTCTCAACTACGCGCTCGTGGTCCACGGCGAGCAGCGCTACGTCCACCACCGTCCGGTGCGCCCCGGCGACGTCCTCACCGCGACCAGCGTCGTCGAGGACATCCGCGACGCCGGCCGCAACGAGCTGCTGACGATCCGGCAAGAGGTGCAGACGACCGAGGGCGAGCGGATCGCGACGGCCTACAACACGATCGTGTCGCGCGGCACGGCCGCTTCGGCACAGGAAGGCTGACCGGCATGACGGCGAAGCTCAGCTACGACGACGTCGAGGTCGGCACCGCGCTGCCCGCGCAGACCTTCCAGGTGCAGCGGGTCAACCTCATCCAGTACTGCGGCGCCTCCGGCGACTTCAACGTCATCCACTGGAACGAGCGGGTGGCGACGTCGGTCGGCCTTCCGAACGTCATCGCGCACGGCATGTTCACCATGGCCGAGGCCGGTCGCGTGGTCACCGACTGGGCGGGCGACCCGGGCGCCGTCGTCGAGTACGGCGTGCGCTTCTCCTCGCCGGTCGCCGTACCGGACGACGACAAGGGCGCCACGCTCGAGGTGAGCGGCACCGTTGCGGAGAAGCTCGACGGCAACCGTGTCGCCGTCGACCTCGATGCGCGCGTCGGTGACAGCAAGGTGCTGGCCAAGGCCCGGGCGGTCGTCCAGCTCGCATGACCGGCGGCGCCCCGCCGGACGTCGTCGCGCTGGCCGAGCAGCGGGCCGCTGCGCGCGCCGAGCGCGACTTCGGCGCCGCCGACCGGTTGCGCGACGAGATCGCCGATGCCGGCTGGGTCGTCACCGACACCGCGGACGGCTTCGACCTGCATCCCCGACCGCCGTACGACGTCCTGCCCTCACTCGCCGCGCTGCCGGACAACGCCGCGACGGCTGACCAGCGCCGGGCGACGGTGAGCGTCATCGTCGACGGTTGGCCGGACGATGTGCGCACCTGCGTGAGCGCTCTTCTCGAACACACGCCCGGCGATGTCGTCGTACAGGCCCTCGACCTCGGCGACGTCGACGGGGCGGGTGCCGCGCTGCACGAGCTCGCCGAGGACCGCCTGGAGGAGTGGCACGTCGAGGCCGCGCCGGCATGGCGCGGAGGAAGTCTCGGCTGGGGTCAGGCACGTAACGCACTGCTGCGCGCCGACGTCGCGACCGTGCACGTCTGGTGTGACCTGTCGACCGTGTTCACCGGCGATGCGCTCACCCCGCTCCTGGACGCGATCGCTGCCGACCGCGAGGTCGCGGCCGCGGGATGGCGCGGGGCCGACGTCGACGTCGACGACGAGTGGCGCTCGGTGCGCGACGCGGCTGCGGGCGACGTCGACGTGCTGCTGGGCTATCTCTTCGCGATGCGGCGCGATCTCGCCCTGGCAGCCGGAGGAGCGCATCCCAAGGCGCGCTTCTACCGGAACGCGGATCTCGAGTTCTCGCTCGCGCTGCGAGCGGCCGCCCGCGCCGCCGGGTCCACCGGACGGCTTGTCGCGCTCGGCGATGCGCTGCCGTGCCGACAGGACCGGCACCGCGGCTACCACGACACCGACCCCGGCTACCGCGACAAGGAGTCGGTCAAGACCTACAACCGCCTCCTCCAGCGCTTTCGCAACCGCCCCGACGTCCTCACCCCCCGCTGACGCCCGCAGCGGGCTGAGGGTGGGGCGATCGAGCCAGTGCTCCCGCACCAGCCTGAACGGACGATGGCCACCGTTCGCATGTGTGCTTACCGTGCGGGGTACGACCCCGACACCTCGGGCTCAGCCCCGGGGCCACTCGTGCCGAGACCAAAGGCATCGAGGGGTGCGACGGTCGGAGGTGCGACGTGACGGTTCTCCCGCTCTGGCGCCGCGGGCGGCGAGACGCCGCGCCTGCGTCAGAGCCCGCGCGGGAGATCCGGGAAGCCGTCGTCTTCTCCGGCGGCGGCAGCCTCGCTGCCGCGCAGGTCGGGGCGCTGCAGGCGCTGTTCGAGAGCGGCATCGTGCCGGACGCCGTGGTCGGGTGCTCGGCGGGAGCGCTCAACGCGGCCTTCATCGCGGCCGGGCCGACGATCGAACGGGTTCGTGAGCTCGAGCAGGTCTGGCGCGGCATCACGCGCGAGCTGATCTTCCCGGACGGCCGGTTCTCCGTGGCCCGCCGGCTCGCGTCCCGGACCGACCACCTCTACTCGCCCGAAGGGCTGCGAGGACTGATCGCCGACTGCGTCCCGGTCGTGGACCTCGCCCACACCGAGATCCCGTGCCACGTCGTCACCACCGACCTGCTCGCGGGCGAGCCGGTCTGGTGGACGGCCGGCGATCCGGTCGAGGTGCTCGCGGCGAGCGCCTGCCTGCCGGGCCTGTTCCCCCCGGTCACGCTCGCGGGCAGCCAGCACGTCGACGGCGGGGTGAGCTGCCCTGTCCCGGCACAGCGCGCCGTCGACCTCGGTGCGGCGCGCGTTTGGGTCCTCGACGTCGCGCAGGACTTCCACGGCTGGGTCGGAGAGGGCATGACGGCTCTCGACGTCTTGCTGGAAAGCTTCGCGATCAGCCGGTCACACCTCGGCCGGCGCTCTCCCGTCGTGACCCCTGGTCAGCGCGTGGTCACGTTGCCGCCGATGCGGCTCGGCCGCCACGACCTCCGCGACTTCTCCCGGACGTCGTCGTTGCTCGCCGCCGGACGGGAAGCCGGCCGGGCGATGATCGCCGCGGAACTCGCTACTGCGCCTCGGCAAGGAGCTTCTGCAGCCGGGTGATGCCCTCCGTGAGGTCGTCGTCACCGAGCGCGTAGGACAGCCGGAAGTAGCCCGGGGCACCGAAGGCCTCGCCGGGCACGACGGCGACCTCGGCCTCATCGAGGACGATCTCGGCGAGCTCGGCGGACGACTGCGCCGTGCGGCCGCGGATCGGGCGGCCGAGGAGGTCCTTGACCGCCGGGAAGCAGTAGAAGGCGCCCTTCGGCTCGGGGCAGGTCACGCCGTCGATCTCCTGCAGCATCCGGACCATGGTGCGGCGACGGCGGTCGAAGGCCTCGCGCATCTCGGCGACGGCCGACAGGTCACCGCGCAGCGCGGCAACCGCAGCGGCCTGGGACACGTTGGACACGTTGGACGTCGCGTGCGACTGCAGGTTGGTCGCGGCCTTGATGACGTCGTCCGGACCGATCATCCAGCCCACGCGCCAGCCGGTCATGGCGTAGGTCTTGGCCACGCCGTTGACGACGACGCAGGTCTCGGCGAGGTCCGGCACGACCACCGGCATCGACGAGGCGACGGCTCCGTCGTAGACGAGGTGCTCGTAGATCTCGTCGGCGATGACCCAGATGCCGTGCTCGACGGCCCAGCGTCCGATCGCCTCGACCTGCTCGGTCGGGTAGACGGCGCCGGTCGGGTTCGACGGCGAGCAGAACAGCAGGGCCTTCGTGCGCTCGGTCCGCGCCGCCTCGAGCTGCTCCACTGACGCGAGGTAGCCGGTCGACTCGTCGGTCGGCACCTCGACGACCGTGCCGCCCGCCAGCTGGATGCACTCCGGGTAGGTCGTCCAGTACGGCGCCGGCAGCAGGACCTCGTCGCCGGGGTCGATCAGGGTGGCGAACGCCTGGAAGACGGCCTGCTTGCCCCCGTTGGTCACGAGGACCTGGCCGGGCTGGACGGCGTACGACGAGTCGCGGGCCGTCTTGGCCGCGATCGCCTCCTTTAGCTCCGGGAGGCCCCCCGCGGGCGTGTAGTGGTGCATCCGCGGGTCGCGGCACGCGGCGATCGCCGCCTCGACGATCGGGTCGGGCGTCGGGAAGTCGGGCTCCCCGGCGCCGAAGCCGATGACGTCGCGGCCGGCGGCCTTGAGCGCCTTGGCCTTGGCGTCGACGGCGAGCGTGGCGGACTCGCTGATCGCGGCGATTCGGGCGGAGACACGGGAACGAGGGGCAGCGAGCACGCCACTATGGTCCCGTATGGCTCCTGCGACGGTCCACCGCATTGGGCCCGGATTCACCGGTTCGACCCCCTCCTCGCGCCCGACGTACACTGGCGCGTCCGCCGCGCGTGCCCTGGGTACGCCGCGTCGGGTGGAGGGCAGTGGCTCAATTGGCAGAGCTCCGGTCTCCAAAACCGGCGGTTGGGGGTTCGAGTCCCTCCTGCCCTGCTAGAGACGTGACCGACGAGCGCGACGTGGAGGTGAGGACAGCCGGTGACGCAGACCAGTGAGCGCCCCCCGGCTCCGGCACCCGCGGGTGGTGGGCGCGGGGCGAAGCGCCCGGGCATGGGGACCCGTGTCGCGACCTACAACCGTCAGGTCGTGGCCGAGCTCCGCAAGGTCATCTGGCCGACCCGCAACGAGCTGGTGACCTACACGATCGTGTCGATCGTGTTCGTCACCGCGATGGTCGCCCTGGTCGCTCTCTACGACTACCTGTTCACCAAGGGCGTTCTGTCCATCTTCGGCTGACGCCGACCCCCGCCCTGCCACCGAGAATTCCGAGGTATCCCGCGCCGTGACCGAGTTCCCCGCCGAGCAGCCTGCCGACAACGGCGACGAGCCGCTGTCCGAGCAGGCCGAGGCGATCGAGGAGACCGTCGGCGACGTCGTTCCGGCGACCGCGGCCGGTTCCGGCGCCGACACCATCGAGGAGACCGGCCTCGGGTTCAACGAGGACCCGACGCCCGGCTACATCGAGGACGCCGCCGCTGAGTCCGACGAGTCCGCCGACGCCGAGCAGGCGGACGCGCCGTCGGTCGAGCCGACGTTCACGGCGCCACCGGAAGCCGACGAGCCCACGGCGGACAGCAGCGTCAACGGCACCGGCGTCCTCGCGGCCGAGCTCGACGAGGAGGCCGACCCGGTCGAGGCGTTCCGCGACCGGCTGCGCACGCTCCCCGGCGACTGGTACGTCGTCCACACCTACGCCGGCTACGAGAACAAGGTGAAGGCCAACCTCGAGACCCGGATCGCCTCGCTCAACATGGAGGACTTCATCTTCCAGATCGAGGTGCCCACCCAGGACGAGACGGTCATCAAGCAGGGCAAGCGCCAGGTCGTGCAGTCGAAGGTGTTCCCGGGCTACGTGCTGGTGCGGATGGATCTCACCGACGAGTCGTGGTCGGCCGTCAAGAACACCCCCAGCGTCACCGGGTTCGTCGGCACGACGCACCCCACGCCGCTGACCGTCGAGGAGGTCGTGCGCTTCCTCGCGCCGAAGCCGAAGGACGTCAAGCGCGCCGAGGCGCCGAAGGTCGTCGACTTCCAGGTCGGCGAGTCGGTCACGGTCATGGACGGCCCGTTCGCGACGCTGCCGGCGACCATCAACGAGATCAACCCCGAGGCCCAGCGACTCAAGGTCCTCGTGTCCATCTTCGGCCGCGAGACACCGGTCGAGCTCTCTTTCAGCCAGGTATCGAAGATCTGAGGACCCTGACATGCCTCCCAAGAAGAAAATCGCCGGTCTGATCAAGCTGCAGATCAACGCCGGCGCCGCGACCCCCGCGCCGCCCGTCGGCCCAGCGCTGGGTCAGCACGGCGTCAACATCATGGAGTTCTGCAAGCAGTACAACGCGGCGACCGAGTCCCAGCGCGGCAACGTCGTGCCGGTCGAGATCACCGTCTACGAGGATCGCACCTTCTCGTTCATCACCAAGACGCCGCCGGCTGCGCGGCTGATCCTCAAGGCCGCCGGCGTCGAGAAGGGCTCCGGCGAGCCGCACAAGACGAAGGTCGCGACCATCAGCCAGGCACAGGTTCGCGAGATCGCCGAGAGCAAGATGCAGGACCTCAACGCCAACGACATCGACGCGGCGGCGAAGATCATCGCCGGCACCGCCCGTTCGATGGGCATCACCGTCACCGACTGACCAACCAATCGCCAGATACCGGCCATAGAAGGCCGACATGCGGCGATTGGCCACCGTGGGAGGACGTCGTACGGCGTCCGCCTGGACCACAAGGAGAAGCACATGACCAAGCGCAGCAAGTCCTACGAGCAGGCCGCAGCTCTCATCGACAAGGAGCGGCTCTACTCCCCGCTCGAGGCGGTCCGCCTCGCGAAGCAGACCACCACCACGAAGCGGTTCGACTCCACGGTCGAGGTCGCCATGCGGCTCGGCGTCGACCCCCGCAAGGCCGACCAGATGGTCCGCGGCACCGTCTCCCTCCCGCACGGCACCGGCAAGACGGCGCGCGTCGCGGTGTTCGCCACCGGCGACAAGGCCGAGGAGGCGCGCGCAGCGGGCGCTGACATCGTCGGCGGCGACGAGCTGATCGAGCAGGTCAACGGCGGCAAGATGGACTTCGACGCCGCGGTCGCCACCCCGGACATGATGGGCAAGGTCGGCCGGCTCGGCCGCGTCCTCGGGCCCCGTGGCCTGATGCCCAACCCCAAGACCGGCACCGTCACCAACGACGTCGCCAAGGCGGTCGAGGACATCAAGGGCGGCAAGATCGAGTACCGCGTCGACCGCCAGGCCAACCTGCACTTCGTCATCGGCAAGACGTCGTTCACCGAGGAGCAGCTGGTCGAGAACTACGCCGCCGCTCTCGACGAGGTGCTGCGCGCCAAGCCCTCCGCCGCGAAGGGCCGCTACCTCAAGAAGGTCGCGATCTCCACGACGATGGGGCCGGGCATCCTGGTCGACCCCAACCGCACCCGCAACCTGAGCGCCGAGGAGGCTCCGGCCGCCACGGCCTGAGCCCGCGTCCGCTCTGCTAGCCTCGAACGCGCCGAAGACCGCAGGCTCTCCCTTCGGGGAGTGAAGGCCCACCGAGAGGTGGCGGCCCGCGCAGGTGAGTGGTTCGTACGACGTCCGGTCGCACCTCGTGCCCCGAGCGTCGGTCACGCCCCGCGCGCCTGCGCCGGGGCGTTTCGGCGTTACGGACCACTGAAGGGAGCCGAATGGCCAGGCCGGACAAGGCCGCCGCGGTCGCTGAGCTGACCGAGTCGTTCCGCGAGTCCTCCGCAGCAGTTCTCACGGAGTACCGCGGGCTGACGGTCGCTCAGCTGAAGGAGCTGCGTCGCTCGCTTGCGGGCAACGCGACCTACGCCGTGGTCAAGAACACCCTCACGAAGATCGCCGCCCGGGAGGCGGGGGTCGACACCCTCGAGCCGCTGCTGCAGGGACCGTCGGCGGTCGCGTTCGTCACCGGTGACCCGGTGGTCGTGGCGAAGGGCCTGCGCGACTTCGCCAAGGCGCACCCGCTGCTCGTGGTCAAGGGCGGCGTCCTCGACGGTCGCCCGCTCACCGCGGACGAGGTGCGCAAGCTCGCCGACCTCGAGTCGCGCGAGGTGCTGCTCGCCAAGCTGGCCGGCGGCCTCAACGCGCCGGCGCAGAAGCTGGCCAGCGCGCTGGCGGCTCCGCTGTCGCAGTTCGCCCGGGTGCTGGGCGCGCTTGCGGCGAAGGCAGAGGCCGACCCGAGCATCCTGCGCGGTGGGGCCGGTACGCCGGCGGCCGCCGCGGAGGCGACGACGGACGGCGAGCCGGCCGAGGCAACCGCCGAGGCCGAGATGTCCACCGACGGTTCACCCGGTGTCGAGGAGACCCCGGACACCACCGCCGCGGAGGCGGCAGGCGATGAAGGCGCTGCCGCCCAGGCGGTGGCCGACGCCACTGACGTAGACCCCGAGACCGATGTCGCCGGCGACGCGACGTCCGCCAGCTAGAAGGAGATTTCCATGGCAACCCTGACCAACGACGAGATCATCGAGGCGCTCAAGGAGAAGTCGCTCATCGAGATCTCCGACCTCGTGAAGCAGTTCGAGGAGACCTTCGGCGTGACCGCTGCCGCGCCGGTCGCCGTTGCCGCGGCTCCGGCCGCCGGCGGTGGCGGTGGCGGTGGCGAGGAGGCCAGCGCCGACCAGGACGAGTTCGACGTCATCCTCGACTCCGCGGGCGACAAGAAGATCCAGGTCATCAAGGTCGTGCGCGAGCTGACCAGCCTGGGCCTGAAGGAGGCCAAGGACCTCGTCGACGGCGCGCCGAAGACGGTCCTCGAGAAGGCCAACAAGGAGACCGCGGACAAGGCGAAGGAGGCGCTCGAGGGCGCCGGCGCCGCCGTCACGGTCAAGTAACTCCCGCTCCACCAAAGGCGCCCCACGGAAATCCGCGGGGCGCCTTTGCGCGTCCTCGGCAGGATTTGCGCGGTTGGTCGTCGTACGTCCCCGTCAAGATCATCGCCGAACACGTCGAAGTCGCAGTCGTGCCCCTGGTGAGAAAGAGTCACCAGGGGGTAATCCCCCAGTGCTTGATCAGCCGGGGTAGGTGACCCACATGTACTACCGACGGGTAGCCTCCTCCTGCGCTGTGACGGCGCTCACAGGAGATCCGTCACCGGTGGAGAAGTTCTTCGTTACATCCGGCGAGGCCCCCAGTGGCCCGGTCGATGCTGTCGTCCGCCGGGCGACGAGGGCGCGGAAGGCAGGCGTGCGTGGGCGTTGAGATCAAGGTCGAAGGACTGAGCAAGTCCTTCGGCCGCCAGGTGATCTGGGAGAACGTGTCTCTCACGCTGCCCAAGGGCGAGATCTCCGTGCTCCTGGGGCCCTCCGGAACGGGCAAATCGGTCTTCCTGAAGCACCTCGTCGGCCTGCTGCGGCCGGACCGGGGTCACGTGTGGATCGAGGGCAAGGACGTCCCCAACGTCTCCGAGCGCGAGCTCTACGAGGTCCGCAAGATGTTCGGCGTCCTGTTCCAGGACGGCGCGCTCTTCGGCTCGATGACGATCTTCGACAACGTCGCCTTCCCGCTGCGCGAGCACACGAAGAAGAACGAGTCGGACATCAAGCGCATCGTGATGGAGAAGCTCGAGCTCACCGGTCTGACCGGTGCGGAGGAGAAGCTCCCCGGCGAGATCTCCGGCGGCATGCGCAAGCGCGCCGGACTGGCTCGCGCGCTGGTGCTCGACCCCGAGATCCTGCTCTTCGACGAGCCGGACTCCGGCCTCGACCCGGTCCGCACGGCCTACCTCAACCAGCTGATCGTCGACCTCAACGCGCAGATCGAGGCGACGATGCTCATCGTCACGCACGACATCAACACGGCGCGCACGGTTCCGGACAACATCGGGCTGCTGTACCGCCGCCACCTGGCGATGTTCGGCCCCCGCGAGATGCTGCTGTCCAGCCAGGAGCCCGTGGTCCGGCAGTTCCTCAACGCCCGCCGGCAGGGTCCGATCGGCATGGCGGAGGAGAAGGACGCCGCCGAGCTCGCCGCCGAGAAGGAAGAGGGCGAGGAGCTGCCGCCGCTGCCGCCGATCCCGCCGCAGATCGCGCCGAGCAACGGTGAGAAGCGACGCACCCAGCGCGAGGCCGGGCAGTGGCTCAAGGAGAACAACGTCGAGCCGCCGCCCGGGTCGTTCAGCGGTGAGGGCAGCTACGCGAACTCCGCCGGCTTCGCCCCGCCGGCGTCCACCGGAGGCGGCGAGGAGCAGAAGTCCCGCGAGGGCGGATCCGTCCGCCTCGTCTCCCGCCAGTCCGAGGAGTCGTCCGACGACGCATATCCGGACGAGACCGATGGCGAGCCGACGCAGCGGCTTCGCCGTTCGCCGGCGAAGAAGACCGCCGCGAAGCGGGCGTCGAAGCGCGCCGCCCCCTCGACCTCGGACAGCGACGAGTCATGACCTCTGCAACGCTGACCGCACCGCTGCGTCAGAGCGGCAACTTCTTCGCGCTCTGCCTCGACACGGTCGTGCAGCTGTTCCGGTCGATCGTCCACCGCCGGTTCCAGTGGCGTGAGGCGATCGAGCAGGCGTGGTTCCTCGCGAGCGTCACGATCCTGCCGACCGCGCTCGTCTCCATTCCCTTCGGCGCGGTCATCGCGCTGCAGATCGGCAACCTTTCGCGCCAGGTCGGCGCGCAGTCGTTCACCGGTTCGGCCGCCGTCCTCGCGATCATCCGCGAGGCGGCGCCGATCGTCTGCGCGCTGCTGATCTCCGGCGCCGGCGGATCGGCCATCTGCGCCGACCTCGGCAGCCGCAAGATCCGCGACGAGATCGACGCGATGGAGGTGCTCGGCATCTCTCCGATCGAGCGCCTGGTCGTCCCGCGGGTGTTCGCCAGCATGTTCGTCGCGGTGCTGCTCAACGGGCTGGTCTCCGTCGTCGGTGTCATGGGCGGCTACACCTTCAACGTCCTCCTGCAGCACGGCACGCCGGGCGCTTACATCGCCTCGTTCACCGCGCTCGCCCAGCTCCCGGACCTCTGGGTCGGTGAGCTGAAGGCGCTCATCTTCGGTGCGCTCGCCGCGATGGTGGCGTCGTACAAGGGCCTCAACCCGAAGGGTGGCCCGAAGGGTGTGGGCGACGCCGTCAACCAGTCGGTGATCATCGCCTTCATGCTGCTGTTCGTCGTCAACTTCATCGTGACGACGGTCTACTTCCAGGTCGTCCCGCAGAAGGCCATCTGATGGCGACGACCGTTTCGCTGCCGCGGCCGCTGCGCTTCCTGCGCCCGGCCGTCAACAAGCCGCTGGACGCTCTCGAGGACCTCGGCGAGCAGCTGTCGTTCTACGGCCGTGCGATCGGCTGGAGCTGGCGTGCGCTGATCTCCTACAAGAAGGAGGTCGCGCGGCTCATCGCCGAGGTGTCGCTCGGGTCGGGTGCACTTGCGGTGATCGGTGGCTCGGTCGGCGTCATCATGTTCATGACGTTCTTCACCGGCACCGAGGTCGGCCTCGAGGGCTACCAGGGCCTCAACCAGATCGGCATCTCCGCGTTCGCCGGCTTCATCTCGGCCTACTTCAACACGCGTGAGATCGCGCCCCTGGTCGCCGGCCTGGCACTGACAGCCACGGTGGGCGCGGGCTTCACCGCCCAGCTCGGCGCGATGAGGATCAGCGAGGAGGTCGACGCGCTCGAGGTGATGGGCATCCCGTCGGTGCCCTACCTGGTCACGACCCGTCTCATCGCCGGCCTGGTCGCGGTCATCCCGCTCTACGTCGTCGGCCTGTTCGCGTCGTACTTCGCGACGAAGTTCATCGTCGTCGACTACTTCCACCAGTCCGGCGGCACCTACGACCACTACTTCCACCAGTTCCTGGTGCCGGTGGACGTCTTCTACTCGTTCCTCAAGGTCATCATCTTCTCGATCGTGATCATGCTGATCCACTGCTACTACGGCTACTTCGCCCGCGGTGGCCCGGCAGGCGTCGGTGTCGCGGTCGGCCGCGCGGTCCGCACGTCGATCGTCGCCATCAACGTGATCGACCTCTTCCTGAGCCTGGCGCTCTGGGGCGCCAACACGACCGTCCGGATCGCGGGGTAGCAGCACCATGTCCCGGTCCGATCGCGCGCTGCGAGTGAAGCGACGTCTGCAAGGCGTCGCGTTCCTCGCGGTCGTCGCTGCGCTGCTCGGGTTCACGGTCGCCGTCTACAACAAGTCGCTGCCGTGGCAGTCGTCGGCGAAGGTCACGCTCGACGCCGACCGCATCGGCAACCAGCTGGTCGTCCCCGCTGACGTCAAGCTCAACGGCATCCTGGTCGGCCGGGTGAGCGGCGTGAGCGTCAGCGGTGACCACGCGCGGATGACGTTGCAGATCGACAAGAGCAAGCTCAGCGAGATCCCCGCCGACGTCGAGGCGCGGATCCTTCCGAAGACGCTGTTCGGCGAGAAGTTCGTCGAGCTGGTGCGCCCGCCGGGCACGAGCCCCACGGTGCAGCAGCACCTTCGCGCTGGGGACGTCATCCAGCAGGACCACTCGAAGACGGCGATCGAGCTGCAGACGGTGTTCAGCCACCTGGTGCCGCTGCTCCGCACGCTGCAGCCGGCCGAGCTCTCGGTGACGTTGTCGAACCTCGCGTCCGCGCTGCGCGGCCGCGGCGACGCGCTCGGCCACAACCTCGAGCTGGTCAACACCTACTTCAGCCGCTTCAACCCGGACATGCCCAACTTCCAGCACGACATCTCGGCGCTCGCCGACATGGCCAGCAACTACGCCGATGCCGCGCCGGACCTGCTCGCGACGCTGCGCAACTTCAGCGCCAACGCGCGGACGTTCACCGCGAAGCAGGACGTCTACGCGCAGTTCCTCACCGGGTCGCAGGACTTCGCGGAGACGGCCACCCGCGTGTTCGGCAACAACGCCGACCGGCTGATCAAGCTGGCCGACGTCAGCCAGCCGGTCGCCGACCTCTACGCGAAGTACTCCATCGTGCTCGAATGCCTGCCCAACGGCCTGGCCATCTACGACCGCACCCGGCTGGAGCAGACGTTCGGCCAGGGCCCTTACCTGCACATCACGCTCACACCCGTCGGAGACCGCGGGCCCTATGGTCCCAACGACAGGCCGAAGAAGTCGGACATCACGTCGATGGTGCTGCCGCCCAACTGCTACGGCCTCCCTTACGGCAGCCACGGCCTGCACCCGGTGATGGAGCGCTACCCAGGCCAGCACCCGAGCGACAACTACCAGTGCGGTGGCTACGCCGGCCAGCAGGGGCCGAGCTGCACCGTGCCGCAGAGCAGTGGCGCGACGCCGGCCGGTGGCGCCTCCACCAAGAAGTCCTCGACGAGCGCGCTCAGCGGACTCGGTGGGCTCGGTGGCATCAACCCGGCCGGCTACTCGCTCGACCGCCGCGGTGATGTGGGCTCGCCTGCCGAGCAACAGTTCGTCGCGGGACTGATGGCGCCGTTCACGGGCGTCGAGTCCACGGCGGGTGCGAGCCTCACCGACCTGCTGATCGGGCCGATGCTGCGCGGGATGGCGGTGACCCTCGCATGAAGGGCCACACGCTCTCGGCGTTCATCAAGCTGATGATCTTCGCGCTGGTGACGGTGCTCGCCACCTTCGTGCTCGGCGTCACCATCAGCAACCGCACCTTCGGCGCGACGCGCAGCTACTCCGCAGAGTTCACCGACGTCACGGGTCTGCTCTCCGGAGACAGCGTGCGTGCAGCCGGCGTACGGGTCGGCACGGTCAACTCCATCACGGTCGTCAACCAGCACTACGCGAAGGTCACCTTCTCGCTCGACCAGGACGTCGTGCTCCACAAGTCCGACCGGCTGCAGATGCGGTACCTCAACCTGGTCGGCCAGCGCTACATCGCCATCGTCGAACAGCCCGGAGACCCGACGCCGGTGCCGAAGGGCGGCTTCATCGGCCTCGACCACACCTCGCCGGCACTCGACCTGACGGCGCTGTTCAACGGCTTCCGGCCGTTGTTCAAGGCGCTGACGCCCAACGACGTCAACGCGTTCGCGCTCGAGATCATCAAGACGCTGCAGGGTGAAGGCGGCACGCTCGCCGACCTCGCTGCGAAGTCGGCCACGCTGACCAACACGGTTGCGGACCGCGACGTGGTCATCGGGCAGGTCGTCAACAACCTCGTCAACGTGCTCGACACGGTCCAGAAGCGCGACGCCGGTCTCAACCAGCTGATCGTGCAGCTGCAACGGCTGGTGTCCGGCCTCGCGAGTGACCGCAACACGATCGCCGCGTCACTCGGCAACATCGACGACCTCGCCAGCAACAGCGCGCTGCTGCTTCAGCAGATCCGGCCCTACCTTCCCAGTGACATCTCCAACCTGGGTGCCATCGCCCGCACGCTCAACACGACGAAGAACTGCCCGGGCTACCTCTACCCGACGACCGACAAGAACAAGATCACGCCGCAGGTGCCGCGGTTCGCCAACAACAGCTGCAAGGGACCGAACACCCTCGACGAGTACCTCCACAGGGCGCCGACGAAGCTGATCCAGCTTCTTCGCACGGCGACCTACGGCTCGTTCTTCAACTTCTACCTGTGCGACCTCGAGATGACCGGTGAGCTCGGCGCGGCGCTCGGCCCGAAAAACGCAAGCATCCCGCTCAACAACCCTGCGTGCAGCGGGAGCCACACATGACGCCGTTCCGTGAGCGCAACCCGGTGCCGATCGGTGCGATCGGCCTCGCGGTGATCCTCGCCATGCTCCTGCTGGCGTTCAACGCCGACAAGCTGCCGTTCATCGGCAGCGGCACGAGCTACCACGCGCTGTTCACGGACGCGAGCGGACTGAAGACCGGCGACGACGTCCGGGTGGCCGGTGTCAAGGTCGGCAAGGTCACCTCCGTCTCACTCGACGGCGCGGTCGTCCGCGTCGGGCTCAGCGTGTCCGGTGTCGACGTCGGTCAGGACTCGCGTGCGGACATCAAGATCAAGACGCTGCTGGGGCAGAAGTACGTCGCGCTGACGCCGATGGGCATGGGCACGCTCAAGGGCGACATCCCCGTGGCCCGTACGACGACACCGCTCGACGTCACCGACGCGTTCATCGGTCTCGGTGAGCGAGCCGGCCAGATCGACAAGAAGCAGCTCGCGACGGCGTTCGACACGCTCGCGGCCGCCTTCAAGCAGACGCCGCCGTACGTCCACGACTCCTTGCGCGGTCTGCAACGGCTCTCGACGTCCATCGCCTCACGCGACAGCCAGCTGCACATCCTGCTCTCGCGGGCCAATGCCGTGACCAACACGCTGGCGAGTCGCGATGCGGAGATCGCCAAGCTGATCAACGACTCCAACCTGATCCTGCAGACCGTCTACCAGCAGCGCGTCGTGGTCCACAAGCTGCTCGTCGACACCACTGCCGTCTCACAGCAGCTGGCCGGACTCGTCCGGGACAACCGCGCCATCATCGGGCCGGCGCTCGCCAACCTGGAGCAGACGCTGACGATCCTCCAGCGCAACCAGGACAACCTCGACGAGGCGATCCACCTGACCGCGCCGTTCGTCCGTGACTTCACCGACGTGCTCGGCAACGGCCGCTGGTTCGAGAGCACCCTGTGGAACCTGCCGGGTGGCGTCGCACAAGGATGCCTGGACGTGGCCGGCCAGAAGGTGTGCCCGCCGTTCGGAGCCAAGCGATGAACCGCCGTATGCGCGCGCTGGTCGCCGTCCTCGCCGCGCTCGTCGCCGTCGTATCGGGCGCGGGCATCGCCTTCGCCGGCGGCAGCGGTGGTGCCCACCACATCACGGCGTACTTCACCCGCACGATCGGCCTGTACAACGGCAACGACGTGCGCATCCTCGGGGTGCGCGTCGGCAAGATCGACAGCATCAAGGTGAAGGGCCCCGTCGTCGAGGTCAAG
>DASSEX010000010.1:0-31757 GCA_035695045.1 Mycobacteriales bacterium | reverse complement strand
CGGCACGTCGTCAAGGCGCCGGCCGCGCCACGTGATGCTGCCGGCGCGGACGGGCAGCACCCCGGCGAGCACCGAGAGCAGCGTCGTCTTGCCGGCGCCGTTCGCGCCGACGAGAGCCGTGAGGGCACCGGCCGGAACGTCGAGGTCGATGCCGTGCAGCACTTCCACCGGGCCGTAACCGGCACGCACACCACGCAGCGCGAGCTCGACGCTCACGATGCACCTGCGACGTCGAGGTAGGCAGCCAACACATCGGGATGACGGCGTACGTCGTCCGGTCGACCCGATGTCAGCACCCGCCCCTCCGCCATCGCATAGACGACGTCCGCGACGTCGAAGACGAGGTCGACGTCATGCTCGACGAGGAGCACGCCGATGCCCTCTGCGGCGATGCCGCGCAGGACGGCCTGTAGCTCCCGGGTCTCCGTGGTGTCGAGACCACTCGCCGGCTCGTCGAGCAGCAGGACACGCGGGTCGTTGCACAGCGACCGCCCCAGCTCCACCAGTCGCAACAGACCCGTCGGCAGGGCACCTGCCGGCACATCCCGCACCTGCTGCAGGCCGAGCAGCGCGATGACGTCGGCGACGCGTGCGCTGTTGGCGTCGTCGTCGACCATCGGGAAGCCCAGCATGCCGGCGAGCATTGCCGCCACCCGGCCGACGCCGCCGAACCGCGGACGGTTCTCGGCGCCGACGCGGAGGTTGTCCTCGACGGTCATGGTCGGGAAGACGGCGAGCCGCTGGAAGGTACGGCCGAGGCCGAGTCGGGCGCGGGCGTCCGGGTTGAGCCGTGTCACCTCGCGGTCGCCCAACCGCACCACGCCGGCGTCCGGTCGCTCGCTCCCGGTCAGGCACTGGAAGAGCGTGGTCTTCCCGGCGCCGTTCGGGCCGATGAGTGCCGTCACCTGGCCGGGTTCCACAGTCACGCTCACGTCGTCAACGGCCACGAGGCCGCCGTAGCGTTTGGTGACGCCCTCGGCCACGAGGCGAGTCTCGACCGGAGCTGCCGTCATCGCGAGGCCCGTTCGGCCCGCAGCCGCAGCAGCGCCTGCCGGCCTCGTTCGCTGAGCACCGGCGTGGGCCGTGGCGGCGGGATCCGCACCGCGAAGTGACGCATCAGGGACGTCGGCGTCATCAGCCAATCGCCGGTCCATCGTGCGATCTCGGCCGCTCCGCCGGGCAGCATGCCGATGAACGCCGCGACGAGCCCGACCGGGATCAGGTACGCGCCGGACTGACCGGTCACCGTGTTGACGAGCACCACGAACGCCGCTCCGACGACTGCCGCTGCCGCGCTGTCCGCGCCGAACACGACCACGACGGCGAACCACGGCAGGCTTGCCTCGAGTGGGTCATAGCTCGTCGGGGTGAAGGAGTGCGCCTGCTGTGCCAGCAGCGCGCCACCGAGACCGGCCAGCATCGCGCTGACGGTGAAGACGAGAACCTTCAGCACCCGCACATCGATGCCGACTGCCCGGGCGCCGTCCTCGCTGTCCCGCATTGCGATCAGCGAACGCCCGAGCGCGCCGTGACGGAGGTTGTACATGATGAGGAACGCGATCGCGAGCATCGCGAGCTCGAAGAGGTAGAACGCGCGGTCGCCCTCCAGCGACAAGCCGAACAGAGACGGACGATGCACCGTGACGTCGTTGGTGAAGTAGGGCTGCGCGAACACGAACCGGCTGACGACCGCCCCCACCGCGAACGTCGTCAAGGCGAGAAACAGCCCTCGACGACGGATGGCGGGATAGCCGGTGAGGAAGCCGACGATGCCTGCCGCGATGACCGCGACGAGCAACGCGACCAGCTGGGGGGTCGACGCGCTCACCTTCGCGAAGAACAAGGCGCCGAGGCCGGCGTACCCGGCCTGACCCAACGAGATCTGACCGCTGTAGCCCGTCACCGCCACGATCGAGACGAACACGATGGCAAGTGCGGGGATCTCCTGCGCCTGCCTCAGCGAGACGTCGTCGAACATCAGCGGCACCAGCATCGCGACGGCGGCGACGCCGTAGCGGATCGCCATCCGCTTGGGGGTGCTCTCCCCCGCGCGACGTCGGGCGAACGTGGACGCGGTGCCGGCGTCACCACCGGCTCCGGCCAGCCGGCGGCGGGCGAGCAGCGCGACGAGCAGCAGGACGACCGGCAGGTTCGCGTGCACCGCGTCCCACACCGACGCCATTGACGCCGCCCCAGGCGACCAGAGGTTCATCTCGCTCGAGCCGACGCCCAACGCGATGCCCGCTGCGATCGCGACGGGGATGTTCGTCAAGCCCGCGATGACGGGCAGCGCGAACGTCTCCAGCACGATGAGGGTCAACCCGAACGGGTCGAGGGACAGCTGCGCTGCGAGCAGGATGCCGGTCAGGGCGGCGAACACACAGCCGATCGACCAACCGATCGCGGACACCCGGTTGGCGTCCACTCCGGCGAGCTCGGCCAGCTCGCGCCGGTCGACGACCGCGCGGATCTGCGTTCCGAGTGACGTCATCCGCAGCACGAGGCCCAGCAGCCCGGTGCCGAAGAGCACGACTGCGAGGTCGGAGAGCGCGTCCTCGTGGATGGTCACACTGCCGAGGTGCAGCACGTCGCGCGGGAACAGCGAAGCGGGGTGCCGGGTCTGTGCACCCCAGAGCACGTACGCGATGCCGAGCAGGAGAACCAGCAGACCGATGGTCGCGACGAGAGACTCGGCGGGCGTCGCCGACCTTCTCTGCAGCGGGCGGAACACGACGCGTTCGAGCAGCATGCCGAACAGTGGTGCTGCGACGACGAGCACGAGCAGCGCGGCCAGCCACACCGGCAGGCCCCAGCCGGCGGTGAACTGCCAGAACAGGTACGCCGCCATCATCGCGATGGCGCCGTGCGCGACGTTGAACACGCCGGTGGCCCGGTAGGTGATGAGCAATCCGACGCCCGACAAGGCGGCGATCGCTCCGAGCGCGAGCCCGGCGAACGCATAGTCGAGCGCGAGCACGACGGTCAGCTCAGCGGGTCGGGGTCACACACCCGGCACGGCCGTAGTCCCCGAGCCGCCGCGGTCGCTGCGTCGACCGGCTCCGCATCGGCCTTGCCGGACACCAGAGCACAGCTCGGACGGTGGAACGTCGTGCCGGCGGGCAGGGCGAGCGCGCTCTCGCCGGCGACGGCCGAACGCGGCGAGGTCAGCGTCTTCGTTGCGCCGGCGTTCGCCGCGTCCGCCATGTCCGCGGCGAACAGGCCGTAGAGCGCATCGACCTTGCGCTCGACCTCGCCCAGCCGGTCGAGCTGCCGGCGGACGTCCTCGGTCGCGAGGAAGACAGCGGCGAGCACGAGAAGGCCGATCCCGGTCAGCCCACCGGAGACGAGGTAGGGAATCTGCTTGGCGGTGAGCGCCTCACCGGAGACGCCGTACCAGCCCAGTAGCAGGGCGAGTCCGCCCAGAGCTGCGAGCACCCATCCGACGACCGGCCGCACCGCCGACCACACCCAGCGCCAGAACAGCTGCCGATCGGGAAGGTCGGGCACCCCCGGCAGCTGGGCCTCGGTCATCCTCGCCTCCGCGCTCGGGGTGGTCCGTGCCGGAGCAGGACCGCACCGCGCCACCCTATGAACATCACCGCTGTGCCGAGCGCAAGCACCGCGTAGAGAGTCGCGAGTTGCCCGTGGTCGAGCTCGTCGAGGAACCCGCGCAGCCCGCCCGACTGGGGCGCCGCCAGCTGCGGAGCGGCCGGGACCGGACCCCCGCTCCCGCCGAGCTGCGAGCCGAGCGACGCCGGAGCGCCGGCTGTCGACCCCGGGGTGGTGGCGCCGCCTCCGGCGGCGGGTGACGGGATCGTGCCGAATCCGCCGAGGTCGAGCGTCGGGTCGGTGCCGAAGCCGGCGGCGCCTCCGACTGCGCCGAGCGTGACCCGGGCCAGGTAGGTGCCGTTGGCATCCACTCCGGGCAGCTGGGGGACCTGGTCGAACGGCGGGGGCAGCGTGGGCAGCGGGTTGGGCACGTAGGGAACGCCGCTGACGGGAACGGCGACGTCGATCTCGAGCGCGGTGGCATCGCTGCGCGCCCCGGAGCGGGTGTCTGCGCGGTGGGTGCCGACGAGCCGGATGCTGACGCCGGCCTGGTCGAGCCGCTTGCTCACCGACGGTCCGTCGGTGCCTGCCACGTGGACGCCGTGCTCGTCGATGCTCGCCTTCTGTCCGGCGACGGTGACCCCTGCGACCGTGATCGTCGGCGCGTCGACGGGCTTGCTCCCTGCGGCGACGGTGATGTCGTCGCTCGCGGCCACGGTGTCGATGTGCACGAGCCCCGCGATCGAGACGTCGGAGACCGTCGACTGCACCCGCAGCCGGACCCCGCGGGCCGCACTCGCCACGGTCGTGGAGGCCGAGCTGGCGCCTACCGTCACCGCACCAGGTGTGCCGGCGAGCAGCGTGGTGGTGGCGCCCGCGGTCTTGCCGCTGTTGCCGCCGGCCGTTGCCGCAGCCGTCGCCGAAACCGGAGTGACCACGAACGGCCCGGAGCCCGTCGGCTTCCCGCTGACGGTGGCGGCGTCGTGCTGACGACGGGGATAGCTCGCGTCCGCGAGGAAGGGATACGCGGGCGGCGTCGCCGGGCAGCTGAACAGCTCGGAGCACAGCAGCTGGGGGCCTTGGACGACGAGCCGACCGGGGAACGCGGGCGCGGCCAGCGCCTCGCTCGATCCACTGGAGTCGAAGTCACCAGCGACATAGGCGACCGCGTCGTCGAGCAACGATGCCGTGATGATCGAGCTCGCCGGCTGCTGCGTGATGCTCACGTGGACGGCGGTTGCGGCGGTCTGCGCTTGCAGTGACACGTCGGCCACGGACGGGGCAGCGGTGGCCAGGACGCCTCCGCAGGACAGCAGCCCCGCGATCGCCACTCGAGCGGCGACGCTCATGCTGCCTCCTGGGAAACCGGCGTCCACGGGCTGCTTGTGCACGGATGCCGCGAACCCGCACGTTCAGGATAGGCGCGCAGCTGCGGCCCGTCCCGTGTCAGCATGTTGCGCGTGGGGAGCGCGCCGCAGGTCGTGGCGCATCGTGGTGCCTCCTTCGCGGAGGCCGAGCACACGTTGGCGGCGTACCGGCGGGCCATCGACGACGGCGCGGACGGTCTCGAGTGCGACGTGCGGCTCACGCGCGACGGGGTGTTGGTCTGCGTGCACGACCGTCGCATCGACCGTACGTCGAGCGGACGCGGCGTGGTGTCGACGCTCGAGCTCTCCGACCTTGCGGAGCTCGACTTCGGGTCGTGGCACCGCGGAGGGGCCGACGACGACCCGATGCTGACCGCCAACTGGGAGGCGCCGGACTGGGACCGGCGCAACGTCCTCACTCTGGACCGTCTGCTGGAGGTGGTCGCGCAGAGCGACCGACCGATCGACCTCGCCATCGAGACCAAGCATCCGACGCGTTACGCCGGCCTCGTCGAGCTCGCGCTCGTGGAGCTGCTGGGCCGGCACGGCCTCACGGCGCCGCCGGCGGGCGGGCGATGCCGTCCACGGGTGATGAGCTTCGCGGCGACCAGCCTTCGTCGGGTGCACGCGCTGGCGCCGCATGTGCCCACCGTCTACCTGATGCGGCGCATCCCGCTGCGCCTGCGCGATGGCGACCGTCCCCGCGGGGTGCAGGCGCTGGGACCGTCGCTGCCTGCGCTGCGCGCCCACCCACAGTTCGTCGAGCGGGTGCATGCGGGCGGTGGCGAGGTGCATGTGTGGACGGTGGACGAGCCGGCGGACGTGGAGTTCGTCACCAATCTGGGCGTCGACGTGATCATCACCAACCGGCCGGCCGAGGTCCGCCGACAGCTCGAGGGGTCCATCGGGATCGGCGACGCGACCGGCTCCGCAGGTCGCTGACCGGCGCGTTTGTCTCTCCGCCCGAGTGGGCAGACGGATATTCGGCAGGCGTGTGCCTGCCGGCCACCGCTCGCGCTCGATGGGGGGTGAGGACCACGGGTCGGCTCGTGCTTCCGTACGAGCTCGCCAGCGCCTCAGTCGCTCGGCGGCACGTGACGGAGATGCTGCGGCGGCAGGGCGTCACCCCCGACCGCTGTGACGACGCCGCCCTCATCGTCAGCGAGCTCGTGGGCAACGCGTTGCGGCACGGCCGCCCGCGGCCGGACGGCACGGTGCGGGTGACCTGGTCGCTGGACGGCCATCGGCTCCGCGTCGAGGTGTCCGACGGTGGCGGCCCCACCGAGCCGGAGCTGCGGTCGGCCGCTGCCACGCAGATGGCCGTCTCGGGCCGCGGTCTCGCGATCATCGACGTCATCGCCGAAGCCTGGGGAAGCTCGCGCGACGGCTCGGGAACGACGGTGTGGGCACTCGTACCGGCCCCGCCGCTGGGCCTGGAAGGTCTGCCGAGCTACGGCGACTTGGAGAACACCGGCTGACGGTCGCCGCTGCCCGCACGTGCCGACCAGATCACCCGCAAGGCGACGACGGTCACCACGGCTGCTTCGGCGATCGCCGACGCCAGCTTGTCGGGCGACGGTTGCCACGTGGCCTCGTGCATGTTCGGAAACGGGCCGACAGCACCCAGCGAGGTGTAGCGCGAGGTCAGGACGGCGGCCAGCGAAGCGAGCCCGACGGCTCCCGCGGCGAGCCACGCCCACTTCCACCCGGTGACCAGCAGCGCGGCGGCGACGACGAGCGCGACGATGCCTTGCGCTCTGAAGAGGTCGCCCTCGGAGATGGGGCTGCCGTTGCCGGCGTAGTAGTGCGCGAGGTGCAGGTGCACGTATGCGCTGTAGCTGAGGCCGGCGACGGCGAGCACGCGCAGCACGACCTCGACCGGGGAGACGTGCAGTCTGCTCGCCGTCGCCGTGATCGTCACGACAGGAAGTACGTCGTCGGGGCTCGTTCGGTTCAGTTCAGCCGGTCGCGCGCCACCGGGCAGGACATGCAGCGCGGACCACCTCGACCGCTGCCGAGCTCGCTTCCGGGGATGCGAACGACCTCGATCCCGGCCTCCTCGAGCCGGGCGTTGGTCTCCACGTTGCGTTCGTAGGCCACGGCCAGTCGGGGCGCGATCGCGAGAGTGTTGTTGCCGTCGTCCCACTGCTCGCGCTCCGCGGTGACGGGGTCGAGGCCGGTGTCGATGACCCGCAAGGTGTCGATGCGCATCGCCTTCGCCGCCGCGACGAGGAACGGTTCGGGACCGTCGACGCGCAGACCTGCATCACCATCGGACGTGATGACGTGCGCAACGAGGGTGTCCGCGACAGCGGGGTACATCACCACTGCGTCGACATCGACCATCGTGCACACGGTGTCGAGGTGCATGGTCGCGCGTTCCTGCGCGATCGGCACGACGAGCACAGCCGTCGCGAGACCTTCCGCCAGCGCTCGAGCGGCGAGAGTCTCCGCACCGGCCGGTGTCGTGCGCTGGCCGACACCGATCGCGATCACCCCCGGCGCGAGGAGCAGTACGTCGCCACCCTCGAGCCATTCCTCGCCGGGGGAGTAGATGACGTCGGTGCCGGCGAACCGCGGGTGATGACGGTAGATCACCTCGGTCAGCCAGGTCTCGCGTCGTCGTACATGCATGCTCGGACTTGTCACCGCGACCGACCCGCCGAGCCACACCGAGGAGTCGCGGGTGAACAACAGGTTCGGCAGGGGCGGCACGACGAAGTCGTGGCGGTCCATCAGCCGGTAGACCAGACCGTTGCCGCGACGCAGCTCCTCGTGGGCGAGTCCACCGATCAGCACATCGGTCAGTGCGTCGACGTCGAGGTCTGCGAGGTGCCGGCTCACGGCGTCCAGCAATGTCGAACCGAGGCCGGGCTCGGCGAGGGTGCGGTCGACCACCAGAGCGCGTGCGT
Source organism: Mycobacteriales bacterium (assembly GCA_035695045.1). GTDB lineage: Bacteria > Actinomycetota > Actinomycetes > JAFAQI01 > JAFAQI01 > DASSKP01. Next base: position 23,929 of record DASSEX010000010.1, on the reverse strand, counting down.
CGTGTTGCGACAGCGTCTCGGTGAGAAGGTCGCGCAGGTAGAGCACCTCGACGCCGTGCGAACGAAGCGCATCGGCGAAGCGGTCGTGCTCCTCCTGCGCCCGCTCGACCCACGGGATGCCGTCGAACAGCAGATCCGCCGAGTTGCGCGGCGTCAGCCGCTTGAGCTCCGGCCCCGGCCGGTGCAGCACGACCGTGCGCAACCGGCCGACCTCGCTGTCAGCCCCATGGTGGCGTTCCGAGCCGTGGTGAGAGCCCACGGCCGGAGCCTAACCGTGGATCAGGCCGCCGCAGTCCGATCGACGTCAGCCGGGCCGGACGGCACACCGAGCGTGCCGGCCACGTCGTCGAGGAAGGCTGCGTTGACGGCGCTGCGCCACGCGGCGCCGCGAAGGATTCGCTCGCCCCACTCCGGGTGCTCGGTGACCGTCGGGACGATGGCCTTCTCGAGCCAGTCCTTGCCGTGCCGCGGGTCGACCTCCGCGTGCACTTCGTAGAACGGGTACGCCGCGTCCGGCGCTCCGCACCGGTCGAACGCATTGAGCACGAGTCGGCAGCGGGGACCGGCCTGCAGCTCGATCAGGCCGAGTGCGCCGAGCATCTCCGGCTGCAGCCATCGGTTCGTCGTCAGCAAGCCCCCGAGTGCACTGCGCGCAAGTGCGGAGACCGGCTGCTCGGTCGTCGGGATGCGCGGCATCGCTATCGCGGACACGAGCTGGTCGTGCAACGTCGTGTGCACGGCCGCGGGGTCGCCGTTGCCCATCTCGTCCCAGTAGTTGACTGCGAGCTCCATCTTCGGCGATCCGGTCAGCCCGATCTGGCAGGCAGCGACGAGATCGTCGAAGCCCGCATCCGGCCCACCTTCGAGGGCGAGGAACCGGACGACATCGTCCCAGTCGGCGTCTCGGGCGATCCACTTGTAGACCGTGGGGAGGCGGTCGCGGGCAGCTAGCGTCCGCATGGCTGCGACCAGTCCGTCCGCGGTCGAGAGCTCTGCGTCGCCGGACTCGGCCGGCAGCGAGGCCAGTTCGTCGAGCCAGTCCGACTCGCAGCGGTTCTTCAGAGCGGCCAGCGACGGCCGATGCTGATGGCGGGCGGCGGGTCCGAGTGTGTCGACAGGTGCCGTGTGCAGCGAGTAGAGCGTGAGCAGGGTGGTGAACCGGTCACGTGGCCCGTCGGGTACGGCCTCGGTCAGCGCGTCGAGAGCCGTCGTGTCGTCATCCTGCAGGGCCAGGTGCAGGGTGTCGGCCAGCGGCGTCGCGGACCGGGACAGTGCCGTCGTCATGCGAGAGTTCTTCCCTGCTTGGCAGGCGTGCACGCACGGACGTCCCTGGCGAGATCGACCCGACTGCGGGACACTCGGCTCTTTGCCACTGCTGTGACATGAGCAGTGGCCGACAAAGAGGGGGCGCGGGCATGCCGAAGCTCGTGCTGCGCCTGCATGCCCTTCCGACGGGAACCCTCGCCGACCCTGCCGCTCCCCGCCACGTCGTCGACCTCGGCGACCGGACCCGCGCAGTGCCAGGCCCGACGCCGACGACTCTCGCTCGCTGGAGCCGGGTCACGGCGACGTCGCACGACCCTTGCCTGCTGCTGGACGCCAACGGTCGCGTCGTCAGCATGTCCGGCAGCGCTGCAGAGCTTCTCGGGTGCGGGACCGAGGGCGTGGTCGGCCGGCATCTCCTGCCGTTGCTCCATCTCCTCGACTTCGACACCGGCGCGTCCGCACCGGACTACGCGGACCGCGTCGCACCGCTCGCAGTGCTGAAGGAAGGCGCCGGTCTCGTGCGCAGCCTCCTGCGTGTGCGCCATGCGAACGGCGCAGTGCACACGATCGACGCGGCGGCAGCGCCTCTGCACGACGCAGACGGACGCCTGATCGGCTCGCTGACCCTCTTCGCGGTGCTCGGCGGCTGAGAGTCAGAAGACGCCGGCTGCCTCGAGCGCCGTGACGACTGCGATCACGCCGAAAGCAACCGCCGCTGCGCGTCGCACCCAGTCGAGCGGCACGACGCGCAGAAGGGCTCGGCCGCCGATGATGGCAAGACCGGCGACGATCCACAGCGCGAGCAACGCCCCGACGAAGACCGCAAGCGCGTCGCCGTACTTCGCCGCGAACGAGGCGGTGAGCACCTGCGACAGGTCGCCCCACTCGGCGGCGAAGAGCACCCCGAAGCTGGTCAGTGCCGCTCGGCGGAACGACGCCGTCCGAGGCGCATCCGCCAGTTCCTCCGTGACCTCCCGCTCCTCCTCCGCCGCTTCACTCCGGCTGCGCAGCATGAGAAAGGCCCCGAGCGCGAACAGCCCGGCCGTCACCGCGTGCACCGGCCGCGCCGGAAGCAGTGACACCAGACCGCCCGCGATGACGGCGACGCTCGTCTGCACGACGAACGCTGCCGCCACACCCGTGAACACCGGCCACGGCGCGAACCGGGTCGACAGGACCAGCGTCGCGACGAACGTCTTGTCGGGAAGCTCCGCCGGGAAGATGAGAGCGAACACGGTCAAGGCGACGAGGGGAGACATCTCACCCCAGCTCGCGTCCGGCGGCCGTCGTCGCCGCAGCGAGGATCTCCTTGGCCGGCCGGTCGAGATCTCGTGCCGCGGCAACGACGTCGGCCCACTCCGGTGCGACGTTGACGATCTCGCCGTCCAGGCGCGCGATCTTCACGCGCACCTGCGCACCGTGCACCTCGACGGTGATCCACTCGCGGTCCAGGGCTGACTTGGTGACGGGGCTCAGACGGACGCCGATCGTCGAGCTCTCCCTGAACATCGCGGTGCGGACGGCCTCGACGGCACCTCCGCACGCGAGTGCGCTGAGCGTGTGCGCAGGCCGACCCTTCTTCATCAGGATCGGTGTCAGCCACGCATCCGCCGCGCCCGCCGCGAGGAGGCGGTCGAGTACCTCCGGCCACAGTCGCGGGTCGAGGTCGTCGACGTTGGCCTCGAGAACACGCCATGCGTCGTCGCCGGCTCCGGACGTGGCTGGATCTCCTGTGACCACCCGCAGCACGTTCGGCCGGCCGGGCAGCTGCCGCGAACCCTGGCCGATGCCCACAGCGGTCGCGCGCATCGTCGGCATCGGTCCGACGGCCGTCGCCAGCTCGGCAAGCAGTGCGATGCCGGTCGGTGTCGCGAGCTCCACGTCGACCGGTCCGCCGTACGCCGACAGCTGCGATGCCGCCAACAGCTCGAGGACGGCCGGACCGGGGACGGGCAGCACGCCGTGCGAGGTCTCGACGGTGCCGCCACCGAGGGCAATCGGGCCGACCACGAGGTCGTCGATCGCGAGCGCGTCGATCGCGAAACACACGCCGACGACGTCGACGATCGTGTCGACTGCGCCGATCTCGTGGAAGTGCACTTCGTCGATCGTCGTGTCGTGCACGTACGCCTCGGCGGAGGCGATGCGCCTCAGCACCGCGTGGGCGCGACGCGCGACCCGCTCTTGGAGCCGCGCGGAGTCGACGATGCGCAGCAGGTCGGAAAGCGTTCGCGTCGGCTGTTCGGAGTCGGCGCGGACGGTCACCGAGACTCCCCGCATGCCCTCCCGTGTCGTGGCGTCGACGACCAGATCGGCGTTCACGCCCAGCGCACCGACGACGTCAGTCAGCTGTACGCCGAGGTCCACGAAGGCGCCCAGCAACATGTCGCCGCTGACGCCGGTGCTGCAGTCGACCCAGGCGAGCCGTCGTGTTCCGGTCATGGACCCGCGATCCGTCGCACGACGCGGGCGGCGAAGACCCCTGCACCGAATCCGTTGTCGATGTTGACGACGGTCACTCCGGGGGCGCAGGAGTTGAGCATGGCCAGCAGCGCGGCGATGCCGCCGAACGACGCGCCGTATCCGACGCTGGTCGGCACGGCGACCATCGGTGTGCCGACGAGACCGCCGACCACGCTCGGCAGCGCACCTTCCATGCCGGCGACGACGACGAGGCAGTCGGCGCGGTCGAGGGTTTCGTAGTCGCCCAGCAGCCGGTGGATGCCGGCGACGCCCGCGTCGACGACACGTGACACGCCGGCGCCGAAGGCTCGCGCGACGAAGGCCGCCTCGGCGGCGACGGGTTCGTCGCTCGTGCCGGCCGACACGACCGCGACCTCGCCGGTGGGGCTGGGAAGGCTCCCGAGGCTGGCACACCTGGCGACGTCGTCGACCGTTGCGTCGGAGAACGTCGAGCGGACCGCCTGTCGCATCTCCTCGGTCAGTCGAGTGGCAAGCGCCGGCCGCCGCTTGCTCTGTCGCTGTAAGGCGTCGAGGAGAGCTACGACCTGCTCGACGGTCTTGCCGGCCCCGTAGACGACCTCGGGGTCGCCGGTCCGTACGGCACGGTGCGTGTCCAGCCGCGCGAAACCGAGGTCGTCGTACCCCTTCAACGGCGCCGTACCGAGTGCGGCCTCCGCCTCCTCCGCCGACAGTCGGCCGCCGGCCACTGCATCGAGGAGCGCGCGCAGCTCCGAACGATCCATGCCGTGACGCTATGCCGCAGGATCCGAGTCTCCGGAGTGCGGGGGCGCCCCCGTTAGGCTGCTGCACCGTGCTGCCGCTCGACCGCCCCCTGCTCGACCAGATCACCCTGGCTGCCGCCGGCGTCGCAGCCGTTGCGCTGCTGCTGGGTGTCGTGGCACAGGTGCGGATCGCTCGGCTGCGACGGCTGCTGGCGGTCGTCGACGCGCCCGACGGGCGGCAGAGCGTGCTGGAGGTCGTAGGGCGCAGCCGGGAGGAGACCGCCCAGCTCCGCTCCGAGGTCGAGGCGACCAAGCGGGACATCGCCGACACCCGGACGGCGTTGAGCGACGCATTGCGGCACGTGGCGGTCGTGCGGTACGACGCTTTCGGCGACATGGGCGGCCGGCTGTCGTTCACCGCCGCGCTGCTCGACGATGCCGGGGACGGACTGATCATCACGTCGATCCATGGGCGGAGTGAAGCGCGCACCTACGCCAAAGGCGTCACCGGCGGCAGCAGCGAGCAGTCGCTGTCGCCGGAGGAGCAGCAGGCGATCGACGCCGCACTCCGCGGCCCGGCGCGAGGCTGACCGTGCCGGGGGTCCCGCCCGCTCGCTACGCCTACCTGGGTCCGCAGGGCACGTTCTGCGAAGCCGCACTGCTCTCCTTGCCGGCAGCGGGAACGGGTGAGCTGATGCCCTGCGTGTCGGTTGCCGACGCTCTGGACGCCGTACGGCGTGGTGACGCCGGCGGCGCCGTCGTGCCGCTGGAGAACTCGGTCGAGGGGTCGGTCGCGGAGACGCTCGACGAGCTCGCGACCGGCGAGCCGCTGCAGATCGTGCGCGAGGTGCTGCTCGAGGTTTCGTTCGCACTGATGGCCCGGCCCGGCACGTCGCTGGACGACATCGCGACCGTCACGACCATGCCGCATGCAGAGGCCCAGGTGCGCGGCTGGCTCCGGCACACGTTGCCGTCGGCTCGGTTCGTGCCCGCGCCATCCACCGCCGACGGCGCGCGGGTGGTCGCGGAGGGAGGTGCGGATGCGGCGATCGCGGCGCCGCTCGCGGCGGAACGTTACCGGCTGTCGGTGCTGGCCGACGACATCGCCGACCAGCAGGGCGCGATCACTCGCTTCGTGCTCGTGATGCGCCCGGGGTCTCCGCCACCACCTTCGGACGCCGATCGCACGACGGTCGTCGCGTTCATCGCGGACGACCATCCCGGCGCGCTGCTCGAGCTGCTGACGGAGTTCGCGGTGCGCGGAGTCAACCTCACGCGGATCGAGTCGCGCCCCACCGGCGTCGGGCTGGGTCGCTACTACTTCTCCATCGACGCCGAGGGCCATGTCGCGCACGCGCGGGTCGCCGAAGCGCTCGCCGCGATTCGCCGGGAGTGCGCCGATGTGCGCTTCCTCGGGTCCTATCCGCGAGCGGACGGCGTCGCCCCTACTGTTCGGCCCGGCACGAGCGACCTCGACTTCAGCGATGCGCACGCATGGGTCGAGCGCATCCGCCGCGGCGACTGAGGCGGCCGAAAGCGGCGAGAGCCCCCCACTTCCCAGCGGTGGGGGGCTCTCGCACGTTTCGGAGCGCCGGCGCGGCCGACACCGCCAAGGCCGGCGGGGCGCGTCAGCAGGTCACTGCGTGACGCACTGGTTGACGACGTCGCTGCCGTTGACGTTGAGCTGGACGCAGACCTGCCCGGTGGCGGACGGCGCGGCCATGGCGGCCGGAGCGGCGATGCCGAACACGGCGCCGGCGAGCGTGATGACAGCGGCGATGCGCTTCATGTGGTGGTGCTCCTCCCCATTGGACGTGGACACCTCGACAACGGGGGGCGTGCGAAAGTCTCGCGTCCATCGGCCGAAATCTTTTCGAGCCTGTCGATAACCTCGGTTCGTGATCGACCTGAAGGTGCTGCGCGACGACCCGGACGCCTTCCGGCGGAGCCAGCGCGCGCGAGGCGAGGATCCCGGGCTCGTCGACGAGGTGCTGGCTGCCGACGAGCAGCGGCGCGCAGCGGTCACCCGAGCCGACACACTGCGGGCCGAGTCCAACGCGGCGAGCAAGGCGATCCAGTCCGCGGACCCGGCTGAGCGACCGACCCTGATCGAGAAGGCGAAGTCGCTCAAAGACGACGTCAAGGCGGCGGAGGCCGAGCAGGCCGATGCGGAGATCCGTATGCGCGACGCCGCGGAGCGGTTGCCGAACCTGGTCGAGGACGGCGTGCCGGAGGGCGGCGAGGAGGACTACGTCGTCCTCGAGACCATTGGCGAGGTTCCGTCGTACGACTTCGCGCCGCTGGACCACGTCGAGCTCGGAGCCCGCCTCGGCGCCATCGACGTCGATCGCGGCGCGAAGGTCTCCGGCGCTCGCTTCTACTACCTGACCGGCGTCGGCGCGGAACTCGAGCTCGCCTTGTTCACCCTCGCCTGGCAGCAGGCGATCGCCGCGGGGTTCGTGCCGATGGTGCCGCCCGTTCTCGTCAAGCCCGAGGCGATGGCCGGCACCGGCTTCCTCGGCCAGACGTCCGCGGACGACGTCTACCGGATCGCCCAGGACGACCTCTACCTGGTCGGCACGAGTGAGGTCGCGCTCGCGGCGTACCACATGGACGAGATCCTGGACGCCGACCGGCTGCCCTTGCGCTACACGGCGTTCTCGCCGTGCTTCCGGCGGGAGGCCGGCTCCTATGGCAAGGACACTCGCGGCATCATCCGGGTCCACCAGTTCGACAAGGTGGAGATGTTCTCGTTCTGCCGTCCGCAGGACGCCCGCGACGAGCACCGGCGGTTGCTCGAGTGGGAGAAGCAGTTCCTCACCTCGCTCGAGCTGCCGTTCCGGGTGATCGACGTCGCGTCGGGCGATCTCGGTCTCTCTGCTGCGCGCAAGTTCGACTGCGAGGCGTGGATCCCGACGCAGGGCAAGTACCGCGAGCTGACGTCCACGTCCAACTGCACCGGCTTCCAGGCCCGTCGGCTCAACATCCGATTCCGCGGTGCGTCGGGGCCTGAGCCGGTCGCGACCCTGAACGGCACTCTCGTCGCGATCCCGCGGACGATCGTCGCGCTGCTGGAGGTGCACCAGCAGGCCGATGGCTCTGTTCGCGTCCCGAAGGTCCTGCAGTCGATTCTCGGTCGCGAGGTGCTCGAGCCGGTCCGATGACGCTGCTGCCATGACTACGCCGCGGGTCGTCGCCACCGACCTCGACGGCACCATCGTGCGCAGTGACGGGTCCATCTCCCCACGAACTCGCGAGGCCCTCACTGCTGCGGAGTCGGCCGGCGCGATGGTGGTCATCGTCACCGGCCGGCCGCCGCGCTGGCTGCACGGCATCGCGGAGCAGACGGGTCATCACGGTCTGGCGATCTGCGCGAACGGTGCGCTCGTCTACGACCTGCACACCGAGCAGGTCGTCGAGTCACATCCCCTCGAGGTCGCCGATGCCCATCGGCTCGTCGACGAGCTGCGCGCGGCGATCCCCGGACTCGCCTTCGGGGTGGAGAGCGTCGACGTCGGTTTCGCTCACGAGCCGGCCTATCAGCCGCGGTGGACGACCGATGCCAGCACGGTCGTCGCCGAGATCGAGACATTGCTCTCCGAGCCGGTGGCGAAGCTGCTGGGCAGGCACGAAGGGATGGGCTCGGACGAGCTGCTCGCCCGGGCCCGGGCCGTCATCGGCGAGCAGCTCGCAACGCTGACGCACTCGTCCCGTGACGGGCTGCTCGAGATCAGTGCCGCCGGCATCAGCAAGGCGTCGACGCTGGAAGCGGTCTGCGCCGAACGCGGGCTGAGTGCCGCGGACGCGGTCGCGTTCGGCGACATGCCCAACGACCTGCCGATGCTGGCCTGGGCAGGTCACAGCGTTGCGGTCGCGAACGCGCATCCGGAGGTGCTCGTCGTCGCGGATGAGGTCACAGCGAGCAACGACGAGGACGGAGTCGCGCAGGTGCTCGAGCGGTGGTTCGGCTCACAGATAGGGGCCGGAGGGCGATGAGTCCGGATCGCCGGCCGGCGTGACGCCCGGGGGAAGCGCGCGTCGACGCATCTCCTCGAGCTGCGCGCGCGCCGCCATCTGCTGGGCGAAGAGCGCTGTCTGGATGCCGTGGAACAGCCCCTCGAGCCAGCCGACGAGCTGTGCCTGAGCGACGCGCAGCTCCGCGTCACTCGGCACCGAGTCGTCGGAGAAGGGAAGGCTCAGCCGCTCCAGCTCCTCGCGGAGCTCAGGCGCGAGCCCACTCGACAGCTCCTTGATGGACGACTGGTGGATCTCCTTGAGCCGCGCGCGGCTCGCCTCGTCGAGCGGCGCAGCCCGCACCTCTTCGAGCAGCTGCTTGATCATCGTGCCGATCCGCATGACCTTGGCGGGCTGCTCCACCATGTCCGCGACGGACGGACCTTCGTTCTCGCCGCCGTCGGGGGCCGGGTTCGGCTCCGGCTCGGTAGGGGCGCCGTCCGGCCCCAGCGTCACTATGCGCAGCCCGTCCGGGCGTTCGGGTCCTTGGCTCATGGGTCCATCGTGCCCTGCGAAATCCGGATGCGGGAACGCGGTCCCTGCGCGAGGCTGCGGCGGTGCGCCCGCTCACGCCTGCCGACGCCGCGTCCGTCCTCGCACTGACGGTCGCCTGTGACGAGGCGGCCATCGGAGTCGCCGACTACACGATCGAGGACGTCGAGGACGACTTCGCGCGGTCGAGCCGGCAGGCATGGGGGCTCGATGGATCGGGTGGCCGGTTGCGAAGCATGTGCGCGCTCGAACGGCGGCCGGGCGAGACCTGGCTCAGCGCGGAGGTGCTGGCCTGCCCGGACGAACCGGTGGAGACGGGCGCCTGCGCCCTCGCCTTCGTCCGCGAGCGCGCTTTGGAGATGGCCCCGGCGGCGGCCGTGCACGTGCTGACCTATGCCGCGGCCGATCGTGACCGTTCGTGGCTGTCGGCCGCCGGCGGGCAGGTCGTGCGGCACTACTGGCGGATGAGCGTGACGTTCACGGACGCACCCGCGAAGCCTCTGCTGCCGCACGGGGTGACGCTCGCGTGCCCGGGCGACGACGTCGAAGCCCTGCGGGCGCTGCACCATGTCATCGACACCGCCTTCCTCGACCACTACGGGTTCGGCGCCACCGTCTTCGAGGAGTGGCTCGACCGGCACAGCACGGCACCGGGCGCCGACCGTGATCTCTGGTGGTTGGTGCGCGTGGACGGCGTACCGGCCTCCGGCCTGGTCGCGCGCGACTGGCCCGACACCGGGTGGGTGCAGGGCGTCGGGACGCTCCGTGCGTTCCGGGGTCGGGGCCTCGCCCGCATGCTGCTTCAGACCGCGTTCGCCGAGTTCGCGCGACGCGGACAGCTGACCGTGTCGCTCGGCGTCGACGCCGACAACCCCACCGGCGCCGTCGCGCTCTACGAGTCCGTGGGCATGCGGGTGCAGCACGAGGCGCTGAGGTACGAGCTGCCCCCGCTCGCTCACTCCGTGAGCGAGGACCCCTCGCCGGCCGGGTCGATGATGTCGGACTCGAAGAACGTGTAGCGCCCGTCGAGCACCTTCATCGCGGCGTCGTAGTTGTCGGCGTCGTCGTTGAACCACAGGTCGTGGAACAGCCGGTCGACCCGTCGACGCGCCTGCGTGCAGAACAGCTCGGCGAGCTCGGAGTACTGCGCGGCGTTGGCCGGATCCTCCTGCTGCAGTGTCTGCGCGTAGACGACCGTGCTCGCGATGGCGAACAGCTCTGCACCGATGTCGACGATCCGGCCGAGGAAGCTCTGCTTCTTCTCGAGCTTGCCCTGCCAACGGCTCATGCCATAGAAGGTCGAGCGCGCGAGCTTGCGGCAGTTGCGCTCGGCGAAGCGCAGGTGCTCGCCCAGGCTGCCGAACTCGGTGTACGACGTCGGTGCCGTGCCCTGCCCGACGGCGAGCTTCGGCAGCCACTTCGCGTAGAAGCCGCCTGCCTTCATCGCCGTCTTCGCCTTGTCACCGATCGCAACGTCCGGCTCGATGATGTCGCCGGCGACCTGCAGGTGCTGGTCGACCGCTTCGCGGGCGATGAGCAGATGCATGATCTCCGTCGATCCTTCGAAGATGCGGTTGATGCGCATGTCGCGCAACATCTGCTCCGCGGGGATCGGCTTCTCGCCGCGTGCCTTCAGCGACTCCGCGGTCTCGTAACCACGACCACCGCGCACCTGCACCATCTCGTCGACGACCTGCCAGCCCATCTCCGAGCCGTAGAGCTTGGCGAGGGCTGCCTCGATGCGGATGTCGTTGCGCTTCTCGTCCGCCAGGCGGGAGGCGACGTCGAGCATCGCCTCGAGTCCGAACGCAGTGCCGGCGATGAACGCGGTCTTCTGGGCAATCGCGTCGTGCTTTCCGACCGGCACACCCCACTGGACGCGTTCGTTGCCCCACTCGCGCACGATCTTCAGGCAGTACTTCGCCTGGCTCGCGCAGATCGCCGGCAGCGACAGACGCCCTGTGTTGAGGGTGGTCAGCGCGATCTTGAGACCCATGCCCTCCTTGCCGATGAGGTTCTCCTTCGGCACGAAGACGTCCTTGAAGACCGTGACGCTGTTCTCGATGCCGCGCAGGCCCATGAACTGGTTGCGCCGCTCCACGGTGATGCCGTCACTGTCGTAGGGAACGATGAACGCACTGATGCCGCCGCGACGACCCTTCTCCTTGTCCGGAGGGACGACGGCCATGATGACGACGACATCAGCGACGGCGCCGTTGGTCGCCCACAGCTTGGTGCCGTTGATGACGTAGCCGCTGCCGTCCTCCGTGGGCACCGCCTTCGCGCCCATCCGCGCCGGGTCAGACCCGACATCGGGCTCGGTGAGCAGAAACGCGCTGATGTGCGTGCGCGCGACCTTCGGCAGCCACTCCTTCTTCTGCTCGTCGGAGCCGAAGAGCATCAGCGGCTGCGGCAGGCCGATGGACTGGTGGGCGGACAACAGCGTCGACAGTGCGCTGTGCCAGACGCCGGTCAGCGCGAGCGCCTTGTTGTAGTAGACCTGCGAGAGCCCCAGGCCGCCGTACTCCACCGGGATCTTCATCCCGAGCGCGCCCATCTCCTTGAGGCCTTCGACCACGTCGTCGGAGATCTTCGCGTCGCGTTCGATCTGCAGCGGGTCGACCTTGTTCTCCAGGAACGTTCGCAGCTCGGCGAGGAACCGCTCACCCTTCTCGGTCGCCTCGACGGACAGCTTCGGCTGCGGATGGATGAGGTCGAGCCGGAAGTTGCCGAGGAAGAGCTCCTTGCCGAAGCTCGGGAGCTTCCACTCCGCCTCGCGGGCGGCCTCTGCGACCTGCCGTGCTTCCTTCTCGCTGACCTGCTTGGTGGCCACCGTGAGCTCCTCGTGAAGATGGTCCGTCCGCCGACGGCTGCGCCGCCGGCCTCACCGGGGGGTTACCCGCAAGTAGGCCTCACCGAACGACGTTCTGGCAAGACCGGTTTGTCTGATTGGTTAGGTGGTGATCCCAGGGCTGTGACTCTGAAGTCTCCCAGCGAGCACATGATGCTCGTTTTCTGGGTTGATCTCGTCGTGCTCGCGGTCACCGCGCGCCTGCTCGGCGCCTTGATGCGCCGCTTCGGTCAGCCCTCTGTGGTGGGAGAGCTCTTCGCCGGCCTCCTGCTCGGCCCCTCGCTGCTCGGCAAGGCGTTGCCGGGCGTCGAGAAATGGCTGTTCCCCGGAACCGTGGGCCAGTCGGGCCTGATCCTCGTCGTCGCGACGGTCGGCATCGTGATGATGCTGATCTACACGGGCTTCGAGACCGATCTCGCGCTGATCCGCAAGATGGGGCGGGCAGTTGCCCTGGTCGCGGGCTTCAGCGTCGCCTTGCCGCTGGCCCTGGGCCTCGCCACGGGCAAGGTGCTGCCCGCATCGTTCGTCGCGGGCCACGGCCGGGGGCTGTTCGTGATGTTCATCGGGGCCGCCCTGGCGATCTCTTCGCTCCCCGTCATCGCGAAGATCCTCTCGGAGATGCGCCTGACCCGGCGCAACTTCGGCCAGGTGATCCTCGCCTCGGGCATGGCCAACGACGTCGTCGGCTGGATCCTGCTCGGGGCGCTGGCGGGAGCTGCGAGGTCCGGGTCGTTCAAGCCCGCTCACCTCGGCGTCGTCGTCGTGTCGATGCTGGCGGTGCTGGTCGGCATGTTGACCGTCGGTCAGCGGGCCGTGGACGCCATCCTGCGGTGGGCCCGAGCTCGTGACGGCAGCAGCGCCGCCGCGTTCACTGTCACTCTTCTCATCGGCTTCGGCGTCGGCGCGCTGACCCAGTGGATCGGCGTCGAAGCGGTGCTCGGCGCCTTCGTCGCCGGCATTGCCCTGGGCCGGTCGAAGTACCAGGACGAGCGCGTCGAGCGACACCTCGAGCTCGCGACGATGACGGTCTTCGCGCCGGTCTTCTTCGCCACCGCCGGCCTTCGCGTCGACCTGGGCGCACTCGCCAGCTGGTCGATGCTCGGCTGGACCCTGCTCATCATCGCGGTCGCGAGCCTCGGCAAGTTCGCCGGCGCGTTCATCGGCGGCAAGCTCGCAGGTTTTTACTTCAAGGAGTCGCTGGCGCTCGGCATCGGCCTCAACGCCCGCGGCGCGCTCGAGGTGGTCATCGCGACGGTGGGCCTCCAGCTCGGAGTGCTCAACACGCGCTCCTACACGGCCGTCGTCGTGATGGCGATCGTCACCAGCGTTGCGGCGCCGCCGATGCTGCGCGCGGTTGGCCGACGTTGGGCAGGCACCGAGGAGGAGCAGCGGCGTCTCGAGCTCGAGGAGACGCACGCCACGAACGTGCTCGTCGAACCCGCCCGCATGCTGCTGCCGGCGTCGCCGAGTGACTGCGCTCTGGTGGTCGCCAAGATCCTCGACCTTGCCTGGCCGGACTCGGGCGACGCCACGGTGCTCGCCCTCGGCAAGGACAGGAAGCAAGCCGCCTCTGCGGTGGCTGACGTGTTCAACCGACGGGAGGTCACGGTCGAGAACGTCGACAGCGACCGGGATCCGGTCGAAGCGGTCATGGAACACATCCAGCTCGGGTTCGACGTCGTCGGGATCGGCGCCTGGGCGGGTCGCGGCGAGGGTCCCTTGCTGTCGCCCCTGTCGGAGGCGATCCTGTCCCGCTCCAAGGTGCCGGTGGTCGTCGCCTGGGATGGGGCCGACGGTCGAGAGGAAGCAGTCAGCGGCTTCCGTCGCGTGCTGGTTCCCGTCGTCTCCACCGTCGCGTCGAGAGCGGCGCAGGAGGTCGCCTTCAGCCTCGCTGCACACTCGAATGTCGAGGTCGTCATCGCGCACATCGACGTCGAGCGATCGGTCCCCGTCGCCGCGTCAGTGGGTGCGCGCACGGGCGGGGGAGCCGCTCGGCAGCGCGAGCAGGCTCGCAGCAGTCGGGCCGACGGTGTCGTCTACGAGGCGGCGGACCTCGCGCGCCGGCTCGGTGTCCAACCGCAGACGATCGTGCGCAAGGGGAAGTCGCGCGCAGAGGCGATCTGCGGTCTTGCCCGTGAACTCGATGTCGATCTCGTCGTGCTGGGCAGCGAACTGCAGCCGGTCGCCGGCGAGACATTCCTTGGCGACCTGGTCGAGCGGCTCGTCGTGGCCGTCGACTGTTCCGTCGCCGTCGTCGCCATCCCGCGCGCAGCGCTCGGTGTCAACGCGGAGCCCTATCCCTCGTCCTGATCGTGCGCTGACGCGGCATTTCTCCCACGACCCACCACTCCGAATTCCCTGCGCACATCCAGCGCGCGGCGCATTCTGCGATCACGGGGAACCGGGAGAGGGGATCGCATGACCACGTCTGCGCACGTCGACCGCGACACCGAGAGGCTGCAAAGCCTGGGTTACCGGCAGGAACTGTCGCGAGTGCTCGGATTCTTCGACAACTTCAGCGTCGCCTTCACGTACCTGTCGCCGATGGTCGGCATCTTCTCGCTGTTCGTGCTGGGCGTCGGTACCGCAGGTCCGGCGTACATCTGGCTGATGCCGGTCGTCGTCATCGGCATGCTGTTCGTCGCGCTGGTGTTCGGCGAGCTGGGCTCGCACTACCCCGTCGCGGGCGCGCTCTACCAGTACTCGAAGTTCAACGTCGGGCCGGCGTACGGCTGGTGGGTGGGCTGGTTCTACGGCGTCGCGCTGCTCCTCACCGTGGCCTCAGTCGACACCGGCGTCGTCAGCTATGTGACGTCGTTGTCGCACAACTGGTTCGGGACCAACTGGGATCCGACGAAGCATTCGACGATTCTGTTCGTGACGCTGTGCCTGCTCGCCGTGCAGACCACGGTGAACATCGTCGGCGCACGTGCGATGGGGCGCGTGGCGCGGTTCGGCACGTACGTCGAGGTGTTCGGCACCTTCGGTGTCGCCCTGATCCTGCTGATCGCGGGCTTCCACCACGGTCTGGGTTTCCTGTTCCACACCCACGGAGCGGCGCACGCGGCCAGCAACCCGCTCGGGGTGAACTTCCACGGACACTGGCTGCTGGGTGCGGCGTTGGTGGGCATCCTGGCCCACGTCTACATCTTCTACGGGTTCGAGTCGGCAGGAGACATCGCCGAGGAAACCAAGGACGCCGGCCGGTCCATCCCGCGCGCGATGCGCAGTGCTCTCGTGTTCGGCGGCGTCTCGTCGTTCGTGCTGGTGCTCGCGCTCTTGCTGGCGATGCCGAGCAGCGCGAAGGGCTACGCCACTGCTGCCAGCTTCTCCGGCGGCGTCCCGTACATCCTGGGCTTCAACCTGACGCCGTGGGTGCAGGACGTCGTCCTCGTCGCGATCATCTACGCGTTCTTCTCGTGCGGCTCGTCGGTCCAGGGCGCCGGTGCGCGGTTGGCGTTCTCGTACGCGCGCGACGGCGCGGTGCCGGGCGGCAAGACGCTGAGCCAGGTCTCTCCGCGCTTCCACACGCCGGTCAACGCCTTGCTGGTCGGCGCAGTGGTTCCCGTTCTGGCCACTTTCCTCGTGAACATCAACCCGTCGACCAACCACAAGTTCCTGTTCATCACCTATCCGGCGGGTGTCAACGCACTGGTCGCGCTCGTCTCGTTCGCCGTCAGTGGCATCTACCTGTCGTTCCTGATGACCGTCATCGGCGCGGCGATTGCACGCCGGCGCGGTTGGCAACCGTCGGGTGCGTTCACGTTGGGTCGGTGGGGTTGGCCGGTGACGATCGCCGCCATCGCCTACCTCGGTCTGATGCTGCTCAACGTCGTCATCCCGTCCGGGCTGTCCAGCGGTCGTGCGCTGTTCAACATCGACTGGATCACGCTCGCGGTCATGGTGGTCATCACCGCCGTCGGTGGTGTCCTCTATGCCATCGCGCAACCGGAGAAGGAGATCGCGCAACACGTGCACGAGCCGGATGCGGCGGGCGGGGTTCCTGGCCAGCGCGGGGCTCATCACGACGAGCCGGCCCATCGCGCGGACTGACGATCGCCGCAGTGTGGCGGGCTGAAGACGCAAGTACGTCTCCAGCCCGCTGCGGGCGTTAGACGGTCAGGGGCGGGTGAGGAGCACCTTGCCGACGTGGTCGCTTGCGGCGAGCATGCGGTGCGCGTTCGCGACCTCGTTCATCGGGAAGCTCGCGTGCACGATGGGGCGCACCCGCCCGGTCGCGACGAGCGGCCAGAGCTCCGCGGCGACGTCCCTGCAGATCGCGCTCTTCTGCTCGATCGGCCGGGCACGCAGAGAGGTCGCGTGCACTGCGGCACGCTTGCGCAACAGCAGCCCGAGGTCGAGCTCGGCCTTCGCGCCTCCCTGTAACCCGATGACGACGAGACGGCCATCGGAGGACAGGACATCGACGTTGCGGGCGAGGTAGGCGGCGCCGATGATGTCGAGGACGACGTTGACACCTCTGTTGCCCGTGGCGTCTCGACTCATGGCGACGAAGTCGTCGTCGCGGTAGTTCACGACGACGTCCGCGCCCAGCTCGCGGCAGCGCTCGGCCTTCTCGGCGCTGCCGACAGTGCAGATGACGGGTGTCGCGCCGAGCGCTTTCGCGACCTGGATGGCCATGGTGCCGATGCCGCTGCTGCCGCCGTGCACGAGAAAGGACTCGCCGCTGGTCAGTCGCGCCACGTGCACGACGTTGGACCACACCGTGCACGCAACCTCCGGCAAGCCGGCTGCGGTGACCAGGTCGACCTCGTCCGGCACCGGCATGCACTGCCCCGCGGGGACGGCGACCTTCTCGGCGTATCCGCCGCCGGCAAGCAGCGCACACACCTCGTCGCCGACCGACCAGCCTTCGACGCCCGGGCCCACTGCCGCGACGGTGCCGCTGCACTCGAGCCCGAGAATCTCCGACGCCCCTGGGGGTGGTGGGTAGAAACCCTGCCGTTGCAGCAGATCGGCCCGGTTGACCGCCGACGCCGCAACCTCGATCAGCAGCTCTCCCCGGCCCGCGACCGGGTCCGGCACCTCGCCCCAGCCGAGGACGTCGACGTCGCCGGATCCGCTCGTCGTCACAGCATGCATTCGGGCAAACCTACGCGGACGGTCGCGGACAGGGGGAGGCCCCTCACCCCTTCCTTTGTGACGCAGCACAATGTGCGCATGGCGACGTCCCAGCAGCGTGCTCGCGCCACCGCCGACGTGGCGCAGGCTCTCTACCTGCGCGTCGAGCGGGAGGTTCCTCGACTGGCGCGACGGATGATCGAGACCTTCGTCGCCGAGATCCCGCTGTACGCCGTCCTGCCGCGCGAGCAGCTCGAGGGCGAGATCCTCGCCATCACCGAGGCCAACCTGCGGCTGTTCTTCACGACGTTGCGGGAGAGTCGCGCGCTCGACCCCGACGAGCTCTCGGAGGTCCGGACGTCGGCCGCCCGCCGGGCGGAGGAGCGGGTGCCGCTCGACGCAGTCCTGTCGGCGTACCACGTCGGGGGCCGGATCGGCTGGCAGGCGCTGGCCGAGGCGGCGACGGAGGCGGAGACCGGCGCGCTGATCGCGGCGGCCGAGCGGGTGCTGGCCTATGTCCAGCAGGTGTCGGCGGCCGTCGCGGCGGCGTACCTCGAGGAACAGCAGACCATCTACGGCGAGGAGCGCGACGCGCGCCGTGGGCTTGCGTCAGCGCTGCTCGCCGGGGAGCCGGCCGACGCGCTGGCCGCGCGGCTCGGGGCGCCGATCGCGCCGGCGTACCTCGTCGTGGCGTTTCGCCTCGGCGCGCATCCTGACGAGAGCGACAGGGGTGTGGGGGGCGCGGTCGCCGCCCGGCGCAAGGTGCGGCGCGTGCAGGACGCCCTCGACGCGTGGGCCGGTGAGCACGTGCTCGGTCTGCTCGAGCCCGGTGGTGGGTCCGTGCTCCTGCCGACGACGGTCGACGACGTGCACACGTCGACCGCGCAGCTCTCCGACCTGGTCGAGCGACTGCAAACCGCGGCCGGCGCGGAGGTTCTTGCCGGCGGCTCCCCGGCGACGGGCACGGCGGACATCCCACGGGCAGCCGCTCAGGCCCAGGACGTCGCGCGGCTGGCCCGCCAGCTGGGTGCGTCGACAGGCGGATTCACGCTGCGCGACGTGCTGCTGGAGTACCAGCTCACCCGGCCGAGCGACGCCCAGAGCGAGCTGGCGCACCTGCTCGACCCGTTGGACCGCAACCCGGACCTGCCGCACACCCTCGCCGTCTACCTCGACCACGATCTGGACCGCAGGTCGACGGCATCGGCTCTGCACGTGCATCCCAACACTCTCGACTACCGACTGCGCCGCATCGTCGAGCTCACGGGACTCGACCCCTCGACGTCGCGCGGGCTGCAGCTGTTGGGAGCGGCGCTGGCTGCCCGTCGTCTCAACGAATGAAGATCGGGGACGACAGGGACTCCATCCCGAGGTCGTCACGGCATGCGGTCGTCTGCGCACCCACGACCGGGTCGCATGCGGTGGTGCGCTGGGCACGCGCGTCCGGTGCGAGCAGCTCCGCCCGCACATAGATGGACGCGTCGGGGATTCCGTTCTGCCCGGGCGTGAAGTCGTACGACGCCGACGCGCCCAGCGGCACCTCGACAGCGCCGGTGTCGGTGACGATCCGCAAGACGCTGCCCGGCACGGCGCCGACGGTGCGGACGCGGTAGGTCGCCGTCGGTCCCACCTCGTCACCGGCGATCGCGTCGAACTGGCCGTCGCCGTTGCGATCGGCCTCCAGGTAGAGCTGCGGGCCTTGCTCCGCCGGCGGCAGCGCAGACACGAACGTGTGGTGTTCGCGCAGACCTTCGAGCACGCCATCGACGGAGAGTCTGTGCACGAAGACCCAAGTGGTCGGATCACCAACTCCTTGGATGCTGTCGGTCGTCACCCAGTGCGTGTCGCTGCCACCGGTGACACCGATCTCCGGCAGCCCCGGCTGCCGCAGGAAGCCGTCGTACCAGCGGAGCGAGTAGTTGTTGTCGTTGCTCGCGGGAAACGGATGCTGGTAGGCCCACGGGCCGATGTTCCAGACCTCGATGGTGTCGGGCACCACGGAGTAGCCGAACGTGCCGGGCCAGTTGCCGTCGCTCGGATGGTTGACCTGGAAGACGCCGCCATCCGCGCGCAGGCCGTTCGCGAGTGCGGTCTCACCGGTAGCGCTTCGGTCGGCAACGGCCTGGTCGCACTCGATGATGCTGCCGTCGATGCGGCCCTCATTGCCGTAACAGGCAGTGGCGCCGAGCATCTGCACATGCCCCGGTTGCGAGTTCTCGTAGCCCGGAACCGAAACGAACGCCGGATGGGCCTTCTCCCAGGCGAGCACGTCCGGATCGGTCTGGTTGACGACGTTGTTGTGGTCCGTGATCGCGACGAAGTCGAGTCCGCGGTCGAACGCCTCCTGCAGCCGTTGCGTCGGAGTGAACCCGACCGTGTAGGCGTCGGCGCAGGAGCGACGCGCGTCCCGGCTCGTCGACGTCGGGTCCCATGCCGTCGTCGGAGTGATGCAGGTGTCGTGCCCGTAGATGGTGTGGACGTGCAGATCGCCCGGGACCCAGAAACCTGACGCATCCTGCGCACGGTCGGACGACCGGGCGGCGTGTGCGCCGGCAGTGGCGGGAACTGCCGCAGCCGTCGCCGCGGCGAGGGCGACTGCGGCGATCCGGCGGCTGGGCACCCTGCGACATTCGATGCTCGGCGAGGGATTCCTGTCCACGTGACGAATGAGTCAGGCCGTGCGACGACTCCTGGGCATCGTGGCCGCGGCGGCGGTAGTCACTCCTGCCACGGTTGCTCTCGCTCTGCCGCAGCACCTCGCCGGCTCCAACGTCGTTCGCCAGGGCGTCGGTGCGACCGTCACGCCGACAGGGGCGATGCTGCGCAACGGCGTGGTCAGCCGGACCTGGTCGTTCGGCGCCGACGGTTCGGTCCGGACCACCGCGCTCGCCGGCCGCGACGACAGCAACTGGGTGTCGCCAGGTCCCGACTTCGTGCTGAACCTCGACGGAGTCCCGACGTCGTCGACCGTCGGCTGGGCTCTCCTCTCGGTGAAGCAGGTGACACCACCTGTGCTGCCGGGGCGCCCCCGCTCCGGTCTCGGCGAGGGACTGCTCTTCAGGTACGCCGTGGCCGACGCGTCGCTGCCTTCCGGCGTCGAGCTGGATCGGCTGGTCCTCCTGCGTCCGGGTGCCGGCGTACTGGAGACCCGCTCGACTCTCGTCGCAGGTCCGACCGCGCTGCGTGTGTCGTCGTACTCGCTCGACCAGGTGACGGCGACGAACACCGCGATGCCGGCCGAGGTGCAGGCGTACAACGACGGGTCGGACTGGCGCGACGACTACCGCCACGTCTCGCACCCGTCAGGCTCCTTCGACGCCGAGGGCGAGGTCGTGCGCTTCGGCGACGACGCCGGGCTCTTCCTCGTCTCACAACGCCGCGGCGGGGCGATGAGCCGGGTGGGCCGCGACACCGACGGTCGCTCCTGGGTCGGTGTCGACTGGGCGCGGGACGCCTTCGACTACGGGCCGCTGCAGACGTCGCCGCCCGACTACAACCGGCTCGAGAACCCCGCCTATCCCGTTCCTGTGCGGGCGCGACTCGTGCAGCCGCTGACCTCGTTGGACCTCGGTACGTCGTTCGTCGGGGTGTACTCCGGTGGTGCAGCCGAGGCGGCTGCGACTTTCGCCGCCGACTTCGCGGGAGCGGTGGAGCCGGACTTTCCGCGGACCATCGACCTCAACACCTTTCACCCGTGGAGCCACGGCGACGGGATGAGCGATCCGAACCTGCGCGCGCAGGTCGACGCACTTGCCGCGCTCGGCGGCGAGACGTTCATGCTCGACGACCAGTGGCAGGGCGGCGCCGGCGGCGAGAGCGGTGACTGGAACTTCGACCCAGCGCGCTTCCCCGACAACGACGGCGACCACGTCCCGGACTTCGTCACCTATCTGCACAGCAAAGGACTCCAGCTCGGCCTCTGGATGTCGCCCCTGGAGTTCAACAGTGCGTCGACGACCTACGCCGCGCACCCGGACTGGGCCTGCGCACCGATCGGCGACCTGACCGCCCAGGTGCCCGACGACGCCGGGCTCGGTGTGTGGGACGCGACCAATCCGAACTTCCAGAGATACCTGCTCGGCGTCGTCCGCCGACTGGTCAGCGACTACGACGTGACGGAGTTCAAGTTCGACTTCATGGCCTGGGTCGACTGCGGGACCCACGACTACGCCGACTACGAGGACGCCTTCGTCGCGCTGGTGCGTCAGATGCAGAAGGAGAACCCCGGCGTCACGTTCGAGCTCGACGAGACCAACGACCAGCGCGCCTGGCCGTTCGAGTCGGCAGCACTGGGACCGTCGTGGTTCGACAACATGCACCCGCACGGCAGCACGCAGGTCGCAAAGCTCCTGCACGACGTGTGGAGCGCCGCGCCGTGGGTGCCCACCTGGTCGCTCGGCGTCGGCGCCTTCGACGGAACGCTGACCGGCGCCTACAGCGGCGCGGCCGGTGTCGACGCGTTGTTCCCGCTCGCCATGCTCACGCACGTCACGTTCTGGACCGACCTGACGCAGCTGACACCTGCCGAACAGGCGGAGACCGCATGGTGGATCAGCTGGTACCGCGCCCACCGCGACGGGCTCGGGCCCGCCGTCTACGAGCTCACCGCTGCGGACCCCCTCGACGGCACCTCATGGGCGGCGTGGCAGCCCTGGAACGGTGACAGCGGCTACGTGTTCGCCTTCCGGCAGGCAGGCGGCCCGGACGCGACCTCGCTCGCGTTGCAGGGTGTCGACCCCGCGAGGTCCTACACAGTCACCGACGTCCGCACGGGCAACCTGATCGGGACCTTCACCGGTCAGCAGCTGCGCGAGGGCCTGAGGGTGTCGCTTCCCGTCTGCTCGGCACAGGTGCTGTCCGTCACTCCGGTCTGATGCCGCCCTGCAGCGAGGCGATGGGACCAGACGTCCCGACTTCGCGGCCCGCGCGCTGAATCCCGGCGATCACCGGCCCTGACCTCTACGGTGAGCGCGTGCGTGTGGTCGTGCCGCAGGAGACAGCTGAAGGCGAACGCCGGGTGGCTGCGGTCCCGGACACCGTTGCGAAGCTGACGGCGGCAGGTTGCGAGGTCGTCGTACAGGCAGGGGCGGGGCTGGCGGCGTACGTCTCGGATCACGATTTCGCGGCCCGCGGGGCGCAGATCGCGAGCGGCCGCACCGACCTTCTGCAGGGCGCCGACGTCGTCGCGACGGTGCAACCGTTGCCGGTCGGCGACATCGCCATGCTGTCGCCGGGCGCGGTTACGGTCTCCTTTCTTCAGCCGTGGGTGCACGGCGACGCCGTCCGTGCTCTTGCCGCTCGATCCGTGACGGCGCTGAGCCTCGACCTCGTGCCGCGGATCAGCCGCGCGCAGTCGATGGATGCGCTGTCCTCACAGGCCCTGGTCGCGGGCTATTACTGCGTGATGCAGGCGGCGTCCGTCGCGCCGCGCATGTTCCCGCTCGCGATGACGGCCGCAGGCACCGTCGCACCGGCGAAGGTGCTGGTCCTCGGCGCCGGCGTTGCGGGGCTGCAGGCGATCGCGACGGCGCGAAGGCTGGGCGCCGTCGTCGAGGCGTACGACGTCCGAGCCGCCGCCGCCGATGAGGTGCGGTCGCTGGGGGCGAAGTTCCTCGACCTGGGGTTGGAGACGCAGGAGGGCGCCGGTGGCTATGCCCGGGTCCAGTCGGACGAGTTCCTGGCGCAGCAGCGGGCAGCACTCGGGCGCGCTGTCGTGCAGGCGGACGTCGTCATCACGACGGCTGCCGTCCCAGGTCGGCCCGCCCCTCGCCTGGTCACCGAGGAGATGGTCCGGGGCCTGCGACCGGGATCGGTGGTGGTCGACCTCGGGGCCGAGGGCGGCGGCAACTGTGAGCTCACCCGGGCCGGCGAGACGATCGACGTGGACGGCGTGACGATCGTCGGGGTGCGCAACCCCGCTTCCGCCTACCCGTTGCATGCCAGTGCGCTCTATGCACGCAACGTCGCCAACCTGCTCGCGCTCGTGGTTCGCGAGGGGGCGATCGCACCCGACTGGGACGACGAGATCCTCGCCGCCGCGTGCGTCACACGTGAGGGGCAGGTGTTCTCGGAGTGACCGAAACCACGCTGGGGCTGCTGTCCATCTTCGTGCTGTCGGTGTTCGTCGGCTTCGAGGTCATCTCGAAGGTGTCGCCGATCCTGCACACGCCTCTGATGTCAGGTGCGAACGCGATCCACGGCGTCATCCTGGTCGGCTCGATGATCGTGCTCGGCACGGGACACGGAGCCGCCACCACGATTCTGGGCTTCCTCGCGGTCATCCTCGCGACGATGAACGTCGTCGGCGGCTTCGTGGTGACAGATCGGATGCTCGAGATGTTCAAGGGCCGCGGCGGAGCGCCCCGGCGCCCTGTCGAGCCACCCGCCGGTGGTGACCAGCCGTGACGCGGATGGAGTCGCTCGAGCTGATCTACCTGCTGTGCGCGGTCTGCTTCATCGTCGCGTTGAAAGGGCTGTCGTCACCGAAGTGGGCCCGGCAGGGCAACCTCATCGGCGCCGCAGGCATGCTCGTCGCGATAGCCACGACCTTCGCGTGGCCCGGACTGCACAAGATCTGGCTGATCGTCATCGGCATCGTCATCGGCACCGCCGTCGCAGTCCCTGCGGCGCGCATGGTGAAGATGACGGCCATCCCGCAGATGGTGGCGGCATTCAACGGCGTTGGTGGCGGTGCGGCGGCCCTGGTGTCGCTGGCGGACTTCAACCTGTCGCACAGCATTGCCGGCATCGGGACGTCGGCGGCCGTCCTGTTCAGCGTGCTGATCGGCGGCGTCTCCTTCACCGGCAGTGCCGTCACGTTCGCGAAGCTTCAGGAGCTCATGACCGGGCGTCCCGTGGTGCTGCCACGGCAGCGGCTCCTCAACGTCGTGCTCGCGGTTGCGGCGCTGGTCTTCGTGATCTGGGGACTTGCCGCCGGCAGCATGGTGGCGGCTGTCCTGCTCTGCCTGGCGGCGCTTGTGTTCGGCGTGCTGTTCGTGCTGCCGGTCGGGGGTGCGGACGTCCCTGTCGTCATCTCTTT
>DASSEX010000009.1:0-2959 GCA_035695045.1 Mycobacteriales bacterium | reverse complement strand
GCCCGGGCACGTCGAGATCGGTCGTATGCGCCCCGGTCACCTGAAGGAACGCGCCGACCTGTGGCCCACCTTTGTGGTACTGCCCGGTGGAGTGAAGGAACCGCGGACCCCAGCCGAACGTCACCGGACGCGATGTCCGCGCTGCGAGCAGCCGGCGCAGCTGCGCGGCTTCCGCGTCGTGCAACCGGTCGAGGTAGGCCATCACCGCGAGGTAGCCGTTCGCCGGCACCGCGGACAGCAGCGCCGAAACGGCAACAGCCACCGTCGTCGCACCGCCGAGCAGCTCGTTGTCCGCGACGTGGACCTCGATGGCGCCGTCGGTGAAGACGGGATCACCTTCTGGCAGCGGCCCGTCACCGGCCTTCTCGAGCACCGCCTTGGTGTTGTCCTTCGACTCCTGCACGTTGGGCTGGTCGAAAGGGTTGATCCCGAGAGCGCGCCCGGCGACGGCGGTGGCGTACTCCCAGACGAGGAACTGCGCACCGAGCGGCCCTTCGACGGCCGTGCCGGGATCGGGGGCGGACGAGCCGAGCACCACCCGATGTACGTCGACAGCGTCGGTGAACCCCGGCGCATCGGTGCCCTCGACGACGACCGGCAGCAGTCCCTTGCCGTTCTTGCCGGTCGACTCGGCGATCAGCTGCTCGGCCCAGTCGCCGAAGCCACGAATGCCTGACCCCGCGTCAGCGATCACGACCTTGTCGTGGCCGCCGGTGCCGAACCCACCGAGCGCACTCCCGAGAGCCAGGCCCGGGTTGCCCGTGTCGGCGCTCAGGGAGGGCTCAACGGCCGCCGCCTGGTCGAGCAGCTCACCGATCGGAACCCCTGCCAGACCGGCCGGCACAAGGCCGAACGCCGTGAGTGCGCTGTAGCGACCGCCGACGTTCGGGTCGGCGAGAAACACGCGGTACGACGCTTCCCGCGCGACTTTCTCGAACGGCGACCCGGGGTCGGTGACAACGACGATCCGCT
This sequence comes from Mycobacteriales bacterium, assembly GCA_035695045.1. Classification (GTDB taxonomy): domain Bacteria; phylum Actinomycetota; class Actinomycetes; order JAFAQI01; family JAFAQI01; genus DASSKP01. The sequence goes on along the minus strand of DASSEX010000009.1, from coordinate 1,987 downwards.
GCGAGGGGTCGATGCCGGCATCGCGAAAGGCCTGCTCGAACGCGCGTCGATGGCTGTCGGTCTCGACCGTGCCCCCGGACTTCGACGAGGCCACGAGCACTGTGCGGTCGAGCTCGGTGATCGCGGCCTGCACCTGACCCGGGTCGGTCGTGTCCAGCACGACGAGGTCGGCGCCGTAGGTCGCGGTGATGACCTCCGGCGCGAGCGACGACCCGCCCATGCCCGCGAGCACCACGCGGTCCACCCCGGCGTTGCGCAGCTCGTCGCGGAGCGCCTCGATCTCGGCGACCAGAGGGCGGGAGACCCGGACGCAGTCGAGCCAGCCGAGGCGCACCGATGCCTCCGCGGTCGCCTCGGGGCCCCAGGTCGTGGCGTCCTTGCCCGCGATCGCGGCCGGGACTCCGTGGGCGACCGCGTCGTCCAGTGCACTGTCGCGCGCAGCGACCAGCGATGCACCGGCGACCGAGACCGTGACCCCGCCGGCGGCGATGGTCGTGGGGGAGTCGCTCACTTCTTGTCGCCCGCGGCGGGACCGTCGGTCGAGACCTCGCCGGCCAGCTTGGTCATCTCGCCCTCGATCGACTCGATCAGCTCGTTCCATGACGTCACGAACTTCTCGATGGCCTCGTCCTCGAGCACCTGCACCACGTCGTCGTAGCTGATGCCGAGGTCGCGCAACCCGTCGAGCACCGCCCGCGCGTCGGCGTACATCGGCCGCACCGTCTCGCCGCGGAACTGACCGTGGTCCACGAGTGCCTCGAGTGTCGGCTCCGGCATGGTGTTGACGGTGCCGGGCGCAACCAGATCGATCACGTACATCGTGTCGTCGTAGGCGGGGTCCTTTGTGGACGTCGACGCCCACAGCGGTCTCTGCGGCTTCGCGCCGGCTGCCTCGAGTGCCTTCCAGCGGTCGCTGGAGAACTTCTCCTCGTAGAGCTCGTAAGCCAGCCGCGCATTCGCGATCGCGGCCTTGCCGCGCAGCGCCTTCGCCTCGTCGGTGCCGATCTTGTCGAGTCGCTTGTCGACCTCGCTGTCGACGCGGGAGACGAAGAACGACGCCACCGAGCCGATGCGCGACAGGTCGTGCCCGGTGGCACGCGCACGCTCCAGCCCGTCGAAGAACGCGTCGATGACGGCGGCGTAGCGCTCGAGCGAGAAGATCAGCGTGACGTTGATGCTGATGCCTTCGGCGAGGCACTGCGTGATCGCGGGCAGGCTCGGCTCGGTCGCCGGGATCTTGATGAACAGGTTCGGCCGGTCGACGAGCCACCAGAGTGCGCGCGCCTCGGCGATTGTCCGTTCGGTCTCGCTGGAGATGCGCGGGTCGACCTCGATCGACACCCGGCCGTCGACGCCGTCGCTGGCGTCGTACGCCGGCCGCAGCACGTCGCAACCCCAGCGGACGTCGTAGGTCGTGATCGCCCGCAAGGCCTCGCCCACGTCGACCTTGCGGCGGGCGAGGTCACGCACCTGCTCGTCGTAGATCTCGCTGCCGCTGATCGCCTTCTGGAAGATCGTCGGGTTGGTGGTGACCCCGACGACATGCTTGTCGCGGATCAGGTCGGCGAGGGTCCCGCGCACCAGGCGCTCGCGGGACAGGTCGTCGAGCCAGATGGAGACACCCGCGTCGCTCAGCTGTTTCAACGTCTCGTTGCTCACGGTCGTCTCCTCGTTCGTCTTCCCCGTGGTGGTGTCAGTTGCCGGTCGTCGAACCCTTCGTGGCGCCGACCTTCGACAACGACGCGTGCGCGGCTGCCACTACGCGGTCCGGTGTCAGCCCGAACTGCTCGTAAAGGACTTGGTACGGCGCCGAAGCGCCGAAGTGGTCCAGACCAAGGCATTCCCCGTCGTCGCCGACGAAGTCACGCCAGCCGAACGGAGTCGCAGCCTCGATCGACACCCGGGCCTTCACATCGGGCGGCAGCACCTGCTGGCGGTATGCGGCCTCCTGGGCCTCGAACCACTCGCGACACGGCATCGAGACCAC
>DASSEX010000008.1:0-121947 GCA_035695045.1 Mycobacteriales bacterium | reverse complement strand
AAGGCGTCGACGCATCTGCTCGGTGAGGGCGCATCGACGTTCTTCACGTCATGGCAGCCGTACGCGATGGCCGTCGTCGCCGTTGCCGGTGCCATCGTGCAGCAGAGTGCCTTCCAGGCCGGGCCGCTGCCGGCGTCGCTGCCCGTCATGGACGCCGTCGAGCCGGCGGTCGCCGTGTGCATCGGCGTCTTCTCGTTCAACGAGCATCTCGACACCGCGCCGCTCGCGGTCGTCGTACAGGTGGTGGGTGTCTGCGCGCTGCTGGCCGGGATCGTCGTGCTCGACCGGTCACCGGTGATCGAGGAGCTGCAGCGCAATGAGCCGGACCGGTCCGCGTGGGATCAACCGGCGAGGCGGCTGCGCAGCTCGTCGGCGAAGTCGGGGAAGTGCGACGAGATCGTGTCGAGCGGGAACTCCTCGTAGATCGACGTCGCCGGCTCCCGGTCGAGCAGGAAGGCGAACGACTCGCGGACCACGGTCTGCTCGTCGGCGCCGGCCAGACCGAGGTCGACCAGCAGGTCGGTCGGGACGGTCACCCGGTGCCGCGTCGTGGTGGTGCCCTCGGTCACCTCGACGGCGTACTCGTGCTCGGCCATCGGCTGGATCTGGATTCGCTCGCTCATACCGGACAATCTGCCCCTCCGTTGTGGGCACCCAACCTCGCGAATTGCTGGTACGGATGTGGCTCATGGGGCACAATGAGTGACGCAAGCAGGACGCCCCGTTCCGTCGGAGGCGCTCGAGGCCGGTGGGGAAGCCGATCCTCGACAACCGACGGAGGTCACCGGTGACTGCTCGCGGCGTGCTGTTCGTGCATTCCTGCCCGCCGGCCTTGCGGCCCCATGTGGAGTGGGCCGTCGCCGGTGTCCTCGGCGTGCCGGTCCAGCTCGACTGGCAACCGCAGCCGATCGCCCCCGGCTGCATGCGGACCCAGACCGGCTGGCGTGGGCCCGCCGGAACGGCCGGCCGGATCGCGACGGCGATGCGCGGCTGGCCGCTGGTCCGGTGCGAGGTCACCGAGGAGCCCAGTGACGGCAGCGACGGCGAGCGCTACTCCATGACGCCGGACCTCGGCGTCTTCCGGTCGGCGATGAGCGGCAACGGCGACGTACTGGTCCAGGAGGACCGGCTGCGCGCGATCGTCGCCAACGCCGAGGACCTGCCGTCGTTGCGGCACGCGATCGACCGGCTGCTGGGCACGCCGTGGGATCTCGAGCTCGAGCCGTACCGGCACGCCGGCGACGGCACGCCGGTGCGCTGGCTGTCGTCCGCGGGCTAGGGCTGCAGCGACGCGTCGTCGTCGACGGCGCCCACGCCGTCGGCGGCCGCGGCGAGCATCGTCAGCGCCAGCAGGACGATGGCGACGACGATGAAGCCGACGCCGACCCAGAGGAGTACGGCGCCGAGCGTGCCGAGGGCGGATCCGTTGAGCGTGCGCACGACCTCGAGCACGAGCAGCACGAGCCCGACGAACGCCAGCACGTAAGCGGCGACGGGAAGAAGACGAGCGGAGCGGGCCACGCAGACAACCTACCGTCGAGGCATGGATTGGCGTCGGTAGCGTCGTCGTCATGGACGCGTCCACCCGGCGTGCGCTCGACGCACTCGACCGGATCGCGTTCCTGCTCGAGCGCTCTCGCGAGCCCACCTACCGCGTGAAGGCCTTCCGGAGAGCAGCCGCGACGATCGGCGCCCTGCCGCCGGGAGAGCTCGACGAACGCATTGCGTCCGAGACGTTGCAGGAGCTCGCCGGCATCGGAGCCGTCACGGCGTCCGTCATCACCGAGGCAGCGGGCGGATCCGAGCCGTCGTACCTCACGAAGCTGCAGTCGACGGCGACCGGATCGCTGGCCGAGGGCGGGTCGGCGTTGCGGGCGGCGTTGCGTGGCGACCTGCACATGCACTCGGACTGGTCCGACGGAGGTTCCCCGATCGAGGAGATGGTGCTCGCTGCGCGGGACCTCGGCCACTCCTATGTCGCACTCACCGACCACTCGCCGCGGCTGACCGTCGCGAACGGCCTGACGCCGGAGCGGTTGCGCAAGCAGATCGACATCGTGCGGTCGTTGAACGAGCGGTTCGCCGAGGAGGCGGCCGCGGGGTCGGCTGCGCCGTTCCGTGTGCTGACCGGCATCGAGGTCGACATCCTCGAGGACGGCGGGCTCGACCAGGAGCCCGAGCTGCTCGCCGAGCTCGACGTCGTCGTGGCGTCGGTCCACTCGAAGCTGCGGATGCCGTCCGCCGAGATGACGCCGCGGATGGTCGCAGCGATCGCCAACCCGAACATGGACGGGCTGGGGCACTGCACCTGCCGGATCGTCGTCGGTCGTGGTCGGCCGGAGTCCACGTTCGAGGCCGACATCGTGTTCGAGGCGTGCCGGCAGTTCGGCGTCGCGGTCGAGGTCAACTCCCGGCCGGAGCGGCTCGACCCGCCGCGCCGGCTGCTGTCACTCGCGGTCGAGACCGGATGCATGGTGTCGATCGACACCGACGCGCACGCTCCGGGTCAGCTCGACTGGCAGCCGTACGGCTGCGAACGAGCCGAGGAGTGCGGCGTGACACCCGAGATCGTCATCAACGCCAAGCCGGTCGACGAGCTCTTGGCCTGGACCACCCCAGGTTGAGTCCGACGTAATCCCCCTAACGGGCCCCTGTCCAAGGGGGATTACGTCGCACTCAACAGCTGGGCGCACGCGCGTGCGGTCGCTAGGGCATGCGCACGCGAGTCAGACCAGGAGTATGCGACTCGACGTCGGCGCCGAGCCAGATGTCGCCCGCGGTGATGCCGAGATACTGAGGCGCCGTAGGGACGTCGATGACCCGCTCGACCTTGCCGGTCGACGACACCGCGGTCACGGTGGGGCTGCTGTCGCCGGTCCACACCGCGTTGCGGGCGAAGACGAGGTTGGTCCCGCCGAACCGCCCTGCCTCGTCGCGCTTGCCGAGCGAGACCTGCCGAATGATGCGGCTCGTCGCGGGGTCGACGAGGTAGAGACGTCCCGCGCCGACAGCGTTCTGCTGCACCCAGACCGATCCATAGCCGACCCCGACGACCATGAGGCAGTCAGCGGCGGCGAAACCCTTGATGTGGGTGGGCCGGAGGGTCGTGGCGTCGATGCGCACCAGATCATGCCGCGTGCCCAGTCCGACCCACGCTGCGCCGTCGCCGACAGCCAGGATCGGCGTCCAGTCGTCAGGCTGGACGGATCCGAGGGAAGCCCTCCCGGTGACCTTGCCGGACGGAAGGCTCAGACGCACGACCTGCGCTCCTCGGACTGCCCATCCGACCTGCCCGTCGGGGATGACGACATCCTTGTAGTGGCGCACCACGCGACCGACGCGCGTGTCCACGACCGCCGTACCGGACTGCGTCGCCACCCACACGTCGTGGCCGACGACCGTGGTGCCGGCTCGTGCGTCGTCCCCGACGTCAACGCGGCGCACGATGGCGCCGGTGCCGGGATCGATCCGGTCCAGCTCGGTGTCGATCTGCGCCCACACCTGCTTGCCGACGGTGACGACCTCGCCGGCGGAGCCTCCGACCCTCGCGCCGGGCGTCAGCGCGGAGGGTGACGGTGTCGGTGTCGCGTCCGACGTCGTTGCTGTCGCCGGTGGCGACGAAGAAGTCGAGCCGGCAGACGGCGCCGCGCTCGAGTTACTGCAGCCGCTCGCTGCGAGCGCCGCCATCGCCACGGCAAGGCCCGCCAGCCCGGAACGTCGCGTCATGCCCCCTCCTCCGCTGATGCCGACGCTGCGCGCGTCGCTGCCACCAAGCCTCGGAAAGCCCCCTAATTCAGATCCAACTGCGGCCTAAACTCGGCGCGTGCGCGCCGCGTCGCGGCCGGCGATCCGCCTGCTCGGGTCTGTCGCGGTCGACTCACCACCGGGGCGCACTACGGTGCGTGCGGGCAAGGAGCAAGCGCTCCTTGCATGGCTGGCGTTGCACCCCAACACCGTGCAGGCGACCCCCGTCCTCGTCGACGAGGTGTGGGGCGACCGCGCGCCGGCCACAGCCGTGGCGATCGTCCACAACTACATGTCCAGGCTGCGTGCCTCGCTCGATGGCATCGCCGTGGTCACGACCACAGGTCAGGGTTACCGCCTCGACCTCGACCCATCGCGGATCGATGCGCATCTCGCGCGCGCCCTGCGGGACGAGGCGGCAGCTGTATCGGCATCGGGCGACCCACGGCAGGCGCTGGATCTCATCGAGCGGGCGTTGTCGCTCTGGGTCGGGGAGCCGCTGCACAACCTCGACGCGCCTTACGTGTCGGTGGCCCGGGCAGAGCTCGACGCTTTGCGCACCACACTGCTCCTCGACGCCGCCCGCGAGCACCTCCGCCTCGGCGTGCCGCCGGCGAGGGTGGTGGAGACGCTGCGCGCGCTGGTGCGCGCCGATCCGTTGAACGAGCAGGCGCAGTCCCTCCTCATCCGCGTCCTGCATGCGACGGGCAACAGGTCGGACGCGCTCGCGCAGTACGACGTGGCGAGGCGGGCGTTGGCGCAGGACCTCGGAGTCGATCCGGGCAGCATGCTGACCGAAGCCCATGCGGAGGTGCTGCGCGAAGCGCCCGCGAAGGCTGTCAGCGCGGCTGCGGCCGAAGCCACGCAGACCGTGCCGACGGGGTCGCAAGCCGCGCCCTACCGGAGTCGGCGCCGGGCGGTCGGCGTGGGGGTGGCTGCCCTTGGAGTCGTGGTCGCTCTTGTGGTGGCGTACGCCGTCACCGGTTCGGACCGCCCGTCCGGCTCACCGACCACAGCCAGGACGTCCGCACTGTCCGGCTCCGCGAGCCCGACGACGGCTGCGGCCCCTTCGCCGCCCGCTGCGGCGATCGTGGCGACGTACAACCTGGTCCAACCCAGCTGCTGCGCGGTGAGTGCGCACGACGTCTGGGGCGCCGGGCATCACGACATGACCCTGCACGAATGGTCACGCGCGACGGGACGCGAAGTCGCGACCTTTCCCGTCGTGGGGTTCCAGAGCGGGTTGCCGGTCGAGGCGGCCGGATCGGTCTGGGTGCCGGCGCCTGCCGGCCCGCTGACGCGCTTCGACGAGCTGCGACATCGGGTCACGGCGCGGATCAACGTGGACGGCGCACAGACGGCGTTCGGTTTCGAGGACATGTGGGTGACCTCGCGCGATCACACCCTCGTGGCCGTGAGCCTGCAGAGCAACAAGGTGGTGCTGCGGCACCGCTATGACGGCGGGGAGAACGACTGGGACGACCCACTGGTCGTCGCACCCGGGGGCGTGTGGGTGGCCGACGCCGATGCCGCCCATCTGCTGCGGTTCGACCCGTCGACGGGCAAGCTCGTCGCCCGCGTCGACGGCTTCGGGTCGACGGACTCCTCGATGCCGATTGCCTACGGCGAAGGCGCCGTCTGGGTGAAGCGGTACGTCGCCGACCGTGAGGTCCTGTTCCGGATCGATCCGAGGCGCGACAAGGTCACCGGGAAGGTCGCCACGACCTCGGCCGAGGCAGGCGGCTTCACCGGGAGCGTGGCCGTGGGCGACGGGTTCGTCTGGACGGGGAACAGTGACGCGACGTTGAGCAAGATCGACCCGCGCACGATGCGCGTCGTCCGCAGGTTCACCTTGCCGGGCGTTGCACAGAACGTCGTGTTCGCGGGCGGTTTCCTCTGGGTGGACAGCTACGACACCGGCGAGGCTTGGCAGATCAGGTCGCCCTGACCGGTTGAGTGCGACGTAATCCCCCTAACGGACCCCTGTCCAAGGGGGATTACGTCGCACTCAACACGTGGGGTTAGAGGTAGCGGGTGGCGAGGCCGACGGCGGCCGCGACGAGTTGACTCGCTCCCGCCGCGATGAGCATTCCGCGCGCGCCCCACGACGAGGCCGCGAAGCCGGCGAGAGCGGAGCCGATCGCGAACGCACCGATCTTGAGGCTCGCCGCGGTCGTGAAGACCTGCGTGCGCAGGTGGTCCGGCGAGACGCGCTGCCGCAGGTTGAGCGTTGCGGCGAGAAGGGGCCCGTCCGAGAAGCCCGCGACGAGTGAGATGACGAGGGCGAGCGGAAGCGTCGGCGCGAGACCGACGCCGGCGAGCAGCAGGCCGAAGGCCGCCAGGCCGGTGTAGACGACGAGCTCGTCGCTCACCTTCGTGGCGAGGCGCGCGTAAACGACTGACCCCGCCAGAGCGCCGACCGCGAACACGGAGAAGAGCAGGCCACCGACGGCGCGCTTGTGATGGAGCGTCTGCGCAAGCAGGGGGTAGGCGACGACGACCAGGCCGAAGGCGCCCTGGCTGATCGTCGTCGCGACGCTGACCGCGCGCAGCGGACGGACCCGCCAGAGCAGGCCGAGACCGTCGTTGAGCATGCTGCGCACGGTCCGCGCCGACGACGGGTCACCTGGGGCGATCGGCACCTGCGCGATGACCGCGAGGGCGAGCAGCGCCACCGCCATCGTCGCGACGATCGCCCAGCTCGCGCCGGCGGCACCGGCGACGGCTCCGGCCGCCGCGGGGCCGGCGATGCCCGCGATGTTGTAGCTCGCCGCCTCGAACCCGTAGGCGCGCGGCAGCACCGCCTCCGGGACGACAGTGGGGATGAGGCCGCTGAACCCGCCGGTGCGCACCGGCGACGGGAGACCCGCGACGAAACCGAGCAGGACGAGGACCCAGCCGGGCGACCGTCCACCGGCGACGAGGAACCCGGCCATCGCCGCGACCAGGATCATCGGGCTGAGCAGGAAGGCCAGCCGCCGCCGCGGCGTGCGGTCGAGCCAGGCACCCACGAGCGGCCCCGTGATGACCGTCGGGAACGTCGCGGCCGCGACCGTCAGCCCGGCCAGATGCGCGCTGCCGGTCTCGGCGAGGACGAACAGTACGACGGCGACGCCGTACATCTCCGTGGCGAGCCGGCCCGCCGTCGCGCCCGCCCAGAGCAGGGCGAAGGCCCGGTTCCGCTGCAGGCGCGCGACCGCGCGTCCGGCGACGCCGTCCTCTGCAGCGCGGGGCAGCAGATCGGGGACGGCCATGGACTCCATTGTCGGCCCAATCTCGCGAAATTCCGAATGAGATTCGGTAGAGGTCTCGTGCGGCCGGGGCGGACGGCGTACGGTCGCGTTCGTGACCGCCACGCTGGACGCGACGCTGCTCACGCAGGTGCTCGCCGACCTCGACAGGGACGGGTTCGCCGTCGTCGAGCGTCTGCTGTCCGCGGACGAGGCGGCGGCCGTCCGGACCGGCCTCACCGACGTGCTCGAGCGGACGCCGACCGGCCGCAACGACTTCGAGGGGTTCAGCACCCGGCGCATCTACGCGTTGTTCGCGAAGACGCGGGCGTTCGACGCGTTGGCGGTTCATCCGCTGCTGCTCGGGGTGCTCGATGCGGTGCTCGGGACGTCGTACCAGCTCAGTGCGCCGACCGGGATCGAGATCGGCCCGGGAGAGAAGGCGCAGGTCCTGCACACCGATGACGGCATCTACCCGTTGCCGCGGCCGCACCCACAGGTCGTGGTCAACACGATGTGGGCGCTCGACGACTTCACCGAAGCCAACGGTGCGACCAGGGTCGTGCCGGGCAGCCACCTCTGGGCGGACCGGATGCCGGTCGACCCGGACGAGACAGTGCCCGTCACGATGCCGGCAGGGTCGGTGCTGTTTCTCCTCGGCACGTTGTGGCACGGCGGCGGTGCGAACACGACCGACCGGCCGCGTCTCGGTGTGTTGCTGGAGTACGCCGCGGGCTGGCTGCGGCAGCAGGAGAACCATGTGCTTGCCGTGCCGCGCGACGTCGTGCGGACGTTGGACCCGCGGCTGCAGGAGCTGTTGGGTTACGGCATCCATCCGCCGTTCGTCGGTTACGTCGACGGTCGTCATCCGCGCCGTGTGTTGGAGGAGTCGTCAGATGCCTGAACAGCTGCGCCCCGAGCTCGCCGACCTCCGGCGACGGATGAAGGACTTCATCGACGGCGAGGTCATCCCTGCCGAACCTGTGCTCACCGGGCACGACCCGCTCGTTGCCGCGGACAAGCTCGAGGACCTGAAGGCCGAGGCGAAGAAGCGCGACCTCTGGGCACTCGGTCACCCGGCGGAGATCGGTGGCGGCGGCCTGCCGTTCATGGACTTCGTCTACCTCAACGAGATCATCGGCCGGTCGGAGTACGGGCAGATGGCCGTCGGCACGGTGTCGATGCAGGACTCGATCATGCTGCATCTCTACGCGTCGGACGAGCAACGTGAGCGATGGCTCAAGCCGCTCGTCGCGGGCGAGATCTATCCGAGCGTCGGGCTCACCGAGCCGGAGGTCGCCGGCTCGGACCCGACGCAGATGCAGACCACCGCGGTGCTCGACGGCGACACGTGGGTCATCAACGGACACAAGTGGTTCACCACCGGCGCGCAACGTGCGTCGTTCACGACGGTGTTCGCGAAGACCGATCCGGACGCGCCGAGCAAGCACGCGCAGTTCTCCGCGATCATCGTGCCGACCGACGCGCCGGGCTACGACATCGTGCGCGCCGTCCCGACGATGGGGACGACCCACGGCGACCACTGCGAGGTCTACTACCGCGACGTGCGGGTCCCCCACGACAACCTGCTCGGTGAGCGCGGCAAGGGATTCCTCATCGCGCAGAAGCGACTCGGACCCGGCCGCATCTTCCACTGCATGCGCTGGCTCGGCCAGGCCCAGCGCGCGTTCGAGCTGATGGTCGCGCGGGCCAATACGCGCTTCGCGCACGGCTCGCTGTTGCGGGAGAAGGGCGAGATCCAGCGCTACATCGCCGAGTCCGCGGCGGAGATCCAGGCCGCACGGCTCATGACCCTCGACGCCGCCCGACGGATGGACACCGGTGACGAGGCGCGTGTCGAGATCAGCCTCATCAAGTTCTGGGGCGCGACCATGCTGCACAACGTCATCGACCGCGCGATCCAGGTGCACGGAGCACTCGGCGTGACCGCCGACACTCCGCTGGAGAAGATGTATCGAGAGGCTCGCTACGCGCGCCTGTACGACGGCCCGGACGAGGTGCACCGGATGGTGGTGGCTCGCCAGCTCGCGTCGAGCGACCCGTCACAGTGGCCCTGGAGCTAGAGCTCGGGCAGCGGCTCGGGGGAGAGGTCACCGGGCTGACCCGTCTGCTCGGGGGCGCATCGCGCGAGACCTGGGCGTTCGAGCTCGACGGGCACCGCCTGGTGCTTCGGCGCGATCCCGCGGGCGCACCCCGAGGCGGCGCGATGCGCCGCGAAGCGGCACTGTTGCGCGCGGCTGCTGCCGCGGGCGTGCCGGTCGCCGACGTCGTCGACGCCGACGACACGTCGATCGTGATGTCGTGGCTCGACGGAGAGACGATCGCTCGCCGCATCCTCCGTGACGACGTCTATGCCGACGCGAGGTCTCGGCTCGTCGAACAGCTCGCGCACGCACTGGCGAAGCTGCACCGCGGGGTCGCCGCCGTCGAGGTCGACGGCCTGCCGGAACCGGCGGATGTGCTCGCCGACCTGCGCGAGACGTTGGACGGGTTCGACGAGCCGCACCCAGCCCTGGAGCTGGGTCTACGAAGGCTCGACCGTTCGCGGCCGGCACCGACCGCCCGCGTCGTCGTACACGGCGACTTCCGCCTCGGCAACCTCATGGTCGACCCGACCGGTCTCGTCGGTGTCCTCGACTGGGAGCTCGCACACGTCGGTGACGCTGCCGAGGATCTCGGCTGGCTGTGCGTACGGTCGTGGCGTTTCGGCAGCCGGCTGCCGGTCGCCGGCGTCGGTGAGCGAGACGAGCTGCTCACGGCGTACGCCGCCGCGGGCGGCCCTCACGTCGATGCGGAGACGCTCGCCTGGTGGGAGGCGTACGGCACGCTGCGGTGGGCGGTGATCTGCGCCCAGCAGGCGGCGACGCATCTGTCCGGGGCGGTGCGGTCGGTAGAGCTCGCGGTCATCGGACGTCGCATCTGCGAGGTCGAGCTCGACCTGCTCGACCTTCTCGTGGGGTCGCGGCCGATCGACGACCTCCCTGCCTCCGACATCGACGGAGCCGGGCCGCACGACCGGCCTACGGCGAGCGAGCTGATCACTGCCACCCGGGAGTGGCTGGCAGGTCTCGAGCTGCCGGGTCACGACGGCTTCCTCGCGCGCGTCGTCGACCGCGCGCTCGCGACCGTCGACCGCGAGATCGTGCTCGGGCCGGTGTTGGCGGAGCGGCACCGCGCCAGGCTCGAGGCCGTCGGCTATGCCGACGACGCCGAACTTGCCAAGGGCATCAGGAGCGGCGACGACCGACAAGCCGTCGTGGACGCCGTACGGGAAGCGGTCGTCGACAAGCTGCGGGTGGCTGACCCGCGTCAGCTCACGGACCGCTGAGCCGTCGACGACTCAGTCGTCGCTGTTGGTGCGCTGCCGCGGGATGAGCGACTGCACCGGCAGGGTCAGCACGTCGAGCAGGTTGTCGTCGATCGCGTCCGACACGAGCATCGCGCAGGCGGCGTCCAGGCAGAGCGCGAGGACGCGCGTCGTCTGGTCGTCGTCGTTGCGGGTGCGGCAGGACGGGCAGTAGCGGCCGATGCCTTCGGCGCCGCTGCGCCGGACCAGCTCCCAGACCCGGCGGCGGTTGGTGAGGACCGCGGCGTTCCATGCCTCCTGGCGGGCCACGCCACGAACGTCCTCGTCGAGCACCCAGCTGATGTCGACGATCGACTCGAAGAGCCGAGCGGCCTCGTCGTCGTGGCAGCGCATGGCGAGCCGCGGCATCGCCGACAGCAGGGTCTTGATCTCGTGGCCACGCTCGCCGAGGTCGGGCTCCTCGACCAGGTCGATCGGGTAGACCGCTCGCCAGGACGCCATCAGCGCGCTGTGCTCGGTCCGGGAGAGGACCGGCCGGGCGTACGCGGCGGCGATCGCATCGCGGATCGCCTTGAGGGCGACCGAGGCGATCTCCGGCTCGACGGACAGGTAGTCCTCCTCGCCGGACAGGTCGTCGGCGAAGAGCGCCTGAACCGCTTCGAAGGCGGACAGGACCTCGAGGACCAGCGGCGAGTCAGGGCTCAGAGCACGGGCGCGGGCCTCGGCGAGGAAGACGGTGTTGTGCCAGGCCTTGGCGAGGCGGGGGAGGTCGGCGTCCGAGACATGGGCGAGCTGAGCCAGGACGCCGAGGATCTCGGGCAGGTTGGGATGCTCGTCCAGAGAAACGATCTCCGCTGTGCGCCTGCGGGCCATCAGGCACCTCCCCCTACGCGTTGACACATCCTCGGCCCGGACGGCGGAAAGCGTGAGGGGATCGAGCGGATTCGGTATGAACGGCGGAGCCAGATCGTCCGTACGGACTACTCCGAGCGCCAGGAGTGTTGCACCCGCTATGACCATCGACCTTCGACGTGCCGGCGAGCGGTTCTGGACGACAGCCGGCTGGCTGGAGTCACGGCACTCCTTCTCCTTCGGCCACCACTACGACCCGGCCAACACCCACTTCGGACTGCTGCTCGTCTCCAACGACGACGTGGTGGCTCCCGGGACGGGCTTCGAGACCCATCCGCACCGTGACATGGAGATCGTCACGTGGGTCCTCGACGGGCAGCTCGTGCACCAGGACTCCGAGGGGCACAGCGGCGTCATCTATCCCGGACTCGCGCAGCGGATGACCGCCGGCAGCGGGATCCTGCACTCGGAGAAGAACGACGCCTGGCGGCTGGTGCCGGACGCCTCGACCGACGAGCCGGTCCACTTCGTGCAGATGTGGGTCGTGCCGGACCAGCAGCGGCTGACCCCGGGCTACGAGCAGCTGGACATCGGCGAGGCGCTCGCGCGTGGCGGCCTGGTGCCGGTCGCCTCAGGTCGCGGGCACGACGCGGCGATCACGATCCAGCAGAAGGACGCCGCGCTGTTCGCCGGCCGCCTCGCCGCCGGGGAGAGCGTCGCCCTCGCGTCGGCGCCGTACGTCCACCTGTACGTCGCGAAGGGCGACGTGTCTCTCGAAGGAGCGGGCGAGCTCTCCACAGGAGACGCCGCCCGGATCACCGCGGCGGATGGCCAGCGCGTCACGGCCGGTTCGTCCGGCGCCGAGATCCTCGTCTGGGAGATGCACAGCTCACTCTGACCCCAGCCCGGGCCAAGACTCAGCCGAGCTGGTCGCGGACGGCTTTGAAGGCGTCGACGGCGCGCTGGAGGTCGTCGCGGGTGTGCGCGGCGGAGACCTGGGTCCGGATGCGTGCCTTGCCCATCGGCACGACCGGGTAGCTGAAGCCGATCACGTAGACGCCGCGATCGAGCAGGGCGTCGGCCATCCGCCCGGCGAGCGCGGCATCGCCGATCATGACGGGGACGATCGGATGGTCGCCGGGGAGCACGTCGAAGCCGGCGGACGTCATCTCGTCGCGGAACCAGGACGTGTTCTCCCGCAGGGTCGCCCGGAGGTCGTCGCTCTTCTCGAGCAGGTCGAGGACGACCAGCGACGCGGCGACGATCGCCGGGGCCACCGAGTTGGAGAAGAGGTAAGGACGAGAGCGCTGGCGCAGCAGGTCGACGATCTCCTTGCGTGCGCTGACGTAGCCACCGCTCGCACCGCCCAGCGCCTTGCCGAGGGTGCCGGTGATGATGTCGATCCGGTCGGTGACGCCGTGCAGCTCAGGCGTCCCGCGCCCGCGCTCGCCGACGAAACCGACGGCGTGCGAGTCGTCGACCATGACCATCGCGTCGTAACGGTCGGCGAGGTCGCAGATCTCCCGCAGCGGGGCGACGTAGCCGTCCATCGAGAAGACACCGTCCGTCGCGATCAGCCGCCGGCGCGCACCGGACGTCGCCTTGAGCTGTTCCTCGAGGTCGGCCATGTCGCGGTTGCGGTAGCGGTAGCGCTGCGCCTTCGACAGCCGTACGCCGTCGATGATCGACGCGTGGTTCAGCTCGTCGCTGATGACCGCGTCGGTGTCGTCGAGCAACGTCTCGAACAGTCCACCGTTGGCGTCGAAGCAGGACGAGTAGAGGATCGTGTCCTCGGTGCCGAGGAACTCCGACAGCTTGCGCTCGAGGTCCTTGTGCACGGTCTGCGTCCCGCAGATGAAGCGCACACTCGCCATGCCGTAGCCCCAGCGGTCGAGCGCGTCGCGGGCCGCGGCGACGATGCGCGGGTCGTCGGCGAGGCCGAGGTAGTTGTTGGCGCAGAGGTTGAGGACCTCGGAGTCGGCGACGCGGATGCTCGCCTTCTGCGGCGTCTCGATGACCCGCTCCGACTTGTAGAGGCCGGCCGAGCGGATCTCGTCGAGCTGCGTCCGCAGCTCCTCACGGACCTTCTTGAACACCGCGCGCCCCTCTCACCCGTCGGCCCAGGTGAGGATCACCTTGCCGCACTGCCCGTCGCGAACGACGCCGAATGCCGTCTCCCAGTCCGCGGCGTCGTACCGGTGTGTGATGACCGGGGAGATGTCGAGGCCGGACTGCGTCAGCACGCTCATCTCGTACCAGGTCTCGAACATCCGACGGCCGTAGATGCCGCGAATCGTGATCATGTTGAGCACGAGGTGGTTCCAGTCGATGCCGAAGTCCTCGGTCGGCAGCCCGAGCATCGCGATCGAGCCCCCGTGCCGCATCGTCGCGAGCATTGTCCGCAACGCCTCGGCATGACCGGACATCTCCAACCCGACGTCGAAGCCCTCGGTCATGCGCAGCGCGCGCATCGCGTCCGGCAGTGACTCCCTGCGTACGTCGACAGCGCGGCTGACGCCGAGGGTGCGGGCGAGGTCGAGCCGGTAGTCCGAGACGTCGGTCACCACGATGTAGCGAGCGCCGGCGTGCCGGGCGACCAACGCCGCCATCAGGCCGATCGGTCCGGCGCCCGTGATCAGCACGTCCTCGCCGAGCACCGGGAACGTCAGGGCCGTGTGCACCGCGTTACCGAACGGGTCGAAGATCGCCGCGACGTCACGGTCGATCTCCGGGTGATGGCGCCAGACGTTGGTGGCGGGAAGGGCGATGTACTCCGCGAAGCATCCGGGTCGGTTGACGCCGACGCCCTTCGTCCGCGCGCATTCGACCCGCCGGCCGGCCATGCAGTTGCGGCATCGCCCGCAGGTGAGATGTCCCTCACCACTGACGATGTCGCCGACGACCAGGTCGTGCACGTCCTCGCCGATCGCGGCGATCTCTCCGACGAACTCGTGGCCCACCACGAGCGGTGCGTCGACGTGGGTCTGCGCCCAGTGGTCCCAGGAGTAGATGTGCAGGTCGGTGCCGCAGATGCCGGTGCGAAGCACCTTGATGAGGACGTCGTCCCGGCCGATCTCCGGTACGTCGACCTCGGTCCAGACCAGTCCGGGCTCGGCTGCGGCTTTCAGGAGCGCCCTCATCGCCCGACCAACATAGTGGTCAGCGGCGGATCAGAAGCGCTCACTTTCGACGTGGCCGCCGACTGCTGTCCAAACGTCGTTGATGTTCTCGAACTGGCGGCCGGACGGAAGTCGTCGTACGAGGTCGATGACCCGGTCCGGCGCCTGTCCGTCGATGACGAGGTCGAGGATCTGCTCGCGGAGAAGCGGATAGGCGTGCTTGCCGATGAAGCCGGCAAGCTCGGCGCGGCCGTCGACGTCGTCCGGTGACATGCCTTCCGGGACCCCGCCGTGCAGCGTGCCCTCAGGCGCCAGGTCGGCGTCCGGCTGGTCCTCGCCCGACGGCTCGGCGTCCTTCCACTCCTCCGCGTGCGTGCTGCGCCCGGCGCGGACCAGGCCTTCGGTCTCATGCTTGAGCTGGTCGTCGACCAGGGGACTGTGCTTGTCGCTGCCGCGATCCACGTGGCGGCTCCTTTCGGGGCTGTCTGCCGGACCACTTACCCCTTCCGTCGGCCGGCAAAGGCTTAGAAGCGGATGCGACCGGGCATTTCGGGAGCAGAGACCACTGCTCAGGAGGACCCGATGGCACGGCCGCAACTTGTCGGAGCAACTGCCGCGGCGATGCTGCCGGCGGCGCTGTCCGCCGCCGTGCTGATCAGCGCACCCTTCGCGGGAACGACGACCGCGCCGCTCGCCGACAGCGCGAAGCTCCCTGCTCAGGGCACCGCTCAGCAGCACACCCACCCGGCGGCCGGTGCGTCGACCGCCAACATGAAGTTCAACTTCTCCGTGTCGAAGGGCAGCGTCGCCACGATGGCCGCGAGCGAAGCGCTGCTCGTCGGTCTCGGCGCCGGCGTCATCGTCTGGGCTCGCCGCCGGCGCTTCGCCGAGGACTAGAGCCCGTACTTCTCGATCGCCTGCTGCGGAGCGTCCGCCTTCACCTCGTTGCGGCGCGCGAGCTCGTCCAGCGTGGCGAGAACGATCGACGGCGCGTCGACATGGAAGTGACGACGCAGCGCGGGTCGGGTGTCCGAACGGCCATAACCGTCTGTCCCCAGTGACGACCAGTCGTTGGGCACCCACTGGGCGATCTGGTCGGGCACCGCGCGCATCCAGTCGCTGACGGCGATGGCCGGGCCGGGCGTCCCGTCGAGCTGCTGCGTCACGAACGGAACCCGGCGCTCGCCGTTGGTCGCGAGACCCGTGCTCCGGTTGTCGATATCGCACTGCAGCGCCTCACGGCGCAGCTCGGTCCACGACGTCGCGCTCCACACGTCAGCGGCGACACCCCAGTCCTCGGCGAGCAACCGCTGCGCCTCCAGTGCCCAGTGCATCGCCGTGCCGCTCGACAGCAGCTGCGCACGTGGCGCCTCGCCGTTGCCGGGCACCTCCGGCGCAGCGGCGCAGCGATAGAGGCCGCGGACGATCTGGTCGTCCAGGTCCGGTACGTCGTCCGGAGCCGCGGGCTGCACCTTCGGCTCGTTGTAGACCGTGAGATAGTAGAAGACGTCGCGGTTGACGTCGTCGCCGTGGGCGCCGTACATCCGCTCGAGGGCGGCCTTGACGATGGCCGAGATCTCGTACGCGAACGCGGGGTCGTAGGCAACGCACGCCGGGTTGGTCGAGGCGAGCAGCAGCGAGTGACCGTCCTCGTGCTGGAGGCCCTCACCGTTCAGGGTCGTGCGGCCGGCGGTCGCACCGAGCAGGAACCCTCGGGTCAGCTGGTCACCCGCAGCCCACATGAGGTCGCCGGTGCGCTGGAAGCCGAACATCGAGTAGAAGACGTAGACCGGGATCATCGGCTCGCCGTGGGTCGCGTACGACGTCCCCGCGGCGATCACCGACGCCATGGAGCCGGCCTCGCTGATGCCCTCGTGCAGGATCTGCCCGCGGGTGTCCTCCTTGTAGGACAGCAGCAGCTCCGCGTCCACCGGGTCATAGCGCTGGCCGTGCGGCGAGTAGATCTTGGCGGTCGGGAACAACGAGTCCATCCCGAACGTGCGCGCCTCGTCCGGGATGATCGGCACGAAGCGCTGACCGATGTTCTTGTCCTTCATCAGGTCCTTGAGCAACCGGACGAAGGCCATCGTCGTGGCGACCTCTTGCTTGCCGGATCCCTTCCGCAGGGCGTCGTACGGCTTGTCGGGAAGCTGCAGCGGCTTCGACCGGTCGACCCGGCACGGCAGGAAACCGCCGAGTGCGCGGCGTCGCTCGAGGAGGTACTGGACCTCGTCGCTGTCCTTGCCCGGGTGGTAGTAGGGCGGCAGGTCGCCTTCGAGCTCCTTGTCCGGGATCTCGAGGTAGAGCCGGTCGCGGAAGGTCTTCAGCTCGGCCTTCGTCAGCTTCTTCATCTGGTGCGTCGCGTTGCGTGCCTCGAAGTCCGGACCGAGCGTCCAGCCCTTGATGGTCTGGGCGAGGATCACGGTCGGCTGACCGACGTGCTCGCGCGCGGCCTTGAACGCGCCGTAGACCTTGCGGTAGTCGTGGCCGCCTCGGGACAGCCGGGTCAGCTGGTCGTCGGAGAGGTGCTCGACCATCTTGCGCAGCCGCGGGTCGCGGCCGAAGAAGTCGTTGCGGATGAACTCACCGTCACTGACGGAGTACTTCTGGAACTGGCCGTCAGGCGTCGTGTTCATGACGTTGACGAGGACGCCGTCGGTGTCGCGGGCGAGCAGCTCGTCCCACTCCCGGCCCCAGATGACCTTGATGACATGCCAGCCGGCGCCGCGGAAGTAGGACTCGAGCTCCTGGATGATCTTGCCGTTTCCGCGGACCGGCCCGTCGAGTCGCTGCAGGTTGCAGTTGACGATGAACGTCAGGTTGTCGAGCTCTTCTCTGGCCGCCACACCGAGGGCGCCGAGCGACTCGACCTCGTCCATCTCGCCGTCGCCGAGGAACGCCCACACGTGCGACCGGCTCGTGTCCTTGATCTGGCGGTCGTGGAGGTAGCGGTTGAACCGCGCCTGGTAGATCGCCTGCAGCGGCGACAGGCCCATCGAGACGGTGGGGAACTCCCAGAAGTCCGGCATCAACCGCGGGTGCGGGTACGACGGCAGGCCGTTGGGGGCCTTGGAGATCTCCTGGCGGAACCCGTCGAGGTGGTCCTGGTCGAGCCGCCCCTCGAGGTAGGCGCGGGCGTAGATGCCGGGGGAGCCGTGACCCTGGATGAAGACCTGGTCGCCCGACTCGCCTCCCTCCTTGCCGCGGAAGAAGTGGTTGAAGCCGACCTCGTAGAGGGAGGCGCTCGACGCATAGGTCGCGATGTGGCCGCCGACGTTGGTCGTCGTGTTGGCACGCGTGACCATGATCGCGGCGTTCCACCGGATGTAGGCCCGGATCCGGCGTTCGATGTACTCGTCACCCGGGAACCAGGGCTCGGCTTCGGCCGGGATCGTGTTGACGTAGTCGGTGCTGCGCAGGGCCGGCACGCCGACCTGCCGCTCGCGGGCGCGTTCGAGCAGCTTCAACATCAGGAAGCGAGCGCGCCGAGCGCCGGAGGCATCGATGACGGCGTCGAAAGACTCGAGCCACTCCGACGTCTCCTGCGGGTCGACGTCGGGGATCTGGCTGGGCAGGCCGTCGCTGATCACCGAGTAGCGGTTGCGTCCCTGTGCCATACGTCTCAACCTACGCTTGTCGGGCGTGGACACCCAGACGATTCAGGTAGAGACCGGCTCGAACGAGGTGGTCCGCGACATCACCCGCGACTGCGAGCGGTTCGTGAGCTCGGCCGGTGACGACGGGCTGCTGCACGTCTTCGTCCCGCACGCGACGGCGGGCATCGCGATCCTCGAAACCGGTGCGGGGTCGGACGACGACCTGTTGGCTGCGCTGCGCGACCTGCTGCCGGTCGACGACCGGTGGCGCCACGCGCACGGCAGTCGCGGGCACGGGCGCTCGCATGTGATGCCGGCGCTGGTGCCGCCGTACTGCACCGTCCCGGTCGTGGACGGCAGGCTTCAGCTCGGCACCTGGCAGTCGATCTGTCTCGTCGATCTCAACGTCGACAACCCCGTGCGCACCGTGCGGCTGTCGCTGCTACGCCGCTGATCCGGCGACATGGGAGCTCACGAAGGGGTCGAGGGACGCTCACGGTCGTAAAGGTGATGAGCGGTCAGCTCGTGATGGCTGTCGCCGGCCGGGTCGGCATGAACCAGCGCGGCGGTGAGGCGCGGCACCTCGTGGAGCAGTCGGTGCTGGCAGTGCTCCGCGATGTGGTGCGCGTCGACGATGGTCAACGTCTCGTCCACGACGATCTCGCACTCCGCGCGTAGCTGATGCCCGATCCAGCGGAGCCGGGTGACGCCGACGGCCTGTACGCCGTCCGTCGCGCGGAGGACCTCGTCGACCTTGTCGACGAGGTCGGGGTCGACGGAGTCCATCAACCGCCGGTAGACCTCCCGGGCGGCGTCGCGCAGGACGACGAGGATCGCGAGGGTGATGAACAGGCCGACCGCGGGGTCGGCCCAGTCCCAGCCGATCGCGACGCCTGCGGCGCCGACGAGCACCGACAGGGACGTGAATCCGTCGGTGCGCGCATGCAGGCCGTCGGCGACGAGGGCGGCGGACCCGATCTCGCGTCCGACGTTGATGCGGTAGCGGGCAACGATCTCGTTGCCGAAGAAGCCGACGACGGCGGCGATCGCCACGGCCCACAGATGCTGGACCTCGTGGTGGTTCAGCAACCGGTGCACGGCCTCATAGGCGGCGAGCGCGCTGGACGCGGCGATCAGGACGACGATGACGATCCCCGCGAGGTCCTCGGACCGGCCGTAGCCGTAGGTGTAGCGACGGTTGGCGGGGCGTCGGCCGAGCCAGAAGGCGAGCCCGAGCGGCAGCGCGGTCAGGGCGTCGGCGACGTTGTGCAGGGTGTCGCCGAGCAGGGCGACCGAGTGCGAGGCCACCGCAACGACCGCCTGGATCGCCGCGGTTGCGCCGAGGATCGCGAGCGAGATGAACAGGGTGCGCATCCCGCGGTCGCTGGCCTCGAGGGCGCTGTCGACGGCGGCCGCGGTGTCGTGGCTGTGGGGGGTGAGGGCGTGCCGGAACCGGCTGATCAGGCCGTCGTCGTGCGCGTGACCGCCGTCCCGAGCCTCATGATCATGACCGTGGTCATGCCCGCGGCCGGACTCCCGCGCAGGGGCGCCGTGCTCGTGCGCATGCCCCTCCGCCATGGCGACAGTGTGCCCGGTGGGGCGGCTCCGGTCGCACGCCTGTTCGACGAATGGTGACAGAACACTTGCCTTCCGGCGCCCGGACCGGTGGACTACTGATCACGGTCCCGACGTGCGGGGCCGCAGACACCCACGGGAGGATCGACCAGTGAGCGCCACCGCCGGCAGCGCGGCAGGTCAGCACGGACTGGCGGACAAGCTCGGGATCGCTCCCGGTGCCGTCGTCCAGGAGATCGGATACGACGACGACTGCGACGAGGATCTGCGCAAGACGATCATCGAGCGGTGCGGCCAGGACCTGGTCGACGAGGACTACGACGACGTCGTCGACGTCGTGCTGCTGTGGTGGCGCGACGACGACGGTGACCTGGTCGACGCCCTGGTCGATGCGCTCGGCCCGCTGACCGACCACGGGGTGATCTGGCTGCTCACCCCGAAGGCGGCACGTCCCGGTCATGTCGAGCCCAGTGACGTCAGTGAGGCCGCGCCGACCGCCGGCCTTCAGCAGACGAGCAGCATCAGCGCCGGCCGCGACTGGAACGGTGCGCGCCTCGTCGCGCCGAAGGCCGCGCGTGGGAAGGGTCGCTGACCCCGATGGTCGATGTCGGCGGCATCGCTCCCGACTTCGAGCTACGTGACCAGCACGCCCAGCTGCACCGGTTGTCCGACCATCGCGGCCGGGACAACGTGCTGCTGGTCTTCTACCCGTTTGCGTTCACCGGCGTCTGCACGGGAGAGATGACGGCGTTGCGCGACGAGATCGGTGCCCTGCAGTCCTCGGGGACCGTCGTCTATGCGATCTCCTGCGACACCGTCGCGTCCCTGCGCGCGTTCGCCGACAGCCAGGGGCTGACCCAGTCGCTGCTC
This sequence comes from Mycobacteriales bacterium, assembly GCA_035695045.1. GTDB lineage: Bacteria > Actinomycetota > Actinomycetes > JAFAQI01 > JAFAQI01 > DASSKP01. The sequence continues at coordinate 101,633 of DASSEX010000008.1, read as the reverse complement.
TCCGACTTCTGGCCGCACGGCGCGGTGTCGACGTCGTACGGCGTCTTCAACCCGGTGCTCGGTGCGGCAGACCGCGGGTCGTTCGTCATCGATCGTGCCGGGGTCGTGCGGTGGGTGGTCCGCAACGGGCTGCCGGATGCGCGCAACATCGACGACTACGCCAAGGCGCTCGCGGAGCTCTAGGCCGGACCTCATGCCTTGTTACAGCTGCGGTGCCAGGCAGACCGACCCGGGCAAGGGCCCGAGTCCGTGGAAGCGGGGCGTCATCGACGACGAGCAGGTCCTCGTGTGCCCGACGTGTCAGCAGACGCACGACTGGACGGCTGATCTCGACCGGTGCGCCTCCTGCGGCTCGACGATGCTCGTGCGAGCGCTGGGGGAGACCCGCTGTCGACAGTGCTCGTGGACCAAGGAGGCGACGCCGGTGGCCGGTCGTGGCGCCGACGACACGCTGTCGCACGAGGTGGCCGACGCGTTGCGGCGCCGGTTCGGCAGCTGACCGGGCCCTATCCTGGGCGCGGCGACGGCGGTCTCTTGCCCGGCGCCGGGGTCCTATAGCTCAGTTGGCTAGAGCGCGTCGCTTACAACGACGAGGTCGCAGGTTCGAGCCCTGCTGGGACCACTCAGCTGCGGTGTCGGGGCGTGGTTCGACGCCAAAGGGGCACGGCGCACCGTCGCGCGCCGCGCCCCTCGACTGCCTCAGTGCAGCACGAGCCGTTCGGATTGGAAGACCTTCCCGATCTCCGTGCGGTACGGCACGCTTTGCGCGTACGCCGTGCCCAGGACGGTTCCGGTCGCAGAGGCGGCACGGAACAGGTCACGCTCATGCCAGAGGTAGATCCCCTGGTGAGGCATCAGCGTCTTCGACACGTCGGTGTAGTGGCTCGCCGGCCCGGTTGCCGTCCACGACACGCTGACGGTGCCGCCGGACACAGGCTCGCCACCAAGGTTGCCAGGAGTGATCTGCTTCAGCTGGTCGAACGTTGCGGACAGGCTGGCGGTGCCGAGCTTCTTGTCCGTGGTGAATGTGACGTTGCTGAACGTTCCGCCGAACGTGTCCGAGATGAGAACCGGCTGGCCGGATTCATCGACGGTGTACACGTACACCTCGACGAAGCCGAACGGCGCGGCCACGCCACCGCTGTCAGGAGTCGCCTGGTTGCTGCCGAAGACAGACACGTCGGTGTACGCGACACCGGGCGTGGGCGCGGTGTCCGTCGGCGCGGTCGTGAAGAACGTCGTTGCGTACGGCCCCGTCACACCCTGTGTTTGCGGCTGAGCCGCTTGGGCGGGCACAGCCAACAAGGTGAGGGCCGCCGCGAGCATTACCCCGAACGCGTATCTGATCCGTCTCATTGCGAGAGCACCTCCGCACCGGACCAGGGACAGCCCGGGCACGGTACTCGGGGCACGGCTGACCCGGCATCATCAGCACACGCTCGACGACAACCTGCCGACTAGAGGCGAACGGCGCGTCTTCGAGCGCCAAAGGTCACCGAATGCCTGCCGCGAGCGGCAGGCCATGGTGCCGCTCTTCCTCACCGCCGGCCTTGGTCAGGTGGCGTCCAGGTTCGGCTGGACGATCTCACGGCGGATGAGGTCGAGCGCTGCGGCCACCGGCACCGCAATCAGCGCGCCGACGATGCCGAGCAAGGAGCCGCCGACGAGAACAGCCACCACGGTGACAACCGGCGCGACCTCAACCGTCGCCTTCATCACGCGAGGTGAGAGCAGGTAGTCCTCGAGTACGCGGAACGCGAGCGTGAACGCCACGGTGGCGATCGCGATCGGCACCGACACCGACAGCGCGACCAGCGCGACGATGATCCCGGCGACGGGTGCGCCGATCATCGGGATCAGGTCGAAGAGCGCCACGAGCAGGCCCAGGAACAGTGCATCCGGCACGCCCACTGCGAGCAGGAAGACGAACATCGCTGCGCCTGCGATGGCGGAGGTGATGACGTTGCCGAGGAGGTAGCTGCCGACAAGCCGGAGAATCTCGTCGGTGAGCAGCCCGACCCGCGCCCGGCGCGTACGCGGGGCCAGCCGGTAGGCCGTCGACTTGATCGCAGGGAGGTTGGCGAGCAGATACGCCGTGAGTACGGCGACGGTCAGCGCTGAGACTGCGAGGGAGAGCACCGTGCGGGTCGCCGTGACGACGCCGTGAAACGACACGAACTTCGACACCGTCGCACTCGAGATGTGCACCTTGCGTGCAGCCCGGCCGAGCGCGTCATGCCGTGCCTGCAGATGGCTCAGGAGTCGCGGAACCTGTGTGTGGAGATGGTGATACTCGGTGGTGAGCGCCGGCACGGCGCTCGCGATGAAGACGACGACAACGGCAAGGACAGCGAGCAGAACGGCCGCCGCCGCGACGGTACGGTGCCAGCGGTGCTTGGTGAGCCAGGCGACCATCGGGTCGAGTCCCACGGCCAGGAAGGCAGCGATCAGCAGCAGGATGAGGACGCCCCACGCGCGCAGCGCGGCAACGGCCAAGGCAGCGGCGACAGCGGCGCCGAGTGTTGCGGTGAAGCCGATGCGGAACGGAGATCGCGTGGACAACGGCGCCGCGGCGACGCCGAAGGGCCGCTCCTCCGAGGCGCCGGCCGCCGCCTCCCGCACGATGCCGTCACGAAGGAACACGTCGGTGTCGGCGTTCTCGATGACGAGCCGCGAGAGAGCCCGCGCCTCTGCCTCGTCGTCCGCCCGCACCTGGCCAGTGTCCACCGTGACATGACAGCCGACGGTGGTGGCCGTGTCTGCCGTGTCGCATCGCAGGGCAGACCGTGACGGTGCGCGCCCGTCTCTGGTTCAGCTGGCCGATCCGCAGCGTGCTGCAGCTGGTTGTGCTGGGCCTCGTTGTGGAGTTCATCATCCTGCCGCAGATCGCCGGCCTCGGGCCGACGGTCCGTACGCTTCTCGACGTCGACAGCCCCTGGGTGGTGCTCGGACTCGGCGCGGAGCTTGCGTCGTTCGCGGCATTCGCCGCGGCGACCCGGATGATGCTGGCGCCGGCGCACCGTCCGCCGTACCAGCGGGTGCTGCGGATCGACCTCGCAACGATCGGGCTCAACCACTCAGTGCCGGCAGGTGGCGCGGCCGGCACTGCACTTGGCCTTCGGCTGCTCAGCGAGGCGGGAGTGCCGCCGGACGACGCCGCCTTCGCCAAGATCGGCCAAGGTGTCGGCGCGTCGTGCCTGCTCGTCGTGTTGCTGGTCTCATCGGTCGCGATCGCCATCCCGCTGCACGGGTCGTCGCCGCTGTACGTGTCTGCCTGCGTTGTGGGGCTCGCTGTCGTCGTGGTCGCCGCGCTCGCCGTTACGGTGCTGCACCGAGGTCGAGCCCTGACCACCCGGGTGCTCTGCGCCGTGACACGGCGCGTGCCGAAGGTCGACGACGACGCGGGCGCACGCTGGGCCGCCCGGATCGGCGCGCAGTTCGATCTGATGACCGCGCACCCCAGCCGACTCGCGGTGGCAATGGCGTGGGCAGCCGCCAACTGGCTGCTCGACGCGTTCGCGCTGTGGTGTTGTCTCCGCGCCTACGGCCACAGCTACGGATACGACGGACTGATGACCTCGTTCGCGTTGGCGCAAGTCGCGGCCTGGGTGCCACTGACGCCGGGCGGTCTCGGCGTGGTCGAGGGCGTGCTGATCCCGACCCTGCTCGGCTTCGGCGGCACGACGTCGACTGTTGCCGTGGGCGTCATCACCTATCGGCTCATGGCGTACTGGTTGACCTTGCCGCTGGGCGCCCTCGCGTACACGAGCACCGCCGGCGAACGCTGGTGGCAGGCGCGGCGACCAGCGACTCCGCGTGACGACAGCGCCGGCAGCAGCCCTGACGGCACGCGGGATGACAGGAGCGGCAACCCCGCCGGAACGGGCTGAGCCCGACGTCACTTAGCTATCTCCGGCCTGCCCTGATCTTCGCGTTGATGCCGCCGAGACTCTGACCATGGATGTCTGGTGGACTGGAGCGTGATGTCTCGCCAGGTTGCCTACCGTCTGGGTGACGGCTCCCCGGTCACCCTTGACTCGGCGCGCGCCATCTGGGCGGCCGTCGCCCGCGAAGTCCTGGAGTCCGCCGCCGGTGCAGTCACGCACAGCGAGCTTGCCCGGTTGGTGCAGCAGCGGTCCGGCATCTATACCCGGATGCCGACGTCGGAGTGGCTGCCGACGGTTGTCGCCGACCTCGGCGACGTCGAGCTGACCTCGAGGCTGCGTGCCGACGCGCCGGCCGTCGCCAGTCGCACCAGAACGACGACGGCGCCGCGGCGTCCCCGGGCCGAACCGGCAAGGCCGAAACGTCAGGACGCGCCGCCCGCCATCTGCCCGACATGCTTCATGCAGCTTCCGGCGAGCGGCAGGTGCGACACCTGCGGATGAGCTCTCTGCTGTAGGCCGCGTCGCTGCGTCAGATTCAGCCGTATGGCGCAGTGACGCAGGCGATACGTGACGCGGCGCATCGATTCTTCACCCAGGTTCTAAAGCGAAGGCTTCTCGCTGCCCGATGGAGAGTGCGCAACGCTGCGCCAGCCCGGGGACGGCGCGCAGACATACAGGAGCCTCTCATGTTGCGTCGCCTTGTCCCGGTGCTCTGCGCTGTCGTCGCGATTCTCGCCGGCGGACCAGCCGTCATCGCGTTCGCTGTCACGCCCTCGGTCACCGTCGGCGCCAGCTCCGTGCTCAACGTCCTGCAAGGAACGACCGCTCCGGTCGGGAACGTCACTCTGACGGAGAGCGCGCCCGGCCAGCTCCCGCTGAACGATGTCATCACCATTCGGCTCAAGGACTCGGCCGCCGCGTCCACCCTGCATCTCACGACGACCCCTGTCGTCAGCGGAACCAATGGTCTCGCGGCGACGCTCGCGGTCGCGAGCAGCAGCGGGACGTTGCAGGACGAAGTCGTGCTGACGGTCACGCAGAACAGCGCCAGCAGCGCCTTCCCTGGTGTCCTGACCGTCGCGCAGCTGAACCCGGTGATCGACGCCGCGGCCGCGACAGGCAGCGCGTCCGCGTATGCCACCGACAGTGGTGGTTTCGTTTCGACGACACCGACGGCGGTTGCCAGCGTGCTCACGGCTGCCACGCAGAAGGCGACCTTCACGCCGGTCACTCAGCCAACGTTGACCAGCACGGGAAGCAACCAGGTCGCGGGCAACCTCTCGCTGTCAGAGCCGGTGAAGGACTTCTTCAAGTCCGGCGACGTGATCACCTTCCGAGTGCGCGACGCCGACGGAAGTGCCGACACGGTCGGGCTCACGACGACGCCGTTCGCCAGCGGCGGGGCGATGTCGGTGTCCGTGCATGGCCTCAACGGGCCGACGGTGCAACCGAACGAGACCGGCTTCACGGTGTCGGTCGACGCGCAGGACCCGTCCAACGGCTCGACGTCGACGCTCACCGTCAGCAACATCGTCCTCAACACGGCGCAGGCGCCGTCGGGTCCGATCACCCTGACCGCGACCATCGCCGGGGGGTCGGTCGGCACGGAGTACATCGTCCCTGGCCGCATCGCCGTCGCCACGGTCGGCGGCGCCACCTCCACGAGCTCAGCCGGCGACGCGGTCCTGACCGTGCCCGGCGCGCAGGAGGCCGCCGGCAACATCACCATCACCGCACAGGCCGGCGCCCTGCGCACCGGCGACACCTTCTCGGTCGCGATCCAGGAAGCCGGCGTGACCTTCAATGTCGCGAACCCGCCCGTCACGTCGCTCACCGCCGGCAACCTGTCGCTGTCCAGTGCGGCGGCCACGCTCGACGCCGGTGACGTAACAGCGACGTGGACCGTCCAGAACCCGAACACGGTGCCATCGACGATCGTCATCGGGCCGATCTACTACGACGTCGCTCCGGGCGCCGTTGCGGGTGACAAGGTGAGCCTGAAGTTGTCCGGCGGCGGCTCCTTCACCAGCCAGACCGTGACGGATGCGCTGCTCGTCACCTCGCCATCCGGCGAGTTCATGCCGGCCGCTGCCCCGCCCGCTTCGGCAACGAGCCCCGTCGCCGGTGCGAATGTGCAGTACGTCGAACCGTCGGTGGGCGCGCTTACCGCGAACAACAGCGCTCTCGTGCTTCTGTCTCCTTACGCGAGTCAGATCGCGGCCTACCGCACCACGTTCTCAGCGGCTCCATCCGCCTCGGCCACGAACGGCCTCACCCTCGGCGCACCGATCGTGAACACGCAGACGATCTCCGTCACTCTCGCGCCGAACGTCATCGTGAGTGCGCCGCCGCAGACCGCGGCGATCTTCCCGGTGACGGCGCCGAGCTCGGGCTCTCCGAGCACTGTGACTTTCTCTGGCCTGTCCTACGCACTGGGCAACTTCGTCCCGCCGGGTGTGCTGCTCGGGACTGCGACAGCCGACATCGGCACCGGCGTCGTCTCCGCGGCGTCGACCGCCGTCAACGGCACGACCAGCGACACGTCCAACCAGTTCGCCGATGCGATCAACGCCAACGGTCTCGGCAGCGCGTCTGCGGGTGACACGACGCCGCCGGACACCTTCCTCGACGGCGGCCCGGCGAACGGCCAGACCGTCTACAACACGACGTCGGTGACGTTCACCTTCCACTCCAGCGAGGACCCGTACGCGACGTTCATGTGCACGCTCATCTCGCACACGACGTCGGGCGACAGCTCGACCGTCATCGAGAACCACTGCGGTCAGCAGTCGAACGTCGGCGGCGCGTATGAGTACACCAAGACCTACCCCAGCCTCGCCGACGGCAGCTACCAGTTCTACGTGCAGGCCACAGACGCCAACAACAACACCGACCCGACGCCCGCGGGCGCGTCGTTCAACATCGGTTTCGACAACACGCCGCCTACCGCGACCATCACGAACCCGAAGACGTTGACCGGCCCGGTCGTCGCGGTGTTCGACGAGCCGGTCAAGAGCGTCTCGCCGACGACGTTCACGCTCAGCCCCGCGCCCGCCGCAGGGACTCACATCACCTGCCTCAACGGCACCGCGGCGACGGACTGCACCGCCGGGCCCGTGACCAAGGCATCGATGACCGCGACCGGCGGGCTCGTCCCCGGCCAGACCTACAACGTGACCCTGAACCCGGTCGGCGTCATCCCGGCCATCACCGACATGGCCGGCAACGCACTCGCGACGACGACGAGCACTTTCCGCGGTTCGACGAATGAGCAGGAGACGAGCAGCGCCGCCGTCTACTCCTGGAAGAGGATCTCGACGTCGTCCGCCTCCGGCGGCTCGTACGCCGAAGAGCACGCCGCGGGCGCGTCGGCGTCGTACCAGTTCAACGGCACCTCGGTCACCTGGTACACGGTGACCGGCAAGAACATGGGCAAGGCAACCGTCTATGTCGACGGCGCGAAGAAGCTGAGCATCAACAACTACGCCACCAGCACTCACTACGGCGTTGCGCGCACGGTGGGGAGCCTCAGCAACGCGACCCACACGATCAAGGTGGTCGTCGCGGGCGCGAAGGGCTCGACCGCCGCCACGGACGACCAGGTCGCCGTCGACAGGTTCGTCTCCGGCGCCACGAGTGCGCAGGACAACGCGGCCGCCGTCGTCTACACCTGGCGGAGCGTCGCCGCGACCGGCGCTTCGGGCGGGCACTACGTCGTCGACGACCTGGCCGGGTCGACGGTCTCGTTCACGTTCGTCAGCGGGTCTGTGACCTGGTACACCGTCACGTCACCCGCCATGGGCAAGGCGACGGTCTACGTTGACGGCGTCAAGAAGGGAACCTTCGACAACTTCTCGTCATCGATCAAGTACGGCGTCAAGCGCACGTTCGGCAGCCTTGGTGGGGGCACGCACGTGCTGCGCATCGTCGTCCTCGGCACCCATCGGTCGGGTGCCACGGACTCCAACATCGCCATCGACCGCTGGACCATGACCTAGCCGGTCCGATTTTTCAGCCCATCGCCGGGATCGCGCTTGCGCTGCGAAACGGGCACGCAGTGTCGTAACGTCCGCGTGTGCGGTCATGTCCGGCCTGTGGAACCGCGAACCCGGACGCGGCGAAGTTCTGCGCTGAGTGCGGCGTCCGGCTGGCGGCCGGAACGGCGGACCAGGAGCAGCGCAAGACCGTGACGGTGCTGTTCTCCGACGTCACCGGCTCCACTGCGCTGGGTGACCGGCTGGAGCCCGAAAGCCTGCGCCGGATGCTGTCTCGATTCTTCGAGACAGCCCGAAGCGTGGTCGAGAGGCACGGCGGCACTGTCGAGAAGTTCATCGGCGATGCCGTCATGGCGATCTTCGGCGTGCCCGTCGTCCACGAGGACGACGCGTTGCGCGCTTTGCGCGCCGCATCGGATCTGATGGAGTCCCTGGGACCGCTCAACTCCGCACTGGAGCAGGACTTCGGCGCGACCTTGCAGATCCGCATCGGCGTCAACACCGGTGACGTCGTGACGGGCACGTCGGAGCGGCTCGCGACCGGGGACGCGGTCAACGTCGCCGCGCGGTTGGAGCAGCTCGCTCCGCCTGGCCAGATATACGCAGGTGAGATGACAGCAGAGCTCGCCGGAGGCTCCGCGACGCTGGAGGAGCTCGAGCCGGCGTTGCTGAAGGGCAAGACCGTGCCGAGCCGCGTGTTCCGGCTCATCTCCGCGACGACAGCCGAGCGAGCCGTGCGCGCGACACCGATGGTCGGACGGAAGCGACAGCTCGAGATGCTGCGCGGCGCGTTCGACCAAGCCGTCGCTGATCGTGCCTGCGTGCTGTTTACAGTGCTGGGCACTGCGGGCGTCGGCAAGTCACGGTTGGTCGGCGAGTTCCTGCGCGACGTCGATGCCACCGTGGTCCGCGGGAGGTGCTTGTCCTACGGCAACGGTGTCGGTCTGTGGCCGGCGGTGGAGGTTGTCCGTCAGCTGCAACAGGGTTCGACGTTCGAGCACGTGAACGAACTGCTCGAACGCGACGAAGCCGTCGCCGGCTCCATCCGCGCGCTTGTCGACGGCGACGCGGCAGTCTCGTCGACCATCGACATCGCATGGGGTGTTCGTCGGCTGCTCGAGCACGTCGCGACCGTCCGACCGCTGGTCGTGGTCCTGGACGACCTTCATTGGGCGCACGAGGCGTTGTTCGACGTCGTCGAGCACGTCGTGACGCTGAGCCGGGATGCGCCCTTGCTCGTCCTCGCGATGGCCCGTCCCGAGCTGCTGGAACATCGTCAGGGATGGGGGAGTGGCTCGCTCAACGCATCCACCGTTCTCCTGGAACCGCTCGCGGCGAGTGAGACAGAAGAGCTCATCGACGCGCTGTCGACGTCGCTCGACCCCGCGGCCCGGGCGAAGGTCAAGGAGGCCTCGGCCGGCAACCCGCTGTTCGCCGAGGAGATGGTCGCGCTCGTCGAGGCCTCCGGCGGTGCCGACGTGCGTGTGCCGCCGACGATTCAGGCCCTGCTTGCTGCCCGGCTCGACCAGCTGGATCCGGCCGAGCTGCGTGCTCTCGAGTGTGGTGCCGTCGAGGGGCACTCGTTCCACCGCCGCGCTGTGGTCGCGATGGGAGCAGACGATCCGGAGCTGTCGCGTCGCCTCCTCGGTCTGGTGCGCAAGGACCTGCTCCGTCCGGAGCCTCCGACGCTGGGCCGTGACGAGGCCTTCCGGTTCCGGCACCTGCTCCTTCGCGACGCGGCGTACGACCGGCTTCCGAAGTCGTCGCGCGCGGAGCTGCACGAACGCTTCGCGCGCTGGCTCGACCAGGAGTTCGTCGAAGTCGTCGTGCGGGACGAGCTGGTCGGCCACCACCTGGAGCAGGCGTATCGCTATCGTGCCGGCCTCGGACCCGTGGACGACGGCGTACGGCGGCTGGCCCAGGAAGCCGCGGACCGCCTCGAAGCCGCTGGTCGGAAGCACATGGCGCGTCGCGACGTCGCCGGTGCGGTGGATCTGCTCGACCGGGCGCGTGCACTCTCGCCACGTGAACGCCCTGACGTGTCGCTCGAGCTCGGGACGGCGCTCGCGGTGATGATGTGCGGCCGCCCGGCCGAGGCCTTCGACCGGGCCAACGCGGTCCTGCACGCGGCGACCCGGGCCGGCGACCGCATCGGCAGCTTGCAGGCGCAGCTCACGTCGCTCAGCATCGGTGCGCACAGCACGGGCGGCGCCGACCGCGTGCAGCAGATCCGAGATCTGACCGAGATCGCTCTGCCCAGGTTCGAGGCGGCCGGCGACGACGGCGCGCTGGCGTGGGGATGGTGGGCCCTGGTGCAGGTCGCCCACCAGGCCTGCCGCTTCGGAGACGGACTCGAGGCGGGTCTGAAGTGCCGGATGTACGCCGAGCGCAGCGATGACGCGTTTCTGACGACGGAGGGCGCGCATCTGACGGCGCACATCACGATGGGACCGACGCCGATCCCGCAGGCCCTGCAGATGCTCGAGGAACTGCGCGACCGATCCGCCGGTTTCGACCCGTGGGTGGACGTCATGCGGGCGACGATGTTGGCGCACGTCGGTCGGTTCGACGAGGCCCGGGCGCTCCACGACGAGATGACCGCGGCGTTCCGCGACCGAGGACAGTGGCTCGCGGCCGCGATCGCCGGCCAGTGCGCGTGGCAGATCGCGATGGCGTCCGGGGATGTGCAGGCAGCCGTCGACGCCGGCCGGCAGAGCTGTGCCGAGCTCGACCGCATGGGTGAGCGCGGGTTCATGTCGACCAACGCTGCCCAGCTCGCGGAGGCGCTCGCCGCCCTCGGCCACGATGAAGAAGCGCAGGAGTGGGTCGAACGCTCGCTGGAGCTAGGGGAGGACGATGACGCCGTCACACAGGCGCAGGCCCGCCTTGTCCGGGCGTTGCTGCGCGCCCGCGGTGGCGACGCGCGAGCAGCCCGACTCGACGTGGACCACGCCCTGAGCATCACGGAGGGGATGCAGGCGCCGCAGACGCAGGGCGAGGCGGCGCTCCTCGCCGCTTCTGTGTTCTCGACGCTGGGTGACGTGGAGGCCGCCGAGGACCAGCTTCGGCGCGCGGTGCAGCTGTTCACGGCCAAGGGTGCCGTGGTCTACGCCGCCAGGGCGACCGAGGCGCTCGCATCCATGGCGGTTGCTTCCGGAGGCCACTAGCATGCGCGTCACCCGCACGTTTCCGACAACGGGGGATATCGCATGAGTGCCGACCAGCAGGTCGTTGACGCCCTGCGCAAGGTGGACCTGTTCGCAAGCGTCGGCGACCGTGCGCTCGACAAGCTGGCCGCCCGGACACGGCGGACCAACCACGCTGCGGGCAAGGTCGTCACGAGTGAGGCCCAAGAAGCGGTCGGGTTCCACCTCATCCTCGAGGGCACGGCGGAAGTGCTGGTCAACGGCACGGTCGTGGGGAGTCTTCGTCCGGGTGACTACTTCGGGGAAATCTCGCTCATCGACGGCGGTCCCCGGTCCGCCACGATCCGTGCGACCGAGCAGCTGACCACGCTCGCGTTGCCGGCCTGGGACTTCGCGCCGCTCCTCGACGAGGAACCGCTGCTCACCAAGAACCTGTTGCTCGCCATGTGCAAGAGGGTGCGGGCAGCCGAGTCGCGCTGAGCCGCGTGATCACGCGCTCAACCCGATCGCGCGCTCAACCCGATCGCGCGGCTCCACGCCGCGAATGCCGTCGAGTCGGCAGCACAACCCGGAAGCGAAGGACCTGTTCGACCTCGCGCGCTTCTCGGAGGTCCCGTAGACGCCCTTGGAGCAGCTGCGACAGAGTCAGCAACCCGACGGCACGGCCGGTGCCGCGCTCCAGCACCGGCACTCGCGCGAACCCCGACGCTGCCATCCGATAAGCGACCGTGCGCAACGTCTCGTCGGGATGCGCGATGACAGGCCGGCGCACCATGAGGTCGTCGACCACGCGCACGGACGGCTCGTCACGAAGGGCCTGGTCGAGGACGTCGCGACGAGTCAGTACGCCGTGCATGACACCGACCTCGTCGAGCACCGGATAGAGCCGCTGCCGATGTTGCCGGTCGCGGAGCTGACGTCGCCCGTCCACAAAAGTCGCCAGGACGGCCGTGATGTCCTCGCCGACCGGGAACGACGTGAACTCGCCACTCATCGCGTCGCGGACGAACAGCACCTCCAGCGGGTCCACGTCGTACTCACGCGTCAGGTGGTAGCCGCGCCGGGCGATCTTTTCGGTGAGCACGGAACGCTTCAGGACGAGGACCGAGACGGCGTACGCGGTCGACGCGCCGATCAGCAAGGGCAGTACGGCGTCCAGCCGCCCGGTGAGCTCGATCGCGAAGACGACGCCGGTCAGTGGCGAGCGCATCACGCCACCGAGAACTCCCGCGAGACCCACGAGCGGCCAGAAGCCCGGCGCAACCGACGGGAAGACGTGAGCCTCCAGCGTCCCCAGCGCACCCCCGACCATGAACATGGGCGCGAGCACGCCACCGGAGGTGCCGGAGCCGAGCGAGAGTGACCAGATCAGGGTCTTGACGACGAGGATTCCGGCGACGAGACCCAGGCCGATGCTGCCGTCGAGCTCTGCGCCGATCACGTCGTACCCGACTCCGAGCGCCTGCGGCACGAACAGCCCGCCGATGCCGATGACGAGTCCGCCGATCGCGGGCCACCACATCCAGTGCAACCGCAACCGCCCGAACGCGTCCTCCGACGCGTAGACGAGCACCGTCGCGACGACCGCGAGCAGACCGGCGATCACGCCGGCGATGACACACAGCGCGTCGATCCCGGGGGTGACGTGCAACGACACGTGCGGGACGCGGAACAGCGAGCCGCCTCCGAGGATGACCGTCCGCACAGCCGTCGCGACGGCGACCGCTGTCGCGACCGGGATGTAAGAGCGGGGGCGCCACTCGAACAGCAACAGCTCGACCGCGAGCATGACTGCCGCGAAGGGCGTGTTGAACGTCGCGGCCATGCCGCCGGCGGCTCCGGCGACGAGCAACGTCTTGCGCTCGTCCGCGGTGAGATGCACGAACTGTGCGATGAGGGAGCCGAACGCCCCGCCGGTCATGATGATCGGTCCCTCGGCGCCGAACGGGCCGCCGGTGCCGATCGCGATCGCGGACGCCACCGGCTTCAACGCCGCGACACGCGGCTGCACCTTGCTGCCGCCGGTGAGGATCGCCTCGAGCGCCTCGGGCATGCCGTGCCCGCGGATCTTCTCCGACCCGTAGCGCGCCATGAGCCCGATGACGAGACCGCCCACGACGGGGGCGACGACGACCAACACCGGGTTGTGGTGGTGGGCGTCGGGTGCGACCAGGCTGGTCGCGACGCGGGAGTAGAAGACGAGGTTGGTGATGAGGCCGATCAACCGCAGCAGCAGCCACGCGACGCCTGCCGACAGCCCGCCGACCGGCACCGCGAGAGCAGCGACGAGAAGGACGCGCGGCGTCGCGGTGAAGTCACCGAGCCGCGGAGCCGCTGCCTGACGAGATGCGCTCGGTTCTGCCTGCTCGGTCACCGGGGGAGCGCACAGGGAGGTCCGAACACCGTTCTATCGTACAGCGATAGGGGTGGCCCGAGCGCACCCTCCTGTCATCGTATCGTGGTACGATAGATGGGAGGTGAGAGTGACATGGGACCTTGGGAATCCGTGATCGTCGTACTGTCCAGCCTGGCCGGAGCCTTCTTCGCCGTCATGGGCTTCCGCGGCCTGATCGAGACGCTGGACGACTACTCGGGCAAGTGCGCCGCGTGTGGCCGGACGACTCTGCTGCCACTACCTCCACAGACGCTTCGCTGCCGGCGTTGCCACGACGGCGTCCTCCACGTCGGTCACCGCTTCGCGAGGCGTACGCAGCTTCCGCACTGAGCACCGCGTGACGTAGCCAGCGCGCTGGTCGAAGGCCCTACCGTGAACGCATGGCTGGTGACACCGGGCGGATCGGTCCGTCGCTGCCGCTTTCGTTCGCCGTGCTCGGGGCGGGCATCGCGATCGCGATCGCCGGCGGCGTCGGCACCGGGGTGACGTTCGGCCGGACGATTCTCGGCAGCGAGGCGTTCGCGCTGCCGGCCCACTTCCAGCGCCACTTCGGCACCGGCACCTACGAGGTCTACCAACGCACCGGGAGTCGGAGCGGCGGTGGCGGCCTCACCTTCACCAATGAGCGGCCGACGACCCTCACTCCCGCCGACGTCACGGTCACCGCCGCCGACGGCACTCGGCTGACGACGAGATATCCCGGCGGCGCCACCGAGACGATCACGCGCGGGTCAGGCAGCTACACCGGCGCCATCCTCTTCGACGTTCCGGCCAGCGGCGACTACACCGTCGACATCAGACCGAACGGGGCGGGCTTCCCCCAGGCCGTCGTCACCCGCACGCTCGGCGGCGCGGCACGCGCGGCTGCCAAGTGGATCGTGCTGTTGGTGCTGGGCGCGCTCGCCGCAACCGTCGGGCTCGTGCTGCTGATCGTCGGCATCGTCCGGCGCAACCGCGCATCGCGCGGGCCGACGTCGTTCACCCCTGCGTACGGCGCCGCGCCGGGGTACGCCGCGCCGCCTCCGGCGGCGTGGTACCCCGATCCCGGTGGCAGCGGCCGTCAACGCTGGTGGGACGGCGCCCGCTGGACCGACCACCTCAGCTGACTCAACTGTTCTGCCGGGCGTGACTCGTCTGTCCGGCCGCGCCGGTTGTGGCCGGAACAGCCGTGAGATGAGCGGTGAACCAGTCGGCGGCGAGCTCTGCGACCTGTTCGAGGGTTCCGGGTTCTTCGAACAGGTGAGTGGCTCCGGCAACGATGTCCAGTCGGCTCTCGCAGGTGAGTCGAGCCTGCGCCTCACGGTTGAGGCCGATGACGACGCCGTCGTAGCCACCGACGATGAGCAACGTCGGAGCGCGAACCATGTGCAGCCTCGAACCGGCCAGGTCGGGCCGGCCGCCACGCGACACCACCGCCCCGACGTCGGTCATCGGGTCGGCCGCCGCGCAGAGCGCGGCCCCGGCCCCGGTGCTGGCACCGAAGTAGCCGACCGGCAGATGGTCGAGACCGGGTTGGCTGCGAAGCCATTCAGTGACGGCGAGCAGTCGACGGGCCAGGAGATCGATGTCGAAGACGTTCGCGCGGTCCCTCTCCTCCGCTTCGTTGAGCAGGTCGAAGAGCAGCGTTGCCATCCCCGCGGCGTTCAGCCGGGAGGCCACGAAGCGGTTGCGCGGGCTGTGCCGTGAGCTGCCGCTGCCGTGGGCGAAGACGACGACTCCGCGGGCTTCTGCCGGCACGGTCAACCGGCCGGCAAGCTCCACCTCGCCGGCCGGGATCGTGACCTCTTCGTTGCGCACCGCGGGTCAGTCCACCCGCTGCACCGGCACCTTCGCGGCGGTGGTCGCCTCGGACTTCATCGGGATGCGGACCTCGAGGACGCCGTCCTTGTAGGTGGCTTTGACGTCGGCTTCGGTGGCTCCGGCCGGCAACGGCAGAGTCCGCTCGAACATGCCGTAGGTGAACTCCGACCGGTAGAAGGCCTTCTTGGTCTCTTCCTCATGGTCGATGCGCTCGCCCTTGATGTGCAGCAAGCCGTCGTGGACGGAGATCTCCACGTCCTTGTCCGGGTCGATGCCGGGGAGCTCGGCGCGGACAACGAGCGCGCCGTCATCGGCGAACTCCTCGACCTTCATCGTGCCGCGGCCGAACATGTCGTGCATGCGCTCGGGCCACCAGTCCTCGAACCGGCGGCCGAACCACTCGGGCCACTCGATGGTGAACGGGTCGCGTCGGGCCAGTCTTGCCATGTCCTCACTCCGATCTGCATCGCGAAGCGTCCTCACTGCTGCGGGGCGCGAAGACCATTACTCGGCGGGTGTGATGAGGCCGTAGTGACCGTCGTACCGGTGGTAGAGCAGGCAGCCACGATGCGTGACGGAGTCCCGGAAGAACACGAACGGCCAGCTGCCCTCGTTCAGCCGGTCCGCCGCCTCCCGAACAGTCATCCGTGCGGCGGGTTGCTCGCTGATGGTGACCGGCAGCTGCCCGTGACTCACCCGCTCGGGCGCCGGGGCGACCTGCGCCAGCCGGTAGTGCGATCCGTCGTCAGTGCGGTAGAGCACGCTGTCGATCCCGCTGCCGGCCTCGGTGAACAGGTGGAAGTTGAAGTCGAGCTGGCTCATCTCCCACGCGGCCTCGTCGATGGTCGCGCGAGCCAGGCTGAACGCCTTGTGCCGGATGACCCGCCGTTCCTCCGCCGGCCGTGGGAAGTACGGCGGGCGGTCCGTCGGCTGACTGTCGTGCCGCCACTCGTGGACCTCACGCAACGGTCGGCTGCCGCGGATGGCCTCCCAGTCGCCGGCTGCGCGCTGTATGCGGTCGCGCAGTCGGTCGTGTGCCTCGTCGATCGCCTCATGCATCGTCGGCCGGGCGACCTGGGCGCGCACCAGGCGACCGTTGAGGTCGATGTTGACCTGTGCCACGGCCGGTCGTGCCAACGCCGGGTCATTCAGGTGCGTCAGCCTTGCCCGGGCGAACAGGATCGGGTCTCGCGCGTAGCGCGACAATCCCTCGAACCGGGAGCGGGCATAGCTGACGTCGCTCGCGGCTACGGCGCCCTTGGTGGCAACGGGCACGAACCCGGCGGCAGTGGAAGTGTTCATGGCAAGCCCTGACGTCGGTTGTCGTCAGCCGCAGATTCCTCCGCAGCGACGGAACGCGACCAGAGTCAAAGGTCCTCAGAACACGGCTGGGGCGTTCCACATCCGTACGACGGCCTGCTCCCGCTCCCACCCGAGGCGACACAACGTCGCGGTGTCCAGGGCGAGGACCGCTCCGGCTTCCGGCGCCAGCCCGCACCATCGGGCGCCGAGCACCCGCAGGAAGTGACCGTGCGCGAAGACTGCGACGTCGCCCTCGACCGCCCGCAGGCGAGCGACGACGCGGTCCGCACGGGCGCCGACGTCGGCAACCGACTCGCCGCCAGGGCAGCCGTCCTGCCACACGGTCCAGCCCGGGCGTGACTCGCGGATCTGTGCGGTCGTGAGTCCTTCGAACTCGCCGTAGTCCCACTCGCGCAGGTCGTCGACGACCTCGGCGTGCGCTGCGAGTCCGGCGAGCTCGCAGGTTTCGCGGGCGCGGCGCAGCGGGCTCGTCAACACTGCCGCGAAGGTGTGGTCATGCAGAGCAGGCGCGACCGCGCGGGCCGCCTCGCGGCCGCGCTCGGTCAGGGGAAGATCGGTCGTCCCCGTGTGTCGGCCGGCCGCGCTCCACTCGGTCTCACCGTGTCGTACGAGCCAGACCTCGGGCGCTCCCATGGCTCATACGATGCCCGCATGTCGCGTCGAGACTTCGAGGCCCCCGTCCGCAACGGCGTCCTGCGCGGCTGGGTCGCCGGCGCCGGGCGTCCCGTCCTGCTTCTGCACGGCGGTCCTGGCATGTCGTTCACGTACATGGACGAGGTGGCGGACGAGCTCGTCGACGGCTACGAGGTCGCGACCTACCAGCAGCGCGGGCTGGCGCCGTCGTCGCTCGACGGTCCGTTCGATGTCGCGACGCACGTCGAGGACATCGCCGGCGTTCTCGATGCCCTTGGGTGGGACCGCACGACACTCGTCGGCAACTCGTGGGGCGGCCACCTCGCGCTGCACGCCGCGGTCGCGATGGGCGACCGGCTCGACGGCGTGCTGTGCATCGACCCGCTCGGCGGAGTCGGGGACGGCGGCGAGAAGGAGTTCGAGGCGGCGATGTTCGCGCGGACGCCGGAGGACGTGCGCGAGAAGGCGGCGGCTCTCGACGCGCGGGCGATGGCCGGTGAGGGCACGCCGGAGGACGCGCTCGAGAGTCTGCGCCTGGTGTGGCCGGCCTACTACGCGGACTGGACCGCGCCGCACGAGATGCCGGCCACGATGACGCTCTCGCTCGACGCCTACGCGCGGTCGTTCGAGTCACTGCACGAGGAGCTCCCGCGACTGACGTCGTCGCTTCCGTCAGTCACGACGCCGGTCGGCTTCCTCGCAGGAGCGGGCAGCCCGATGCCGGTCACGGCGTCGACCGCCACCGCGGCTGCCATCCCGGGCGCGTGGACGGAGATCGTGGAGGACGCCGGCCACTTCATCTGGCTGGAGCAGCCCGGCCGCATCCGCGCAGCGGTCGACCGGCTGCACGACGCCTGAGGAGGACCGACATGGCCGACGCCGGCATCACTCTCTACGGCACCAACTGGTGCGGCGACTGCAAGCGCGCGAAACAGTTCTTCGGCGAGCAGCGTGTGCACTACGACTTCGTCGACATCGAGGACGACGCCGATGCGATGGCCTACGTCGAGAAGGTCAACGACGGCAAGCAGATCATCCCGGTCATCAGGTTCGAGGACGGGTCGCTTCTCGTCGAGCCGAGCAACGCCCAGCTCGCCGAGAAGCTGGGGCTGCAGACAGTCGCGAAACGGCACTACTACGACCTTGTCGTCGTCGGCTCCGGGCCGGCCGGCCTGACCGCTGCTCTGTACGCCGCTCGCGAGGGGCTCGACACCCTCGTGGTCGAACGCGCCGGCGTCGGTGGCCAGGCCGGCATCACCGAGCTGCTCGACAACTTTCCCGGCTTCCCGGAAGGTGTCTCGGGTGCGGAGTTCGCCGACCGCTTGCGCACGCAGGCCGAGAGGTTCGGGGTCGAGATCCTCAGCGCGCAGGAGGTGACGGGCGTCCGGGCCGACGGACGGTACAAGTGCGTCACGACCGGTGACGGCGAGGACTACCGAGCCGGCGCCGTGCTGCTCGCGCTCGGGTCGACGTACCGGCGCCTGGGAGTGCCGGGGGAGGAGGACTTCATCGGCGCGGGGGTGCACTTCTGCGCGACCTGCGACGGTGCGTTCTACCGCGGCAAGGAGGTGCTCGTCGTCGGCGGCGGCAACAGCGCGGGTGAGGAGAGCATCTTCCTGACGAAGTTCGCGTCGAAGGTGACGATCGTGACCCGCGACCCGCAGCTGTCCGCGAGCAAGGTCGTCCAGGAGAAGGTCGCCGAGAACGACAAGATCGAGGTGCTCACGAGCACGACGCCGGCCGAGTTCAAGGGCGACAGCAGGTTGCGCAGTGTCGTGCTGCGCGACGTCGACAGCGGGGACGACCGGGAGGTCACCCCTGACGGGGTCTTCGTCTTCATCGGGCTCTCGCCCAACACCGAGCTGGTGAAGGACGTCGTCAAGCTCGACGAGTTCGGCTTCGTGCAGACCGACATGTCGCTGCAGACATCGATCCCGGGTGTCTTCGCTGCCGGTGACGTACGCGCGGGGTCGACGAAGCAGGCAGCATCGGCGGCGGGGGAGGGCGCGGGTGCGGCGCTCGCGATCCGCCGCTATCTCGAATCGGCGATGCGCGAGGACCGCGACGACCACGCGCCGGTCGCCGTCGGCGGCCGCGAGAAGGTCGCGCAGTAGTGGCCGAGCTCGGTGAGGTCATCGCCACGCTCGAGCAGCACTACGACCCGAGGTGGGCAGAGTCGTGGGACGCGGTCGGGCTCGTGTGCGGCGACCCTGACGCTGCTGTCGACAACGTGCACCTCGCGGTCGACCCGGTCGCCGCGACGGTCGACGAGGCCATCGCCGCCGGCGCGCAGCTCCTCGTCACGCACCATCCGCTCTACCTCCGCGGTACGACGTCCGTGGCTGCTTCAACGGCCAAGGGCCGACTCGTCCATCGCCTGATCAGCAACGGCATCGGCCTCTACGTCGCGCACACCAACGCCGATGTCGCCGATCCAGGAGTCAGCGATGCCCTCGCCGCCGCGATCGGCGTCCGCGACGTCGAGCCACTCGACCCGCGGCCCGGTGAACCGCAGGACAAGCTCGTCACCTTCGCGCCGGCCGACGCCGTCGACCGCATCCTCGACGCGCTCGCCGCTGCCGGCGCCGGCACGATCGGTGACTACACCCGGTGCGCCTACCTCGGGGACGGCACCGGGACCTTCCTGCCCGGCAAGAACGCGGACCCGACCATCGGCACCCGGGACCGGGTCGAGCGCACACCTGAGACCCGCCTGGAGATCGTGCTCCCGAGAGCCCGGCGGCACAACGTCGTCCGCGCTCTTCTCGACACTCATCCCTACGAAGAGCCGGCGTACGACGTCTTCGAGCTGGCCATGTTCGGCGGCCGGCGCGGACTCGGCCGCGTCGGCACCCTCGCCGGACCCACGACGCTCGACGAGTTCACCCGCGCCGTCGCCTCCTCGCTGCCGTCGACCGCGTGGGGGGTGCGCGCCGCGGGCGACCCGCGACGGCCGGTCAGCACCGTCGCGGTCTGCGGCGGCTCCGGAGGCGAGCTCGCCGCCGTGGCAGCCCGGGCCGGCGCCGACGTGCTCGTCACCGCTGACCTGCGCCACCACCCGGCCTCCGAGAACGCCGAGGACGGCGGGGTGGCGCTCGTCGACGCCGCGCACTGGGCGACGGAGTGGCCGTGGCTCGGGCAGGCCGCCGCCTTGCTGACTACGGTGGAGACGACGGTGTCGACCGCCGTCACCGACCCGTGGACCGTGCACGCCCATCAGACCGAGGAAACGTGAAGGCCGCACCCGACGACCAGCTCCGCCTGCTCGACCTGCAGGCGCTCGACTCGAGCCTCGACCGGCTCGCCCACCGGCGCAGGACCTTGCCGGAGCTCGCGCAGATCGAGGAGGCCGAGGCGCGCGTCGTCCGGCTGGCCGACGACATGGTCCTCGTCGAGACCGAGGACAGCGATCTGGGTCGCGAGCAGTCCAAGCTCGAGGCCGACATCGACCAGGTCCGCACGCGCATGCAGCGCGACCAGCAGCGCCTCGACGCCGGCCAGGTCGGCTCTCCGCGCGAGCTCGAGAACCTCCAGCACGAGATCGAGTCGCTGAAGAAGCGGCAGTCCGATCTCGAGGACGACGAGCTCGAGATCATGGAGAAGCGCGAGGCCGTGCAGGCGCGGCTCGCCGAGCTCAAGACCGAGCGCGAGCAGGTCGCTGCGAGCCTCGCCGAGGCCGAGCAGCGTCGCGACGCCGCTTTCACCGAGATCGCCGCCGAGACCGAGAAGACGCAGGCGCAACGGGCCGAGACCGCGTCCGGCCTGCCCGCAGAGCTCGTCGCGCTCTACGAGAAGGTCCGTACGTCGTCATCCGGTGTCGGAGCGGCGGCGCTGCACCAAGGTCGCTGCGAGGGATGTCACCTGCAGCTCAACACGACCGACATCAACCGCATCCGCGAAGCGGACGAGGACGAGGTGCTGCGCTGCGAGGAGTGCCGGCGCATCCTCGTCCGCACCGCGACCTCGGGGCTGTAGCTCGCGCGTATGCGGGTGGTCATCGAGGCCGACGGGGGATCCCGCGGCAATCCCGGCCCGGCGGGCTTCGGCGCCGTCGTCCGCGACGCCGACACCGGTCAGGTGCTGCGCGAGGTGGCCGACGGCATCGGCGTCGCGAGCAACAATGTCGCGGAGTACCGCGGTCTGATCGCCGGCCTGCAGGCGGCCGCAGATCTCGGCGCCGACGACGTCGAGGTGCGGATGGACTCGCTGCTCGTCGTCAACCAGATGTCGGGGATCTGGAAGATCAAGCACGAGGCAATGCGGCCGCTCGCGGCCGAAGCCGCTGCGCTCGTCCGGCGGATCGGCAACGTGCGGTTCGGTCACGTGCCGCGCGCGCAGAACGCGCACGCCGACCGGCTGGCCAACGAGGCGATGGACGACGCCGCACGGGGCCTTGCGTGGGCACCGCGTGCATCGACGGCGACGTCGGAGATCTCGGACGAGGTCCCGGAGCCGGAGCCGGAGCCACGCCCCGCGGCTGACGCCCGTCCGGGTTGGGGTGCGCCGCGCGGCACTCCGGTGCACGCGTTCCTGCTCCGGCACGGTGAGACGCCGCTGTCGATCGAGGGCCGGTTCAGCGGCCGGGGTGACCCGGAGCTGACCGAGAAGGGGTGGGCACAAGCCCGCGCCGCGGCTGCCCGCTTCGCCGGCCGCGACATCACTGCCGTCGTCTCGTCACCGCTGCGTCGCGCTGCGCAAACCGCATCGGCAGTCGCGGAAGCGGTCGGCCGAGTGGTCGTCATCGACGACGACCTCGCCGAGACCGACTTCGGCAAGTGGGAGGGACACAGCTGGGCCGAGATCCAGTCGCAGTGGCCGGATGCGCTGGGCCGATGGCTCGCCGACCCGGCGGTTGCTCCTCCGGGTGGCGAGTCGTTTCTCGACACTTTCGCGCGCGTGGCCCGCGCGCGCGAAAGGCTGGCGGCGGCGTACAGCGCCGGGACGATCGTCGTTGTCTCGCACGTGACGCCGATCAAGTCGCTGTTGCGCGACGCGCTTGATGCCCCGACACATGCGGTCTACCGGATGCATCTGGACCCCGCGTCGTTGTGCGCCGTCGACTGGTACGACGACAGCGCAGGTGTGGTGAAGCTGCTCAACGACACCAGCCATCTCGGTGACGAGCTTCGGACGAAGCGGCGTTGATGGCACAGCGCAAGACCACGATCAGCGGTGGTGACCTGACCCAGGCACTCGCTGCGTTGCGCGCCGATCTCGAGCTTCCCGGGGAGTTTCCGGCCGACGTGATCACGGAGGCGCAGCAACAGGCAGCTGCTCTTCACGCCGCCGGACACGTCGACGCCACCGATGTGGAGCTCGTCACGTTGGACCCGGCGGGGTCGCGCGACCTGGACCAGGCCTTGTGGCTGGACAGGCGGACCGGCGGCGGCTACGACTTCGCGTACGCGATCGCCGACGTCGCCGCGTTCGTCACAGCCGGCGGGGCGATCGACCGCGAGGCGCATGCACGTGGCGAGACGCTGTATCTGCCCGACGGCCGGATCCCGGTGCATCCACCGGTGCTCTCGGAGGGCGCCGCGAGCCTGCTGCCGGGTCAGGACCGGCCGGCGGTGCTCTGGCGGATGCAGCTCGACGCCGACGGCGAGCCGACGTCGGTCGACGTACGGCGCAGCATCGTGCGCAGTCGCGCGCAGCTCGACTACGTCTCGCCGCAGCAGCAGGGCGGGGACGTGGCCGACCTGCTGAAGGAGGTGGGAACGCTGCGGCAGCAACGCGAACGCGACCGCGGCGGCGTGTCCCTCGCCGAGCCCGAACAGCAGGTCGAGCGCGACGGTGACGGATGGGAGCTGACCTACCGCGCGCCGCTGCCGGTCGAGGACTACAACGCGCAGCTGTCGCTGCTCACGGGCATGGCGGCTGCAAAGCTCATGCTCGACGGCAAGGTCGGGTTGTTGCGGACGATGCCACCGCCTTCGGACGCGACGATCGCATCGCTGCGACGCAGCGCCAACGCGCTCGGCATCGAGTGGCGCCCCGGCGAGGCCTATGCCGATGTCGTACGCCGCCTCGACCCGAACGTTCCGGCGGAGGCGGCAATGATTCGGCTCGCCACCGTGCTGTTCCGCGGGGCGTCGTACGTCGCCTTCGACGGGTCGCCGCCGGAGCTCAGCACTCATGCCGCCGTCGCAGCCTCGTATGCGCATGCGACCGCGCCGCTGCGCCGGCTCGCCGACAGGTATGTGTCGGAGTGCTGTCTCTCGCTGTGCGCGGGCGAAGCGGTGCCGGACTGGGTGCGGGTCGGGCTGCCGGCGTTGCCGGAGGTCATGGCCGACGCCGACCGTAGGGCGCACGAGGTGGACCGCGCGGTGGTCGATCTCGCGGAGGCGCTGATCCTGCAGAGCCGGTGCGGGGAGGTCTTCCGCGGCGTCGTCACGGAGGCGGGGGAGAAGGGCGGTGCGGTGCAGCTTCGGGATCCGGCCGTGCGCGCCCGCCTCGACGGCGCCAACCTGCCGCTCGGCGACGAGGTTGACGTCCGGCTGGAGTCGGTCGACGTGGCCGCTCGGAGGGTGACCTTCACTCTGGCGTGATCATCCCGGGCCTTGATCGCATAGTCAGTTCGTGCCGTTTCGCCGCGTATCGATGCCGGGGCGAAGCTCGGCTCGGCAGGGTGGGACGAGATGGGTGCGGGACTCGTGCCCACCAGGCGAATCGCCCGTTCTTCCCCCCGGAGGCGCCTGTGTCACCGACACTGTGGCGCCGCCGCGCGCTGGGAGCCGCGGTCGCCGGCGTGCTCGTCCTGCTCTCACCCGGCGTTGCGTTGGCGACCGGCTCGAACGACCCCTCAGCCGCGGCCGCAGCAAAGCAAGCCGCCGCGAAGCACAAGGCGCTCAACGCTGCGCAAGGCCAGGCGGCGGCGGACAAGAAGCGCCTGGCGAATGCCCAGGCAGCAGTAGCCAGTGCTCAGGCACAGCTCACCGCCATGGCAGCGACGGCGCGGACGGCCATCGAGCGCTACAACACGGCGATGCATCAGCTGCGCGCTGCACAGGACGCGGCCGACGCGGCCCGCGTTGCGTTGGCTGCGGCGGCGGCAGAGGTCAGTCGGATGCAGGCGCAGGTCAACGAGTTCGCGCGTGCGTCGTACATGGCCGGCGGTCCGCTCAGCACCGTCGCCGTCGTGTTGATGTCCGGTGGCCCGTCGGCGATCCTCGACCAGGCCGCGCTGCTGGGCGCCGTGTCCCAGAAGCAGCAGGAGATGCTGCAGGAGTTCGCGGCGGCACAACAGCGACAAGCAGAGCTCTCGGCTGCTGCCGATGCTGCGCAGCAGAAGGTGCAGCAGATCGCGGACAGAGCTGCGGCTGCCCGGCAGGCGGCGATGGATGCGTTGGCCAGCCAGCACACGTTGATCAGCCAGCTGACCGTCCAGCAGATCAGCGTCGCGAAGCAGCTCGCCGCGCAGGAGAACAAGGTCGCCACCTTGACCGTCGCGCAGGCGGCAGCGGACGCGCGCGCGAAAGCCGCGGAGGAGCGAGCGGCTCTCGCGGCGGCGTGGACCGAGATGCAGGCCGCGGGCGATGCGATGCCGTGGGCGACCGCGAAGCAGGGCCGGATCGCCCTGTCGTGGGCGAAGAAGGAGCTCGGCGTCCCCTACTCGTGGGCCGGTGGCGATGCCACCGGTCCGACGCTGGGCGCCGTGAACGAGGACGGCAACGACGCAGGCCTGCACACGGTGGGCTTCGACTGTTCCGGTCTGACGTTGTTCGCCTGGGCGCATGCCGGCTTCTCGATCGACCACTACACCGGCTATCAGTGGGTCGAGGGTCACCACATCGACGTCGGGCACATGCGACCCGGTGACCTGGTCTTCTTCGCGACGGACACGTCCGACCCGTTGACGATCCACCATGTCGGCATCTACGTCGGTGGCGACCAGATGATCGACGCGCCGCACACCGGTGCGAATGTCGAGTACGACAAGGTGTTCATCCCCGGCTTCATCGGAGCGGTTCGGCCCTAGACGGCCAGTCGGTCAGTTGGCCGCGGCAGATGTGACGGCTGCCGCCGCCCAGGAGCGGCTGCTCCAGCGACGGCCCAGCAGTGCGGTGCGCGCTGCCAGCCAGCAGGTCAGCGCGAGCCAGATGCCGACGATGCCGAGCCGGTGGTCGACGAGCGTCGCGATGGCGAGCGGGGCGAACGCGAGAAGCGCGAGCAGCATCGCGCGACGCAAGGTGGCGTAGTCTCCCGCGCCCAGCAGCAGCCCGTCGTAGACGAACGCGAGTGCGGCGAACGGTTGCTGCGCCCCGCACACGATGAGAGCGAGGAGGGCGACATGACGTACGTCGCCGTCGCTGGTGAAGACGTAGGGAAGAGCGGCGGAGAGCGCGATGGTGGCGATGCCGACGGCGACGCTGACGATGAGCCCGAGCCGGAGGCAGCGCGCGCCGATGCGTGCGGCCTCCTCGACGTCGCCGCTGCCGAGCGCGGTGCCCACGTAGACCTGCGCGGGCACGGCGAGTGCGTCGAGAGTGAGTGCGAGGAGCAGCCACACCTGCAGGGCGATCTGATGGCCACCGAGGGTCGCCGGGCCGACCTGTGTCGCGACTGCCGTTGCCATGACGAGCGCCGCACCCAGTGCGACCGTGCGGATGACGAGGGCCAGCCCGTCGCGGAGCAGCAGCAAGAACTCGTGTGCCGGCGGCCGGTGGGGTGCCGTCGGCATCCGCCGCCGTCCCGCCGCGAGGAAGCTCGCGGCCGCGACCATCTGCGCCACGACGGTCCCCCACGCCGATCCGGCGACGCCGGCATGGACTGCGTACACGAGGACGACCTCGAGGACGACGTTGACGACGTTGGCGAGCAGGACGATGCGGAGCGGAGTCCTGGTGTCCGCATGCCCTTGCAGGTGGCCCGTGCCGGCGAAGGTCAGCAGCAGGAAGGGCATGCCGAGCGCGGAGATGTGCAGGTAGGTCGTGGCGTTGTGCTGGATCGCGCCGGTCCCGCCCAGTAGTGCCGCGATGGGCGGCCCGGCGAACGCGACAACGATGGCGACGACGACGCCGAGAGCGGCAGCGGTCAGGTAGGCCGCCGTCGCTGCGGTGTCGGCCGCTTCCGCGTCGCCACGTGCGCGGCGGAAGGCGACCTGTGACGTCGTCGCCATCTCGAGGAACGCCGATGTCCACCCGATCAGGTTGAGAACCGTCGTGGCGAGCGCGAGGCCGCCCAGCGGCGCACGGCCGAGGTGCCCGACGATTGCCGTGTCGGTCAGGGTGTAGAGCGGCTCGACGATCAACGCTCCGAGCGCGGGGATGGCGAGCGCGATGATCCGCCGGTCGAGCGGTGACAACCTCCTCCCTGCGGCGGCCATTGCTTGACCGTAGAGCGTGGACTCGCTCGGTCGGGCGGAGGACTAGTCATGAGGAACCGGACGAATCGCCGCATCAGCGGATTACCTCGCGGCGCGATCCGTGCGACGGTATGAGCGCTGACGAACGCTGACTGACACCGCTGACTCGATCGGATCCTCATGCGCCTGCCCTCCATCGTCGCTGCGGCTTCGTGCGTCGCGGCGATGTCGATCGCGGGCTGCCAGCCGGTGGCTGACCAGCCCTCGGCGAAGGCGGCGCCGGTCGTGGGCGTCGCGACGCCGGACCCGCACGTCCAGTCGCCGCAGACGCCGCGTCACGTTGTGCGTCATCGTCAGCGCCACCACCGCGGCGACGTCTTCGTCAACGGCGGCCGCGTCGTCCTCCCGAACAGTGGACGCACACCGGGTGCGGTCAACCCGGCGGTGACGCAGCAGACGATCAGGTCGACGATCTGCCGGACCGGCTACACGTCGACGATCCGGCCCCCGTCGGGCTACACGACGTCGCTGAAGGTGCAGCAGCTCGACTCCGGCTATGCCTTCCGCGGTGACGTGTCGACGTATGACTACGAAGAGGACCACCTCATCGCGCTGGAGCTCGGTGGTGCACCGAGCAACCCGCGGAACCTGTGGCCGGAGCCCTACGCAACTGGTGCGGGCGCGAAGACCAAGGACCTGCTCGAGAACCAGCTGCACGACTTGGTCTGCTCCGGCCGGCTGTCTTTGCGGGTGGCGCAGCGGGCGATCGCGACGAACTGGTGGCAGGCCTACCAGCGCTACGGCGGCCGGGGCGTGCCGGAGGTCTACGTCGGCGCCTACGGCGGGTCGACGACGTCGACATCGACGGGCAGTACGTCGACCTCGGGTGCGACGGCGAAATGCGTCGACGGAACGCTGTCGTACTCGGCGCACCGATCCGGCACGTGCTCGCACCATGGCGGTGTCGCGGAGTGGATCAACCCGCCGCCCTCGTGACGACGATCGCTCGGCGCCGTACATTGGTGGTACGGCGGACGAGCCGGCCGGGCGGCCGCGTCGAGCGATGCTTCGGGGTCGCTCGCCGAGGAAAGTCCGGGCTCCACAGGGCAGGGTGGTCGGTAACACCGACCCGGGGTGACCCGCGGGACAGTGCCACAGAGAACAGACCGCCACGGCGTTCGCGCCGGGGCAAGGGTGAAACGGTGGAGTAAGAGCCCACCAGCGGTTGAGGTGACTCAACCGGCTCGGCAAACCCCACCCGGAGCAAGGTCAGACAGGGAGCGTTCGAGGGCGGCCCGCCCGAGCTCCCGGGTAGACCGCTAGAGGTTGTCGGCAACGGCAACACGAGAGGGATGGTCGCCGGCTCGGTCCCCGGACCGAGTGCACAGAACCCGGCTTACAGGCCGACTCGTCCGCCGCCTAAGCAACAGGCGACACCGTTCGGCGCAGCCGAAGTCGTCGCCGAGTCCGCGCATCAAGGCCGCGCATCAAGGTCGCGCGTGGCCGGACTGGGCCCAACGAAGGACCGCCCCGAGTGCCGGCGAGGCGGGAATCTGTGATTACAAGGGCCAGTCACGCGGAATGCGTTCGTAGTGGGATTCCGAACAGGAGTGACCGTCCTGGTCGCCGCGATCACTGCGCTCGGAGCAGCTTCCTGCAGCAGTCAAACCGACCGTCACACTGCGTGCAGTCAGATCTCCCAGGTACTCGCCGAGGTTGACCAGACACTCCACCGGGTCAGCAGCGGCGGCGCAACTCCCGAAGATGTCAAGTCCGCGCTGGCAGATGAAGGCGGCAATCTGAGTTCGATCGCTCGCCATAGCCCCGGCGACCTTCGCAACATCGGGCAGCGGCTGTCCGACGACGTCGATCAGATCCGCGTTGACCTGCTCGAGCGGCATGGCTCGGCGGCCGAGATGGCCACCACGAGGGTCGAAGAGAGGCAGTTTCGCGATTCCTGCCGCTGACCGCCACCCGTGGATGCGAACCGGAACTGCAGCCCATAAGCGCCGTGACAGCGCAGACGCGCTTCGCCACCGTCATGATCGGTGGCACGAAATGCGACACCGCTCGTTACTGTCTTGAATGGTGCTGGCGCTCGCGCGCCGCCGTCGTGGCGTGCCCGCCGGCCGGATACGCATTGCCGATCACCTCTCGCTCGACGTCCTCCAGGGACCGGCCCTTGGTCTCGGGTACGCGCCACCAGAAGAACGCGACCGCGGCGGCGCCGAGGCCGGCGTAGATCCAGAACGTCCCGGGCTTCCCGACCCAGCCGACGAAGGAGAGGAAGAAGTAGGAGACGAGGAAGTTCGCCGCCCAGTTCGCGACCGTGGAGACGGCCATCGCGCGACTGCGGTACTTCAGCGGGTAGATCTCGCTGATCATCAGCCAGAACACCGGACCCAGGCCGACCGCGAACGACGCCATGAACGCCAGGAGCGCCACCAGCGCCACCCAGGGCGCGTCATGGCGAAGTGCTGGCAGCTGGAAGAACAAGCCAAGCACGATCAACGCGATCGTCAGCCCGATCGTGCCGATGAGCAGCAGCGGCCGGCGACCGACACGGTCGAGCAGCAGGACGGCGACGACCGTGAAGACGACGTTGACGATGCCGATGGTCAACGCCTGTGTGACGGCGGCGTTCGCCTGCAGTCCGGTGAAGGACAGGATCGTCGGCGAGTAGTAGATGACCGTGTTCACACCGACAAGCTGTTGGAAGATCGCCAGCCCGAGTCCGACGACGACCAGCGCGCGGATCCGCCCGCGGAACAGGTCGGTCAGCCGGACCTGACGCTGCTCGTCGACAACCTGCTCGATGTCCTGGAGCTCGTCCGCGACCTCGTCTTTGGGGCGCGTCTTCTGCAGCACGTCTTTCGCCTCTTCGGTGCGGCCCTTCTCGACCAACCACCGCGGGCTGTAGGGCACGAAGAACATGCCGACCAGGAGCGCGAGCCCAGGGAGCGCCGCGAGGCCGAGCATCCATCGCCAGTTTCCGGCGACGCCCTTCAGTGCCCAGTCGGCGATGTAGGCGCACAGGATGCCGGAGACGATCATCAGTTGGTTGAACGACACGACCCCGCCGCGGATCTTCGGCGGAGTTTGCTCGGCGATGTACATCGGCGACACGAATGACGCGCAGCCGACTGACAGCCCGAGGACGAACCGGGCGACGATGAGCTCCGGGACATCCTGAGCGAACGCCGAGCCGAGCGCGGCAATGACGTACACAGCGCCGGAGATCGCCTTCGTCCAGCGGCGGCTGATCCGGTCGGCGAGGTAGCCAGCGATGACCGCGCCCCCAATCGCGCCGAGCAGTAGCACCGCCACGATCCATTGCTGCGCGGCGGTCGACGCGCCGAGGTCCTTCTTGATGAACAGCAACGCGCCCGAGATGACGCCTGTGTCGTAACCGAACAGGAACCCACCGATGGCGGCCACTGACGCGATCTGCAGAACGAACGGGTTACGGCCTTTGACCGCGGTCGAGAGAAAGCCCGTCATGCCACACCTCCGAGACGGAAGTCCCCCTACCCCCATCTTGTATCGCTACACGAGGTATCTGCATCGCGACTCGGACCGCTGCCGATCGGCACGCTGCGGTCGCTGGGAAGCCGGCTGGCCATCCGCGCTTACCCGGCCCCCGTGGGCGGCGGGGCCTTTCTGAGTAGGGCGCCTCTGACTCGGCCCCGGTGAGCCCCCCGATACCGGGGCGGAGCCATGTCCGGCGTTCCGGACTAGTCATCTCGAACGGGCTATTCTGCACAACCGGCCGATAGCGCGCGGAACGTCCTTCGCCGATGCTGTTCTCGAGCCTCAGCAGCGAGTGCCGCCTCACCCGCCTGACCCCCCGGAGAGACGAGCATGCCGACCGACAGCGCCCGTCCAGCCCACGTCGTTGTCACCGGCGAGCACGCCAGGGTGACCCTGCACGGCGAGCTGGACGTCATGCATCGCGACGCGTTGTCCTGCGTTTTGGACGAGGCACGGCGTGCCGCGAAGCGTGTCTGTGTTGATCTTGCCGACGTTCAGTTCCTCGACTGGATCGCGCTGAGCCTGATCCTGCAGATGGCCAGCCTGCACCGTCGCGCCGGCGGCACCGTGGTCGTCACCGGCGCAACCACGTCGACCCGCCGCCTCGTCGGCCTCATGGGTGCCGAAGCCTTGCTCGGCACCTCCCTGAACTAGGCCGCCCATGCGAGTCCTGATCGTCGACGACGAAGTCGACATCCTCGACCTGCTCGACATCTGGCTGACCGACGACCCGCGCTGCGAGGAGGTACGCCGCACCGACAACCTCGACGAGGCGCTGTCGACCGTCACGGCCTGGACGCCGCACGTTCTTGTCCTGGACTTCTACATCGGCAAACGAACCTGCGTTGAAATCCTGCCGTCACTGCGGCGGGCATGCCCCCGCACCCGGATCATCGTGCACACAGCGAGTCGACGAGCCGCCGAGGCTGCTGGCGCCGTCGCGGCAGGCGCGGACTTCGTGATCGAGAAGAACCACTACTCCATCGACGCGCTCATCGACCGCATCCTCGAGCCACTAGACCGACCGCAACATGGGGACTCCGCAGGCTGAGGGATATCGCCTCACCTACCTGGCGTCCGACGTGAGAGTCCGCCAAGATCGTCATTCGTGACCGAGCGCGCTCAAGGCAGTGCGACCGTGCAGCGTCAGACGGTCGATCTTGCTGACTTTCCGGACCTGGTCGTCATCTACTTGGGCATGCGGGTCCGGAAGCTCCGAGGCCTGCGAAAGCTGCTGACGACTGGTCGGCAGATTCGGTCCGGGGTGAGCGAGCATCCGGAGGGGCTGCTGCGGCACGAGAACCTGCTGTTCTCGCTTCTGCCACCGCATCTTGGTATGCGGCAGTACTGGCGCGACATGGATGCCCTCGAGCGTTGGACCCGCGAGCTTCCGCACAAGGCGTGGTGGCAGGAGTTCCTGCGCGACTCCGCCGGCACCGGGTTCTGGCACGAGACCTACTTCATGCGCGGCGGCATGGAAGCCATCTACGACGATGTACCAGCCCCGGTCGGCATGATGTCGTTCGCTCCGCTGCAGCCCGCGCGCGGGCGCATGTTCAGCGCGCGGACCCGTCTCGGGCAAGGCACTCCACGTTTCGCGCCCGTGGTCGCGGAGGGCGCGCGGACGGACGAGTGAACGGAGCAGAACGGCACCTCCCCACGCGGTAGCGACCGCGTCCGGCGAACGTTGGCGCCACTCGGTATGGGGAGCGACCGAGGCACCGAGCCAGCCGAGGTGGCGCTACCCGAGACCCAGAACCAGATGTTCATCGCAGGAGAACGGCACCTACATAGCCCGAAGCCGCACTTCTCCTTCGAGGATCACCGGGGAGTTGAGGGCGAGCTCCGCCATGCCCGCAACCGACCGGGGGCAGACGGCGCTCTCCTCTCCGAAAAGCTCGATCATGAGGTCGGTGAACCCGTCGATCACTTGCGGGATCGCAGTGAAACCGGGGGCAACGTTGACCATTCCGAACACGCGAACCCAGCACTCCACCCGATCCAGGTCACCCAGCTCGCGACGGAGATCACCGATGACGGCGAGACCAGCAGCGCGAGCTGCCTGATAGCCCTGTTCGACCGTCAGGTCGGCGCCGACTTTCCCCGCCGGCCCCGCGAAGGTGCCGTCGAGCTGTCGGGGGCCATGGCCCGCGATGACAGCCCTGTCGCCAACCACCCGCACCTGACTCCAGAGCGCTTGAAAGCCCGGAGGCGTCCGCATCTCCGCCGGCAACGTCAGACCCATCTCGGCCAGTTTCTCTTCTGCTCGCATGAACGCTCCCTCGTAGACCTGGCAGTCTGCCGCCTCCTGGGTCCACCTTCGCCATGACTCGCACACCCGATCCGCGGACGCGAACCTGTCGAGGGCTTGGAACGGCACTGCCCCGGACCACTAGTGGTGCAGGCTGTTGCCGACCACCCCCGCGACATACGCGGCGGCAAACACTGCCGCCACCGACACCCCCAAGACAGGGAGCGCGCGGATCCGGAATCTCGAGAGACGGATGGCACCCAGGGCTGCTGCGCCGGTCAATGCTGCGGCGCCGCCCGTCATCAGGAAGGCTGACCAATCCCAGCCCGGACCGAAGCCGTAGCTCTCGGACAGCCCGAAGGTGATGAGCACAGTCGTGGCAGCGATGAGGACCGCCACACCGGCACAGACAACGGCTCCGAGGATCGCAACGGCTCGCGTGGCTGTCCTCGCATCTGCCGATTGGCCGCCGTCTTGGCTCACTGTCGGGCTGCTTATGGCAAGACGGTCCCGCACTCCCAGCGGCCCTGTCCTGAGTTCAACTACTCATCTGCGCGAGAACGGCACCTGTTGGTCGGGTAGTCGGGGGGCGTAGCGCCTCAGCGTCATCCTCGGAAGACCAGCTCCGCGATCTCGACCTCGACAGGCGCGAGTGCGGTCCGCGCCTCGTCGGCGGTGCCTGGCGGCGGGGAGGCGAACGTCAGGACGAGTCGCCACGTGTCTGGCGTCACCGCCGCGGCCACAACCCGGGTCGGTCGCGGTACGCCGGCGCTGGCCAGACGTCCACGTGCCCACTTCGCCACCCGCTTCGGATCGGCGTCAACCGCGGGAGGCCATGCAGGCGTTCGATCCACAGTGTCAGTGTGCAGTGCCGGTGTCACTTCCCGGACGTGCGCCGGCTGTCCAAGATGTGCGTTGGCCGACAGGCTGGGGACCGGGCCTCGGTTCATCCGCGACCGCCAGGAAGCCGGCGCATGTGATCATGTCGCGGGTCGTCGTGGCGTGTAACCGTGGGCTGGTTGCCGGACATAGGGGGTACGTGAGCACACCCCCCGACGCGGACGGGCGAGACGAGGAGTCGTTTCGCCGCGCGTTCGCCGACCATTACGGCGCGATCGTCGCGTACGGCGTTCGCCGGCTCGGCGACCGGGCCAGCGCCGACGACCTTGCCGCCGAGGTGTTCGTAGTGGCATGGCGACGGTTCACCCAGGCTCCGGAGAACCTGTTGCCGTGGTTGTACGGCATCGCCGGTGGGGTGCTGCGCAATCAGCGCCGCGGCGAACGTCGCCGGATGCGGCTGTTGGCTCGGCTACGGGACACGCTCTTGGTCGACGGCGCCGCGGAGGTGGCCGGCGAACGGGATGCCGTCATTTCTGCGCTGGCCGCGTTGCGGCCGGCGGACCAGGAGATCCTGCGGCTGGTCGCGTGGGAGGGCTTGGACCACGCCGCCGCCGCGGTCGTTCTCGGTTGCACTCCCGGTGCCGCCAAGGTGCGGCTGCACCGGGCCCGACGTCGCCTGGCGGCGCGGCTGTCGGCAGGCGACTCCACGATTCCTGTTCTTCGGTACCTGCCCGGCGAACCTTCCGAGGAGACCCCGTGACTGCCCATCCTGACGTCTTGCGGCGCTTGGCGACTGCCAACCCGGCACCGGTCTCCGACTTCGCCGGCCTCGGCGTGACGCCGCCGGCGGTCGCGCTGCTCGACCGGATCGTGACCGTCGACGCCCAGGAGCAGAGACAACCAGCGCCGGCGAAGGCCTCGCCTCGAGCGACCCGACGGATAGCGCTGGCGGCGGCTGGCGTCGCGATCCTCGGCTTGACCGGGGTCACCATCACGCGAACGTCGACGCCGACCGCGGCGCCGAGCATGCGTCTGGTCGCACTCAGCCGGGACGGCGGCGCGACCATCGCCCGGATCACCGACCCGTCCGCCGGCGCAGCGCAGCTCGACGCCGCGTTCAAGGCGCACGGGCTCAACATCCACGTCCAGGTCCTACCGGTCTCCCCAAGCCTGGTCGGCACCGTTGTGTTCAGCGACTTCGGAGCACGGTCCTTGCCGACGGTCACCGCTACCGGCGTGTGCGGCACCGAAAGCAGGCGCTGCCCGGTCGGGTTCGTCATTCCGGGCGGGTTCACCGGACCAGGTGTCGTCGCCGTAGGTAGGGCCGCCGGGGCCGGCGAGACCTACGCCAGCTCCGCAGTCGACGTGTTCGGACCGGGTGAGGTGCTCCACTGCAGCGGCCTGCTCGGTGAACTGGCCACGAGCGCCGCCGGCATACTGCAGAAGATGGGACTGTCCGCGCAGTGGGACGGCGTCAACGTCGACCGGCACGGACCCGCACCAGCGCAATACATCATCGGTGGGACAGCGTTGTCGTCCAGCACCGTACTGCTCGACGTGAACCCCGACATCCCCAGCAGCAACGCGTACCGCCAGATCAGCGCCCACGACAGCCGCGGGTGCCGAGCGCAAAGATGATCGCGACCACAAAACTGAAAGCGCTCCGACAGGTCGCTGTGGTCGCAGCCGCTGCGGCCCTGGTGTCCTGCTCCTCGGCGTCGCCGACACATACCTTCGTCGGAATTGTGACAACGACATCGCCGCGGCTCTGCCTGGGCGACCCCCATGCATCCGGCGACTGCTTCGTTGCCACTACTTCGCAACTGGCCACGCAGCGCGTCGGGCAGTGCCTCAAGATCACATACGTGCCCCTGTCCGGCGTCGGACCACGCGGACGGGTCGTGACGCTCTCGCCCGTGGCGAAGCCGGCCTCGTCGTGTCACTCGTGAGGCGACGCCCGCCGCGTCCACGTGATGCAGGCGGCAAAGGCGGTGGGGCGTCGCGGTTCACATCCGGCTGCCGATACACGCGGCGACGTCATGAAGCCCGCACCTCATCCGGAACGGGCGAGGGATCCTCGACTGGGTCGAGCGCGGCCTCCAGCGCTGTCATCTCCTGCCAGCGCCGGAGGAGGTCGCAACTCGGCGCTGCGAGTGTGGCCAATGCGGCGTTCGCGGCGGCGAGTGGCGCTGCGACGGCGTCGCGTGCGGCTTGGTAGCCGCCGAGCGCGGCCTCGAGGTCGGTGTCCCATCCGGCAACTGTGGCGGCCGCGAGCAGGTCGGCGTCGCGGAATGCGTCTGCGATGCCTCTCGCGATCAAGGGGTCCTTGTGGTGGCCCGCGTCGCCGGCCAGCGCCCATCCCGCGCCCGCGGACTGGCGGAAGAACGTGGGCAGGTCACGGATCCCTTTGAGAGGTTCGTCGATCACACCGTCGCCGAGCAGCTCGCGGAGCGGCGGCCGTGCCTGCAGTGTGTTCAGGTAGCGCCGCATCGGCTCACGCCGCGCCCCCTCGAACAGCGCCGCCGGAGCTTGGTAGAACACCAGCGTCTTTCTGTCGTTGGTGGGGAACATCCCGACGAACAGGTGCTGCTCCAGCCAGGCATGCAGCTGCGTCACCCGGGTGCCGCGCCAGTAGGTGTAGTAGGCGAACGTCGCCGCCGGCGTGTACGCCGTGTAGTCCGCCCCCACCGCACGCGCGACGCGCGAGTTGCGGCCGTCAGCGCCGATGACCAGCCGGGCGGCCCGGTCTCCGTTCGCGGTCGCCACGCCGACGACGCGACCTCGCTTGCCGATGACACCGCGCACGGCCGCACCGAGCTCGACCGTGACGCCGGCGTCGGCCGCAGCCTGCAGCAAGACGGCGTCCAGCACGGGACGCCGCGGTGCCAGCGCTGGAAGCTCCGCCGCCGAGCCACTGACAAGCAGTGGCTCGCCGTCGGCCCACAGCACGCGATCGCGAAGAGGCGGTGTGCCGCCGTCGAGGAGGTCGTCGAGCAGGCCCCAGCGACGCAGGCGAGCGGCACCGGCGGGCTTGACCAGGTGTCCGGACACCACGTCACCGAGCCGCCGAGCCCGCTCCACGAGCCGAACCGAGACGCCGGCGCGGGCGAGCAGCATCGCGGTCGCCGCACCGGCGCAGCGTCCGCCGACGATGACCACGTCATCCATCTCGGCTCCAAGCAGTTCGGCGGTGGACGTCATCACGATCGTCAGGAAAGCCGGCCGCGCGCACATCCCCGAGTTCGGGTATTTGCGGTGAAAATGTGGATGTGATGCCCCCAACGCACTACGCCGTCAGCTCGCGGGGCGCGCTGGCCTACCAGGTCCTCGGCGACGGGCCGCCGGACCTCGTGATGGTGCCGGGTCTGACCTCACACCTCGAGCTGCAGTGGCAGCTGGCGACGTACCGCAGCTTCATGCGCAAGCTCGCACGGCACTGCCGGCTCATCCGCTACGACAAGCTCGGCACCGGTCTGTCCGATCCGACTGCGGATCCACCGAGCCCGGCAGAACGGGTGGACGACCTCCACGCCGTCATCACATCAGCCGAAGCGCACGCACCGGTCCTGTTCGGGTTCAGCGAGGCCGGGCCGCTGACCATCCGCTACTCGCTGGACCACCCGGTGGGCGCGCTCGTCCTCTACGGCACCTCGATGCGGCCGCCACCGCCCGACTACCAGGCCGTTCTCGAACAACTCCTCCAGCACTGGGGCACCGGCGCCTCTCTCGACGTCTACGCACCCTCGTCGGCGGGCGACGCTGCCATCCGGACCACGACTGCGGCCATCGAACGCGCAGCCGCAAGCCCCGCGATGGTCCGCCACGTCATGACCGCGATCACGCTCGCCGACGCACGCAAGGCCGTCGCGCAGGTGACCGTGCCGACGCTGGTGTTGCACCGCGACAACGAGTTCGTCCCGCTACAAGAGGCCCACGACCTCGCGGACATGATCCCCGGAGCCGAACTCGTCGTCGTCCCCGGCGTCGACCACCACCCGTGGGCCGGCGACCAGGACAGCCTGCTCGGACCCATCGCCGCGTTCCTCGACCGCGTATACGAAGCCGAAGCCCCCGTCTCGACGCATCGACCGGCCACCCCGCGGTCCCGCACGGGATGGAACGCGCTCACCCGAGCCGAACGCCTCGTCGCGGACCGAGCCGCTGCCGGCATGAGCAACCCCGACATCGCACGCGACCTGCACGTAGCCCGCAGCACCGTTGAGACCCACCTGAAGCGGGTCTACGCCAAGCTCGGCATCGACGGTAGACATCAGCTACCCCGCCCGACGCAACCAACCGCGCAACCCTGAACGACGGTAGTGGCTGTGCCGTCAGCCCGCCTGGTGCCTGCTGCGATCAACGACGGCGCGGACGGCGATCGCGAGCGCAAAGGCCATGCCGGCGGCCACCTCGCAGGTGGCAACGAGCGTCGACCGGATGGCGTTCCCGTATTCGTGCCGGAAGAAGGGCTCGAGGCAGACCAGCGCGGCCACTGCGAGCCCGGCGATCATCGCGCGGCGCGCTCGCCAGTGGTACCCGAGCCATGCGAACACAGGTCCGGTCACAACGCCGGCCCCGAACCAGCGCATGTTGCCGCCTCGCAGGAAT
Source organism: Mycobacteriales bacterium (assembly GCA_035695045.1). Taxonomy (GTDB): domain Bacteria; phylum Actinomycetota; class Actinomycetes; order JAFAQI01; family JAFAQI01; genus DASSKP01. The sequence goes on along the minus strand of DASSEX010000008.1, from coordinate 63,920 downwards.
CCGATCAGTCCGGTGAGGGTCAAGTGCGCGTTCTCCAGGGGGCTGAAGGTCATCAGCATGTAACCGACCAGGGCGACCAGCGTTGTTCCGAGTCCGAGCAAGGCTGCGCGCCGCGACGTCGCTTGAGTGGCGCCGAAGACAAAGGGCAGGACGAGCCACGGGGCCGAGAGTCCGCTCACGTCCGCACCGAGTGGGTGGGCGCTGAAGCTGCCGACATATTGATCGAGCCCGCCGAACGCCAGAGCCATGAACAGACACAGCGCGATCACGACCGAATCGTGGCACAGCGCCATCGTCATAGCGGGGTAGGCGCGATCAGCGGGTGAACCTGCCAGGGCGGCGATCCCGGTTGCGTAGGTACGGCCGGCGCTGCCATGCAGTCGGGGCGGCGCGTGGTGCGAAGAACCACGCGAGGAACAACCGCACTCTGCGCCAGACGCCCGGCCGCGGATCGACCACCCGTTGGCTTGGCTCTCGCGGGTGCGCGCGGTTGCTCACGGAGTGAGCGTGTCACCGATGGTCATGGACGGCACGCAGCATCAACGTCCCGTCGAGCGGCCGCCCGGATTTCGTGCGCATGAGGGTCGGACAAAGACGGCGTCGAGTGCGCTTCCGGCACAGTTCGGTCAGTGAATGTCGGTATATCGCTGCACGATGCGTCAGTCTCGAGCAGACTCGCGCCCGGAAAGTCGTCCACGACAAAGGGGGATACAGCATGCTTCGTCGATCGATCGTTGCCGCGGCTGTCGCGGCACTCGCCGTCACCGGACTGGCCGGGCCCGCCTTCGCAGACTCCTGTGCCAACGTCAGTCGCCCGGCGCCGGCCGGCTTCGGTCCGACGACCGTGTACACGGCACCGCTGGTCGAGGGCACGTGGCTGTGGATCCCGAGCCTTTCCTCGGTCTTCGGTGGCAGCGTCACCGACTATCCGCCGTACTGGGGCAAGATCACTCCCGGAACGCGGGACGCGGTCATGCTCGGCGCGCCCGACCAGAACGGCAACTACACCAACGGCAAGACGGTGTCGCTGCTCGGAGTCTCCGCACTCTGCAGCCCGTCGAGTCACGCGTTGGTCGTCCGTCAGACCAGTCGCGGCATCCAGTCCGGCTGCGAGTAGCCCAATCAGTTGAGAGGGCGGGTGGCGCGGCCTCGCAGCCGCGCCGCCCAGCCCGCCCGCAGATAGCGTCGCCATCATGAGCCGGGTGGTCGTCATGCTGTCGGTGTCGCTCGACGGGTTCTTCGAGGGCCCGGGTGCTGACATCTCCTGGCACCACGTCAGCGAGGATCTGCACCGCGACATGAACAGGGTGCTGGCCGCGAGCGGCGGCATCCTCAACGGCCGTCGCAACTGGGAGCTCATGGCCGGCTTCTGGCCCGACGTGGACGCCGACGAGCCCGAGGTGATGCAGGAGTTCTCCGCCATCTGGAAGCGGCTCCCGCAACACGTGTTCTCGACGACGCTGGACAACGTCGGGTACGGCGCCACTCTGCACCGCTCTGTCGACGTCGTCCCGGCACTCAAGGAACAGGTCGGCGGCGACCTGTACGCCGGCGGCGGCACGCTTGCCGCCGAGTTGGCCCGTCGCGGCTGGGTCGACAGCTACCTGCTCCACGTCAACCCCGTCGTTCTCGGCGCGGGGACGCCGCTCTTCGCGGCGGGGGAGCGGCAGGAGCTGCGCCTCGTCGCACACAAGACCTACGACGACGGTGTCGTGCAGCTCAACTACGACGTCGTACGGCCGAGCTAGGACGACCAGACGTCCCACAGCAGTCGGGCGGCACCGACGGCGACGACCGCCGCGATCCCGACCGACAGGGCCGAGTCGAGCCAGAAGAACCGTCCGGTCAGGTAGATGACGAGCCCGGCCGCCGCCACCGCCGCCGATGCGGCCGCGTCGCTCATCGTGTCGAGCAGCACCGAGCGCATGTGCAGGTCCTCGGCGCCAGCGCCGGTGCCGAGCACCAGGACCCCCACGACCATCGCCGCCGTCGCCGCCGCGGACACGATCAGCACCGGCAGGCCGTGCACGACCGGCGTACCGTCCACCAGACGCCGTACACCCTCGCCGAGGACGAGCAAGCTGACCACCAGCAACGCGAGTCCGTTGACGGCGGCCACCACGTTCGGTGCGCGCGAGGTCTCGCCTCTGCGCTCGCGAAGAGCCACCGCCAGGATGCCCAGACCGATCGCCGTCGAGTCGGCGACGTAGTCCCCTCCCGCGGCGAGGACACCGAGCGAATGGGCCGCAAAGCCGACGATCACCAAGCCGGCAATCATCAGCACGTTCAGCGCGAGCAGGATCGTCAGACGACGGCGCTGGCTCCGGTTCCTCAAGCAGGACTCAGCTCAACGCGGCGTCGTACGACGCGGCCAGCGCGTCCGCGACAGTCCGCGCGTCCCTCTCCGCGAGGTCGTCGGGGTACTCCGGCAGCAGGTCGTCCCAGACGACCAACCACGAGCCATACAGCTGCGCCTGGCCTTGCGGACGCGCGAAGAACCAGACATGCAGGTGCGCACCTCCGTCGCCGATCCGGTAGACGTGCGAGCGCGCGATGTGGGGGAGTGCCTCGATGTGCCGGGCGATGTGAGTCGTCAGCACACCCAGCTCGCCGGCCATGTCGTCCGGGAGGTCGGCCAGGTCGTAGTGATCGCGGGGATGCAGCATCATCACCAGCGGAAGGCCGACACCTCGCATGCGGGTGAGTCGCCAGCGGTCGTTGAGCCACAGCCCGTCGTCACGCCGCGCACAGGATTTGCAGTCGGCGCCGCCCTCGCCCTGCCGCGGCGGCTCCGGCACTACCGGCGGTCGTAGCGACGCGACTCGCAGACCTTCCTGCTCGAACGGGCTGATGTCCCATCCGGTCATCCGTGACAGCGGCAGCCGCCGCTCGTCGTCGGCGGCGTCCAGGGCATGGCGGTAGAACTCGTCCGGACTCAGCGGCATGGGCGCAGCCTACGGACCCCGGACACGGCGGAAGCGCCCGCGAAGCCGCGAGCGCTTCCGCCGTACCGATGACGACTAGCCGATGGTGACCCGGTCGATCGTGATCTGGCTGCCGCGCGCGCCTGCGTGATGGGTGCCGGTGACGACGATCCGCAGCCGGTGCACCCGGTCGGCCAGCCTCGACCAGGTCCGCGCCACCCGGTAGACGGCCGCCGACGAGTAGTTGTCGACAGTCGCCTTCAGCGCGCCGTCCAGGTAGACCTTCGCGATGCCCTGCGTCCGGCTGGTCAGCGTTCGCCACGTCACGCTCGTGCCGCGGAACGACAGCGTGTAGGCCTCACCGGCGAGATTGCCGACGGCCGCGTGCCCGCCGAGGAACTTCGTATTGGCGATGCGCTTCCACGTCATCGTGATCGCGGGAGTCTTGCGGACGGTCGTGCCGACCTTGAACGCATCCACCGAGACGAAGGTGCCGCGCCCTGCCTTCGCACCCTTCTGACCGAGGACCGAGATGGTCAACCGGTGCAGGCCGGTGCCGAGCTTGCCGAACGTCCGCGCGACCCGGTAGTGCGTCGCGGCGGCGTAGTTGTTCACGACCGGCTTCTTGTGACCGTCGATGCGCACCAGCGCCTTGCCCTGCGTCGGGCCGGTGACGGTCATCCACGTGATGGACCTTCCGCGGAACGTGTACGCCGCCTGAGCGCCGGCCCGGTTCTCGCGGACGAACGACCCGCCGAAGGCACTCTTCGACGTTGCCTTCTGCCATTCCGGGATGAACGCGACCGAGTTCTCCTCCAGGGTGAGCTGTGCGCGGAAGTCACGCGTCACCCGACCGGAGTCGTTGCCGGCGAGGTCGTGCACCGATCCCTTGACCACAGTGAGTGTGTAGTGCTCACCCGGGACCAACGGGTGCTTCGGAGTCAGCGCGACCGTGCGGAACGTGCCGCTGCTGCATGCCACCGCAGAGCCGGTCGACGTGCGGCAGGCGATCGTCGTCGCGACCTCACCCGCGGTGTCGGTGAGCGACAGCGCGGCCGACGCCGGGACGAGGCCGGTCACGGACTCGTCGTAGGTGACGTTGATCGGCCCGGTCAGCGACGTCAGGTGCGTGACGGAAGCGGTCGGCGCCACCCGGTCGAGGACCCAGCTGCGGTTGACCGTCGGCGCGTTGCCGGCTGCGTCACTTGCGACGATGGCAAGCGCGTAGCTGCCATCGCCGGCCATGGCGAACTCACCGTCCGCAGGGCAGGCCACCGAGGGCTGTGCCGCTCCGTTGACGGTCAGCGTGCAGACGACAGAGCTGATCGGCGCGACCGCGCCGGAGCCTGCGTCTGCGCTGATCGCGAACGTCGCAACCGCCGCATTGGTGCGAGCGCCCGGCCCGCCGGTGACGGTCAGCGTCGGCTTGACGGTGTCCAGCGTCCAGGTCCAGGTCGACGCGCTGCTGTGTGTGGTCGCGTCGGCGACGGTGACGGTGTGCACACCGTCCGTGCCGATGCCGGGGCTCACCGTTGCGGGTGAGAACGGCTCCGGGCACGCAGGCGAGCTGCTCCCGTCGACAGTGCATGAGAACGTGTCACCGCTGCTGGCGTCCCAGGTGATCTGCGGGTTCTTGTTGCTCGTGTACGCCGGCGGCCCGTTCAGCACAGGTGGTGCCGGTGCGAGCGAGTTGCGGGTCCACGTCGCGGTGTCGGAGCCCGTGTTGCCGGCATCATCGGTGGCCGTGACCTGAAGCGTGTACGTCGTGCTGTCCGCGAGGTTGGTGAGCGTGAGCGGCTGGTTCGTGCCGTTGGTGAGTGAGGAGCAGTCGATCGACGCCGGATGCGGGCTGCCGTTGCCGAGCGTGCACGTGACGCCGTTCGACGACTTGGCGCCGACAATCGTGACATGCACCGTCACCGAGCTGGCCGGATTGGGATCTCCCGGCGGGTCGCTGATGACGACCTTCGGGCCCACAGTGTCGATCTGCCAGCCCGCGGTGGCCGAAGGGCCGACGTTGCCGGCTGCGTCGGTCGGGGTGACGGTCAGCAGGTGAGCGCCGTTGCCGACGGCAGTTGCCGTCTTGGTCGACCCTGGCGTGCCGGCGCTGCACGCGAATGGCGTCCCGAAGTCGAGCCGGCAGCTGAACGTGTCGTTGGCCTCGGCCGACGAGAACTGGATGTCAGGCGCGTTGGCGGGAGTGACCGGCGTCGTCGGAACATTGACGAACGTGACGGCGGGTGGCGGCGTGAGGTCGATCGTCCAACGGAAGCTCGTCGCCGCGCTGCGTCGCGCACCGTTGCGAGTGCCGTAGACCGAGAAAGTATGCGTTCCCTCGGTGAGCCCGGCGTACGGCTTCGGGCTCGTGCAGGGGCCGTGCTTCGTGTCCAGCGTGCAGACGTACTTCGTCGCGTCCGGCGACTTGAAGGTGAACTCGACGCCCGCCGAGTTGGTGAGCTTGCCGACGTTCTCCGTCAGAACCGGCTGCGTGACGCGCGGCTTCGCCGCCGCCATGCCCGCGCTCGCGGTCATCCCCACAACAAGTGCAGCGGTGGCAACCGCCGCCGCTGCGCGAGAAATGCATCGTCCTGCGATCGTCATTCATCCGCCCCGTCGTCATCGACACGTGCGCCTCGCTCGGGCGCGGACTGACCGTAGGTCGGGGAACGCCTGATGCAGCGCCATCGGTGCGAAATCGGCACCCGTGTCGATCAATATCGACCGTTCGGTTGAGAGACACTGGACAGGTGGCGAAGACGATCTCGGTCCTGGAGGCAGCGCGCCTGGTCGAAGAGGGGAGCGGCGTCCTTCTCGACGTGCGAGAGCAGCACGAATGGATCGCAGTGCGAGCAGACAATGCCCTGCACATTCCGATGGGGGAGCTCTCGACGTCGACGCACCGGCTGCCGGGCCGCGGCACGATCGCGTGCATCTGCCACGTAGGTGCGAGGTCGGCTGTCGTCGCCGAAGCTCTCGCCGGAGCGGGCTACGACGCAGTCAACGTTGCCGGCGGGATGGACGCGTGGGAGGGCGCCGGTCTGCCCGTCGCGCGCGGCTGACGCTCACCTGCCGTCGCGGAAGTCGACCTCAGCTGTGGTCACGGTGCCGCCACTGCGACCTGGAGCCTTCTGCTCCGACCAGTAGAGGTTGGTGTGGGCGATCACCTGCTCCGGCGGCGGCGCTCCCCATGACGTGAGGTCCTTCGTGGTGTGCGCGTCGCTGACCAACATCGCGTCATAACCACGGACCAACGCTCCATGCAGCGTCGAACGGATGCACATGTCGGTCTGCGCTCCGACGACGACAAGCCGGCTGACGCCGCGCTCGGCGAGCACGCTCTCCAGATCGGTGTCCTCGAACGAGTCGCCGTAGTGCTTCTCGACCAAGGGCTCGGAATCATCGCGCTCGAGCTCCGGCACGATCTGCCAGCCGTCGCTGTCGCGAGGCAGGCCTTCGTCGTTGTGCTGCACCCAGATGACCGGTGCGCCTGCGTCTCGCGCCTTGCCGACGAGAGTGTTGATGTTGGCGACCACGCTGTCGCGCTCGACGGCGGCTTCCACGACGTGGTTCTGAACGTCGATGACGAGGAGCGCGGAGTTGGGCCGGTCGGAGAACGTCGTCATGTCCGAAGACTAAGACCGAGGTACGACAATCGCGCCGCCTTCGTCGTCACCGAAGACGTCGTTCCCGGCCGGGCCGTCGCGATGCCACCGATGCGCGAGGTGCGCGCAGAAGATCGCGTCGACCTCGTCCTCGATCCGGTCCAGGTCGACCTTGCGCGTCGCGCCGGCGGCGATCGAACGCAGTTCGGCCCACCTCGCCGACGAGGGCAGCCTCAGCTCCGGTAGGCCTGTCTCCATGAGGTCGAGAAGGCGAAGAAAGGCGTCTCGCAGCGACTCGACGGTGCGCCCCTTCTTGTTCTTGTAGGGGATCACCCGATCGAGGTCGAGCAGCACGACCATCGCGGGATGCGGATAGACCTCGATTGCCCGACGGCCTGATGGCGAGTCGATGCGCAGATCGAAGCCGAGCGTGGCACACAGCCGGGCCCCGCGCGGACCGGCCGCGAACGCGGGGTTGGCGAGATTGGCCGGGTAGGGACCCGCGCCGTAGCGTCCGAACGCCCGCTGCACCTGCGCCTCGCAGTCGCGCCGGCCGCTCGGATTGCGTACGACCAGTGGCGCGTCGATCGCCGCAACGGCGTCACCGGGCGCGTTCCGTCTGACGAACTCGAGGATCTCGTCGTCGCTGCGCGCCGAGCACGACGCCAGCAGGCGGCCGTCCGACCTCGCGACCGCGAGTCCCGTCCTCGCGCGGCTTCCCCAGGCGAGGTCGATGCCCAGGTATGCCGTCCCTCCCGCCAGATCCACCCGGCGACGATATGACCCGGTTGGACTACGCCGCCCTGCACCCGGTCAGGCCGAAGAACCAGGTGCGCTGGTCCGTCGGGAGTGTTCTCGCCCCGCGACGTACAGCACGAAACAGGCGTTGCCGACTCTTGCTCGGAACCAGCGAGGGGGTGGTGAGCCGTGGCCGTCGTCAGCGATGCCAGTAGCAGCAAGATGCCGCGAAGCGACAAGGCGTTCCACGTCGTCGCGGTTGCGGTCGTCGCGGCCTTCGTCGTGTCGACGATCCCGGGGGTCCGGCCACACCCGGGCTACAACCTCTTCCTCGACGGGCTGCTCAACAACATCGCCTACGGCATCGCTCCGGTCCTGTGCTTCCTGCGCGGGAGGCGCTCGACGTCCATGCGCCCCAGCTGGTACATCCTGGCGTTGGGCCTGGCGCTCTACGGCGGCGGCAACGTCTACTGGACCGTTCTCATCCGGCCGCTCGACCCCGAACCGTTCCCGTCCGTGGCGGATGCTCTGTGGCTGAGCTTCTACCCGCTGGCGTTCATCGCGCTCGTGCTCATGTTGCGACAGCACACCGAGAAGTTCTCGATCAGCCTCTGGCTCGACGGCATCGTCGGCGGACTGGCGGCTGCGACAGTTGCCGCCGCGGCGATCCTGACGCCGGTGCTCGCCACCAGCAGCGGCACGATCGCCGCCGTCGTCACCACGACGGCGTACCCGCTTCTCGACATCCTGCTGCTTCTCGTCGTCGTCGCCACGCTGTCGCTCTACCACTGGCGTGCTCCGACGGGCATCTGGCTCTTCGCCGCCGGGCTCATCTGCTTCGCCGTCGCCGACGGCATCTACCTCGTGTCGACGGCGCACAACACCTATGTCTCCGGTGGGCTCAACGACGGCATGTGGGTCCTCGCGACGACGGTGATGGCGTTCGCACCGGGCTGGGTCGACAGGCCGGCCGGTCTTCGGTTGTCGGGCTGGGCGGTCATGGCCATCCCGATGGCGTCCGCGCTCGCAGCGCTGGCCCTGCTGGTCCGCGGCCACATGCATCCGGTGGCGACGGCGCTCGCCGCGGGCACCGTGATCGGAGCGCTCGGCCGCCTTGTCGTCACCTTCCGGGAGGCGACGGCGCTCGCTGACAGCCGGCAGCTGGCGCTGACCGACGACCTCACCGGCCTCGCCAACCGGCGCGCCCTGTACGTGCAGTCCAAGCGCCTGCTCTCCGACGCGCATCACGGCCGCACCGAAGCGGCCCTGTTGTTGCTGGACCTCGACCGGTTCAAGGAGGTCAACGACAGCCTCGGTCACCAGGCCGGTGACCAGCTGCTGCGCGAGGTCGCCAACCGCCTGTCCGGCGCTACGCCGCCAGGCGCGCTTCTCGTCCGGCTCGGCGGCGACGAGTTCGCCGTCCTGCTGTCGGACTGCGAGCAGACCGTCGCCGAGCGCGTCGCGCTCGACATCCGCGACGCGCTGCTGGAGTCGATCGTCCTCGACGAGGTCGCCGTCCGATCCACCGCGAGCATCGGGATCGCGCTCGCGCCGCAGCACGGCGTGGACATGTCCGACCTGCTTCGCAGTGCCGACGTCGCGATGTACGCGGCCAAGAGCACGCGCGCCGGCTTCAGCGTCTACGCCGAGACGGCCGACGCCCTCGACGGGCTCGAGCGGCTGCGCACGATCGAGGAGCTGCGCGAGGTCGTCGCCCGTCGCGGTCTCGCGGTGCACTACCAGCCGAAGCTGGACGTGCAGACCCGCACCGTCGTGGGCGTCGAAGCCCTGGTGCGCTGGAACCACCCGACCAGGGGCCTGTTGCCGCCGGCGGCCTTCCTGCCGCTGGTCGAGGATGCCGGCATGATGCACGAGCTGACCATCGCCGTTCTCGAGCAGTCGCTGGACCAAGTGGCCGTGTGGCGCGGGAGGGGACGACACATCCCGGTCGCGGTGAACCTGTCGCCGTCGTCACTCGTCGACGCAGATCTGCCGGACCGCATCAGCGACATGCTCGCCGAACGCGGCCTCACTCCGGACCTCCTCGAGCTTGAGATCACCGAAGACGTGATCATGAACGACCGCGAGCGAGGGCGAGAGCTGCTCGACCGCATCCGCACCCTCGGCGTGGGCGTCGCGGTCGACGACTTCGGCACCGGCTACTCCTCGCTCGCCTATCTGCGCGAGCTGCCCATCGACGAGCTCAAGCTGGACCGCTCTTTCCTGCAGCAGATGGCGACCGACGAGCGCGCAGCAGCGATCGTCCGCGCGACGATCAGCCTTGCGCACTCGCTGGGCCTGCGGCTGGTGGCCGAGGGCGTCGAGGACTCCACGACCGCGGACGAGCTGACCGTCTCCGGGTGTGACCGCGCGCAGGGCTTCTTCTTCGCCCGGCCGTTGCCGCCGGACGAGCTGGACGTGTGGCTCGAAGAACACGAGACGGTATCCGGGCGGAGCCTGTGAGCCTTCCCGACATCAGTCCGGTCCAGAACGGGGCCGACGATGTGCTGGTCCTGCACGGTCGCGACAGCATCGAGGCATTCGACGGCGCCATCGATGAGCTCGCGCGGCGTTGCCGTGCATCGGTGACGGCGCGATGGGCGTGGGTGCGCGCGTCCATCCAGCAGGACGGGGTCCAGGCGACCGCGTGCCTGCTCACCGGTTCGGGCACTGCGTTGCGCGGCGCCGCGGTGATCCTCCATCACGTCGACGAGTCCGGTCTGCGGCACGTGCGCCTGGCCTCTGGGGGCGACGGCCATCGCGCGTCGTTCCTCGCCATCGACGACGACGCCGCGCAGGCTCTCGGCGAAGCAGTCGCGGAGGTGCTGGTGGCGACGGACGGCCCCATCCGTCTGCGCGTCGGGCCGGTGGCCTGCGGCGATCCGACCCTGCAGAGCCTGTTGCTCTCGCTTCCCGACGCAGCCGTCAGCACGACGGTCGAGGTCATTCCTTCCGTGCGGACCGAGACCTCCGACGTGGCCGACTACCTGTCGCACGGGATGCGGCGCACGTTGCGCAAGAGCCACAACCGGCTGACGACGGATGGAGTCGTCGCAGAGTTCAGCACGACGTATGACGCCGAGGAGATCATCGCGCTGTTGCCCCGGGTCGCCGCCGTCTCCCGGGAACGCGACCACGCCGGCGGGCGCGCCAGCGTCCTCGACGATGAGAGCGGGCTGCGTCGCTGGACGGCGCGGCTGGCCGACCTTGCGCGCTTGTGCCACCTGGAGCTCAGTGCGCTGTGTCTCGACGGTGAGCCCGCCGCCTACGTGCTCGGTGTCAGGGACGGGCGCACCTATCGGCTGATCGAGGGCCGGTTCGTGATGGCGTGGAAGCGCTACGCGCCCGGGCGACTGCTCGAGGCCCACGTGCTGCAGCGCGTGCTGGAGGACCCGGACCTCGACGAGCTCGACTGGATGACGTCTGTCGCGCCGGAGACACTTCTGGCTGCGAACGCGGGCACCGACGTGGTGACCGTGGACCTGACCCTCTGATCGGGCATCATCGGTCGGTGCACCTCGGACGGCTGACGGCAGCAGCGACCCTGGCCGCAGCCATGAGCGCGGGATGCGCGACGGCTCCCTCCGCACCTCGGGCCGAGCCGTCCGGCCAACCCACGGTCGCACCGACGCCGGCCCCGGCCCGCACGATCGTGAAGAACAGCCGCGTCGTCGCCGCCGGGCGTGCCGTGCCTTTCGCGGCACAGCGCGGTGTGACCCTGCGGCTGAAGGCCTCCGCGCCGACCGTGTCGCGGACCAGCCTGTCGTCGAGCTACGGCTACCCGCCAAGCCACGGCTACTACGTCACCTTCCGGCTGACGATCGTCAACACCGGGAGCAAGCCGGTGCAGATCGGCCCCGCCAACTTCGTGCTCGCCGTGCCTGGCCAGGGTCGAGTGACGTCGTACGACGGCAACGGCCCCTACTCAGGTGCGCCGGCTCAGCTCGACACGACCGAGATCGCGCCGGGCGACGTCATCAGTGCGCCACTGAGCTTCGACGTGCGCACGCCGCACGGCCGGCTGCTCTTCGTGCCGGACAGCAGCGCCGCCGTCATCTGGCGCTACTGACCGTGCCGGGTCAGGGGCTGACCGGCGGCAGGTTCGGCGTGCGGAAGCAGCCCATCGCCGCGCCGACCCGGTAGAGACCCTGCTTGTCACCGGTCGTGTATCCGCCGGGGCTCAGCGCAGAGACGATCGGGTACATGACCTCGCGCTGGTAGCTGACGTGCTGCAGCCCCATCGCGTGTCCGAGCTCGTGCAGGAGGAGGGTGCCCGTCGAGCCGCCGGCGACGAAGCCGGACAGCAGGTGCACGCCGCGGCGCATCACGACTGCAGCGTCACCGATCCGCAGCTGCGACGTGGAGCTCGAGGCCCAGCTGATCGAGCCGACGCCGGCCTCGGTGCCGGACAGCAGGTTGGAACGGCCGGTGCCGGTGCCGGCCCACGCCCAGGCGATGACGAGCTGCGCGTGGGTCGCCTTCCGCTGCCGTGCCGCGTCGAGCAGCATCGACGTCCCGTTCGACTTCCCTTGCGGGATGTAGCTCGTCGTGCCGGCGTAGTGGAAGTGCAGGCCGGTCGCGCTGGCGACGCGTGACATCGCGTTCTTCACCAGGGTCACGCGGCTGGCGACACCGGCCGTGCGCACCTTGTAGTTGATGACGTGGGTCGTCTTCACGCCGTTCAGGACCAGGCAAGGCGCCCAGCGGGCCACCTTGGTGAGCCCGGTGTAGGCGTCGAAGCCATAAGTCAGCTGGTAGGTCGACGTGCTCGTCGACGCGGTCGCGGCCGTTCCGGTGCCGAGCACACCGGCCGCGATCATGGTGGCGCCCGCTGCCGCGAGCGCGCTGAAAGTGAGTTTGGTCCGCATCATGACCACTGAATTGTCGGCGCGCGCTACGGGCAGGGTTTAGTTGTTCCGCCTAGTCCTTTCGTCCGGTTTTGACCTGAGGCGCCGTCAGAAGGGCTCGGGCTCCGTCGGCTGCCCCTTCGCGCGTTGCCGCCGCGCCTCGTCGCCGAGCGCGATCGGCGCCGCGAGGACCTCGTCGGGGATGCCGAAGGCGTCGACGAGCAGCTCGGCATGCGGCCGCAGCTCGACGCACAGTTCGTTGACCGCCGTGATGATCGCTTTCGACCGGGCGGGGGTGAGCCGGCCGTGCTCGAGGAACCATGCACGGTCGCGCTCGAGGGTCGAGAGGACGTGCAGGTCGCAGACGCGGTTGAGCAGGGCGGCGACGGATGCGTCCGGGCAGCGGTCGATCGCGGCCACGAAGGTGTCGAGGACCACCCGGTCGATGTGAGCGCGCGCAGCGAGCAGCACGTGGTCCTGCACCGAGTTGAAGGCGTCGAACGGGTCGTCGCCGGACGTCATGCCCTTGCGCAGCCGGCGCGCGACACCGTCGAGCGCATGCTTCTCGCGGAACTCGAACAGCGACAGCTGCCAGCCTCGGTCGAACAGACTGATGTCGTCGTCACGGCCGGGTACGGCGTCGACGAGGCGCTGCACGATCGCGCGAGCGGCTGTGCGCTCGATGACCGTCTCCACGACCTGGTCGGCGAAGAAGCGCGCCATGCCCAACGTGTCGAGCTCGCCGAACTCCGCCTGGTAGTTGGTGAGCAGCGTCTTCGCGACGAGTTGATGCAGAACGGTGTTGTCGCCCTCGAACGTCGTGAAGACGTCGGTGTCGGCCTTGAGCTGGGGGAGCCGGTTGACCGAGAGGTAGCCGGCGCCGCCGCAGGCTTCGCGGCAGGTCTGGATGGTCTGGGTCGCGTGCCACGTCGTCACGGCCTTGAGGCCGGCCGCGAGCGTCTCGAGCTTGCGCCGCGCGAGCGCGGACTCCTCGTCGCCGGTGGGCGCGTCGGCGTTGTCGCCGTTGAAGACGTTGTGCAGCTGTGCGACGAGGTCTTCCTGCGCGAAGTGCAGGGCGTAGGTCGTGGCAAGGGCCGGCAGCAGGCGTCGCTGGTGCTGCAGGAAGTCGAGAATGCGCACCTCGCGGTCGCTGCCCGGCGCCTTGAACTGCCGCCGCACGAGGCCGTAGCGGATCGCGATCGACGTCGCGACCTTCGAGGCGCTCATCGCAGCGCCGGACACGCTGACCCGGCCCTGCACCAGCGTGCCGAGCATCGTGAAGAAGCGCCGCGTCTGGCTCTCGATCGGGCTGGAGTAGGTGCCGTCCTCGGCGACGCTTCCGTAACGGTCGAGCAGCGCGTCGCGCGGCACGCGGACCTCGGCGAACGCGAGCCGGCCGTTGTCGACGCCGTTGAGGCCGGCTTTGTGTCCGCAGTCCTCGATCGAGACACCGGGGCAGGGGTTGCCATCCGCGTCGCGGATCGGGACAAGCAGCGCGTGGACGCCGTGGCACTCGCCGCGGGTGATCAGCTGGGCGAAGACGGCTGCCATCCGCCCGTGCCGCGCCGCGTTGCCGATGTAGTCCTTTACCGCTTCCTCGTCAGGCGTGTGCACGACGAACTCGCGCCGCTCGGCGTCGTACGTCGCGGTCGTGCGGATCGACTGCACGTCGGAGCCGTGTCCGGTCTCTGTCATGGCGAAGCAGCCGGGGAGCTCGAGGCTCATGACGTCGCGGAGATAGCGATCGTGGTGCTTCTCCGTGCCGAGATGAAGGATTGCGCCGCCGAACAGCCCCCACTGCACGCCGGTCTTCACCAGCAGCGACAGGTCGCCGAAGGCCTGGGTCTCGAACGCCGTGACGGCGGCACCGACCTCGCCGTCGCCGCCGACCTCCTTGGGGAAGAGCAGCCGCGGGCCCGGGGTGGTCGACAGCTCACGCGCCTGCTCGAACACCCGGTCGCGGTGCTGGTCGGCGGGCAGGTCGTAGACAGGGGCGAACAGCGGCCGGCGCAGCGTCTCGCGCACCTCGTCGCGAACCCAGGCCCATCGGCCGTCGAGAAAGCTGCGGACCTGCTCGGCCGACGGCGGAGCCGCGGCGTCCGCTGAGCGGGCGTCGTCGACCATCTCGATCAGTGGTTGCGCAGCGCGCGAACCAGCTGCCCCTTGTTCATCGACGACCGTCCCTCGATGCCGATCTCGCGCGCGCGCTTCATCAGCTCGTCCTTGTTCCAGTCGTCGTAGGAGCCGGACTTGCCGCCCTTGCGCCCCACCGACGACCGCGAGGAGTTGGCGGAGGCGTTGGAGATGCGCGCGGCCTTCTCCTTGCTCGCACCCTCGCGACGCAGCGCTTCGTACTGCTTCTCGTCCTTGATGGCGTTGTTGGGCACGTGGATCTCCTTCCCTGACGAAGCCTTCGGGGAAGGTGTGCCCCGACTCCGCTGTCGAAATGCGGCGAAAAACACACGGGCGGCCGGTGACCAGTGGTCATCCGGCCGCCCGTGGGACGGCTTAGAGCCTCAGAAGGAAGGAGTCGAGCCGTTCGTCGGCGGCATCGGGCCGGAGCCTTCGCCGCCGTTGCCGCCGGTGCCCAGCAACGACTCCTCCGAGGTCACAGGTGGGACCGGAGCGGGCGCCGGGACCTCGATCGGCGGTACCGCTGGTGAGCCGCTGCTGCTTCGTCCGCCGGAGGACTTCCGGGCGGTCGACTTGCGGCCGCTGGCGCGCTTCGCGGTCGAACGCTTCGCGGTCGACCGCTTGGCGGTCGCACGCTTCGCCGTCGACTTGCGCGCCGTCGACTTCTTCGCCGCCGAACGCTTGGCGGTTGCCTTCTTGGCGGTCCGCTTCGCGGTCGACTTCTTCGCGGCGGTCTTGCGCGTGGCCTTCTTGGCGGTGCGCTTGGCCGTCGACTTCTTCGCAGTCGAACGCTTCGCGGTCGACTTCTTGGCGGTGCGCTTGGCCGTCGACTTCTTCGCGGTGCTGCGCTTCGCCGTGGACTTCTTGGCAGTCGACTTCTTTGCAGCCGACTTCTTGGTCGTGCGCTTCGCTGTCGACTTCTTCGCTGCAGTCTTACGGGCGGTCGTCTTCCGACCCGTTGCCTTGCGCGCTCCGGTCGACTTCTTGGCAGTGGTGCGTTTGGCCGTTGACTTTCGAGTCGTCTTCTTGGCCGCGGCTGGTGCCACTCTTGCCCCCTAGCTCTCTAGGAAACGGGACCCTTCTGCGCGTAACTGTGACACCAAGCGCGTACGCATTTCCACTCCTGAGTCAAGTTTTCGTTGCGCGTGTCGCGCGACGTGTCACCAACCCGACACGGCGACGTCACGCGAGCAACGAGGTTGCAGCGCGCAAGTTGCGTTGCGACGCAAAGAAAAATCAGACGTGTACGTCGTTGCGCAACGCATCATCGGGTGTTGATCGACGGCTTGCGTCGTACGAAATAAATTTTGGCAGCACGAGTGCCAACAGTGCTGTTCCGACGACGCAGAGCACTCCACCGGACACGACAGAGACGCGAACGGTCGTCATCGCGGCGACTCCACCGGACTCCACATTGCCGAGCAACGGACCGATCGAGTAGCTCAACATCTCGATGCCGGCGACACGTCCGCGCAGATTGTCGGGCACTGTTTCATTCCAGATTCGCGAGCGGAACAAACCACTGATGTCGTCCGCTGCACCGGCGAGTGCGAGCAACAACGCAGCAACCCACAAAGCGGGTGCGAAGCCGAAACCGATGATCGCCACACCCCAGCTCGCGGCTGCCAGTGCAACCGCTCGTCCATGCCGCTGCACTGATGTCGTCCATCCGCTCGTGACGGTCGCGACGAGCGAGCCGACCGATGGAGCGGCGTAGAGCACGCCGAGCGCGTCCGCGCCACCGAAACGCGTCGCGATCGCCGGCAGCAGAGCGTTGGGCATGCCGAACAACATCGCGTTGATGTCGACGAGGTAGGTACCCAGCAGCTCCTGCCGACTGCGCGCGTAGTGCCAACCCGCGACGATGCCGGCGAGGCTGGGCCGCTCGGCGTCCGGCGGTGGGGGCGTGGCGCGCATCGCAGTCAGTGCCGCGAGGCTCGCCGCAAACGACACCAGGTCGAAGCCGTACGCCGTCGGAAGCCCGGCTGTTGCGATCAGCAGACCGCCGAGCGGTGGTCCGGCGACCAGTCCGACGTTCATCCGCAGCGACGCGAGCGCGATGGCGGCCGGAAGGTCCGGTCGGGCGACGACTCTCGGCAGCAGTGCGTCCAGCGACGGTCGTTGCAGCCCGTCCACGGCGGCGAACAGGCCGGAGACGACGTAGAGCGGCCAGACGCGCGGCCGGTCCAGCGACGCGTTGAGGAGCAGTGACGCCGTCAGCGCGACGGTTGCCACCTCGGTGAGCAACACGGTGCGCCGGCGGTCGAACGCGTCGGCGATCGCGCCACCGAGCAGTGCCGTGACCAACAGCGGACCGAGCTCGGTGAGCCCGAGCAGGCCGACGAGGAGGCTGGAGTGGGTCAGTGAGTAGAGCTGGTAGGGCAGCGCGACGTAGGTGACCATGCTGCCGGTGAAGGACACCGCCTGACCGGCGAAGAGCAGCCGGAAGTCGCGAGATCGACGGAGCGGCCCGAGGTCGAGGGTCGCGCGACGCAAACCTGCGCGCGGCGGCGTACCGGGGGGTTCGACAGCGGCCAGCGGGTCAGCCGCTGCCCGCGACTCCGCCGCCGGCGCGCGCGGCTCTTCTGCCGGCGGCTCGACGTCGGACACGGACAGGGAGCGTCCTCTTGCACCCGGTCAGCTGTCCACCGGTTTGCCCGGCAGCGGACTACGGAACGGCGGGGATCTGGCCGGAGCCGGAGGACGACGACGAGCTCGGCGACGACGACGCAGATGGCTTCGGTGTCGAGCTCTGCTTGGTCGACGACGGCGACGGCGACGAGGTCTTGGTGCTCTTCGGCGACGACGTCGCGAGCGGCTTGGGCAGCGTCGTCGACGCCGGCGACAGCTTGGGAGTCGGCGATGTCGTCTTCACCAGCTGTGCGGCGAGCCGACGAGTCGCGTCGAGAACGACGGACGCGCCCGGCGGCTGTGCCTGCAGCAGCATGTCCTGCTCCATCTGCAACAGCTCGGCGACCTCTGCCGCCTGTGCAGGGTCGTTGGACGTCCCCGCGATCAGCGCCGCGAGCTGGCGATGCAGAGCGGTAGCGGCTGCGATGACCTCGCGAGCGCTGGCGTCGTGGTCGTCGACGACGGCCTGCAGCTGCTCCAGGGAGGCTGCGACGTTGGACGTGGCGGGTGACGGCGCGGACACCGGCGAGTGCGCGCGGCCTCCCGGAAGGGGGAGCACACCGGTCACCGCGGCGGCCGACAGCGCCATCGCACCGACCAGTGGGACGGCGGGCAGCGTCACGGCCGCCCGGCGACGCCATCGCGGAGTCTCGGGCTCTTGGTCGGAGATGCCCTGGAGCCGCGACATCCGCATCTCGGCCAGCCGGCGGAACCGTGCGACCTCGTCGCGGTCGGCGCCGACGATGTCACTGGCCACCTCGGCGGCGCCGTCCTCGGCAGCGGCGGCCGCCGCATGCAGGTCCGCGGCCAGCGTCAGCCGCAGCTCGCGGACATCCTGGAGGAGGTCCTCGATGGGGTAGGGGTCGCGCGCGGCCGGTCGCCGCGATCGCCCCCGGAACCCGCTCACGCCTGCCTCCTCGTTCGTCTACGGCTGCTTTCTCCGCCCGGCGGGCATCTCCTCCCGCTCTCTCGGAGACTTTTCGCCCGGGTTGTCAGGCTCGGAGGGCCGCCTGACACGATGCTGCGGTGACGACGCTCGCATTCCTCGGCGGGACGGGTGACCAGGGCCGCGGGCTCGCCCGCCGCTTCGCCATGGCCGGCCATCCGGTCGTCATCGGGTCACGATCCGCGGAGCGCGCCGAGGCCGCCGCCACGGAGCTGCGGGAAACCGTCGGTGACGGGGCCGCCCCCATCACTGGTGCCGGCAACGCCGAGGCTGCCGCCGCCGCGGACATCGTCGTGGTCGCCGTCCCCTGGGAGGGCCACGAGACCCTGTTGCAGAGCGTGGCGCCCGCGCTCGCCGGAAAGATCGTCGTCGACTGCGTCAACCCGCTCGGTTTCGACGAGCGCGGCGCGTTCGCGCTGCCGGTAAGCGAGGGGAGCGCCGCCGAGCAGGCCGCGGCCCTTCTTCCCGACAGCCGCGTCGTCGCGGCGTTCCACCACGTCAGCGCCGTGCTGTTGCTGGACCAGGGAGTCGCCGAGGTCGACACCGACGTGCTGGTGCTCGGCGACGATCGCGAGGCGACCGACGAGGTGCAGGCGCTCGTGGGCGAGATCCCACGGATGCGCGGCGTCTACGCCGGCAGGTTGCGCAACGCGCACCAGGTCGAGGCGCTGACCGCCAACCTCATCTCCGTCAACCGCCGCTACAAGGCGCATGCCGGGATCCGGGTCACCGACATCTGACGGCCTCGGGCGGCCAGTGGCGGTGCCCGCTCGTGTCTCACGCGTCGTCTCGCTGGTGCCGTCGCTGACCCAGTCGGTCGCACTGACCGCACCGGGGTTGCTCGTGGGGGCGACCGACTGGTGCACCCATCCCGCCGATCTCGACGTCACGCGGGTCGGTGGCACCAAGAACCCCGACGTCGAGACGGTGATCGCGCTGCGGCCGGACGTCGTCGTCGCCAACGACGAGGAGAACCGACCT
Organism: Mycobacteriales bacterium; assembly: GCA_035695045.1. Classification (GTDB taxonomy): domain Bacteria; phylum Actinomycetota; class Actinomycetes; order JAFAQI01; family JAFAQI01; genus DASSKP01. The sequence goes on along the minus strand of DASSEX010000008.1, from coordinate 45,118 downwards.
GCCGACCTGGCCGTGTTGAGGGACGCGGGCGTAGCGGTGTGGGTCACCGCTCCGACGACGGTCACCGAAGGTCTGCAGTCGCTCGATCGCATGTTGCGCGTCGCGTGCCGGCTCGACCGGCCGACATGGCTGGACGAGGCCGAGGCCGCCTGGTCGACGACGTACGACGCCGGAGCGGGAGAGATGCGTCGCCGCACCGCGTTGGTGCCGATCTGGCGTCGGCCGTGGATGGCGCTCGGCCGGGGGACCTTCGCCGGCGACGTGCTCGCACGACTGGGTGTCGACAACGTGCTGGTCGGACACGCCGAGCGCTATCCGCGGGTCCAGCTCGGCGATCTGCCGCCGTACGACCTGGTCGTGCTTCCGGACGAGCCCTACGCGTTCTCGCCCGAGGACGGGCCGGAGGCGTTCCCGGGCGTGGAGGTGCGGTGTGTCAGCGGCCGGCACCTGACGTGGTACGGCCCGTCACTCGTCGAGGCCCGCGACGTCCTGACCGCCCAGCTCTTCGGTTGAGTGCGACGTAATCCCCCTTGGACCGGCGTGCGGAAGGGGGATTACGTCGCACTCAACTCGTTACTCGTAGGAGTGCTCGGCGGCCGGGTAGGTGCCCTCGGTGACCTCGTCCGCGTAACGCCTCGCCGCGTCGCCGAGAACGCTGCGCAGGTCGGCGAACCTCTTCACGAACCGCGGTGCGGGCCCGGTGTTGAGGCCGGCCATGTCCTGCCAGACCATCACCTGCGCGTCGCAGTCCGGTCCGGCGCCGATGCCGATCGTCGGGATGCGCAGCTCCTTCGTCACCTGAGCAGCGACCGCAGCAGGCACCATCTCGAGGACGACGGCGAACGCCCCTGCTCGCTCGAGCGCGAGCGCGTCGTCGAGCAGCTTGTCGGCGGCCTCGCCCCGGCCCTGCACGCGATAGCCGCCGAGCCCGTGCTCGCTCTGCGGTGTGAAGCCGATGTGTGCCATCACCGGGATGCCGGCGCCCACGATCGTCTCGACCTGCGGCGTCACGAGCTTGCCGCCCTCGAGCTTGACCGCCTGCGCCCCGCCTTCCTTCATGAACCGAACCGCGGTGTGCAGCGCCTGGCCTGGCGACTCCTGGTAGGAGCCGAACGGCAGGTCGCCGACCACGAGAGCCCGTCGCGTCGATCGCGTCACGGCGCGAACCAGTGGCAACAGCTCCTCGACCGTCACCGGCAGCGTCGTGTCGTAGCCGTAGACATTGTTGGCCGCGGAGTCGCCGACGAGAAGCACCGGGATGCCGACCTCGTCGAAGATTGCCGCGGCGAACTGTTCGTAGGCGGTGAGCATCGCCCAGCGCTCACCGCGCTCCTTCATCGCCTGCAGGTGATGGATGCGGATGCGCCGCACGGTCTCGTCGCTGCGCGGCGTCCCGTAAGGGGACAGGCCTTCGGCCTCGGTCATGGGTGACCCACCTCTCTCGCCTCGAGGCCCAACGACGGGTCCCCGGACGAGACCAGTGTGGCACTGCGGTCGGGGTCAGTGCTCCGCGGCAGCGCGCTTCTCCTCGGCCCGGGCAACCTGCCGGGCGACGAACTCCTCGGTGGTGTTGCGGTGCGGGAAGGGCTCGTCCGGCACCGGTACGTCGAGAGCGGCGCACAGCGGCTCCCACCCGTCGCCGGGTTGCCACTCGACCAGCCGTCCGGCCGGCGCGGAGGCTCGGACGTCCGCGTTCCATCGGTCGTAGCCGGTCTTGGCCGCGGCTTCGTCGTCCCAGCCTGGTCCGAACGTCGCGGTCATGAACGCCGTGGTCATCGTCAGCCACGCGGCGTCGGTGTCATCGAGCGCCGCCGCGTCGCGCTGGCTCCGGATGTAGGCCCAGACCGTGGCATCTGCGCTGCGCCACCATGCGTCGGCGTCGCTGCGCGTCGAGAGCAGGATCGGCGCGTCGGGGTAGGCAGCGGCCAGTTGCTTCCAGACGGCGGACGGCGGCCAGTCGACGGCGGCGCTGCACCCGGTGAACACGGCGTCCCAGTCGACCGGTCGTCCGTGCGCTGCGTCGATGAAGGCGGGGATGTCGACATTGCCCCGCTCGCGCAGCGTGGACATGTGGTAGCAGGTGCCGCCGAGCAACCGTTCGAGCGCCATGCGCAACGAGAACGTGCCGGTGCGCGGCAACCCGGCGCCGATGACCCGCAGCCCCCCAGCCATGGCGGCAGCCTACTGCTGGTCGGGCCTGATCTCCGCCGGGTCGGCGACGTGCGGGGCGGCTATCTCGCGCCAGGCGTTGGTGATGGGCAGCCGCCGGTCGCGGCCGAAGTTCTTCGGCGAGATCTTCGGGCCCGGTGGGTACTGCCTGCGCTTGTACTCCGCGAGGTCGACCAGCCGGATCACCCGCTCGACGAGCTCGGCATCGTAGCCCGCTCGCACCAGCTCGTCGCGGCCCTTGTCGCGTTCGACGTAGTCGTCGAGGAGCCGGTCGAGGACGTCGTACGGCGGCAGTCGATCCTCGTCCAGCTGCCCCGGTGCGAGCTCCGCGGACGGCGGCTTGTCGATGATCTGCACCGGGATCGGCTCGGTCTCACCGCGCGAGCGCGCCCTCTCGTTGCGCCATCGGCACAGCTGCCAGACGAGCGTCTTCGGCACGTCCTTGATCGGCGCGAAGCCGCCCGCGCTGTCGCCGTAGAGGGTGCTGAAGCCGGTCGCGATCTCGCTCTTGTTGCCCGTGGTCAGCACGAGATGACCCGACTCGTTGGACAGCCCCATCAACGTCACGCCACGCACCCGCGCCTGCAGGTTCTCCTCGGCCAGGCCGTGCAGCCCGCCGACGTCGGCGAAGGACTTCTCGTAGGCCTCGACCACCGATCCGATCGGCATCAACGTCCAGTGCAGACGCTGTCGCTGCGCGAGCTCCTCCGCGTCGCTCACCGAGTGCAGCGACGAGTAGCGGCTGGGCATCCCGACGACGTGCACGGCGTCCGCGCCGAGCGCGTCCGCGGCGATCGTGGCGACGAGTGCGGAGTCGATGCCACCGGACAGCCCGACAACCACGGAGCTGAAGCGGTTCTTGCGGATGTAGTCACGAGTGCCGACGACCAGCGCTGTGTAGATCTCCTCGAGGTCGTCGAGCCTCGGGACGACCCCTGCCGGAAGCGCTTCGTACGCCGGCAACGCGTCACTGCTCACCTCGACGCGCTCGACGCGCGTGGTCGTCCCGTCACCCGCGTCGACCGCGCCGCTGAACGACGACTCTGCCGCCGGCAGGTCGAGATCGACGACGAGCAGCCCCTGCTCGAACTGCGCGGCACGGGCGAGCACGTCGCCATCGGGTGCGACGACGATCGAGTCGCCGTCAAAGATGAGCTCGTCCTGCCCACCGACCATGTTGACGTAGGCGAGGGTCGCCTGCGCCTCGGCAGAACGACGGCGGGTCAGTTCGCAGCGCACGTCGTCCTTGTTGCGCTCGTACGGCGACCCGTTGATGCAGGTCACGAGACCCACGCCGGTCTCGCGGCAGACGGCGATCGGGCCGCCCTCCTGCCACAGGTCCTCGCAGATGGTCATCGCGACGTCGATGCCGTGCAGCCGCACGACGGGCAGCACGTCCCCGGCGACGAAGTAGCGGAACTCGTCGAAGACGCCGTAGTTGGGCAGGTGATGCTTCGCGTACCGCGCAACGACCCGCCCGCCGTGGAGGAACGCCGCCGCGTTCTGCGGCTCGCCGGCGGGCCGGCCGACGCGAGGGGAGGCGTCCGGGCACGCATCGAGGTAGCCGGTGACGACCGCGACCTCACCCAGACCCTGCGCAGCGAGGTCGGCCGCGAGCGTCTCGAGGACGGCTCGGGACGCGTCCACGAACGACCGCCGCAGCACCAGGTCCTCCGGTGGGTAGCCGGTGAGCGCCATCTCCGGGAACAGCACGAGGTGAGCGCCCTGGTCGGCCGCTCGGCGGGTCCACTGGACGATGGCCGCGGCATTGCCGGCCAGATCGCCGACCGTGACGTCGATCTGCGCGAGCGCGAGCCGGATTTGTGCCACGTCCTGAGCGTATGTGCCGGCGTGGATGGCCGAACGGCTGAGGCTGTAAGGCCGATCACGCGATGCCGGTCGGGCCGATCACGCGATGCCGGTTTCCGCATCGCGGGACGATCCTGGAGAGGTGCCGAAGCAGGGAACTTTGCTCATCGTCGACGACAGTCCGGCGGTGTGCGCGGCGCTTCGCACCTATATGTCCCGAGTGGAGGGCTGGCCGACGGTCCTCACCGCCGGTGACGCGGCCGCGGGTCTCGACCTCGCTGTGGTGCACGAGCCGACGGCGATCGTGCTCGACAACAAGATGCCTCCGGGTCGCGACGGCATCGACCTGCTCGCCGAGCTGCGGCTCGCGTGCCCCGCAGCACGCATCGTGATGCACACCTCGGAGGACACGACGGTGCTGCGTGAACGGGCGGTCCGCCTCGGAGCGGACGCGATCGTCCCCAAGGGTCAGCCGCTGGACGAGCTGGCCGCGCTGATCAAGTCGGCCTGACGGTCACATCGTCGTAACGCAACGGCCATAAGGTGGCCGCATGGAACGACAGCAGGAGTTCGTCCTCCGAACCATCGAGGAACGAGACATCCGCTTCGTGCGCCTGTGGTTCACCGACGTGCTCGGGTTTCTCAAGTCGGTCGCCGTCGCACCGGCGGAGCTCGAGGGCGCCTTTGCCGAGGGCATCGGCTTCGACGGTTCGGCGATCGAGGGCTTCGCCCGCGTGCACGAGTCGGACATGCTCGCGCGCCCCGACCCGACGACGTTCCAGGTGCTGCCGTGGCGCGACCAGGCGCCCGGGACGGCACGGATGTTCTGCGACATCCTCATGCCGGACGGCTCGCCCTCGTACGCCGACCCGCGTCATGTTCTCCGCCGGGTCATGCAGAAGGCGGCGGACCTCGGCTTCACGTTCTACGTGCACCCCGAGGTCGAGTTCTTCCTCTTCCGTGAGCCGCCGACGCCGGAGCTGCCGCGGCCCGCGCCGATCGATGCAGGCGGCTACTTCGACCAGACGCCCCACGACCTGGGGCACGACTTCCGGCGCACGGCGATCACCGTGCTCGAACGCATGGGCATCTCGGTGGAGTTCAGCCATCACGAGGTCGCGCCGGGGCAGCAGGAGATCGATCTTCGGTACGCCGACGCGCTGACGACCGCCGACAACCTCATGACGATGCGACTGGTCGTCAAGGAGGTCGCCCTCGAGCAGGGCATCTACGCGTCGTTCATGCCGAAGCCCTTCTCCGACCAGCCGGGTTCGGCGATGCACACGCACCTGTCGCTGTTCGAAGGCGACCGCAACGCGTTCCACGACGCGAGCGACCAGTTCCAGCTGTCGAAGGTGGGGCGGGCGTTCGTCGCCGGTCTGTTGAAGCACGCGGCGGAGTTCACCGCTGTCACCAACCAGTGGGTCAACTCCTACAAGCGGCTGTGGGGAGGCGGCGAAGCCCCGGCGTACGTCTGCTGGGGACACAACAACCGGTCCGCGCTCGTCCGCGTGCCGATGTACAAGCCGCACAAGGGCAACTCGACGCGAGTCGAGATCCGCTCACCCGACTCTGCGTGCAACCCGTACCTGACGTTCGCCGTCATGCTCGCGGCCGGCCTCAAGGGGATCGAGGAGGGCTACGACCTGCCGGAAGGCGCCGAGGACGACGTGTGGGCACTGACGGCGGGGGAGCGGCGCGCGCTCGGCATCGCGCCGTTGCCCGGATCACTCTCGGATGCCATCGCGACGCTGGAGACGTCCGAGCTGATGGCGGAGACCCTCGGTGAGCACGTCTTCGATTTCTTCCTGCGCAACAAGCGGGCGGAGTGGGAGTCCTACCGTCAGCAGGTCACGCCGTTCGAGCTCTCCCGTTACCTCCCTGTTCTCTAGATAGGCACTGACATGGCCCGCGTGCTGGTCGTCCAGCACACTCCGTCCGAAGGACTGGGGTGGCTGCAGGAGTGGCTGCCCGACGCCGGCGTTCACGTCCACCCGATCCATCCCTACCTCGGGCATCGCGTGCCGCCATCGGTCGAAGGTGACGCGCTCGTCGTGCTCGGCGGACCGATGGGTGCCACCGACGACGAGGTCGCACCCTGGCTGCCGGCGGTGCGTTCGTTGCTCGCAACGGCCATCGACGACGGCGTGCCGACGCTCGGCATCTGCCTCGGCGCGCAGATGTTGGCGACTGCGGCCGGGGGCGAGGTCTCGCGCGGCGCAGCCGGCCCTGAGCTTGGCTACGGCGAGGTCCAGGTCACCGTTGCCGATGAGCTGCTCAGCACCGGCACCCTGCCGGTCGTGCAGTGGCATTTCGACACCGTCACGCGCCTGCCCGAGGGTGCGGCGCTGCTCGCCTCGTCGGACCGGTACGACGTCCAGGCGTTCCGTGTCGGCGACGTCGCCTGGGGTCTGCAGTTCCACATCGAGGCGACGTTGCCAATGGTGGCGGAGTGGGCGTCGAACGACGCAGAGCAGATCCGCACGTTGCTCCAACGAACGCCGGAGGACGTCGTCGGCGGTGTTGCCGACGCGCAACAGCAGCTGCTCGCCTGCGGTGAGCAGATCTCGCGGCGCTTCGCCGCGGTCATCACGGGCTGACAGTCGGCGGTTCGAGGGCGCCACGGCTGCCGACTCGCCGTCCATCTCCCTGCAACGCCGAACGGTCCCTTCCTCGGAAATGACACGTAGGCGGGAAAGTTTGTGCAATCGTGCGCTGACGTGGTCGCCATCCTGGTGGCCGCGCACGGGAGGGAGACCGTTCATGGATTCAGGCACCGAGCGCGCCGGCATGCTCAGCGGCGCAGCTTTCGCGATTCTGCTGTTCGTCGGTATCAATCTGATGCTGGGGAGTGAGCCGAACACCAGCAGCAAGGACTCCGCAGCGACGATCGCGAACAAGTGGGTTGCGGTGTTGCAGAGCAGCAGCCACCGCAGCAAGATCCTCGTCGGCGCCTTCCTCGTGATGTTCGCGGCACTCGCGTTGATCTGGTTCGCCAACACGCTTCGCAATCGCTATGCCCTGACCGGCACGCCGATCATGGCCTTCGCGACGCTTGCTGCGATCGGTGTCGCGGCTTCAGTCGTTGGCCCGCTCGTGCTCGTCGGTGGGCACACGTTCGGCAACGAGGCGCTGCCCACGGACGGCAATGTGCTGTGGGCCGTCGGCAACATGACGATGCCGCTGTTGCTCGTCGTCTATGGGTTCGGACTTGCCGCAATGCTCGCAACCTTCGCGTTCGCGGCCCGTGCCGCGTTGCCGCGTTGGCTGCTGGTGTTCACCTGGATCGTCGCGGTTGCCTCGCTGGCGAGCGTCGAGTTCTTCCCCATGCTCCTTGCACTCGTTTATCTGCTCGTGGTCGGCATCTGGGGTGGGGTCCGGCAGACGGCCGCGCCTCGTGTCGCGTCCACAACCGCACCTGCAGCGGCTTAGGGACGAACCACCGGCGCCGAGCGAGCACAGTCGTGTCTCGCTCGGCGCCGGTGCGCTCTCGATACCTGCTGGCATCCGAAAGACCGGGGCGCGTCAGCTCCGAGGCGGCGATAGAACGCGTTCGACGTCGACCCGCGGCGCACCGTCGCCGGCAAACGTCACATCGACCGGCGCGACTCGGGGTTGCTCGGGAAGCTGTACCACCACGTCCTGCGTTCCGGACTTGACCGGGCCGACCGTGACCTCGCCGAGTCGTCGCAGCATGGCGAGCGAAGCGACGTTGCCCGCTCTGATGACTGTGACGATCCGTTGCACGCCGCTGGGACGTCGCTGCATGAGGACCTCGAGCAGCGCCGTGGCCACACCTCGCCCCTGCCAGTCGTCCACGACGGTCACGGCGATGTCCGCGGCGGTGGCGTCCTCGGGGTAGCGAACAATCCTCGCGAGACCCACCGGGAGCTCGGTGCCGTCCGCAGTGATGACCAGCAATACGAGCGCGACGTGGTCGACGCCGTCCACGTTGTCCACCAGCTGGTCGAGCATCTTGTCGCTGAGCGTCGAGACCGGGGCCAGGAATCGGTCGAACCGGGTCTTCGTTGACAGATGCGAGTACTCCAGCCGAAGTGCTTCGCGGTTGGCGGGCAGCAGAGCAACGACGACCGCCTCGGTGCCGGCACGCAGCCGAACCGGCGTCAGGTCATCCATGCAAGTGTCCGTCGTGCGGGAGGTCTGGCAGGAGCCCATACCGCGACTCGATGACCATGCGCTGGTCTTCATGCCGGGTGCCGGCTCGCTGCGCCGTTGCCGGTAAGCCTCCGACGCGACGGAACGGCTCACCAGGGACCTTCGTCACGATTGGTGAGCGAGAGCGGCACTTACCCGGCGACCTCGTCCTGGCTCGGCCTGCCCGGCGGGCAACCCTCGTGCACCCAGCCACCGTCGGAGCGACGGCGCACAAACGCCCCCTCGGTCAACTCGACGCCACACTTCGCGCACGCTTCACCAGTGGCATGCGACCAATGGTCATCAGCGTCACCCCGGTCATTCCGCACGAAGTCCGCGCCGGTCGTCCCCTGACCACCGCCGCGTGCGGCCTGCTCCCCCCACGCGAAGAACTCGGAGCCTGCAGTCACTTGCGCCTCCTCCGACGCGATCTTCAGCGCCTTCCGACTCAGTACGTCGCGATGACGAGAACGGGACCTACACGTCGAAGCGGCCCCGGACGCTCGCGCCGCTGAGGAACCTGAGAGTCGCCGCCGACAGCAGCATCTCCAGAACCGCTCCGCCGGCGAACCCGATGTGAGACCACGTGCCTGGCACAGCGAAGGCCAAGACGATGAGCACCGTGCACGCGCACATGGCCCAGATGACGGTGATGCTCACGCCATAGACGCGCATCCCGCTCCACAACTGCCACCAAACGGACTGCGAACGGCCTGCTCCCATACCCGAATGATGGCCGTGATCGACGGGTCTGCGCGTGGGAGGTATCGGCACCTACAGCGCAGTTGACGAAGTCCGCTGCCACCAGGTCCAGTCGGTTGGCGGTGGCGGCCACGCCGGGTCCGGCTGCCATCCACGTGACGGCGACCAACCCTTCCGGTGGTTGTGGAGCGGTCACGAGCCGACGCCTTGATTGGGGCGGCTGCACCCAGGGCTGCATCGTCCCGCCGGGCGTCGTTCTCCGCGTCGTCGGTGTCGGCATCTACGCGGCGGCGCCTTTCGGTTGCCTCAGGCGGATACGCGCGTAGAGGAGATAGCCAACACCGCCGAAGGGGCCGATGAGCAGGATCAGCAAGATCCACACGAGCCGAGGCGCACCCAACCGGAGGAGATCGGCGGTTGGCCGCTTTGCCACGTCGACAATCGCCCACCACGTCGGCACAATCGCGAGCGCGGCAAACAATGCAACCTCGGCGACGAAGACGGCGTTCGCGATCAGCAACGGAACTCTCCGAGTGGCGACGGTGGGTCAGCGTTTCATGGATCGGACGGCTCGGCGCCCGAAGGTCGAACCTCGACGTCTACTCCTGGCGTTGCTGCTGCCTCCGCCGAGCGTCCGTGGCCAGCACGAGAGCAAACAGTGCGGCGGTCCCAGGTGCGATCAGCAGGCCGGACACGAAGGTGTCCGCGGCGCGCATGGCGGCAACTATCCCGACGAGGCAGCCCGCTGTTCCAACTGCTCCGCCGAGGATCATCCGTACTGCGGCCGAGCGGTTGTGTCGGATCCAGTACCGGCGCGACTCACGTCGATGAAGGATGTCGTTCAGCCAGGCGTAGCCGAAGCTCAGGGCGAGAAGCCCAGAGGTAGCCGCTCCGCCCACGCGGGTGCCCGCGTCGAACCCCCCGATGCGGGGCGTCGCGGCGGCTGCGTAGGCCAACCAGACCGCGATGCTTGCGAAGGCTCCGACCCAGAAGCGGTACCAGCGACGTACGTCGAGCGGCTGCCGGGCTGCGTCAACGTAATGCAGCGACGGCTCCGGCCCTGAATGCGTCACGATCGAAACGTCGGTTTGCGGCGGGGCCTTCTTGACCCAAGCCGAGCGCCGCAAGCCCGCCGCGTATGCCCAGGCACCGCCGGTCGTCCACAAATTTCGCGCTTCGACCTCGCCGGATCGTCGATGGTTTGCGGCGACCGGCCGGGCAACCGACAGACTGGTCGGGTGACAAGGCCGGAGTTGGGTCGGACGGAGGCACTGCGTCTCGCGCGCAGCGGCTTCGCGGATCCGGCCGCGGCCGATGCCGCGCTGCGCGCTCTCGGCGTCGAAGCAGACGGCGATGTCGTCGCCGCTCTGGCCGAGGCCGCCGACCCCGACGCAGCCCTTGCGGGGCTTGCCCGACTCGCCGATTCGGCGACGGATCGGCCCAGGCTGTTGGCGCGACTGCGCAGCGACGAGGGCTTCCGTGACCGACTTCTCGGCGTGCTCGGCGTCAGCACAGCACTCGGCGAGCATCTCGCCCGTCATCCCGAGCACTGGCACCTGCTGACGGGTAACGGAGATGAGGGGGACGCGGACATCGCGATGTCGCGCCCCAGCCGCCTCGGCTTGAGGCAGACGCTGTCCGACGCCGTTGGTGACGCGACTGGCCGGCAGGCGCGCGATGCCCTCCGCGTCGCCTACCGCGGCTGCCTGCTCACTCTCGCCGCCCGCGACGTGTGCGGAGACGTCGCGGTTGATGAGGTCGCGGGCGAGCTCGCCGACCTTGCGGAGGCAACGCTCGAAACAGCGCTCGACATCGCCCGGCGCGAGCACCCGACCGACAGCCGGCTTGCTGTCATCGGCATGGGCAAGTGCGGCGGCCGCGAGCTCAACTACGTCAGTGACGTCGATGTCGTCTTCGTCGCAGAGCCGGCCGATGCCGGTGCGACGACCCTCGCTGCGGCGATGATGCGCATCTGCTCCGAGGTGACGAGCGAGGGGACCATCTGGCCGGTCGACGCAGCCTTGCGCCCCGAGGGGAAGTCGGGACCGCTCGTCCGCACACTGGCCAGCCACGAGAGCTACTACCGGCGCTGGGCCAAGACCTGGGAGTTCCAGGCTCTGCTCAAGGCTCGCCCTGTTGCCGGTGACCTGGCCCTTGGCCGCCAGTACGTCGACACACTCGCATCGCTCGTCTGGTCGGCGGCCGCCCGTGAGGGCTTCGTCTCCGACGTGCAGGCGATGCGCCGCCGGGTGCTCGACAACGTGCCGGCCGTCGAGGTCGACCGTGAGGTGAAGCTCGGGCCCGGCGGTCTGCGCGACGTGGAGTTCGCGGTGCAGCTCCTGCAGCTCGTGCACGGACGCAGCGACGAGACCTTGCGCAGCCCCACGACGCTGGTCGCGCTGGACGCACTCGCAGCGGGGGGCTATGTCGGTCGGGAGGACGCGGCCCAGCTTGCGTCGGCGTACCGGTTTCTCCGGACGGTCGAGCATCGGCTCCAGCTGCATCAGCTCCGGCGCACTCATCTCCTGCCGACCGGTGACGCCGGCCTCCGGAGGCTCGCCCGTGCCACCGGCTACCACGACGTCGACTCCTGGCAACGCGACTACGCGACGCACACCCGGCTGGTCCGCCGCCTGCACGAGAAGCTCTTCTACCGTCCGCTGCTCGACGCCGTCGCCCGCCTGCCGGCCGAGGAGGCGCGACTCACTCCCGAGGCGGCTGCGGCGCGGCTCGAAGCGCTCGGCTTCGTCGACCCGGCCGCCGCACTTCGTCATCTGGAGGCGCTCACCCGCGGGGTGAGCCGTCGGGCGGCGATCCAGCGGACGCTGCTGCCGGTGATGCTCGGCTGGTTCGCCGACGCCGCGGATCCGGACGCGGGGCTGCTGGCGTTCCGTCAGGTGAGCGACGCGCTGGGCAGCACACCGTGGTACCTCCGCGTGCTGCGCGACGAGGGCGCGACGGCCGAGCGTCTCGCCCGTCTGCTCGCAACGAGTCGCTACGTCGCTGACCTCCTTGCGCGCGCGCCGGAGGCCGTCGCGATGCTCGGCCGTGACGACGAGCTTCGACCTCGTCCGGCCGAAGCATTGCGCGGCGAGATGCTCGCAAGCGTTCGTCGCAACGACGACTGGGAGAACGCCGTCGCGGCCGCACGCGCTCTGCGTCGACGCGAGCTGTTGCGCATCGCGTGCGGAGACCTGATCGGTCTCGTCGATCTGGCCGAGGTCGGGACGGCACTGTCGGACGTCGCCGCGGCAACGCTGGAGGCAGCGCTCAGCACCGCCGTGCAGAAGATCGAAGCCGAACGACGCGAGTCGGTCCCCGTGCGGCTGGCGATCATCGGCATGGGCCGGCTCGGTGGAGCCGAGCAGGGTTACGGCAGTGACGCCGACGTGATGTTCGTCTACGAGCCCGTCGCCGGCGACGACACCCCCGCGCACACCCAGGTCGCGCACGACGTCGCGAACGAGCTGCGCCGGCTGCTCGCCCTGCCGGCGCCGGACCCGCCGGTCGATGTCGACGCGGGGCTCCGGCCGGAGGGGCGGCAGGGGCCGCTCGTGCGCACGCTCGGGTCCTACGCGGAGTACTACCGGCGGTGGTCGGCAGTGTGGGAGACCCAGGCGCTGCTGCGTGCACGCCCGGTCGCCGGTGACGTTGCGCTGGGGGAGCGTTTCACCGAGCTCGTCGACCCGACCCGCTATCCCGCCGACGGCATCGACGCGGCCGCGGTCCGCGAGATTCGCCGGATCAAGGCCCGGGTCGAGGCGGAGCGCCTGCCTCGCGGTGCCGACGCGAGCCTGCACACGAAGCTCGGTCGCGGTGGCCTGTCCGACGTCGAGTGGACCGTGCAGCTGCTCCAGCTGCGACACGCGGGGGCCATGGAGTCGTTGCGTACGACGTCCACGCTCGGTGCTCTCGAGGCGTGCCGCGCAGCGGGCTTGCTCGGCGACGCGCAGGCCGACGTCCTCGCCGATGCGTGGGTCATCGCGATGCGCGTGCGCAACGCGATCGTCCAGGCGCGAGGGAGGAGCTCGGATGCAGTGCCGACCGAGCCGCGGACGCTCGCGGCGGTCGCCCGGGCGATGGGTTATCCGGCCGGGGCTACGCAGGACCTGCTCGAGGACTACCGACGGGCGACGCGGCGTGCCCGCGCCGTCTACGAAGACGTGTTCTTCGCCTGAGCCTTCTCGAGGAACGGCAGCAGCGCCTCGACGAACTGCTCCGGCGCCTCCTCCGCGATGTGGTGACCGCAGTCGATGCGGACGCCCTCGACCGAAGTCGCCCAGTCACGCCAGATCTCGACGGGGTCGCCGTACAGGTCCTCCATGTCGTCCTGCGCCGCCCACATGACGAGCGTCGGTGCCGTCACCCTGCGGTCGGCTGCACGGTCGGCTTCGTCGTGGGCGCGGTCGACGGTGAGTCCGGCGCGGTAGTCCTCACACATGGCGCGCACCGTCGCGGGATCTCGCACGGCAGCGACGAAGTCCTCCCATGCCTCGGGGTCCATCTCCGTGCGCTTCGACTCGGTGCGGTACCACCAGTCGGGGTCGCGGTTGATGACCTCGTCCGCGCGCGCGTCCGGGTTTCCGAGGAAGAACCAGTGCCACCAGGCGCGCGCGAACGTCGCGTCGCACCGAGCAAGGGCCGTCCCGATCGGTACGCCGTCCATCGGCACGAACGCGTCGATGCGCTCGGGATGGTCCATCGCGAGCCGGAACGCGACGTAGCAGCCGCGGTCGTGACCTGCGACGGCGAAGCGGTCCTGGCCCAGCGCCGACATCAACGCGGCACAGTCACCGGCCATCGCCCGCTTGGAGTAGGGGGCGTGATCCGCCGTGGTCGGCGGCTTGCTCGACCGGCCGTAGCCGCGCAGGTCAGGGCAGACCACGGTGTGCGTCCTGGCAAGCAGCGGCGCGACCCGGTGCCAGGTCGCATGTGTACGCGGGTGACCGTGCAGCAGCAGGACGGCGGGCCCGTTGCCGCCGTACCGCACGCGAAGCGTCGCCTCGCCGACGTCGACGTGGTCGAGCGCGAAACCGTCGAACACCGCGTCAGTGCGCGGTGACGAACTCGGACGGATGAAGTGTTGCGACTGTCGGTCGCGCGAACGCAGGCCGACCCGACAGCAGCCGCTGGACCACGAAGCCGAGTGAGAGCGCGACCACCCCGCCGACCACGTCGAGGACGTAGTGGTTGCCCGTGCCGATGACGACGAAGAGCGTCGCCAGGGGATACATCACGCCGAGCGCCCGGACCCATGTGCGTTCGGCCAGAGCCACGATCGCGATGGCGCACCACAGCGACCAGCCGATGTGCAGGGACGGCATGGCCGCGAACTGGTTGGACGCCTTCGCGACGTCACCGGAGGCGTAGGACCCCCAGGTGTGGAACGCCACCACGGTGTCGACGAAGCCGCGCGACGGGAACATGCGCGGCGGCGCGAGCGCGAAGACCCAGAACCCGATCAACGCGATCACGTTGGTGGCGAACAACACCGAGCGGATCGAGCGGTAGCGCAGCGGGTGCTTGACGTAGAGCCAGACCAGCACGGCGATCGTGACGACGAAGTGCAGCGTCGCGTAGTAGTAGTCGCACGCGTAGGCCAGCCAGCTGGTGCCGGCGACCACGGCGTTGACGGAGCGCTCGATGTCGATGTGCAGCGAGTGCTCGAAGCTCAGCAGGCTGAGCGCCCGGTGGCGTGCCGCGACCTGGTGACTTGGTACCGCATTGCGCACGAGCGTGTACAGCCAGTAACAGATCAGAACGAAAAGGATCTCCTGCCACCATTTCGGCCGGCGCATCGCGCGGACCCGGGCGGGCAGGAGCGCCAGGCTGCGGCGCTCAGGCGGCGGAGCGACGTCGTACATCGCTCCACCCCCTGCTTCACGGCGCACGCTCAATATCGGTCCAGTCTGCCAGAGCGATAGCGGGAGGAGTCCTCTATTCGGCGGCGAAAGAGGGGGCGATCACGACATTTTCGGTCGAGAGGAGCCCCCGCATGGCGAGTCGCCGTGTCGCAGGTGCCGCGGTTGCCGCCGGAGCGATCGTTCTGGCCGCGCTTGCCGCGCCGAGCTTCGGTTCGAGCGGTAGCCCGGTGAAGTTCGCCGCGCCGCTTTACGTCGACAAGCAGCTGGCGGGTGGCGAGCCCATCGTCTTCTACGACGCGCGACACCAGGACTACATCTACTCCTCGCACGAAGGCACGACCCACACGCTGCACGACGGTCTGATCCAGGGCGCGGGCGAGACGGCGACGTTCGCCGCCAACTACCGCAACCAGGTCAACATCTGGACCTCGCGCGACGGCAAGCACTGGACGCAGGTCAACCTCGACGGCACCGGTTTCGCGTCTGACCCGTCGAAGAACAGCGGCTTCTCCGACCCGGATCTCACGCAGGACGAAGGCGGTCGCGTCTACAACACCGGCATCAACCTCGTGAACGACGCCCTGTTCTCCTCGGCCGACGGCGGCCGCACCTGGGACCGAGGCACGATCAACTGCCACGAGGGCGACCGGCCCTGGCTCGCCGCAGCGCACAAGGACGAGGTCTTCCTCGCGACCGACCCGACCTACTCGGCCAACGGCCACACGATCTACCGGTCGACCGACGGCGGCGCGTCATGCGGCTCGTTCGGCATCGGTGACTACGGCAACGGCTTCACCGGCTTCGGCAAGCTCTACTACAACCACCTCAACGGGTCGCTCATCGAGCCGGTCATCTACAACGGCAGCCGCGGCGTCGGGATCTCGATCCTGCCCAACGCGTCCCGCGCTTTCGACAAGCAGAAGGGTGCGTTCCACCAGATCCGCGTGGCCGACACGCAGGGCCTGCTGACGCACTTCCCGTCGATCGCGCTCGACAGCTTCGGCAACATCCACTTCACCTGGGCCGACGACCCGCCGGGTGGCCGCAACTCGATCTGGTACGCCATGTTGTCGCCGACCGGCAAGATCCTCGTGAAGCCGCACGTCATCGCCCACCCCGGCACGACAGTGCTGTGGCCGTGGATCACCGCCGGGTCGAAGGGCAATGCGGCTGTCGTGTGGTTCCAGTACGACCGGGTCGTGCCCAACCCGGACACGAGCACCGTCGGCAAGGTCTCCGTCTACGAAGCGACCCTTCTCAACCAGGGCACCCGCAACGCGAAGCAGTGGACGACCAACGCGTCGGGCCGACCGATTCACGAAGGCGGCATCTGCCAGGGCGGCACGACATGTGTGGCGACCGGGCAGGACCGGCGTCTCGGTGACTACCTCACCGACGCGCTCGACGGGCACGGCTGCCTGATGATCGCCACGGGCGACACCATGTCACCGGACCCGGTCACCGGCGCGCAACGCGGGTGGTCGCTGCCGCTGTTCATCCAGCAGGACGCCGGCCCGTCGCTGACGCACGGGACGTGCCGCCGGCACTAAATCGCGGGCACAACGTGCACGGCCTCGGTCATGATGCGAGTCGTGACCGAGGCCGACGCATTGCTGGATGTCCTGCCGCAGCGCATCGCGCTCGACGAGGGCGTGGTGATTCGCACCTTCACGGCGGACGACATTCCCGCTCTGGTGGACGTCGTCAATCGCGACCTGGCGCATCTGCGCCCCTGGATGCCGTGGGCGCAGCAGCCGGCAACGGTCGAGGGACAGATGGCGTGGTGGCGGAGCACCCTCGAGCCGCCCGCCGATGCCGACGCGCAGCGTGACCTTCCCTACGGCATCTTCGACGCCGACGGCAACATCGTCGGTGGCACCGGCTTCCACCTGCGCGGCGGCCGAGGAGTGGTGGAGATCGGCTACTGGCTGGCCGCGAGCGCGACCGGCCGCGGCCTGATGACGCGGGTGGTCACCGCACTCGTCGACGTCGCCCGGGGCGTGGACGGCGTACGGCGGGTGGAGATCAAGTGTGACGTCGAGAACGAGCGCAGCGCCGCGGTGCCG
The DNA here is from genome assembly GCA_035695045.1 of Mycobacteriales bacterium. Taxonomy (GTDB): domain Bacteria; phylum Actinomycetota; class Actinomycetes; order JAFAQI01; family JAFAQI01; genus DASSKP01. The sequence goes on along the minus strand of DASSEX010000008.1, from coordinate 28,353 downwards.
CGGCGTCTGGGCTTCCGCGTGGTGCGCGAGGAGAAGCGTGAGCCGTTGGCCGCCAGCGAGACCGGCAGACTGATCGTCTGGGCGCTGGAGCTCTGAGCATCCGGGTCGATGGAGAATGGCGGATCGTGACCGCCGACCGTGACCCGGGTTGGTGGCGCCGGACGTTCGCGTCGCTCGGGGTGCGCAACTTCCGCTTGTTCTTCATCGGCCAGCTGATCTCCAACAGCGGCAACTGGCTGACGATGGTCGCCGTCACGCTGCTCGTCCTGCACCGTGCGCACAGCGGTGTCGCAGTCGGTCTGCTCTCCGCGTGCATGTTCGGGCCCATGCTGGTGCTCTCACCGTTCGCCGGCGTCGTGGCGGACCGGTCGGACAAGCGACGGCTGCTCTACGTCACGCAGTCGGCGGAGATGGGTCAGTCGATCGCGCTGGCAGTGCTCGCCTTCGTCCCGTCGTCTCCACTGTGGTTGTTCTTCTTCATCGCGTTCTTCGGCGGCTGCTTTCTCGCCTTCGACAACCCGGCGCGACGGTCGTTCGTCAACGAGATGGTGCCGCCGCCGCTGGTTCCCAACGCGGTCACGCTCTACAGCGCGCTCGTCAACCTGTCGCGGATGATCGGGCCGACGATCGGCGCCGCGTTGATCGTCGCAGTCGGATACGGCTGGTGCTTCACGCTCGATGCCGCGTCGTACGTCACCGTGCTCATCGCTCTGGCGCTGATGCGACCGTCCGAGCTGCGGGACAGGAAGCGCATGGAGCGCGGTCGAGGGCAGGTGCGAGCGGGCCTGCGCTACGTGCTCGAGGTGCCGGAGCTGCGCGTCACCTTCCTGATGCTGCTGATCGTCGGCATCCTCAGCTACAACTTCACCGTCGTGCTCCCGCTGTTCGTGGAGCGAGGACTGCACGGGTCGGATGCCCAGTTCTCCTTGCTGTACGCCGTCTTCAGCGGCGGCGCCGTCGTGGGCACGCTTGCCATCGCGCGGCGCTCGGTCATCCGCCTACGCACCACCGTGATCAGCGCAGCTGCGCTCGGCGCATCGATGACGCTGACGACGTTCGCGCCCAACATCGCGGTTGCGTACCTGGCCGCCGCCGTGGTCGGCGGCACCAGCGTCGCCTACATGACGACGACCACGGCGTTGGCCCAGCTGCGCGCCGACGAGCAGATGGTCGGCCGCGTTCTTGCGCTGCAGACCGTCCTGCTCATCGGGACGACACCCCTCGGCGGTCCGCTGCTCGGTCTCCTGGCCGACGCCGCGGGCGGGCGCGCGCCGATGCTGCTGGGCGGCGTCGGCGCTCTGCTCGCGGCCGCGGCCGGGGTCGTGCTCGGTAGGGAGCGGCTGCGCGTCGGCGGCCGGGCGCGCCAGACGGCGCCTGCCGACACGCCCGACGCGGCTTGAGTCTCTGCGGCGCCACAGAGAGATGTCCCCGCAGCAACACAAGTTCGGCCGCGGCGCGCGGCATATGCCGGACGATCCCGGCGTTCCGCCTTATCGTGCTGGTGAGACTGGTGAGACAGGTGGGACAGATGAGACGCGCACTGACCGGCGCCGCGCTCGCGTTGGTCGCGGGTATCGGGACGATTGGACTGAGCCCGGTGGTGGCGGAGGCGACGACGCTTCCGACCGGCCCCGACGTCTCGTCGTACCAGCATCCCAACGGCGCGTGCATCAACTGGAAGACCGTCGCGACGGGTCAGACGTCGACCAACACCCCGCCCCGGCAGTTCGCGTTCATCAAGGCAACCGAGGGCACCGGTTACACGAACCCCTACTTCCGGTCCTGCGCGGGCTCGGCCGCCAAGGGCGACTGGGCCGCCTCCGCCACCGCCGGACTCGCGCGCGGTGCCTATCACTTCGCCCGGCCGGCGCTGCCGCTCTCGAGCGCGACCGACCAGGCGAAGTACTTCGCCTCGGCCATCGGTGACCAGAAGGCCAAGCAGACGCTGCCGCCGGTGCTCGACCTCGAGACCAGTGGGGGACTGACGCCCGGGCAGCTGGTCACGTGGACCCAGCTGTGGGTCGACGAGATGCGGACACTGACCGGCCGCGTGCCGATCATCTACACCTATCCCTACTTCTGGTCGACGGCGATGGCCAACAGCGCGGCCTTCCATCGCGACGCCTTGTGGGTCGCGGAGTACAACGGCGGTACGTCGCCATCGACGCCGCTGCCCGGCGGCTGGCCGACGTGGACGACGTGGCAGTACAGCTCGGCGGTTCCGCAGCCCGGTATCAGCGGCGGCGACGTCGACATGTCTCGCTACAACGGCACGACGACGCAGCTGGGTGCCTTGGCCGACGGCACTCTCGCGACGACCTGGACCGTGACCGCCCCCAGCGCGCCGGTGCACGTGCGCGCGTCTGCCGGCAGCGGTTCTGCGACGGTGAGCTGGATCCCCTCGGACAATGGCGGGGCGCTCGTGTCGTCGTACCGAATCACGGCCAGCGGCGGGAAGTCGATCACCGTCGGCGGCACCACCACGTCGACGACGATGACGGGGCTCACGAACGGGACGGCGTACACGTTCACGGTCACGGCCACGAACTCCGCAGGCACCAGCGGGTCGTCGGCGGCGTCCAACTCGGTCACGCCGATGATCCCGACCGACGTCACGTCGGCGGTGTCACCAACGTCGGTCGTGTCCGGGCAGTCGACGACCTTCACGGCGGCGCTCGTGCGAACGGACACCGGCGCTGCTCTGCCCGGCATGACGCTCGCCGTGTGGCAGCGCTCGACCGGCGGAAGCACGTGGACGCACGTCGGTGACGCCACCACGGACAGCAGTGGTGTCGCCCGCTGGACGTTCAAGCCCAAGGTGAGCACCGACACCAGGATGGTCTGGACGCCGCCGACCGGGTACGAGCCGCAGACGACGTACGTCCGGACGGTGACGGTCGGACCGGTGCCCACAGCGCTCACGGCGACCCTGCACCACAGCGTCGTCGCCTACGGCAAGTGGAACGCCGTCACCGCGACGCTCACCGGCACCGACACGCACACGGCACTGTCCGGACGGACCATCGCTGTGTTCACTCGTCCGCACGGCACCTCGACGTGGAAGAGCGCGACCACGCTGACGACGGACAGCAACGGTCAGGTCACCTGGTGGTTCAAGAAGTTCGTGAACACCGATGTCGAGCTCAGCTGGACGGCACCTGCCAACTGGTCGTCGGCGACGGCGACCCGCGTCGCTCGTGTCGCGCCGATCGTGATGGCAACACTGAGCTCGACGACGACCACCGTCAACCACAGTGTCTGGCTCCGCGGCAGTGTGACGCCGAACCTCGCCGGCGTGACGGTCTACCGCCAGGGCTACTACAGCGGCGCCTGGCACACGTGGGCCACGACGACGCTGAGCTCGACCTCGACGTACGCGTTCAAGATCACGCCCACGGTCAAGACGACGGACTACTACCGGGTGCGCATCGCGGCCTCGACCCGATACGCGGCCTCGGTCAGTCCCACGGTGACCCTCATCGTCAACTGACGACGCCCCAACATCGGGCCCATCGTCCACCAGACGTGCCCTTTCGGCCCTGGCGTCGGCGGACCACCTAGGCATGCACTCCGGACAGGAGATGCGTGATGACGACGACTTCACCCCCACGCCCCTCGACTCCGCCGACGGTGACGCCTGGCTGGTATCCCGACCCCGGCGGCCGGCATCAGTTCCGGTACGCGGACGAGCACGGATGGACCGACACCGTCGCCGACAACGGCATGACGATGCGCGACCCTCTGCCGCCGCCGCCGGGGCCGTCGCGCCGACGCTGGTGGATCGTTGCCGCCGTCGTCGGCGCGATCGTCGTCGGAGCGGCGGCTCTCGTCGGCGTCGCCCGGATCTTCGACAGCATGGACACCTACCGGGCTGACCTGACGAAGGGACACGGGGACTTCCTGACCCGTGACACACCCGATGTCGCCGAGTTCTATGCCCAGGACGGATATCACGTCGTCGGCAAGACGCCGGGCTGGGTGGAAAGCGGTGTGACCGCGTCGACGGGGCACACCGTCCTGGGCGTGCAGCTCACGGCGAGAGCGGTGACGATCCCGGGTCGCGCGGCCTTCGGCCCGATGGTCGGCGCTTCCAACCACAACCTGTTCTCCTTCCTCGTCGACAACCGTGGGAAGGCGACCCTCGTGGAGGAGAAGGCTGACGGCACGGTCCGGCAGATCGCGACCTCATCCTCACCGCCGCTCGTCGTTGGCGGTGAACAGCGCGTGCTCTTCCTGCACGTCGCGGTCTCGATGCAGCACGGAACCGCCACGCTGACCGGGTACGTCGACGGCGTACAGGTCATCACCGGCACGACGACGCTCCCGGTCAAGGAGGTCATCGCGACCGGCATGGCTGGCTACGTCTACAAGCAGGGGCCGGCCGAATGGGTCGTCCCGAAGTTCGCCCGGCTCGGACCCGACACGAAGCCCTGACACGCGATATCAGGCCCTTCGCCTCTACTCATGAGGCTTGCTGTGCGATACGCCGAATTCGAGGTGATCGCGATGATCGGGATCCTGATTCTCATTCTCGTCGTCGGAGGGCTGGTCGGCGGATTTGCGGCATGGACCCGCCAGAACCGGCGCGGCCTGCCTCGACCGGCAGCGGTTGGCGAGGCGCCGCCACGGCGCATCTCCCTCCTGATGGAGGCCATCGGCTACATCGGGACGATTCTCGTGCTGGCCGGCGGTTTCGCCTTCGCGCAGCAGCACTGGACCGACATCAGCGAGGGGGGAAGGCTCGCGATCCTCGCCGTCGGCACCGGGATCTTCTTGGGCATCGGCGCGTTCGTGTTGTCCTCGACTGAGCCGGCGCTGCGCCGGCTGGCGGCCGTCACCTGGGCGGTCTCGGTGGGGGTGCTCGCCGGGGCGCTGGGCATGGTGAACCTGCTGCTCGACACGAGCGGGAAGACGCCATTCCTGACGATCGCCACGCCGACGGCGGCGTACGCCGTCGTCCTGTGGCTCGTGAGCCGGCACGGCGTGCAGCAGGCGGTGGCCTTCGCAGCCTCCTGCGTCGCCGTCGCGTCGGTCGTCAACTACCTCATCGCCGACGCGAGCGGCTGGATGATCGCCCTGCCGCTGTGGGGGATGGGCATTGGCTGGGCAGCGGCCGGCTGGTGGCGGCGCGTCGACCCGTGGTTCGTCGCTGTTCCGCTGGGCCTGCTGGTCGCTCTCGGTGCACCGGCAACCATGGACCCCCCGAGCGGACTGCGGTTCGGACTTGGCATCGCTACAGCCACAGCGGTGATGACGTTCGCTGTGCTCGCGAAAGTCACCCCCGCGTTGGCGATGGGTGCCGTCGCGGAGCTCGGCTACGTCATCGGCGCCGTGACCTTCTACTTCGGCGACACGCTGGGTGTGCCGGCCTCGCTCTCGATCGCAGGGCTTCTGATCCTCCTGATGGCCGCCGCTGCCGCGCGCTGGCACTGGTTCACCCGCCGTCCGCCGGCCCCGAGCACTCCCGAAGAACCGCACGTGGCATCGCAGCCGCGTGAGCTGACGTCGCACCACTGACGGAGGGCTGTTGAGGCCAGGACGTTCGGCTCTACGCGCGGCGGACAAGGGCGTTGAGACTCGACGAGGCCAACACAACCGCAATGACATGACGGCGAGAGAGGATCAGTGAAGGACATGCGTCTTCCACGCTTCCTGGTCGGGTCAGCGATGACCGTCGCCCTTCTGGCACCGATGGCACCGGCGCACGCCGCCGAGGTCGACCTGTACGCCGGCCTGCACCACGGCCGGTACTTCTCGACTGTGACGGGGTACTCGGAGTACGAGCGCACCTCGCACTCTCGTGAGGTAGAGGTCACGGTGCGGCACCTGCCGAAGTGGATGGTCGGACGCCACGTGACGGTGTACGTCGCAGGCCACAAGGTCGGCACGATGCTGGTCCGTACGTACGGCTATGCGCACCGGGATTGGGACACCACCCGCTCCCAGTACGTGCCCTACGCAGCGGTGGGCTCACTCGTTCGGGTATGGGCGCCGGGCGGGCGGCTGATCGCCTCCGGCAAGTACGTGTACGACTGGAGCTCCTGACCGAACAGATGCTGCGGGGCCGGGTGATGCCCGGCCCCGCAGCATGCGCTACGTCACCGTCCGAGCCAGCCGGCCTTCCGCGCCATCGCGACTGCCTCGATCTGGTTGGTGGCCTCGAGCTTCGTGAGGATCGCGTGGACCTGCGTGCGCACGGTCGATCTTGCGACGAAAGACTCGGCGGCGATCTCGTCGACGGATGCCCCGTCGGCGATGGCGGCAAGCACCTCGCGCTCTCGATGGCTGAGCCGTTCGAACGGCTGCAGCCGCCGTCTGGTGCGGCGGCGCTCGTCGTCGAGCAGTGTGAGCAGGTCGTGTCGCTCCTCATCGGAGAGCACCGGAAGGCCGGCCATCGCGTCGCGAACCTTCTGGACGAGCGAGTCGAAGGGCTGGCTTTTCGACAGGTAGCCGACTGCGCCTGCTTCGATCGCGCTCGCGATCCTCGGTCGGTCCGTGATGCCGGTCACGACGAGGACAGCGGAGCGGGCAACGACCAGCCAGGGGATCAGCGACCTCCCGTCGTCGATGGGCAGGCCCAGGTCGAGGTCCAGCAGCGTGACTGCGGGTGGGCGGCGGTCGATGTCGGCGACAAATGCCTCGAGGCTGGAGATGTCGGCAACTGCGACGGTCATCCCTTCCGCGCTGAGCATCGTGGCGAGTGAGTCGGCGAGCAGTGAGTGGTCCTCGACGATCAGGACGGGAGCCGATTGACCGTTCACTTCGTTTCCACCTCTTGACGGATGCGCTCGCGCGTTTCGCGTGCGTCACTTGCCGTGTGGTCGGCTCCAGGCGTCTCTCCGCGATCGTCGCGGCGGAACCGCTGCTCCTGGCGGACGCCCTTACGCGCGTGCTGCGTGCGCGAGGGATCGACGTGTGGGTCGCTGACCAGCTCGACCCCCCGGCCGTCGACCTCGCCGTCGTCGACGACCGGGGAGTTCCCCGCGGCGTGACGACGCGAGCCGTCGTGGTCATCGGACGCGTCCGCAGCGTCCGTGATCTCGACCGGGTGATTGCTCGCCTGGGATGACCCTCCGGATTGCAGAGTCACGAGGTAGCGGCCCGGAGCCTGTCGGTTGATGTCTCCGCCCATGCCGTGCATGAGGCGCTCACACACGCTGTAGCCGGCCGGAACATCAGCTGCGGCATCGGCTGCCCCGTCCAGGTCGACGACAAGCTCCGTTGAGCTGTTGTTGTGTCGGTTGCTCAGCCGCGTGAGGTGACGTCGCGAACACGCCGGCCCGCACAGAAGGGTGCGGACGACCATTTCGAGGTCTGCAGGTCGCGCGACAACGAGACAGTCGTCGATGTTGAGTCTCAACTCGTGCCCGACCGGCCGGTGCGATGCGACGATCGGTGCGAGCGCCTCGAGCAGCCGGACAGGTCGTGCACCTGCCGTCTGCGGCCATTCGATGACCTCGCGTAAGCGATCCAGCTCACGAATGCTCTCGATGCGGAGCCGCTGGCGGGTCTCGTCCGTGAGCTGCCCGTCGTACTTCTCGAGGGTCGTCCATGCCAGATGGATGGCGGAGACAACTGACCGAGCGTCATGGCGCTGGCGCGACTGCGCCATCTCGTCCTCGCTGAGCAGCCGCTCCGTCACGGCGAGCGCGCGTTCCGCGTCGGAGCGACGCTGCGCCTCGACGGCCAGTGCCTGTCGAAGTGTTACTGCCGCTGCGGTGACGGCGATGAACCCGCCGGTCATGCGCAGGGCAGCGGTCGCCATCAACCAGGGAGCAGCCTCGGTCACGGCCAGGGTGCGCACGAGCTCGGCCGCGGCGAACACCCCGAAGGGAAGAGCGAGCGTCCACGTCGATGGGTCATCGTCGCGACCACGTGATGTCGTCAGCACACGCCATGCGACGACGGACCAGGCTCCACCGAGGACCAGCTGCACGGCGATGTACGCAGGGTGCGCGATGTCCAGGGCATGCTGCGTCAGCTGATGGATCGCCACGAGCGTCACCAGCACAGTGACGACGACCGCAGATGCGACGACAGCTACAGCGACGGGAGCAGGCGGCGGCCGCTGCCGGTCCGCGGCTCGGAAGGCGATCCCTATCGCGACCACGAAGCACGTGACCTGCATCCAGGGGTCGAGAGCTTCTGCGGCTGCGTCCGCGTGGATCGGGGCGATAGCCCAGGACAAGGGATAGCCGGCCGCCATGACCAGGTAGGCAATGGCCCACACGGAGCTACGGCTGCCACCTGAAACGCGTGACCGCGCTATCAGTAGGACTCCGGTGGCCGCGAACACCGCGACGGTGAGTGCATCCAGTCCGTCGGTGAGACGCGCTGCTTCGCGTGGCCGATCGACGAGGTTGACGAGCGTCGGCACGGCGATGGTCTCGGCGAGCAACAAGAGGATGAGAAGTGCGGCGAGCGCCGGAGCCGAGGCGAGGCGTACCCGCCCGGATCGCTGTTGGCTCAGCAGTTCCGCCGTCTCTCTCGCCCCCCGTTGCAGGCGCGCCTTCGAGTGCGTGCAGCGCCGATTCTTCTCGGCCCGCGGCCCGAGTCTTAGGGCCTGAAGTCCCACGTCGGGGCCGCAGTAGGTCCCGTTCCGGACGTCTCCGTGGTCGAGGACCGTCTGATTTCCATCAGCAGGTGGATGCGGCACTCGGGGAACCGTCGGACGCTCAACTCACGAGCGGCGCTGCTGCGCGGCGCTGGACGGCAAGGAGGTTGTGATGGGGAAGACGTCCTCGAGAAGAACCCGGCTACTAGCCGTAGCGACCACAGCCGGGCTGACCATGGCCGGCGCATGGGTTGCCGGTCCGGCGCAGGCCGGCAAACCGGCGCCGGTGCCGACACCGGTGGCTAACTACCTTGCGACGACCGCGCTGCCGGACCCGTCGGAAGCACTCGCGATCGACACCAGCACCGGCACTGTCTATGCGATGACCGAGTCGGAGTCCGACACCGGCGGCGAGGTCGGCGTCGACGCTGTGGCGAACCCGGCGTTCGCGTCCGCCGGGCAGGTGACCGCCGCCGACTGCGGGGAAGACCAGCACGACATCGCGATCATCGACCCGTCCACCAACCAGGTGACCGGCTACATTGCGGTGAGCGGCGAGGCCGAGTACATGGCTGTCGACCCGCAGCTCCACAAGCTCTACGTCCCCCAGTACAACGACGAGGGACCCGCTGCGCCGCAGTGTCTCGCTGTCGTTGACCTGGCCAGCGCGAGCCATGACGTCACGTACTACTCGATCCCGTTCACCTACAAGGACACCGGCTACCAGTACGACCCGACCGGCGTTGCCGTCGACACGACGACACATGTCGCCTACCTCGGCGGCAAGATGCCCGAGGTCGAGGGCGATGCTGAGGGCGGCGAGGGCGTCATCATGGCCTTCGACGGCAGTGCCGGAAAGTTCATCGACGCGGTCGCGCCTGCCGGCGACGACCCCGAGTCGGTGGCGTTCAACCACAGCGCCGGCGCCAATGGCCGTGTCTACGCTGCGAACGAGGACGAGGGCACGCTGTCCATCGCCCCCGCCATCTACCTGGGGACGAGCGGCGCGTGGCGCACCGGGACGTTCGCCGCGAGCACCATGAAGCTCGGTCCCATCTTCGACGCGAGTGAGTGCCCGGCTGGCACGTACCAGCCCGCCGAGGCCGACAAGCTCGCTGTCGACGAGATCACCAACATGGTCTATCTCACTGACGACCGGTTCCGCCTCGCTGCGATCAAGGGCAACGCGACCGATCTGACCGGCGTTCAGATCCTGCGCCTTTCGCCCAACGGCACGTGCCCGACCTCGCCCGTTCCTGAGGTCTACAACTACGCCAACAACATTGCGATCGACCCGTACCTCGGCAGCGTCATCAACCGCAGCGGCACCCGTGGGGGTCTCGCGTACGTGACGACGGAGAACTGGCAGGTGTCGATCGTCGACCTCAAGTCGTTCACGAAGGTCAGCACGTTCGGCATCGAGGACAACCTCGGAAGAGCCGTTCACATCGACTGGCCGATCGTCAACCCCTACACCGACCCCGACCGCTTCTACGTCACCGACGAACAGCGGACGGCTGTCTATGTCTATGAGCTCGGCGATGCACTGAGCCCGCTTGCGAAGTAAGTGGCAGGAAGAGGAGATGAGAACTTTGAACACCAGAAAGCGCGTCTTCACCCGCGCGCGAGTCTGGCCGGTCATCGTCGGCACAGTTGCAGGCGTGATGGCGGCCATGGTCGGGGTGCCCCCGTCGACGCCGGCTTCGGCGGCAGTATCGCCGTACTCCGTGCAGAGCGACGTCAGTATCCCCAACACGAACCCGGCGCTGACGGCCGTCGACCCCTTCTCCGAGGGCCTGACACCGGCCAATCCGCTGAAGCCGCCGCGGCCGTTCTGGTACTCCGTGAGCAAAGAGGGCCTGACCATCATGGGTCTTCGCGACGAGACCACCGGCCCGCTGATCGTGACGGGGCAACCCGTCGTCGTTCACAAGAACCAGGTCGTGGGCTTCGTCCCATGGCCGGACGACATCTCGCTGACGCAGATCGACGGTGAGACGCCGACGGATCCGGTCGCGGAGCCGGACAAGTTCGCGCACGTGCCGGAGGGCGGCTGGAAGCCGATCGGGATGACGGTCTCCTACCCGACCGACGAGGCGCTTGCGAGCAACTCCGAGACGCCTCCGACCTACGTGTACGTCGTGATGAAGGGTTCCGGCTACGAGTGGGCCAGCTCCAACGACAACACTCCGAACAACGGCATCGACCCGGGGCTCCGCGACACCATCCGGCCGGCGACTCCGGGCAGTGACACGGAGAGCGACTTGCTCGTGCAGGTCGACGTCAGTGACCCGACCTACCCCGCCGACCTGTTCCCCACGGGCCCTGCGATCGGAGCCGGCCTGCTCGGCCACAACGCGGGCCAGCCGACCTTCGACCCTGCGATGGACTCGGTCTACACCGGCAACATGCCGTCGACGTCGCTGCCGAGTACGCCGGACGTCCCGAACGACCTGACGTCCTTCGTGTCGGTGACGATGCTGGCACCGGCCGAGCTCCCTGTCCCGGGTGAGGTCCCCGCTCCCGTCACGGTGACCGTGCTGTGTGGCCCGGAGCACCCGGACATTCCGCTGCTCGCCGGCGTCCCCGAGGCGTGGGCCTGCATTGCCGAGGGTGGCGAGGGGCCGTTCGACTGGACGTTCACCGGCCTGCCCGGTTGGCTGCAGGCACACACGGACCCGCTCACGGGCAAGGGTGACGGCGTCCTCTACGGGACACCTCCCGCAGGCACCTACACCTTCAGTGCGCACGTCGATGACAACGCGACGACCCCGCCGGGAACCGGTGACGCGACGATCACCCTGACCGTCACTGCCGACCCGACGACCGAATACGAATACGGCGAGCTCGAGTGGGAGGTTGGCACGCCGGCGGCCGTCGCGATCGAAGGCACGCCCAAGGCAGGCCACAGCGCCGCTGACGCATGCCAGCTGGCACCGACGGACTCGCCCGGGTCGATCGTGCCCGAATGGGTCGATGTGAAGGAGGTTTCCGACTTCGGTCGGCACATCGACAACACCAGCCTTGGTGGTCCGGTCGAGAACACCATCGGCTGCTTCGTGATGGGAACACCACCGATCTCCGGTGAGCGTTACGAGTTCCAGATGCCGAACATGCAGTTCACCTGGCCGTCAAACAACCTGCCGATCGTGTTCAGTGGGCAGGTCGGCGGACCGTACACGTTTGATGCGCTGCCGATGGGTGTCGGACTGTCCGGCCTGGCGTGGCACGAGATCGACAAGATCCACGACGCGTCGACCGAGGCCGATCTGCTGAACCGAGAGTTCTTCGGCGTCGAGCCCAGCACTGGCGACATGTACCGCATCGTTCCCGCGTACGCCGGGCTGGAGGCGGAGGGCACGGTCGTGCCGCCGCCGGCACTGGAGGGTGAGCTCGACGAGGTGGAGCCGTTTACCAACGTCCTCACAACGTTGACCGATGCCCGTCCGGACATCGCTCAGGCGTTGGTCGAGCACCCGAATCTGAGCGTCCAGTTCGGCAACGTTGCTGCCGAGGCGAAGGCTGACCCGAACGTCTTCGTCGCCGCGACGAAGATCGCCGACCCCACTGGCGTCGACCCGACCGTCATCCCGATCGGCGACGTCGCCGGATCGACGAACGACATGACGATCGGTGCGGGTGCGCTTGTCAACGTTTCTGCCACGCGCGACATGTCGAACCCTGACGAGATGTCGGCGCTGACGGACCCGACGGCCAAGGTTATTGACCTTGCCGGGGTCCAGGCGCGGAACCTCGGCCTCGACTCCGACCTCGCTCCCGCGGTCAGGGATGGGGAGTTCAAGGAGCCGGGGCAGGTCGACAACGGCGTTCTGATGGTGACCGGTGACGGCCTGCGCAATGTGGCCGTCGTCGACACCGCCGCCGCCAAGATGGCGCAGGTGCTGGCCGTCTCCGGCACCGGCGCGCTCGGTGGGCTTTCGTTCTACCCACAGGGGAGCCAGGACGCCTTCATCGCGGGCCTGTCGTCCCAGAAGGTGACGATCGCCAGCCCGGGCGAGGCAACTGAGGCCGTCCCCAAGATCGTGAGCAGTGACGCCGCCGGCTTCACCGCTGGATCGCCGGGCGGGTTCATCGTTGCCGCCACGGGTTCGCCGCTGCCGAGTCTGTCGTCGACGGGTGACCTGCCCGCAGGTGTCACGTTCGTCGACCGAGGCGACGGGACGGCAATGCTGGCCGGAACGCCGGACGTCGGCGCCCAGGGGGAGTACCCCCTGACCATCAGCGCCGCCAATGGCATCAGTCCGGATGCCGTGCAGCACTTCGTGCTGTCGGTGTACCCGGCGACCGATGTGCAGGGCAACTGGGTCGGCTCGTACGGTGCGGACGGCTACGTCCTCGGCGGCTGGAACGGCACCAGCGATCTCGTGAGGTTGCGTAACGCCACGATCTCGCTGGATCAAGGTCAGCGCTACATGTGGTCGGGTGACACGACCGACATCCGCGCGCTGCAGTCGCCGGACCAGTCGACCCGCAAGGCGGCAACCTGGTTCGACGGCAGCCAGCTGGGTCTCACGATGAAGTTCTCGTCGGCGTACTCGGGCAACTTGCACGTGTACGCAGTGGACTGGGACGCTACTGACCGTCGCGAGACGGTGACCGTCACGGACGGCGCAGGTGGTCAGACCAGCGCGCTCGACGCGAGCTTCAACAACGGCGCATGGCTGACCTTCCCGATCACCGTCGCGACGGGCGGGACCGTCACCATCACCGCCACGCGTGATGCCGGCGCCAATGCCGTCATCTCCGGGCTGTTCCTCGGTGAGAGCTCGCCGCGGGGCAACTGGGTCGGCACCTACGGGGCCGACGGCTACGTGCTGGGCGCATGGACAGGCGGCGGCGACCTTGCCGTCCTGCCGAACGACATCGCCACTGCGACCCTCACGGATGGCCAGCGGTTCGTCTGGAACGGTGACACCACGGATGTGCGTGCACTGCAGTCACCGGATCAGGCCACCCGCAAGGCGGCGACCTGGTACGGCGACACGCACGTCGGCGTCTCGCTCACCTTCCCGAGCGGCTATGTGGGCAACTTGCATCTGTACGCCGTCGACTGGGACTCGACCTCGCGACAGCAATCGGTCGACGTCACGGACGACACGGGCAAGCAGACGCAGGTGCTTGATGCGCCGTTCGACGGCGGGGTCTGGCTCAGCTACCCGATCAAGGCTGCAGCCGGTAACAGCGTGACCATCGACGTGACGAAGATTGCGGGCGCGAACGCAGTGTTGTCGGGGCTCTTCCTCGGTGAGGAAGGCACGCCTCCGATGCCGCCGGCGCAACCCGTGATCACGTCGGGGAATGCGGCGACGTTCGTCACTGGGACCGACGGATTCTTCCAGGTTGAGTCGACGGGCTCGCCGACGCCGACGCTGACGTCGAGCGGCGCGCTGCCGGCGGGTGTTTCGTTCACGGACAACGGCACCGGCACAGCCTCGCTGGCCGGCACGCCGGACGCCGGAACAGCCGGTGACTACACGCTGAAGATCACGGCAGCGAACAGCCTCGGCTCTGTCGACCAGACGTTCACGTTGCACGTCAACGCACCGGCCGCGATCACCAGCGCAAACAACGCTGCGTTCGTGGTTGGAGTCGCCGGCTCGTTCAACGTGACGGCCACCGGGCGGCCGACGCCGACGCTGTCCCAGACCGGGACGCTGCCGAGCGGAGTGACGTTCACCAACAACGGGGACGGCACCGCCACGCTGGCGGGCACACCTGGCGCCGGCACCGCTGGCACCTACCCGCTGTCCATCAAGGCGACGAACAACGTCGGCCCGTCCGCGACCCAGGCGTTCACGCTGCAGGTCAACGAGAAGCCGGCGATCACCAGCGCGAGCTCGGTGACGTTCGGCGTCGAGACGGCGGGGACGTTCCAGGTGACGGCAACAGGCACGCCCAAGCCGACCCTGAGTGTCACGGGCACACTCCCGACGGGAGTGACGTTCGACAGCACGACGGGGAGGCTGGCCGGGACGCCCGCGGCCGGGACGGTCGGCAGCTACCCGCTGACGATCACGGCCACCAACGTGGCCGGGACGGTGACGCAGGCGTTCACGCTGACGGTGGACAACGTCGTGAAGATCACGAACACGTCGCCGCTGCCGGCGGGACGTCAGGGCACGCCGTACAGCCTGCAGTTCCAGGCAACCGGTGGGATCGGTTCGTACACCTGGGCGCTGGCGAACAACACTCGCCTGCCTGTGGGTCTGAGGCTGTCGACGTCCGGGCTCCTGTCCGGGACACCGACGTCGCGCGGTACGACGACGTTCACCGTTCGGGCGACGGACAGCGAGGGTCACTTCGCAACCAAGCAGTTCACGATCACCATCAACAGGAGGTAGTTCCTGGGCGCCGGCAGGGCGCGACATTGGGGCTCCGGTTCTCACGGGCCGGGGCCCCAAGCATGTCCGAGGCCGCAGGGTCAGGCCGCGAGGTCGTCGACCCGCGCGAGGGGTAAGCACATACTGTGGTTGTGCGGCCGGCGGATCTGGATGGCCTGATGGATCGGGCGGAGTCGGCGCGAGCGCGGAGCCGAGCATTTCGCGCAGCGGCGGTGCCCGTCCGCGGCCACGTGCGGGCGAACCGAGCCTCGTCCGCTCATCTACCTGTCGTCGTCCGCGGCGGTCGGGTGTGCGCTCTCGACGGAGACGGGACAACACTCTGCGCGGGCACGCCGATCGTCGAGGAGGTCATCGGCTACGACTGGTCAGACGTCCCGCCAGAGAGGCAGTGCCTGGCTTGCTCGGTGGTCGTCGGACGCTGGACACAGCCGGGCACAGTCCGTTCGCGGGAGCGCGGGCCGGATGCCGCAGCGCACCGCGCTCGCCTCGCGTTCGACCGAGCCGTCAGCTCGGAGCGCCGGGCGATACGCGCGCATGAAACGGCCGCTTCGTTGCACGACGCGGCGGCAAGGAGACTGCAAGAGGCCGGCGAGGCCGAACATGACGACGCCGCATCGGGTGAGCTCGCCCGACGCGCCGCCGGCGAGCATCGCCTGGCGAGCGAGGCCCGCTCCCGTGCCGTGACGGCGCGGAACCGATTGGCCAGCGAGGGCCTCGATCCGGATGCGGAGTAGCGCCTGCCACCTTGGCTGATCCGGCGTTCGTCACAGATCGGGGTCGAAGCCGTCCTGCCGCAGTCTCTCCCGTGCCGCGTTCGCGCGCTCCCTGGCCTCCTGGGCTCGCTCTCGCTCCCGCTCCGACAGCTTCATGAGGTGGTCTCGCAGGTCGTCGGGCGCGGTGAGCGCGGTCTGTTCGTGCTGCGCCGCGACTTCCTCGTGCCGGGTCGCCGCGCGTTCGTGCATCCTGATCGCGTCGTACTCGTGTTCGACGGCCTGACGGAAGGCCTCCTGTGCGCGGCGTTGCGACTCGCCGGCGCCGGTATCTGCCATGCCTCACACCTCGTCGATGAGAACGATCGCGCCCGCGACGCCGCTGTCGGCACGCGCCAAGGGTGAACACGTCACGCGCACCTGGATCCGGCGACCTCGACGGTTCACTGCCTCGCTCTCCAGCTCAGGCCGCTCCTCGACACCGCTGAGAGACGCGCGCACGAGCGGGCGCAGCTGTTCGAGCGGCAGCCCGATGTCGAGGTTCAGCAGATGCTGACCGACGACCTCCGACTGCCGCAGGCCCCACAGGTCCTCGGCGCGTCGGTTCCACGCGGTGATCACAACGTCCTGATCGACGACGATGACCGCCGTGTCGAGGCTGCGCAGGATGGCCTCGAGGAAGGCGTTGGCGTCATTGACCTCCTGCGTGCGGTCACGCAGCTCGTCGTTGATCGTCTGCAGCTCGTCGTTGGTCGACTGGAGCTCCTCGTTCATCGTCTCGAGCTCTTCGTTGGTCGACTGGAGCTCTTCGTTGGTGGTCTCCAGCTCCTCGACCGTCGACTGGAGCTCTTCGTTGGTCGTCTCGAGCTCCTCGACCGTCGACTGCAGCTCCTCATAGGCGGCTTCGACCTGACGGTTGGTCACCTCGAGCTCTGACTGCAGCTTGCGGTAACGCGTGACGTCGGTCATGTAGAGGGCGACGCCGAGCACCTCTCCCTCGCCGCCGAGCAGGGGCGAGACCTGGATGTCCAGGAAGGCGCTGTCATTGGGTCCACGGCCGAGTTGGACTTCGCGAATCCATGCCGACCGGCGCTCTTGAACGACCTCGTCCATGTATGCGCGCAGCTCGACCGGACGGTACGAGACCTCCAGGTCGCGGAACGGACGGCCGATGTCTCGCGAGCTCAGAGCGAACATCGAATCCGCACGCTGGTTGGTGAAAACGAGGACTCCGTCGCGGTTGATCAGCATCGTCGCGACGGGGCTGCCCAGCAAGCCCTCGCCGCGCAACGTCCCGATCGCACCGTTGTCGATTGCAGGATCCGCGATGCCGTTCACGACCATCGGGGGACGCGGGAGCGCTGCCTTGGGCACCTTGCGGAAGAACCGTCTCTTGAGGTCGATCGGCTGGAACAGATCGGCGTGCGACAGCAGCATCTCGGCCTTGCCCAGGAAGAGCACACCGTCGTCGTTCATGGCGAAGTGGAACCGCTGCACCACCCGCCCCTGCATCTCGGCGTTGAAGTACATGAGCGTGTTGCGACACAGCAACAGGTCGACCCGGCTGATCGGCGCATCCTGAACGAGGTCGTTGCGACCGAAGATGACCGACCGACGTAGGTCGCTGCGGAACACCTGCCGGTTCGCCACGCGCTCGAAGTACCGCTCGCGCAGCTCGTCCGGCACCGACTTGAGCTGCGCCTCGGTGTAGCTGGCGTGCCGCGCCTCGCTCAGCGCCTCCTCGTCGACGTCGGTCGCATAGATCTTGACCCGCTCGCGGAACTGGTCAGGACCGAGCAGCTCGGCCAGCACGATCGCCGCGGTGTAGGCCTCCTCGCCCGACGCGCAGCCTGCACTCCAGACGCGGATCGGCTCCGAGGGCTTCCGGGCAGCGACAAGCGCCGGGAGTGCGTCCTCGCGGAGATGGCTCCAGGCGTCAGCGTCGCGAAAGAAGGCGGTGACGTTGATCAGGATCGTGTTGAAGAGGGCGGTGAACTCGTCCTGGTGCAGCTGAAGGTGGTCCAGATAGTCGCCGTACTGCGGGATGCCGACCTGTTGCATCCGGCGCTGCACCCGCCGCATCAGACTGGACCGCTTGTAGCCGGTGAAGTCGAATCCGCGGCTGTCCTTCAGGAACTCGAGCAGAGCCTCGAACTCGGGATCGTCGTCGCTCGCCATGGCGCCCTGAGGTTATCCATCAGCCTCGAGGATCGGCGGCAAGTCAGGAGCATCACCTGTCAGCGGGCGACGGAGCAGGTCCCGAAGGACCGAGGCCGAGCTGTCGGCAGCCTCAGCCTGCTCGTCGTGGTAGCGCTGCCCGAGCAGTTTGTGCTCGCCCTGGGCCCGGGCGGACATCTTCCGGTGCAGCGCCGCCTTCTCCTCGAGTGTCCGGATCGCCGCCCACAGGGCCGCTTCGGCCATCTCCACCTGCTCGAACAGCAAGGTATCCGGGGACCACGCGTGTCCGACCCGGCAGCGGTAGCGCACCAGGTTGCCGTCGTCGATCTCGAACATCGCCCCGTTGCAGTCAGGGCAGGTGAGCGCCGCCGGGCGCCCGGGCCGATCCTTCGCGGCGAGCGCCTCCTCGTCCAGCCGCGCGATGTCTGCCTCCAGGTCCAGGCGGCGAACGGGATCGACGGCGTCGACGCTGACGGCCTCACCGCACAGCGACGCGACCAGTGCGGCCAGGGCGGGGCCGGCGGCAACCTTGGCGTCCGGCACGGCGCGCAGGGCCGCCGACGGCATCCCGTCGTACGCCGCTGACTGGGGATCCTGCACGACGGCGAGCCCGCCGCGCTCGGTGAGCGACAGCAGTCCGGCGGCTCCGTCGTCGAGGGTCCCCGACAGGATGACGCCGATCGTGTTCGGCCCGCGCCACCGCGCGGCGCTTCGGAACAGAGGGTCGATCGCGGGCCGGTGCCCGTTCTCCTTCGGCCCCCGACCTAGCGCGACGTGACCGTCCCGAACGACCAGGTGGCGGTCCGGGGGAGCGACGAAGATCCGGCCGTTCGCCAGCGGCGCCCCGTCGTACGCGGTCGCGACAGTGAGACTCGTGGCGCGCGCGAGGATGACCGACAGCGCACTGAACGCCGCCGACGGCAGGTGCAGTACGACGAGGACACAGGCCGGCAGGTCGGCCGGGAGCTCACTGACCAGGTCACGGAGCGCCTCGACGCCGCCGGCCGAGGCTCCCACGACGACGAGATCACGTCGGGGCATGGCCGGCGGTCCAGGACTCGACGAGTGTCTGGGCGACCTCGGCCAGCTTGCAGTGCGACGTCTGGGAAAGGGAGACGAGTGCCTGGAACGCCTCGTCCGCGTCGCACTGGCGGTGCAGCATGAGCATGCCCTTCGCCTGCTCGATCACGGCCCGAGTGTCCATGGCCATTCGCAGTCCTTCGAGCTCGTGCTCGACGCCCTCGAGCATCTCGCGCACCTGATCGGCTTCGTTGGCATGGTTGCACCGGACACGCGGTCTGCCCTCGGCGGACCGAACGCGCTCCGTCGTCTGCGCGGCCCTTGCGAGCATCTCTTCGTTGCGCGATCGCAGGGCCTCGAGGCGCTCGTGCATCGCCGCGAACCGGTCACCGACCGACCGCTCGTCAACGACAGTTTCTCCCACGAGAAACTCCCTACCCCATCTGGCCGGACTGTCTCCCAGACTCCTCATTGTGCCGGTGATGGCGGGAGGCCCCAATAGGGTCTTCGGACCCTCCCGGGCGTGTTGAGTGTGACGAAATCCCCCTAACCGGAGGCCCAGTTAGGGGGATTTCGTCACACTCAACGCGGTTCTAGATGTCGTAATACATCGCGAACTCGTGGGGGTGCGGACGCAGCCGGATCGCGTCGACCTCGTGCTCGCGCTTGTAGTCGATCCACGTCTCGATCGCGTCCGGCGTGAAGACGCCACCCTCGAGCAGGTAGTCGTGGTCGGCCTCGAGCTCGTCGAGCACCGCCTCCAGCGAGCCCGGCACCTGCGCGACCGCGGCGAGCTCGTCCGGCGGCAGCTCGTAGAGGTCCTTGTCGACCGGCTCCGGCGGCTCGATCTTGTTGCGGATGCCGTCGAGGCCGGCCATCAGCATCGCCGCGAACGCGAGGTAGGGGTTGCACGACGGGTCCGGCACGCGGAACTCGAGCCGCTTCGCCTTCGGGTTCGAGCCCGTGATCGGGATCCGGCAGCAGGCGGAGCGGTTGCGCTGCGAGTAGACGAGGTTGACCGGCGCTTCGTAGCCCGGCACGAGCCGACGGTAGGAGTTGGTCGTCGGGTTGGTGAACGCCAGCAGCGACGGCGCATGCTTCAGCAGGCCACCGATGTAGTAGCGCGCGAGGTCCGACAGGCCGGCGTAGCCGATCTCGTCGTAGAACAGCGGCGCGCCGTCCTTCCACAGCGACTGGTGGCAGTGCATGCCCGAGCCGTTGTCACCCCAGATCGGCTTCGGCATGAACGTCACGGTGCGGCCGTTGATCCGCGCGACGTTCTTGATGACGTACTTGAAGTTCATCAGGTTGTCGGCGGTCTTCAGCAGCGTGCCGAACCGGAAGTCGATCTCGGCCTGGCCGGCGGTGCCCACCTCGTGGTGCTGCATCTCGACGTCGATGCCGATCTCGAGCAGCACCCGCACCATCTCCGACCGGAGGTCGGTGAAGTGGTCGACCGGCGGGACGGGGAAGTAGCCACCCTTGTACGCCGGCTTGTAGCCCTTGTTGCCGCCCGGCTCTTCACGACCGGTGTTCCACGCAGCCTCGACCGAGTCGATGTAGTGGTAGGCCGAGTGCTGGTTCTGGTCGTAGCGGATCGAGTCGAAGATGTAGAACTCCGCCTCGGGCCCGAAGTAGGTCGTGTCGGCGATGCCCGATCCCTTGAGGTAGTCCTCGGCCTTGCGCGCGATGTTGCGCGGGTCGCGGGTGTAGGCCTCGCCGGTGAGGGGGTCGTGGATGAAGAAGTTCATGATCAGCGTGGGGTGCTGACGGAACGGATCCATGTATGCCGTCGTCGGGTCCGGCAGCAGCAGCATGTCCGACTCGTGGATCTGCTGGAAGCCGCGGATCGACGAGCCGTCGAACATGAGCCCGTCGCTGAAGACGGACTCGCCGAAGTTGGACGCCGGGAAGGTGAAGTGCTGCATCACGCCCGGTAGGTCACAGAACCGAACGTCGATGAACTGCACATCGTTCTTCTTGATGTACGAGAGGACCTCGTCAGCGTTGCTGAACATGCGGGGTGCTGCCTCCTCGAGCGCTGGGCGCGCTGCCGTCTACCCGCCGGCCAGGGAGAGGAAGCGGCCGACTACTGGCAACGTAGCGAACCGGGCGGCTCGCCTGTAGGGGACGGTAGGAATTTGCGGTTGATCAGCGGTTACTGCCGTGTTTCCGCGGCGTTACGGCACCCGAGGCGGATGATCATGGGTCGCCGTACGATGAGCCGGATCGGCCGCGTAGCGGCCCTGCCCTGAAGCGGAGACGGTGACCCAGATCCCGGAGGCCGCGGCCCCCGACGGGGCCGCCGACGGCGCGCCCGAGGCCGGCGCCGTCGAGGCGCCGGCTGCCGACGCGAGGCTGGCCCACCCCGACCGGGTGCTCGACCTGCTCCTCTCGCGCCTGCGCGACCTCATGCAGGCCGACGTCGTCGTCGTCCTGCTCGAGCGTGACGGATCGCTCGACGTCGAGGCCGCTCTCGGCGTGTCGTCCACTCTGGCGACCGCTGTCGGCGAGCCGGTCGGCCGGGGCTTCGCGGGGACGATCGCCGCCACGTGCTCGCCGGGCGCGAGCTCCGACACGAGCGAGCTGGGTGACCAGGGGGTCCCCTGGGCCGCCGAGGGAATCCGGGCTCTTGTCGGCGTACCCGTCCTCATCGACGGCCGACTGATCGGCGTCACGGTCGTCGGCAGCCGCAGCGAGCGCGTGTTCGGTGACGACGACATCGAGCTGCTGACCGCCGCCTCCGAACGAGCGGCGTGGGCGATCGACAACGGCCTGCTGCTCTCCGCCCAGCAAGAGGCGCACGCGCACGCGCAGAGCGCCACCGAACGGTTGCGCCGGCTCCAGGCGATGAGCCAGGAACTGCTCACGGAGCTCAGCGTTGAAGGCGTGATCACCACCGTCGTCGACCGCGGCTTGTCCTTGCTCGGCGCGGTCGCGGGGGGCGTGTGGGCGCTCGACGACGACGGACGTGTGCTCGTCCTGCGCGGCGTCGTCGGATATCCACCGGAGGTCGAAGCGCGCTGGCGGCGGATGGGCCTCGACCGCTCGGCCCCGGCCACCGATGCTGCTCGCTCGGGGGAGCGCGTCGTCCTGCGGTCGACCGCCGAGCGCGATGCCCGTTACCCGCATCTCGCCGGGCGGGCGTCCGTCGGCAGCGCGTTCCTCACGGCACCACTCGTCGTACACGGTCGCACGATCGGCGTCATCGGCCTCGGCTTCGAAAGCGCGATGGAGCTCGATGAGGAAGGCCTGGCCTTCATCGACGCTGCGGTCGCGCAGTGCGCAGCGGCGATGCATCGAGCGCTCGTCGTCGAGACTCAGCAGCGCAACCTCATCGACGCACGCGAGACGGCGCGGCGTCTCACCGCACTCCAGCGGCTGACCGCACGCCTCGCTGACGCGCGCGACACCGATGCCATCGTCGAGGTCGTGCTGGACGAGACGAGCGCGACGGTCGGTTCGAACCAGGTCGCGTTGTGCGTCCTGGACGAGTCCGGCGAGACGATGCGCGGTGTCCGCTACCAGGGTCTCAGCGAAGCGCTCAGCCGGCAGTTCGCAGAGTTCCCCTATCGTCCCGGCCTTCCCGCCGCCGATGCGCTGCTGCAGCGCCGGCCGATCGTCATGCACACCCAGGCCGAGCGCGACGAGCTCTATCCCTCGCTCGCCGACAACAACTTTGCGCAGACGTGGGTCTGCCTGCCGCTGGCGACCGCCGAGCGCGACATCGGCGCACTCGCGTTGTCGCTGCGACCCGATGCCGCCGACTCGCCGACCTACCTGGACTTCCTCATGGCGATCGCGGACCAGTGCGCGCATGCACTCGACCGAGCGCGGCTGCTCGCGACCGACACGAACCACCGTCGCTGGCTCGAGCTGCTCGCGGAGGCCGGCCGCATCTTCTCCGCGCCGATCGACGTGCGGCTGACCTGCTCGCAGCTGTGTCAGCTGGTCGTGGGCCGGATGGCCGACGGTGCGGGCGTCTTCCTGCGCCAAGCGGGTGGCGGCTACGCGCTCGCCGCGTCGCGGCACGTCGACCCGGATGCCGACGAGCGCATGCGAGAGCTCGCCGAGAACACCCCGCCGGCGGCGTACGCCTTCTACGACGATGTGCTCGCCACCGGCGCGCCCGTCGTGCAGCTGCACGGCCCGACGGGTGAGATCGGCGAGTACGTCGCCAGCATGCGCATGACGTCGCGGGTCGTGCTTCCTCTCATCGCCGGCGGCCGCGAGCTCGGCGTCTTCGTCGTGATGACCACTGAAGGCGGCCGCGCGCCGCTGAGTGATGCCGACGTCGAGCAGCTCGAGGAGGTCGCTGCTCGGCTCGCCCTCGCGACCGACGGAGCGCTGCTGCTGCGGCAGCAGACGGAGATCGCGCACACGCTGCAGCGGTCGCTGCTGCCGTCGTCGCTGCCGCAGGTGCCGGGCGCGGAGGTTGCGGTGCGCTACCTCCCGGGCACCGAAGGAGTCGACGTCGGCGGCGACTTCTACGACGTCATCCCGCTGCCCAGCGGCCGGATCGGCCTGGTGGTCGGCGACGTCATGGGCCGCGGCCTGCGCGCCGCCGCCGTGATGGGCCAGCTTCGTGCCGCCGTGCGCAGCTACAGCCTCGAAGGGCACCCGCCGGCCGCACTGTTGTCGCGCCTCGACCTGCTCGTCGGCACGCTCGAGGAGGGCATGCTCGTCACCGCTCTCTACGGCGAGTGGGATCCGCAGCGGGGAATCGCAGTGGTGTCGTGCGCCGGCCACATGCCGCCGCTCGTCCGGCGTCCGGGCCGACCACCCGAGTTCCTCGAGCTCGACCCCGGCCTTCCGCTCGGCGTGGGCGCGCAGGACTACTCCGAGACCGAGGTCGCGCTGCCGCCCGGGTCGCTGCTCCTCGGTTTCACCGACGGTCTCGTCGAGGGCCCGGATCTGTCGGTCCAGGACGGCATGGCGCAGCTGCTCGCAGCCATGACCGGCGCCGAGGGCGCCATGGACGCGTGCGACGCGGCGCTTTCGGCGCTGCGTCCGCTCGGTGGCACCCGCAAGTACGACGACGACACGGCGTTGCTCGCTCTCGTCGCCACCTCGGCAACCACTGACCACGTCCCGGTCGCCGACGGCGACCATGTCGTGATGCTCGAGCTGCCGGCCGACACGTCGTCGCCGTCGCGAGCGCGCGCGGTCGTGTCGGACGTGCTGCACCGTTGGCACCTGAGCGAGCTGGAGGACGCCGCGACGTTGCTCGTGAGCGAGCTCGTCACCAATGGTGTCCGGCACGCAGGCACCGGGATGCGGCTGGTCCTGACCCGACAGTCACCGACACAGGTGCGGGTCGCGGTCACCGACAAGGCGCCGGCCGCCGAAGTCCGACCCCGCGACAGCGACAGCGGCGCCGAGGGTGGACGCGGTCTCTTCCTCGTCGAGCACCTGTCGTCCGGGTGGGGATCGGTCTCCGACGGCGCCGGCAAGACCGTCTGGTTCGAGCTACGCGTATGACCGCTCGTCCCGAGACCGGCCCGGGCGCAGTCGCCGGAGTCGGTGTGCGACTCGCGGCGTTCGTCGTCGACTCGGTCATCGCGATCGTCATCGCGATCGTCTCGACCGGCCCGCCGCCGGGCTCGACGTACAACCTGGTGGTCTACGGCGCGTTTCTCGCGATCGAGCTGGTCTTCGTGACCGTCGCCGGCCAGACGCCGGGCATGCGAGTCGCGGGACTTGCGGTGATGTCAGCTGCCGACGCGTCGAAGCCGCGGTTGCGCTGGGTCGCGGTGCGAACGTTGCTGCTCGCGGCCGTCGTACCTGCCCTGATCACTGACAGCAGCGGCCGGGCGATGCACGACCGTGCGGCCGGGACGGTGACCGTCCGCACCCGGTGACCGAGAGGTCAGCGCATCTTGCCGCGGGGGATGCGGCCCGTCTTCGGCATCGGGCCCTTCGGCATCGGCATGTTGGTGCCACCGAGGGCGCGCATCCGGTTCTCCAGCCCGCTGATCTCCTTGCCGCCGACGTTGCGCGGCAGCTTCATGAGGTGCTGCTGCAGCTTGCGCAGCGGCACCTGCCCTTCGCCGTCGCCGACGATGACCTCGTAGACGGGAGTCTCCGGCGCGACCCGGCCGACCCGGCGTTTCTGGTCGGTCATGAGCTGACGGATCTGTGCGGGGGAGTTGCCCTCCCCGACGAGTACGACGCCCGGGCGACCCACCACGCGGTGGACAAGGTCCATGTTGCGGTTGAACGCGACGGCCGGAGTGACCCGCCAGTCGCCACGCACCGTCTGCAGCACGCTTGCAGCCGCTCCGGGCTGGCCCTCCACCTGCGCGAACATGGACGACGTGGCCCGCCGGCCGAAGATCGTCGTGCCGGTGAGAACCGCGGCGAAGATGGCGACGATCGTCAGATAGACCGGGTGGCCGATCAGGATGCCGACGACGATGAGCACGACGAGCACGACCGCCGCAGGCACGAGCACGCGAAGCGGCAGCTTGGGGTCGGCCTGGCGCGTCATCGACCAGACGGCGCGCATCTGTGCGACGCGACCGCTCGGCACGTCGGACGTGCCGGACTGCTCCTTCGGGGCTCGGGCCATGGCCGCGAGTTTACGGGTGCGGCCTACCCCTGGGTGGCGGCCGCCGCTGTGGCTGGCCGGTCGGCCATGACGCGTAGCGCCGCCTCGACCTCTGCGCGCTCCCGCGAGCGCTGGCTGTCGTCGACCATTGCCTTCCATGCGTTGCGTCGGGCGCCTCGCTGCCCGCCGTCGCGCCACAGCGTGAGAGCGACCCAGCGTGTGATGCCGAGAACCGTCTGCTCCATGTCACAAACGGTCTCGTGCCGTCATGACGGTTTCGTTAAGCGGCCGTGAACATCGCTCGGCGGCTTGTCGACCGCCATCAGTCGTCCGACCGGGGGACGCGACCGCCCCGGGACGGAATCGCAGGGACTCAGCCGATTCGGCGAGCCGCGACGGCCTCTGCGTAGAGGCGTCCGGCTCGATAGGACGACCGGACGAGCGGACCGCTCATGACCCCGAGGAAGCCGATGTCCCGTGCCTCGACAGCGAGCTCGTCGAACTCCTGCGGATCCACCCAGCGTTCGACGGGATGGTGCCGCGGCGATGGACGGAGGTACTGGGTGATGGTGACGAGGTCGCAACCGGCGTCGTGCAGGTCGTGCAGCGCCTGGCTGACCTCTTCGCGGGTCTCGCCCATGCCGAGGATGAGGTTGGACTTCGTCACCAACCCGGCGGCGCGTCCGGCGGCGATGACCTCGAGTGAGCGGTCGTAGCGGAAGGCCGGGCGGATGCGTTTGAAGATGCGCGGCACTGTCTCGACGTTGTGCGCGAAGACCTCGGGCGCCGCGTCGAAGATCTGCTGCAAGAGCTCAGGACGCCCGGAGAAGTCGGGGGTCAGCAGCTCGACGCCGGTGTCCGGGTTGAGGGAGTGGATCTGCCGGACGGTCTCGGCGTAGAGCCAGGCGCCTTCATCGTCGAGGTCGTCGCGCGTCACTCCCGTGACCGTCGCGTAGCGCAACCCCATCTTCTGGATCGACTCCGCGACGCGACGCGGTTCGTCGCGGTCGAGCGGGTCGGGCTTGCCGGTGTCGATCTGGCAGAAGTCACAGCGCCTGGTGCAGGCGCCGCCGCCGATGAGGAACGTCGCTTCGCGGTCTTCCCAGCACTCGAAGATGTTCGGGCAACCGGCCTCCTCACACACGGTGTGCAGGCCTTCGCCCGTGACCAGGTTCTTGAGGGCTGTGTACTCAGGACCGGTGCGCAGCCGGGTCTTGATCCACGGCGGCTTCTTCTCGATCGGCGTCGCGGAGTTGCGCACCTCGAGCCGGAGCATGCGGCGGTCGCCGGGCTCGACGGCGGTCATGGCGCGACCGCCGCAGGTACGCCGCCGAGGACGCGGTCGAGCTCTCGCTCGACGATCGGCAGGACGTCGGTGACGGTGATCCGTCGGCTGCTCTCCAGGGACAGGCTCGTGACCCCGGCGTCGGTGATGCCGCACGGCACGATCGCGTGGAACGCGGCCAGGTCGCAGTCGCAGTTGAGCGCAAAGCCGTGCATCGTCACGCCACGCGCGACCCGCACGCCGATCGCCGCGACCTTGCGATCCGGTCCGCGCTCGTCCGCGGTGACCCAGACGCCGCTGCGACCGTCGACGCGTGTCGTGGCGACACCGAGGTGGGCGCACACCGCGATGAGCACCTCTTCGAGGCGTCGTACATGTGCGACGACGTCGACCGGATCAGGCAGCCGGACGATCGGGTAGCCGGTGAGCTGACCGGGCCCGTGCCAGGTGATCCGGCCGCCGCGGTCGACGTCGACAACGGCCGTGGCCGGGTCGGTGGGCCGCTCCCAGGCCTCGGTGCGCCTGCCGGCGGTGTAGACCGGGTCGTGCTCCAGGAGCAGAACCGTGTCGTCGATCTCGTCGGCGACCCGCGCGGCGTGCAACTGCCGCTGGGTGTCCCAGGCCTCCAGGTACGGGAGGCGCCCGGCGCGCACGAGGTTCACCTCTCGAGGGTACGTCCGTCGCTCGCCCAGCGCCTGTGGATGACCGGAGGCGCTGCTCGCCGGTCGGTGGTGTCATCCCGGGCATGTCGGACGCGCTGCCGCTGATCCGGAGCCATCTCGCGGCCGGGGAGGGGTGGACCCTCTCGTGGGCCATCGACGCCGGTGCTCCTCGGCTGGTGGTGATCCTTGCCGGTGCCGAGCTCGCGACCGCCCGGCAGTGGCTCGCGGTCGCCGGGTCGGTCGCGGGACGGCATCTGGCGGAGGCGGTCGAGGTCGTTGCTCTCGGCGACGGCTCGGTTGCGGCGGTCTTCGCTGCGCCGGCAGGACCGAGCCTGGCCGAGCTTCTCCGGCGGCGCGACACGCTGACCGGAGGGGAGCTCGTCACGCTGCTGGCTCCTCTGGCCGAGACGCTCGCGGGGCTGCATGCGCGCGGTCTGGCGCCGGCCGCGATCACGGCGGAGACGGTGTGGCTGGCGGACGACGGGAGGCCGCTGTTGGTGCCGGTCGGATTCCTCGAGCATCCCGACGCCGACGCCGGTCTCCTCGCGCTCGTCGATCTGGGCAGGTCCGCGCTCGATCGTTCGTCACGCGTTGCGTCCCGGTTGGCGACCGCGCTGGACGCGGCGGCCGACGGTCGGCTGGACGCCGGTGGACTCGCGGCTGTTCTTCTCCGGGCGACGCCGGCGGTGCCCGTTCGCAGGGCCGCGCGCGCCGCCGAGGCTCAGCGCCGGCCATGGCGAAGCCACGGTCGTGGGGTCATCGCGATTGCACTCTCGGTCGCTGTGGCGATCGGCATCGGTGCTGCCTCGAGCCGCCGTGACGGGAGCGGCACTGTGCTCGCCGCACCCGCCGCGCCTGTCGTGGGTGGCCCATCTGCTTCTCCGACCTCTTGGCTGTCCGTGATGGCAGATCTCGAACGAGCCAGGGCGCGTGCCTACGCGACAGGAGACCCCGCAATGCTTGATGAGGTCTACGCGCCCGGTTCGCCGCAAGGCGATGCAGACCGCACGCAGCTGCGCCGGCTCGCGCGCG
>DASSEX010000007.1:0-46763 GCA_035695045.1 Mycobacteriales bacterium | reverse complement strand
CGCGAGTTACTACGCGATGCGCAACGTGGGAGTTCCTCTGTTCACGGCGTTGCGGCAACGAGGGTTCCAGCAGCGATAGCGGCACCTCTTCACCGAGCGAACGTGATCAACTTCTCCGGCTCCTGAGCGTGCACCGCTGCGTGAGAAGGGCTAAACGATCACGTTCGCTCACATAACGGGTGGTGGAGAACGCTGGTTACATCCTGGCTAATCGGTCCCGGCCGGTGACTCGCTGGAGATCTTGGCCGGCCGAGTTCGTGTCCGCTTCGCGGGTCTGCCGACGCAGCGGGGTGGAGGACACGGCCGCCCCGAGCGCGTACGGTGGGCTTGTTGAGCCGTGTTTCTGCGGCGGTCTCGCGTTAGCAAGGACGTGGGTCGTAGGGCTTAGCGGCCCCACTCAGACCCGCCTTCGGCGGGGCCACCCCTCCGCCTCGGACCGCCGCGAGCGTCGTAGATCGTCTCGGCCCGGGATTTTCCCGAAGGCCTCCCACATGACTCAGCCCTCGAACGGCGACGCGCGCACCGCCTTCGCCGAGTTGGGCGAACTCGCGGTGAGCGCGGTCCCACTCGTCGAGATCCTGCAACGGACCGTGGACCTCGCCAAGGCGGTGATCGGCTCGCAGTCACCGGCGACGAAGCGACGACGCCGGCGGCGACCGCAGATCTCGCCGTGACCCTCGACCAGACCCAGTACCGACATGAGCATGGCCCTTGCCTGGACTCGGCACGGGTCGGCCACCGCGTGCTCATCGAGGACATGTACGCCGACGCCCGCTGGCCCGAGTTCACGTCGGCCGCCAACAACGCCGGCGTACGGAGCTCCCTGTCGGTGCCGCTGCCAGTCCAGCGACACGTCGTCGGCGCCCTGAACGTCTACGCGCTCCAGTCACAACTGTTCAAAGACGAACGGGTGCAACTCGCTGAACAGTTCGCCTCCTACGCCGCGGTCGCGATCGGCAACACCACCCTGTACCTGACCAGCGCGAAGCTGGCTACACAGATGCAGGAGGCGATGACCTCCCGCGCCGTCATCGAACAGGCCAAAGGCATCCTCATGGCCGCGCACAAGTGCGGCCCGGACGAAGCGTTCTCGCG
Organism: Mycobacteriales bacterium; assembly: GCA_035695045.1. Taxonomy (GTDB): domain Bacteria; phylum Actinomycetota; class Actinomycetes; order JAFAQI01; family JAFAQI01; genus DASSKP01. The sequence continues at coordinate 45,668 of DASSEX010000007.1, read as the reverse complement.
GCTGACACGGCTCTCGCAGCAATCGCACAAGAAGCTGCGGGAAGTCGCTGCCGAGCTCGTCGAGGAAGCCACCACCTGAACAGATACTGCGCCGAGCGACGCCTCACCTTGACATCAAAGGCAAGACCGTAGCGTCCGCGGCCTGCGCATCGTCGATCACCTGAGCCTCGACTGGCGCGTCGAACACACCGGCACGGGCAAGACGATCGTTGCGCGTGTCGCGGTGCTCGACTCCCTCGGTCACCGTTCCTAGCAGGAGTCACAGGCCGGATAGTCCGCCGAGCTCCGCGGGCCCGGTAGGGCCCCGCCTACGGCTACGCGGTCGTCCCGTCGTCGCTGGTCGGTGCCACCGCCTTGATGCTGAACTCGCCGTGCTCGCGGTGGGCGGCGATGAAGGTTGCTATCTCGGCGGCGACAACGGCGTCCGGCCCGCCCAGCGTGTGGGTGGCTTGGCACTCGCCGCAGGTCATCACGAACTGGCTGGTCACGAACTGTCCTTGGTTGAGCGGGCCGGTTCACCGTAGAGAACTCGCCACCGGTGGCGGGGGTACTCGTCTCGTTTGTCACTTTCTGGCCAGTCGGGACTTACCGCGATTGCGTGATTACCGCCCGCGGTCACGCGGGTACATGTCCCCTCACGTTCGGATTTGGGTAGGGGGTTGCGGGATGTGCCGGTTCGCCGAGATCGAGCTGCCGGCGTCCCCGGACGCGGCGCGGCGAGCGCGACGGTTCGTGCACGAGACGGTGCGTGGTTGGCACCTCGACGGGGTCGCTGACGACCTAGCGCTGCTGGCGTCCGAGCTCGTGACGAACGTTGTCCTGCACGCGGGCACGATGTCCACGCTCACACTGTCGGTCGCCGAGGGAACGATCGAGGTGTCCGTGACTGATCGCTCTGACGCGCTGCCCCAGATCCGACCGACCCGAGACGACGTCCTCGGCGACCTTGACGCAGTCGAGGCCCTGCCCGAGAACTACGACACCGAACGCGTCGACGAATCCACCGTCGTCGGCGACGCAGGCAGCGTTTTCTCCGGCCGCGGCCTACAACTCGTCGACCTGCTCTCCGAGCAGTGGGGGGCAAGATCCCAGCCGCGAGGCAAGTCGGTATGGCTCACGACCACAGCGCCCGGCTCGTGGCCGTGGCAGCACCAGTGCATCTGTGCGAGCGAACCGAGTCACCACACGGCTTCAGGGCATCCCGTGGCGCACATGCCCGGACCCTGGGTCTAGACGAAGCACCCCGTCAGGCAGTACTCGCCGCTGTGGGCTGTGGTCAGTGTTTGTCCTGGTCAGAGGCCAGGTGGCGTCCGATCACCATGCGCTGGATCTGGTTGGTCCCCTCGAAGATCTGCATGACCTTCACCTCGCGCATGTAGCGCTCGACCGGGAACTCTGTCGTGTAGCCGTAGCCGCCGAAAACCTGTACGGCGTCGGTCGTGACGCGCATGGCGTTGTCGGTGGCGAACAGTTTCGCCATCGACGCCTGCGGTCCGTACGGCTTGCCGGCGTCCCTACGCCTCGCGGCCGAGAGGTAGAGCGATCGCGCTGCCTCGACGTCGGTTGCCATGTCGGCGAGCATGAACGAGACGCCCTGGAAGTCGACGATTCGCTGACCGAACTGCTTGCGTTCGCGCGCGTACGACGCCGCCGCGTCGAGAGCCGCCTGCGCGACGCCCGTCGCCACGGCGCTGATGCCGAGCCGTCCACCGTCGAGCGCCGACAGCGCGATACGCAGTCCGTCGCCTTCCTCGCCGATCAGGCGGTCCGCGTCGACCTGCGCCCCGTCGAGGACGATCTGGGCAGTTGGGCTCGATCGCAGGCCCATCTTCTTCTCGGCAGCCTGCGGCAGCAGGCCAGCGGTGTCGGCGTCGGCAAGCAGCAGCGAGATGCCTCGTCGCCTGTCGTCAGACGTCCGGCAGAAAACGTCGTAGTAGTCGGCGACGCCGCCGTGGGTCACCCACGCCTTTGTGCCATCGATCACGTACCGGTCGCCGTCACGCCGCGCTCGCGCTTGCAGCGACCCAGCGTCCGAACCCGCAGCGGCCTCGGACAGGCAGTAAGCGCCGACCAGCTCGCCACCGAGCATGTCCGGCAGCCAGCGCTTCTTCTGCTCATCCGTGCCGAACATGGCCAGCGGGTGGCAGGACAACGTGTGCACGCTGACACCGAGGGCAACTGCGGCCCAGGCGGTCGCCAGCTCCTCGAGCACCTGCAGGTAGACCGTGTAGGGCTGCCCTCCCCCGCCGAGCTCCTCGTCGTACGCAAGGCCGAGCAAGCCGGCTCGTCCGAGAGTGCGGAACACCTCGCGCGGGAACTCGCCACGTTCCTCGAACTCCGCGGCTCGTGGTGCGAGCTCGTTCGTCGCAAGGTCACGCACCAGCGACAACAGCTCGCGCGCCTCGTCGTTCGGAAGCTCCCGCTCCACGGGCATCAGTCGAGGACCACGAGCTCGCGGTCGATCGTGTCGAGCCGCTCGACCCCGACGTCGGTGACGGCGACGATGTCCTCGATCCGGGCGCCGTGACGGCCGGGCAGGTAGATGCCGGGTTCGATCGAGAAACACATGCCCGGCTCGAGCGTCGTGCTGTTGCCGGCGACGATGTAAGGGTCTTCGTGCTCTTCGAGACCGATTCCATGTCCCGTGCGGTGGATGAAGAGCTCGCCGTAGCCGGCCTCGGCGATGACGTCGCGCGCCGCCGCGTCGACGCTCTCGGCAGTGACGCCGGGACGCACCGCGTCACACGAGCGCTTCTGCGCGTCGAGCAGGACGGCGTAGTACTTCGCGAACTCCGGATCGGGCTCGCCACCGGCGACGTAGGTCCGGGTGCAGTCCGAGCAGTAGCCGTCGGGCATCGTGCCGCCGATGTCGACCACGACCGGGTCGCCTCGCTCGATGACACGGTCACTGGTGTCGTGGTGGGGACTCGCACCGTTGGGTCCGCTACCGACGATGACGAAGTTCACACTGCGATGTCCCCAGGCGACGATGGCCTCCGCGATGTCGCGGCCCACCTCCGCCTCGGTGCGCCCCGGTCGAAGCCACTCCCCCATCCGCGCGTGCACTCGGTCGATTGCCTGCGCCGCCCGTCGCAACGCGTCCACCTCGTCCGGCGCCTTACGGAGTCGGAGCTCACCGAGCACGCCCCCCGCGAGCACCTGCCGCGTGTCCGGCATCGCGTCGCGAAGTCTGAGCACGTGCAGGGCGGGCATCGAGTTCGTGAGTGCGACCGTCGAGGGAACGCCGCCGATCGCGTCACGCAGCAGGCCGGCTGCCATGGCGAACGCATCGTCGGTCTCCTGATGGGACACGATGCGTACGACGTCCCCCGCGCCGCTTGCTTCGGCGGCGGCTTGCTCCAGTCTCGGCACCACGAGCGTGGGCTCACCTGCGGCAGGAACGAGAAGACAGGTGAGCCGCTCGAGCGGGATCGCGAGATAGCCGGCGAGATAACGCAGGTCGGGACCCGGCGTCACCAGGACGGCGTCCACCCCGGTGCGCGCAGCCGCGTCTCGGGCAGCGTCCAGCCGGGAGCGGAGCACCTTCGGGTCGGGAGCATGTGACACAGGCTCAGGCTAGCGTTCGGCTCATGCATTACGCGCTTGTCTACGAGCTCGTCGACGACTACATCGAACGGCGCGCGGCCCTTCGCGAGGAGCACCTGGCGCTCGCGCGGGCTGCTTCCGACCGAGGTGATCTGCTGCTCGGCGGTGCGTTCGCGGATCCGCCCGACCGCGCACTCCTCGTCTGGGACGTCGACGACCCCGCGGCGATCCAGCAGTTCGTCGACGCCGATCCGTATGTCGCCCACGGCCTGGTCCGTTCGCACGAGATCCGGCCGTGGACCGTCGTCGTCGGATCGGCGACGTGACCGACAAGCTGCTCCTGCTCGACACTCCGTCGCTGTACTTCCGCGCGTTCTACGGCATTCCCGAGTCGGTGACCGCGCCCGACGGCACGCCCGTCAACGCAGTGCGCGGGTTGCTGGACTTCATCGCCCGGCTGGTTCGTGACTTCCGGCCGACGCGGGTCGTCGCAGCGATGGATGCCGACTGGCGGCCCGCATGGCGGGTGGAGGCTCTGCCGTCGTACAAGGCCCACCGTGTGGGTCCGAAGGGCGGCGACCAGACACCGGACGCTCTCGAGGTCCAGGTGCCGGTGATCGAGCAGGTCCTGGACGCCGTCGGCATCGCTCGGGTAGGAGTCGCCCGCTACGAAGCCGACGACGTGATCGGGACGCTCGCCACGACCGCCGGCTGCGCGGTCGATGTGGTGACCGGCGATCGTGACCTGTTCCAGCTGGTGCGTGACGACCAGCCGGTGCGGATCGTCTACACGGCGAAGGGTGTCGGGAAGGCCGAGGCGTGGGACGAGGCCGCGGTGACCGCGAAGTACGGCATCCCCGGACGCTCCTACGGCGAGTTCGCCATCCTGCGTGGTGACCCGTCCGACGGCCTTCCGGGCGTCGCAGGTGTGGGTGAGAAGACAGCCGCGGCGCTCGTCACGAAGTTCCACACGGTGGAGGCGATCGTCGCCGCCGCCGACTCCGGCGACGACAGCGGCTTTCCCGCGGGAGCGCGCACGAAGATCCTGGCGGCGAGTGACTACCTGCGGAAGGCGCCGGCTGTCGTGCGCGTCGCCTGCGATGTCGCGATGCCGGATTACGACGACCGCCTACCCTCGACCCCCCGCGACCCGGAGACACTGCTGCAGCTGTCGGACCGATGGGGACTCGAGTCGGCCCTCAACCGCCTGCTCGCGGCGATCGGTCAGGCGACACCGGAGTAAGCGACGACACCACGTCGTACGGCGGCAACAGCAGCGCGCGCGTTGCGTGCGACATTCGACTCGGACGCCGCCGCGTCGACCACCTGGTCGAGCAGATCGATGAGCTGCTTCATCCACCGCACGAAGTCCCCGGGCGCCTGGCCCGTGTCGAGCAGCACCTGGTCGAGCGGTTCGCCGCGCGCCCAGCGCCAGGACGCCCAGGCGAAACCGGCATCGGGTTCGCGAAGGAAGTCGAGGCGGGCGTCGTGCTCTGCCGTCTTCAGGGTCGCCCACAACCGCGACAGCTCGGTCAGCGCGGCGCGCACTCGGCCCGACGGAAGCCGCGGCGTCGGGTCGTCGTCGCGGCGTGCCTCGTAGACGAGGGAAGAGCAGACGGAGGCGAGCTCTGCTGCATCGAGGTCGTCCCACATGCCCGTGCGCAGCGCCTCGGCGATGACGAGATCGGCTTCGGAGTAGATCCGCGCGAGTGTCCGTCCCGCCGGGGTCACCGCGTCGCCGGAGAGATAACCCAGCCCCTCGAGCATGCCGCAGACCCGGTCGAACATCCGGGCGATCGTGTTGGTGCGGCTCTCGACCCGGCGTTCGAGCTGGTCGGTGTCGCGTCGCAGACGGTCGTATCGCTCCGCCCAGCGGGCGTGTTCTTCGCGGTCGGCGCATCCATGACACGGGTGTCGACGAATCGCCGCGCGCAGCCGGGCGATCTCGGCGTCGTCGGCGGCGGCCGCCCGACCACGCTTCGGACGTCCTGCGTCGGCGTCCAGGCCGAGGTTGCGCAACGTCGATGCCAGGTCGCGCCTCGACTGGGGAGACCTCGGGTTGAACCCCTTGGGCAGGCGGACCCGCGTCAGCGTCTCGACCGGTGTCGGGAAGTCGACGACGGACAGCCGCTTCACCTGGCGGTCGACGGTCAGCACGACCGGATGCGGGTCGCCCGCGGTCGCGCCACCGTGCGGGTCGATGACAACGGCCAGTCCCGGTCGGCGGCCGGCCGGAACACGGATGACGTCTCCCACGTGCAAGCGGTCGAGCGACTGCGCGGCCGCCGCGCGCCGCTGTGCGGCTCCCTCGCGAGCGAGGGACGACTCCCGGTCCTTGAGGGAGCGGCGCAGGCCGGCGTACTCCTCGAAGTCGCCGAGGTGGCAATGCATCCCCTCGCGGTAGCCGCTCAGCGCCTCCTCGTTGCGCCGCTGCTGTCGCGCGAGGCCGACCACGGCCCGGTCGGCCTGGAACTGCGCGAAAGACTGTTCCAGCAGCTCCCGCGCCTCATGCCGGCCGAGGGAGTCGACGAGGTTGACGGCCATGTTGTACGACGGGCGAAAGCTGGACCGCAGTGGATAGGTACGCGTGGAGGCCAGACCTGCGACGTGCTTCGGATCGAACCCGGGCGTCCACAGCACGACACCGTGACCTTCGACGTCGATGCCTCGCCGTCCCGCGCGACCCGTGAGCTGCGTGTACTCCCCCGGTGACAGGTCAACGTGTGCTTCGCCGTTCCACTTGACGAGCGACTCCAGCACGACGCTGCGAGCCGGCATGTTGATGCCCAACGCGAGCGTCTCCGTCGCGAAGACGACCTTCACGAGCCCTTCGCTGAACAGCTGCTCGACGATCTCCTTGAAGATCGGCAGCATGCCGGCGTGGTGTGACGCGATACCTCGTTGCAGCGCGTCCGAGAACTCACCGAAACCGAGCACCGCGAGGTCCTCGTCGGGAATGTCGACGACGCGCTCGTCGAGCACATCACGAATGCGACGGCGTTCCGGCGGCTCGGCCAGGCGCAGCCCGCCGCGCAGACATTGCCGCACCGCCGCGTCGCAACCGTTGCGGCTGAAGACGAAGACGATCGCGGGCAGCAGGCCGGCCCGGTCGAGGGTCTCGACGACCTCGGGTCGGCTCGGCACGTCGACCCGGCTGCGCGGTGGGCGGCGACCACCTCGTGGTGGTCGCTGCTCGAAGTTGACCCGGGCGAAGCGCGCCTCTTCGCCGGCCAGCCGGCTCAGCGCGGGGTTGACGGTCTCCTGGTCGTCGTCGACGAAGAGGTCATACAGGCGTCGTCCGACGAGAACCTCCTGCCACAACGGCACGGGCCGGTGCTCCTCGACGATCACCGTGGTGTCGCCGCGCACCTCCTGCAGCCAGTCGCCGAACTCCTCGGCGTTGCTGACGGTCGCCGACAGCGACACGAGCGTCACCCGGTCGGGCAGGTGCAGGATGACTTCTTCCCACACTGCTCCGCGGAACCGGTCGGCGAGGTAGTGCACCTCGTCCATGACGACGTAGGACAGACCGCGCAGTGCCGGCGACTGCGCATAGAGCATGTTGCGCAGTACCTCGGTCGTCATCACGACGACGGGTGCGTCGCCGTTGACGGCGTTGTCACCGGTCAGCAGGCCGACACTTGCCGAGCCGTGCCGCTCGACGAGGTCGTGGTACTTCTGGTTGGACAGCGCCTTGATCGGTGTCGTGTAGAAGCACTTGCCGCCGCTGCTGAGGGCGAGATGGGCGGCGAACTCGCCCACGATCGTCTTCCCCGCACCGGTCGGCGCCGCGAGCAGCACGCCGTGGCCGTCCTCGAGCGCCTCGCAGGCCTGCTGCTGGAACTCGTCGAACGGAAACTCGTAGTTCTGGGAGAACGCGCGAAGAGCAGGATGACCGGTGCGCCGCCGCGCCGCGGTGTACCGCTCCGCGGGGCTGGCCATGCGATCCAGGCTACGGGGCGCTCAGACCAGCACCTGGACGGCGCCGGGCACCGTCTCGCAGGTGATCGGGAGGTTCGCGAGGAATTCGCCGTCGGCGTACGCCGTCACTCCTGGCGACGACAGCGAGACGATCTTCGCCTTGCGGCAGGTCACTGCCGGGTGGGTGACATGTGTGCCCTTGAACACGCGCGGAAACGTCCGCAGGAACTCCGGCTTCGACAACGGCCCGATGATCGTGACGTCGAGGAGCCCGTCGGTCAGCGAGGCGTCGGGGCACACCTTCATACCGGCGCCGTACGACCGGGCATTGCCCAGCGCGACCAGCATCGCCTCGGTCTCCAGCTTCTCTCCGTCGAGCTCGATGACGAACGGCAGCGGCTTGAAGACGCGCAGCTCCGCAACCATCGCGATGTCGTAGCGGCGCCGGCCTTTCGGCCAGGACATCCGGTTGGCGCGGTCGTTGACCCGCGAGTCGAAGCCGGCACCGAGGACACACCCCCACCACTTGTCCCCGACCCGTACGGCGTCCATCGGCGAGGGACCCCCGGAAGCCAGCTTCTCGGCAATGACGCCGGCCGCGGCGACCGGATCCTTCGTCGGAAGACCCAGATGGTTCGCGAGGTCGTTGCCCGTCCCGGCCGGGACGATCCCCAGTGGCGTGGGGGTGCCGGCGACCACGTTCAGCGCGAGATGGACCATGCCGTCGCCGCCGAGAGCGACGAGCGCATCCACCCCGTCGTTGATCGCAGTCCGGGCGAGGGCTTTCGCATGCTCGACGTCACGGCCGACGAGGATGGCGACGTCCGCGCCGCCGGCCCGCAGCCGCTCGACGACCGACGCCACGACGCCTGCTGCACGTCCCTTACCGGCCGTCGGGTTGACCAGCAGCGCTACCGAGCTCATGGCCGGACGGGTTCCTCGTCGTCGAGCGGCGACAGCTCATCGTCCGCGAGATGCGCATAGGGCGACGTGTCACCACGCCGAGCGACTCTCCGGTCGTGGATCACTGCCACACCGTAGGCCCCGAAGAACAGAAGGCTGATCGGCACGGCGAGGGCCAGCATCGTGAACGGGTCCTGCGTGGGAGTTGCCACCGCGGCGAAGGCGAAGATGCCGAACAAGATGCCGCGTGTCCATCTCCGCAAGCGCTCCGCCGACAGCACGCCGACGAGGTTGAGCATGACGATGGCGAGCGGGAACTCGAACGACAGCGAGAACACCAGGATCATCGCGGTGAAGTACGAGAGGTAGCTGGTGAAGCTCGGCAGCGCACCTATCCCGCCGCTCGCGAAGCCGAGCAGGAAGTGCAGCCCGTTGCGCATCGTGTAGTAGGCGACAACCGCGCCGGCGCCGAAGAGGAAGGACGACCCGCCGACGAACGCGACCGCCCAGCGGCGCTCGCGCGCATAGAGCCCCGGCGTGACGAACCGCCACAGCTGCCACAGCCACACCGGCGCGGAGATCAACAGACCTGCATAGAGCGACAACCGCAGGGTCACGGTGAACGGATCGAGGATGCCGGTGACGATCAGCGTGCACTTGTTGCCGGTCAGGTCGTGGTAGCGGGCCGGCAACGAGCAGTAGGGGCCGGTGACGACCTTCTGGATGTGGGTGTGGAAGACGAACGCGACGATCGTGCCGAGGATGATCGCGATGGAGGCGATGACGATGCGTCGCCGGAGCTCACGCAGATGCTCCGTCAGCGTCATCCGCGCCTCGTCCGGCGAGTGGACGCGCGCTGTCCGCGCCACCTCGCTCAGCCCCTCCGGACGGACGGGAGGTCAGCGACCGTCGACGTTGTCGCCGATGGCAGAGGCCGACGTCTGCTGCTCGACACTCGGGGCCCCAGGCGCTGCGGTGAGCTGCTGCGGCTCGGCCGGCCGGGCCGGCTGGGTCTGCTGCTCGTCGTCGTGCAGGCCCTTGATCTCGGTCTTGAAGATCCGCAGCGACTTGCCCATCGACCGCGCCGCGTCGGGAAGCTTCTTCGCGCCGAACAGCAGGACGAACACGGCAGCCAGGATGAGGAGGTGCCACGGGCTCAGCTCGCCCATCAGGATGTCCTTCCGCGCGGGTTGTCCCAGTGTACGTCGACAGCCTGCCCCGCTCGGCCGCGACCGACGCTCATCGGCGGTTTGCGGAAATCTGCTCGATCTCGCTCATCGCGGCGTTGATCCGGTCGCCCGCGGCCGAGACGTCACGGCCGAGCTGGCGCACCTGGCGCCACAGGCGCAGCGTGAGCAGGCCGAGCAGCGCGATGCTGAGCACGCCGAGGGCGACGTACAGGAGGACCCACCACACAGTGGGCCAGCGTAATCCGCCTAGCGGTGGGCGCCGGCGGTGGCGCGAGCGGCGAGCATGTCGTCGCGGCCGAGCTGGAGGACGAAGTCGAGCAGGTCGTCGTAGCTGAGCGACGGGCCGGGCTTCGGCTCGAGCGCCTCGGCCGGGACCTCCCAGACCTGGGCGCGAACCCCGCCGGACATGAGCAGCGACACGATGTGGTCGTCCGCGGGCTTGCGGACCTCGTCACGGCAGCCGGGGCAGACGAACGCGTAGTAGCTGAGCGGAGCGTGGTTGCAGACACGCAGCGTGATGTCGGAGCTGGTCAGCTCGACCTCTCCGCAGGCGGGGCACGAGGCCTTGATGGTGGTCATGCCGCCATCCCCTTCCGTCACGCTTCTTGTCGCGTGCTCAACAGTTCGGCAGCAGTGGGCGATCGCTTGACGGGATATTTCGGACGATCCTCGGGGCGGACTAGTTCTTTCCGTCTGCCCGGCCATAGCCCGCTAGCGCGCGGCTAGCGGCATCTCGGACATCTGCGGCGACCTCCGACGGATCGGTCACCCGTCCGTAGCCGGCGACTCCCAGCGCCACCCGGCGCACCCAGGCGTCGTCGCGCGCTCGCAGCTTGACGACGACACCGCCGTCGGCGCGCTCCTCGATCTCCTCGCACGGGTAGTAGTCGGCCACCCAGCGCGCCGGCGGATCGAGCTCGAGCGTCACCAGCCGGTCCTCCGGCGCCGGGGTGAACGTCCCGGCGTCGAGGGCTCGCTGGCGGACGTCGGCGGGCACGTCGACCGGGTCGTCGAGCCGGGTGAGCTCCAGCACCCGGTCGAGCCGGAACGTCCGCAGGTCGCGGACCCGGTGACACCATCCGACGAGGTACGCCGCCCCGTCGGCGGTGAACATCCGCAGCGGGTCCACGTCGCGATCGGTCGCCTCGTCACGAGCAGGCACCCAGTAGCGCAGTCGCAGCCGGCGCCCCGCAGCGATCGCGTCCGCCACGGTCGACACGACCACGGGATCCGTGACGGTGTCGGGCGCCACGACGACGTCATCGGCGTCCACCGCTCCCCCGGCCGCGGCCTCGAGCTTGGCGAGCGCGTGCTCGACGGCCGCGGTGTCGACGAGTCCGGGGACACCCAGCAGCGTGCGCAGAGCAGCCACGAGCGCCAACGCCTCGTCGACCGTGAGCCGTAGCGGGCGGGCGATGGTGTCGGCGTTGGACAGCGTGACGCGGTCCTCGTCCCAGACGACGTCCATCAGGTCGCCGGGGCCGTAGCCGGGGAGCCCGCACATCCAGAGCAGGTTGACGTCGGCCCGCACCTGCTTCTCGCTGATACCGAACTCGCGGGCGACGTCGGCGACGGGGATGTCCGGGTGCGCGAGCAGCCACGGCACCAGCGCGAGCAGCCGTGGCAGGTGATCGGTCGCTCCGCTCATACCGGAACGCCCGTCAATGCGCGGAGCCGCGAGACCACGGCGTCGACGGCCTCGGCCGGGTCCTCGACCACCGCGTCGGCGCCGTACGGCAAGACTTCGTCGGCCAGCCGTGCCGGGTCGTGGAACGGCACCTCGACGATGTCCCAGTCATCATCGGCGCGGCTGGTGTTGACTGCGGCCTTGCGCAGACCGAGGCAGCGTCCGGCCCGGACCCTGACCCGCGCGATCGATGCCGGCGATGCGGCGTCGTACGCCGCCACGATCGTGGCGAGGTCGACCTCCTCCGGCCGGCGCACCGCCCCCGGCTTGCCGACCGCGGCAACGTCACCGTCGATGCGAGACAGCCGGAAGACGCGGATCGCGTCCCGGTCACGGTCGTGCCCGACGAGGTACCAACGCCCGTGCCACCAGACGACGCCCCACGGCTCGACGGTGCGTCGCGCCGGGTCGGACCTACCTGGCGTCCGGTAGTCGAACTGCACGACCCGCCCGTCGTGCACGGCCTCCGCGAGAGCGGGGAAAGCGGCGCCACTGATCTCCAACCGGGGCTGCAGGCCCTCCGGCAACGGCGTGATCTCCACGCCGGCCGCCTCCAGCTTGCGCAGGGCGCGGGTCGCCGCCTCCCCCATCGACGCCGACGACCACATCCGGGCGGCGAGACCGACCGCCGCCGCCTCGGCCGGCTCGAGGGTGATCTCCGGCAGCGCGTAGTCCCGCCGGGCGATCCGGTAACCCGGTTCCTCGTCGAAGGCGCTGTTGGTGCCAGTCTCGAGAGGGATGCCGAGGTCGCGGAGGTCCTCCTTGTCGCGCTCGAACATCCGCTTGTAGGCGTCGTCGGTGGGCGCCTCGTCGTAGCCCGCGACGAGCTCACGGATCCGTTCGGCGGTCAGGAAGGACCGGGTGTGCAGCAGGCAGATCACGAGGTTGAGCAGTCGCTCCGTACGCCGCGCCGCCATGCCCGGCACGCTACAACGACCGCGCCGGTGTTCCGGGGCGCCGCGACGGGGAGGCAGTCCCCGTGACAGATGCGGTTGTCGTCGGTGCGGGACCCAACGGCCTCGTCGCGGCCAACGTGCTGGTCGACGCAGGCTGGTCCGTCGTCGTCCTGGAGGCCGCTGACCAGCCGGGCGGCGCGGTGCGCTCTGCCGAGGTGACAGCTCCGGGCTACGTCAACGACCTGTTCAGCGCGTTCTACCCGCTCGCCGCGGCGTCGCCGGAGATGACGGCCCTGGATCTTCCGCAGTGGGGGCTGAAGTGGGCGCACGCGCCGCTCGTCGTCACCCACCCTCTCGGCGACGGGCGCGTGGTGACGCTGTCCCGTGAGGTCGACGTCACCGCGTCATCGCTGGATGCGTTCGCACCCGGTGACGGCGAGGCGTGGCGCACGATCGTCGCGCAGTTCGAGCGTCTTCGTGATGACCTCGTCGGCGCACTGTTCCGTCCCTTTCCGCCGGTCGCGCCGGCGGCCCGGCTGCTGCGAACGCTCGGCACCGCGGACGCCCTGCGCTTCGCCCGCTTCGCGACGATGCCACTGCGCCGATGGGCGGAGGAGAACTTCAACGGCGCCGGCGCACCTGCGCTGTTCGCGGGCAACGCGTTGCACACGGATCTCGGCCCGGACTCCGCCGGCGCGGCGGTGTTCGGGTGGCTGCTCTGCATGCTGGGACAGACCGACGGCTTCCCGGTGCCGGTGGGCGGTGCGCAGGCTCTGACAGACGCGCTGGTCTCGCGGCTGCTCGCCCACGGTGGCCGTCTCGAGTGTGGTCGCGCCGTCCGGGAGGTGATCGTCCGTGGCGGGCGCGCCGTCGGCGTGCGCAGCATCGACGGCACGGAGTACGTCGCCGATCGCGCGGTGCTCGCGGCCGTCGACGCGCCTCAGCTGTTCGGTGCGATGGTCGCACCCGAGCACCTCCCGGCGCGGATGCTCGACGACCTGCGCAAGTTCCAGTGGGACAACGGGACGGTCAAGGTCGACTGGGCGCTGAGCGGCCCGGCCCCGTGGGCGGACGACCGGTCCGCACTCGCCGGGACGGTGCATCTCGGCGGCGACGCCGACTCGCTGACGCGTTACACGACCCAGCTCGCCGTCGGCGCCGTACCGGACGAGCCCTACATCGTGTTCGGGCAGATGACGACCAGTGACCCGTCCCGGTCACCGGCCGGGACGGAAGCCGCGTGGGGCTACACCCACGTGCCGCAGACCGTGCGCTACGACGCCGGCTCCTTCGGCATCACCGGCAGGTGGGACGAGCGGGAGGTGCAGGCGGTCGTCGAGCGCATCGAGGCGCAGGTGGAGCGCTTTGCTCCCGGGTTCCGCGACCGCATCGTCGCGCGCTACGTCAACGGCCCGCTGGGTCTGCAGCAGGCCGACCGCAACCTCTTCCGCGGCGCTCTCAACGGCGGCTCCGCGGCGATCCACCAGCAGCTGGTGTGGCGACCGGTGCCGGGACTCGGTCGCCCGGAGACGCCGGTCGACCGGCTCTACCTCGCGTCGGCGTCCGCCCATCCGGGCGGAGGGGTGCACGGCGGACCAGGCGGGATCGCCGCACGAACCGCGTTGCGCGACGCCGGCCTGCTCGGTCCCGTGCGCCGTGGCCTCATCCGCGCCGCGCACCGGGCGATCTACCGCTGAGCGAGGCGCTCCAGCCGGCGCAGCGTCTCGACGTTGCGCAACCTGAGGAGTACGTCGCCGACCGGGTTGTGCAGCATCGCCGCCGTGCCACGGGCCGGATGCTCCACCATCTCGACGACGGTGCCGTCACCGTCGTCACGCAAGGTGAGCTCGATGCGCACCGAGCCCAGCGGCCAGGCGTGCGCCTCCAGCTCGAGGCAGCGACCGGGATCGACGGACGTCACCTCCGTGTGCCCGTCATGGCGCAGCGGCCCGCGGCCGATCCGGTAGTGCAGCCGGCTCCCGAGCTGAGGCCAGTTGTCGTCGACGTCGCGGATCGTGCTCGTCCCGACGACCCACGTGGCGTAGGTGCGGCCGTCGCTGAGAGCCGCCCAGAGGTCGTCGCGGGACACCGGCATGCGGCGGGAGTTGCGAGCCATGGCGTGCTCCCTTCCCCGATCGGCGGGCGGGCACGCCGGCGATAGTGTCCGCGCCGTGATCCGCTGGCGGGACGGCCGCGTCATCGAGGTCGGCAGCCGGCGTACCGGGGCCGTCGAGCTGGTCGTCGAGACCGAGGCGGGCGCCGTTCCGGCAGTTGCGTTCTCGCTGCTCGTCGGGGAGCCGCAGGTCGGCGATCGCGTCCTGCTCAACGTGGGGGCGCTCGAGATCGGGCTCGGCACCGGTGGGTTCGCACTCGTCGTCGCGATCCCGGATCGGCTGCCGGAGGACGCGGATTCTCCGGGCCACGTCGTGAAGGCGAGGTACACGCCGCTGCAGGTCACCGTGCAGGCGGCGGACGAGCAGGGGTCGCCGCATCACGACGTGTTGCGTGACGCCGACAACCTCGGCGGCATGCCGGTCGTCGTCGCCGACCTGCATTCGGCATTGGCACCGATCATCGCCGGGGTTCGCGACAGACGGCCCGGGACGCGGGTCGTCTATGTCATGTCCGACGGCGGTGCCCTTCCGCTGTGGCTGTCGAGAACCGTCGGTGCGCTCCGGGCGGCCGGATGGTTGACGGGCACCGTGACGGTGGGGCAGGCGTTCGGTGGTGACGTCGAGGCCGTGACCGTGCACAGCGGCCTGCTCGCCGCCCGGCGGGTCCTGGACGCGGACATCGCTGTCGTGACGCAGGGACCGGGCAACCTCGGCACCGGTACGCGCTGGGGATTCAGCGGTGTGGCCAGCGGTGAGGCGGTGAACGCGACGGCGGTGCTCGCCGGCCGCCCGGTCGCGGCGTTGCGGGTGAGCGAGGTCGACCCCCGGCCGAGGCACCAGGGGGTCTCGCATCACACCCTGACCGCTCTCGGCCGCGTCGCCCTGGCCCGGGCCGACGTTGCGGTGCCTGCCGTTCCGGGCGCGTTCGGCGAGGTCATCCGAGCGGCGTGCCGGCCGCTCGCCCAGCGACATCGCCTCGTCGACGTATCCCTCGACGGTCTCGAGGACGCGCTGCTCGCCTCGCCCGCGCCGTTGTCCTCGATGGGGCGCGGCTTCGGCGACGATCCGGTCTACTTCCTGGCCGGCGCCGCCGCCGGGCGGCATGCTGCGTCCCTTTTGTGACGTAACGCACGCTGAGGTCGGGTGCCGTCAGCGGGCCTCGGTGGCACACTCCCGGTGTGACCGCAGCGGCGACGACCGTCGTGGGAACCGCACGTCCGCTCGACCGGCGGCGGCTGCTCCGCCGCGTTCAGACGCGGTTCGGCACGTTCATGGTCATCGCCAACGCCGACGGCGCGGCGGTCGTCTTCCTGTTCCTCAGCTTCGTGCTGCCTCGCAACCAGCGCTTCGACCCGGCGAACGTCATCGCCGTGTTCGTCTACATGGCCGTCTCGATGGTGGTCGCCTGTGTCATCTCGACCCGGGCGTTCGCTCCCATCCAGGCGATGCTCGAATCGGGCACGGTGACGCCGGCCGACCGCCTGTACGTCGTACGGCACCCGCTCCGGCAGACCGTCATCAACTTCAGCATGTGGGTCGGGGCGCTCGTCGTCTTCGTGTCGATCAACGCGAGGTTCGGCTGGCAGAGCGCGTCCGACGTCGCGTCCACGGTGCTTCTCGGCGGGATCTCCACCTGTGGGCTGACCTACCTCGCGGCGGAGCGCATTCTCCGGCCGGTCAACGCGGTGGCGTACGAGGACGGCTCCCCGGTCGGCTGTTACGTCCCGGGTGTGAAGAGCCGGCTCCTGATCGCCTGGGCGGTCGGCACCGGCATCCCGCTGCTCGGTGTGCTGTTGATGGGTGTCGACCGGCACGGCCGGCAGCTCTCCGTCGGCGGGCTGGTCTTCCTGGCCTGCGCGGGCGTCCTCAGCGGCACGCTGGCCATCCTCTTCGCGGCGAAGTCGATCGCGGACCCGATCGAGTCGGTGCGGTCCGCTCTCGCCGCCGTGGAGGACGAGCAGCTGGACGTGCGGGTCCCGGTCTACGACGGCAGTCAGATCGGTCAGCTGCAGGCAGGGTTCAACTCCATGGTCGAAGGGCTGCGGGAGCGACGCCGGCTGCATGACCTGTTCGGCCGGCAGGTCGGCGTCGAAGTCGCGCGACAGGCGCTCGAGCGAGGCGTTCATCTGGGCGGCGAGACCGTGCAGGCGGCGGTCTTGTTCGTGGACATCATCGGATCCACGGAGCTCGCCGCGACCCGCCCCGCGACGGAAGTGGTGCAGACACTGAACGCCTTCTTTGGCGTCGTCGTGGACGTGGTCGACCGGTGCGGCGGGTTCGTCAACAAGTTCGAAGGTGATGCCGCGCTGTGCGTCTTCGGCGCCCCCGTGCCCCGCGAGGACTCCGCAGCATGTGCCCTGCAGGCGGCGCGACTGCTGCGTGACCGGCTGACCGACGTCCGGGGCCTCTCGGCGGCGATCGGGGTGTCGGCAGGCTCGGTCGTCGCCGGCAACGTCGGCACCCGCGAACGCTTCGAGTACACCGTCATCGGCGACCCGGTGAACGAGGCCGCGAGACTCACCGAGCTCGCCAAGCAGCGCCCGGAGCGCCTGCTCATCTCCGCGTCGCTGCTCGACCTCGTGCCCGACGAGGAACGCCGGCACTGGATTCCGGAAGGTACGACGACCCTCCGCGGCCGCACCCAACCGACAAGGCTCGCGCTCCCCGCATGAGCCCGTGACTACATCGAGGCGATGAGCTTCTCGACCCGGTCGTCGACGGCGCGGAAAGGGTCCTTGCACAGCACGGTGCGCTGCGCCTGGTCGTTGAGCTTGAGGTGCACCCAGTCAACGGTGAAGTCGCGGCGCTTCTCCTGCGCACGCTTGATGAAGTCGCCACGCAGCCGCGCTCTCGTCGTCTGCGGCGGGACGGATTTCGCCTCGAAGATGCGCAGGTCGGTCGTGACCCTGTCGACGGCGCCCTTGCGCTCCAACAGGTAGTAGAGGCCGCGCCGGCGGCTCACATCGTGGTAGGCGAGGTCGATCTGGGCGATGCGCGGTGACGAGAGCGGCAGGTCGTGCTTCGCGCGGTAGCGCTCGATCAGCTTCAGCTTCGTCACCCAGTCGATCTCGCGCTCGACCATGTCGAGGTCGCCGGTCTCCACCGCCTTCAGCGTGCGCTCCCAGAGGTCGAGCACCCGCTCCGCCGTGGCGTCGGTCCCGCGGCGCTGGACGAAGTCACGCGCCTTCGCGTAGTACTCGAGCTGGATCTCCAGTGCGCTCGCCTCGCGGCCGTTGGCCAGCTTGATCCGGCGCCGACCGCTGACGTCGTGGCTCACCTCGCGGATCGCGCGGATGGCGTTTTCCAACGTCAGGTCGCGCATGACGACACCGGCTTCGATCATCCGCAGGACGAGGTCCGTCGTACCGATCTTCAGCAGCGCCGTCGTCTCCGACATGTTGCTGTCGCCGACGATGACGTGCAGGCGCCGGAAGCGCTCCGCATCGGCGTGCGGTTCGTCACGGGTGTTGATGATCGGCCGCGAGCGCGTCGTTGCGCTGCTCACGCCCTCCCAGATGTGCTCTGCTCTCTGGCTGACGCAGTAGACGGCGCCGCGCGGGGTCTGGAGCACCTTGCCGGCACCGCAGACGATCTGGCGGGTGACCAGGAACGGGATGAGCACATCGGCCAGACGGGAGAACTCGCCGTGGCGGCCGACGAGGTAGTTCTCATGGCAGCCGTAGGAGTTGCCCGCCGAGTCGGTGTTGTTCTTGAACAGGTAGATGTCGCCGGCGATGCCCTCCTCGCGGAGCCGTCGCTCGGCGTCCATGAGTAGGCCCTCGAGAGTGCGCTCCCCCGCCTTGTCGTGGGTGACGAGGTCGACCAGGTCGTCGCACTCGGGCGTCGCGTACTCGGGATGGGAGCCGACGTCGAGGTAGAGCCGGGCGCCGTTCTTGAGGAAGACGTTGCTCGAGCGCCCCCACGAGACCACGCGGCGGAACAGGTAGCGCGCGACCTCGTCCGGGCTGAGCCGCCGCTGGCCGCGGAACGTGCAGGTGACGCCGTACTCGTTCTCGAGCCCGTAGATCCGCCGCTCCACGTCGCCACTCTAGGCGGGAGGTGAGGACTGGCTTACCGAACGCCGTTCGGTCGTCACTGGGGAGCAGGAACCGTCGTTGGGTATGAAGAAGTGTGACCCGGGTCACAGCTTTGAGGAGGTCCGGCAGATGCGGTTGTCCGGTCGAGCTCTCGTCGCGGGCGGGGCGGCGCTCGTTCTGGGGTTCGCGGGGGTCGGCGCCGGCTCCGGCGCGGACGCAGCGACCAGCGTCCGCTGGGCGCCGGCGGCGAAGGCCACCGTGCATCCGGGCGTGCTGGTCACGATCGCGGGCGTCAAGTGCGTCGCCGGCTACATCATGACCGACGGCCACCGCGTCTTCGTCGCGGTTCCGGCGTCGTGCGCGGGCGTCGACGACGGCCAGCCGACCGACGGCTGCACGGCCGCGCAGGTCCCGTACGGCCTGAAGGTCACGGTCGCCGGGGCGCGTTACAAAGGCCGTCTCGTCTACAGCTCGTACACGGAGATGCAGCTGCGCGGCACCAAGGGCGTCAACAAGTGCGCCAACAACGCCCTCGTGCTCATCCGGCTCGACGACCGCGACATCGGCCGCACCAACCCTTCGGTGCCTGCGCCGACGGGCGGGCCGACGGGGCTCGCGACCAACGCACCGGGCCAGGGCGAGCGCTTGACGGCATATGTCAGCGGCGCTCCGACGCAGGCGATGGCTCTGCAGGCGAATGCCGCCGGCTGGGCCTACTCGGTCGAGCCGAGCGTGCCCGTGCCGGCAACCGAGCTCGGCTCACCGGTGCTCAAGGGCAACGGTCGCGCCGTCGGCATGGTCACGCTCGTCGCTCAGCTGCAGGGTGGGCCCGTGACGGTCAGCAGCCTGGCCAAGGAGATCGCCTTCATGCAGACCGTGCGGGGGTTCGGCACGGTCCACCTCGCCAACGGCACCCGGAAGTTCAGCGCCGCCTGAGCCGTCCCCCGGATGGCCCGCAGCGGGCTGAAGACGCAAGTGCGTGCTGAGCCCGCTGCGGCGGAACGGCAGGGTCAGCCGAGCAGCTGCTGGACCTGGGTGTCGGTGAGCCGGCGGAACTTGCGGCGCGGGCGGGTCCGGTCGAGGACCGCGACCTCGAGCTGACCGGCGGTCAGCGTGCGTGACTCGCCGTTGTCGCCGGACGAGAGAGCCTGGACCGCGAGCTTGACCCCGTCGCCGAGCGGGATGCCGGCGTGATGCCCGTCGCGAACCTTGGCGCCGACGACCTCGGCGTTGCCACCCATGACCACAAAGCCCTGCTCGTCGCCGACGCTGCCGTCGTAGGTCAGCCGATAGAGCTGGTCCTCCTCCGGCGTGTCACCGATCTCGGCGACCGTGATCTCGACCTCGAACGGCTTCTCACCACCGCTGGAGAAGATGGTGCCGAGGATCTGGGCATAGGTGTTGGCCAGGGCGCGACCCGTGACGTCGCGACGGTCGTAGGAGTAACCGCGGAGGTCCGCCATCCGGACGCCGGCGACCCGCAGGTTCTCGAACTCGTTGTACTTGCCGACGGCGGCGAACGCGATGCGGTCGTAGATCTCGGAGATCTTGTGCAGGGCGACCGACGGGTTCTCGGCGACGAACAGGATGCCGTTCTCGTAGGTCATGGCCAGCACGCTGCGGCCGCGCGCGATGCCCTTGCGGGCGTAGTCGGCGCGGTCCTTCATCACCTGCTCGGGCGAGACGTAGCCGAAGGGCATGCTCATGCGCTCTGCCCCCCGCCCTGCCGCAGCGGTGCGTTGGGACCGCCGGGTTGCGACATCCGTTCGTCGACGACGCGCTGCGTGATCTGCGCGACCTCGTCCTCGGCGAGCCGCCGGAAGCCCTCGCCGGTGACGCTCGCGACGACCGGGAAGATGCGCCGGGTCAGGTCAGGCCCGCCGGTGGCACTGTCGTCGTCCGCGGCGTCGTACAGCGCCTGGATGCAGGCGGTGACGGCGTCAGCCTCGTCGAAGTCGTCGCGGAAGAGCTTCTTGAGGGCGCCGCGGGCGAAGACGCTGCCGGAGCCGACGGAGTGGAAGCTGTGCTCCTCGTAGCGACCGCCGGTGACGTCGTAGGAGAAGATCCGTCCGGCCGTTCGTGCCTCGTCCGACTCGAGGTCGAATCCGGCGAAGAGGGGTACGACGGCCAGGCCCTGCATCGCCATCGGCAGGTTGTTGCGGATGAGGAGGCTCAGGCGGTTGGCCTTGCCGTCGAGGGACAGCGTCGTGCCCTCGATCTTCTCGTAGTGCTCGAGCTCGACCTGGAACAGGCGAACCAGCTCGATCGCGATGCCCGCCGAGCCGGCGATGCCGACGCAGGAGTAGTCGTCGGCCTGGAAGACCTTCTCCATGTCGCGCTGGGCGATGACGTTGCCCATCGTCGCGCGCCGGTCGCCGGCCATGACGACGCCGTTGGTGTGCGTGACGGCGACGATCGTGGTGCCGTGCGGCGCGTCGAGGGTCATGTTCTGTGTCGCCTGCAGTCGCTTGCCGGGCAGGAGGTCCGGCGCGTGCGCGCTGAGGAAGTCGGTGAAAGAGCTGCTGGCCGGCGCGAAGAAGGCCGCCGGCAGCTTGCCCCCGTCCAGGAGATCCATGGGCCTAACCCTGTCACATGGATCAGGCGGAGCGGTGACGGTAGGCGACCTCGAAAACGACGTGCTCCGGAGCTGCGTACTCGTCGACCGCCACGACCGAACGCATCCCGTGCCGGCGGAGATAGTCTGCTGCCCGGCGGAGCCTCGTCGGATCGTCTCGGAACTGGCCGAGACCCATGTTGCAGGGTCCACAGAGGATCCCGCGCACAGCACCGGTCGCATGATCGTGGTCGATGTGTTGCGGAGGCCCATCGCAAATTGCACAGGTCCCGCGCTGACGCTCGATTAACGAAGCGAACTCGTCCGGAGTCAAGCCGAACTTGCGCTTCAGATGGCCACGACGGCCCTGCTCGCGTCGGCAGAGCTTGCAGTAGGACGAAAGACCGCCCGACTGCTTCGCATGCCTATGCCACTCCGAGAAAGGCCGTACCTGACGGCACCCCGGGCAGTACTTGTGACCGGGTGCGACTTCAATTCGCTCACGCACGCTCTTGCCCTGAAGGGCTCGCTTCTTCCGGTAAAGGGCGGCACTGCGCCGTGAGCAACACGCCTTGCAGTACACCTGCAGCCCGTCGCGATTCTGGCGATTGTTGCCGAACGCGGACAGCGACTTTTGCTCACCGCAGTCGGGACATCTCTTGACCGGTTCCATTTATACTGGAGTAAGTTGCTCTATTCACCCCCCTTTTGCACATATCCACGCACGAAATCCTCGGCATTCTCCTCCAAGACGGAGTCGATTTCGTCGAGGATGTCGTCGACGTCCTCGCTCAGCTTCTCGTGGCGTTCCTGCACATCGGCGGTGTCGACATCCTCGACCTCCTCCGCCTCCTGGGACTGGCGGTTGGCCCTGGTCTGGCCACCCTCGTCGCGTGCCATTGACCTACCTCCGATGCGAGTCGTTGTCCGCACAGTACCTCTCGGCACCGACCATCCGGATGCTGAGGAATGCGGGTGTTGGGGAACGATGTCCGGGTGAGCATCGAGGAGGTCGCCGACCAGCTCTACGCGCTCGCGCCCGAGGAGTTCACCGCTGCACGCGATGAAGCGACGAAAGCGGCCGACGGCGACGACCGCAAAGCCGTCAAGGCACTGCGCAAACCGACGGTGGCGGCGTACGTCGTCAACATGCTGGCGCGACACGAGCGTGACGATGTTCACGCACTCGTCAACCTGGGCGACGACCTTCGCAAGGCGATGGCAGGCAAGGGCGACATCCGCGACCTGGGCGAACAACGCCGCGAGCTCGTCCGCGCGCTCGTCCAGGCTGCTCCCTACGTATCCGGCCGCGACCTCACCGCCGCCGTCGAGGAAGAAGTCGCAGCCACCCTCGAGGCAGCCACTGCGGACCCCGACCTCGGTGCGGCCGTGCTGTCCGGCCGGCTCGTCAAGCCACTGCGCTACGCCGGCTTCGGCACCTTGCCGGATCTCGGCGACGCCGTCGCCACTCCCCTGCCCGCGAGTACGCCGACGACGTCGAAGCGAGCCGCCGCGAAGAAGCCGACACCGGCCAACAAGCCGGCGTCAAGCAAGAAGGCGCCAGCTGCTGAGACGATGAAGAAGCCTGCAGACGCATCAAACGCCGACCTGACGAAGCTCCGCACGCAGGTGCTCGACCTCGCGGGAGCCGCCGACGACGCGCAGCGCCGCTACGAGCAGGCCACCCGGGCCGTCGCCGAAGCACGCAAGCTCCTCGAGCAGGCCGAGAAGGAACGCGCGGAGGCGCACAAGGAGGCGAGCGCCGCGCACAAGGAGGCCGAGAAGGCTCGGCGCGAGCTCGGCAAGCTCGAACGCCGCTGACTCACACGAAGCGGAACATCACCAGGTGGGGATCCAGCGACTCCGGCTCGCCGTCGAACACGTGCACGCCGACCGACCAGCTGTCCAGATCCGGCGCGACGAAGGACTCCTCCATGAAGCCGGCCTCTGCGAACCACGATCGGATCGACGGCGTGAGGTCCGGCTCTCTCCGATGCCTCGTCCACACGACGGTGGCGCGCGTCGCACACAGCATCGGCAGCGACGCCACCGTCCGCCGCACGTCGTCGTCACTGATGTTGCCGAACACACCGCACATCAGCACGAGGTCCGCCGGGACGGCACCGTCGTACGCCGTCAGCTGCCCGGCATCGGCTTCGACGATCTCGATCTCCACGCCCTCCGGCACAGCGACCGCCAACCGGCGCGCGGCCGCCACGTTGGTCGGGTCGAGCTCGACCAGCCGCGCCGACACCCCGTCCACGTCGTCACGGTCCGCCAGCACCTCGAGCAGGTCACGACCCTGCCCCGCGCAGGCGCTCACGATGTGACGCTGACCCGCGGAGCGGCGGTCGAGCCACTCGGAGACGACTTCCTGCACGCACTGCAGGCGACGCGCGAGCGGCGAGTTCGGGTCGTCGTAGGGCGCATGCCACGCGACCCAGTCATCCGAGCTCACATTCAGCGCTCCCGCTTCCGGTCGCGCTGTCGATACGTCGCCCAGTCGCGCTGCCCGGCGTGCCTGGCCGGCTCGTACGGCACTGCGTGGATGTCCACGCGATGGTGCACCGCTTCGGACAACAGCTCTCCTGCGCGACGGTGAGCAGAACCCTGCCGTCGGTCTCGCCGGTCGACCAGCACCGCGAGCACCCCAGCCACCGCGATCACCGCCGCGACGACGATGAGCGCGAGCACGGCCTACCTGCCTGCGATCTCGTCGACGAGCTGCGCCGCTGTTGCGCAGCGCGCGAGCAGGTCCTCGACGTGCGCTTGCGTGCCGCGCAAGGGCTCCAGCATCGGCACTCGCTGCAGCGAGTCACGCCCCACATCGAAGATGACCGAGTCCCACGACGCCGCCGCGACGTCGTCGGCGTATTTCGCCAGACACCGCCCGCGGAAGTAGGCGCGGGTGTCGACCGGCGGCTCGGTCACCGCCCGGTCCACCTCGGCGTCGCTGACCAGTCGCTGCATCCGGCCGCGCGCGGCGAGCCGGTTGTAGAGGCCCTTCTCCTGCCGGACATCGCTGTACTGCAGATCGACGAGCTGCAGCTTGTGCGCATCCCAGTCGAGTCCCTCGCGGTCGCGGTAACCCTGCAGCAGCTCGAGCTTCGCCACCCAGTCGAGCTCACGCGACAGCGACATCGGGTCATCGGCGAGCCGGGTGAGGACCGACTCCCACCGGTCGAGGACATCGCTGGTCTGGTCGTCGACGTCGGTGCCGTAGCGGTCCTCGACGAACTTGCGTGCCTGCTCGAGGAACTCCATCTGCAGTTGCACACCGGTGACCCGTCGTCCGTCCCGAAGCGTCACCTGGTGCTTCAGCGAGAAGTCATGCGACACGGCGCGCAGCGACGCCACCGGCGCCTCGACCCCGAGGTCGACACCGGTGTCGGCGAACCATCGCTCCTCGATCATCGCGAGGATCAGAGCGGTCGTGCCGACCTTGAGATAGGTCGAGATCTCGCTCATGTTGGCGTCGCCGATGATGACGTGCAGCCGGCGGTAGCGCTCGGGGTCGGCGTGCGGCTCGTCGCGGGTGTTGATGATCGGCCGCTTCAGCGTCGTCTCGAGACCGACCTCGACCTCGAAGAAGTCCGCGCGCTGCGAGATCTGGAAGCCGTGCTGCCGACCGTCCTGTCCGATCCCCACCCGACCGGCACCGACGACAACCTGACGGCTCACGAAGAACGGCGTGAGGTGCCGGACGATCTCCGCGAACGGTGTCTGTCGTCGCATGAGGTAGTTCTCGTGGCAGCCGTACGACGCGCCCTTGTTGTCGGTGTTGTTCTTGTACAGCTGGATGCCGCCGGCGCCAGGGATCGTCGCGGCAGCGTGCGTCGCCGCGGCCGCCATCACCCGCTCCCCCGCCTTGTCCCAGATCACCGCGTCGCGCGGCGTGGTGACCTCCGGGGTGGAGTACTCCGGGTGGGCGTGGTCGACGTACAGCCGTGCGCCGTTGGTCAGGATGACGTTGGCGAGCCCGATCTCGTCGTCAGGCAGGGTGTCGACCGCATCGCGACCTGCAGCCATCTGCACACCGGTCGCGACGTCGAAGCCCCGAGCGTCGCGCAGCGGCGACTCCTCCTCGAAGTCCCACCGCGGTCGACGGTCACGCGTCGCCGAGGTCGTCGCGTTGAGATAGGCGTTGACGATCTGGCTGGAGGCGAGCATGTGGTTGGCGCTCGTCTGCCCCGGCACGGCGATGCCGTACTCGGTCTCCGTGCCCATGACCCGCCGGACGCTCACCCGCTCAGCCTAGCCGCGCAAGGGTGCGTTCGAGCAGTTCCGTACGACGCCCCGCCGCCTCCTCATGTCGCACCGGGACGCCGAGGCCGTTCCAGCCCGCCAGCCACTCCGGGAAGTACCGCGAGGACAGCACGGAGCGGGCCGTCCAGACCAGCAGCTCCTCCGCGTCGACGCTCCGCCGGCGGGCGAAGGAGTCGAGAAGCCGGTCGCCGACGTCCAGTCCGTAACACAGGCTGCTGTCCACCGCGCAGTAGGTGACGTCCCTCGCTGCGGAGACCACACCCGCGTGTCCCCAGTCGACGACGCCGACGACCCGGTCACCGTCGCGAAGGGTGTTGCCGACCCAGAAGTCGTCGTGGCCGAACACCGGTGTCAGCGGAGCAGCCGGGCCGCGTTCGCGCAGCAGGTCGAGCAGCAGTCGGTCCCCGGCGCCCAGCTCCTCGACCGAGACGTCCGGAAGGTCTTCCCACCGCACGGCCGCGCGGTCGTGCATCCACGGCGCGACCGGCAGCTCCTGCATGCGCAGGATCGTGGTCACGTGCGCGCTCAGCCACGCATCGTCCGGCTCTGCCGGGATCGTGGGATCGCCCTCGAGGAGGCTCTGCACCATGACCGGCACGCGGCCGTCGCCCAGCGCAGCAGCGTGGACGAGGCGGCACGGCGCCGGCACCGGCGTAGGTGCGAGCAGGTCGAGCACCTGCGCGAGGTACTCGATGTCCTCGTGGTGACCCGGCTCCGTCATCCGCAGCACGACGGTCGATCCGTCGGCGAGCGCCAACCGGAAGGTGTGCGCGTCGATGCCGCCCGCCATGCGCGCGACATCGCTCACGCCGCTGCCCAGCGACGACTCCACCCACGCCAGGACGTCCGCGGGTGGCGCCTCCACGACCTACAGGTACTGGCCGGTGTTGGCGACGGTGTCGATCGAGCGGCCGGACTCGGTGCCCTTGCCCGTGACCAACGTCCGGATGTAGACGATGCGCTCGCCCTTCTTGCCGGAGATGCGCGCCCAGTCGTCCGGGTTGGTCGTGTTGGGCAGGTCCTCGTTCTCCTTGAACTCGTCGACACACGCCGTCATGAGGTGCTGCATCCGCAGCCCCTTCTGACCGGTCTCGAGGAAGTCCTTGATCGCCATCTTCTTCGCCCGCTGGACGATGTTCTCGATCATGGCGCCCGAGTTGAAGTCTTTGAAGTAGAGGACTTCCTTGTCGCCGTTGGCGTAGGTCACCTCGAGGAACCGGTTGTCCTCGGACTCGGTGTACATCCGCTCGACCGTGCGCTGGATCATCGCCGCGACGGTGGCGTCACGGCTACCGCCGTGCTCGCCCAGGTCCTCGTCGTGCAGAGGCAGGTCGGCCACGAGGTACTTGGAGAAGATGTCCTTGGCCGCCTCTGCGTCCGGGCGCTCGATCTTGATCTTCACGTCGAGCCGGCCGGGCCGCAGGATCGCCGGGTCGATCATGTCCTCGCGGTTGGACGCCCCGATCACGATGACGTTCTCGAGGCCTTCGACACCGTCGATCTCCGACAGCAGCTGCGGCACGATCGTGTTCTCGACGTCGCTGGAGACGCCCGAGCCACGGGTGCGGAAGATCGAGTCCATCTCGTCGAAGAACACGATGACCGGAGTGCCCTCGCTGGCCTTCTCTCGAGCGCGCTGGAAGACCAGGCGGATGTGCCGCTCGGTCTCGCCGACGTACTTGTTGAGCAGCTCCGGGCCCTTGATGTTGAGGAAGTAGGACCGCCCCTCGCCCTGCCCGGTCTCGGCGACCTTCTTCGCGAGGGAGTTGGCCACGGCCTTGGCGATCAGCGTCTTGCCGCAACCCGGCGGGCCATAGAGCAGGATGCCCTTCGGCGGCTTGAGCTGGTGCTCGAGGAACAGCTCCTTGTGCAGGAAGGGCAGCTCGACGGCGTCGCGGATCGACTCGATCTGGTCGGAGAGGCCGCCGATGTCTTCGTAGCCGATGTCCGGCACCTCTTCGAGGACGAGCTCCTCGACCTCGCTCTTCGGGATGCGCTCGTAGGCCCAGCCGGAGCGCGGCTCGACCAGCAGCGAGTCACCCGCACGGAGCGGCTGGGTGAGCAGCGTGTCGGCGAGCATCACGACGCGCTCCTCGTCGGTGTGACCGATGACGAGCGCACGGTCGCCGCCCTCGAGGATCTCCTTCAGCAGTACGACGTCACCCTGACGCTCGAACTCGCGGACAGCGACGATGTTGAGCGCCTCGTTGAGCATGACCTCCTGCCCACGGCGCAGCTCGCCGACCTCGATCGTCGGCGAGACCGTGACGCGAAGCTTGCGTCCACCGGTGAAGACGTCGACGGTGCCGTCCTCGTGTGTGCAGAGGTAGTAGCCATATCCCGACGGCGGCTGCGCGAGCCGGTCGATCTCCTCCTTGAGCGCGACGATCTGCTCGCGCGCCTCCTTCAAGGTGGAGACCAGTCGCTCGTTCTGGTTGACGACGCCGGACAGACTCGTCTGCGCCTCGGTGAGCCGCTCCTCGAGCTGTCGCACCTGTCGCGGAGAGTCCGACAGCTTGCGACGCAGCATCGAGACTTCCTCTTCGAGGAACGCCAGCTGCGTCTTCAGCTCGTGCGCGTCCTTCTCGAACCGCGCCGCGCGAGCCTCGGCGTCGTCACGTGCTGCCACGTGCCCCACCTCCTCGGGCGCTATGCGCGCTTCGTCTGAGCGTATCCCTGCGGCGGTGGTCCCACTCGTCGAACCGCCGCGAAGCGTCATCGTTCCGTGACCGACCCCTTCGCCGGCCGGCGGCGCCGGGGCGGCGCCGCCACTCCGGGGGCGAGGCGCCGGGACGTCACGAGGAAGCCGGTGTGGCCGACCATGCGGTGGTCCGGACGGACCGCGAGCCCCTCGACGTGCCAGGTGCGGACCATCGACTCCCACGAGTCGGGTTCGGTGAACGATCCGTGCTCGCGCAGCGCCTCGACGACCTTCGACAGCTGTGTCGTCGTGGCGACGTACGCGCACAGCACACCACCGGGCACGAGGGCAGCGGCGGCGGTCTCGAGCATCTCCCAGGGAGCGAGCATGTCGAGAACGACGCGATCGACGTCCTCGTCGACGCACTTCTCGGCGAGGTCGCCGACGGTCAGCTGCCACGTCGCCGGCAGGTGACCGAAGAACCGCTCGACGTTGCGTCGCGCGATGTCGGCGAAGTCGTCCCGCTTCTCATAGGACGACACGAGGCCGTCGTCACCTACGGCGCGCAGCAGGCTGCACGACAACGCCCCGGATCCCGCACCCGCTTCGACGACGCGGGCGCCCGGGAAGATGTCGGCCATCTGCACGATCTGCGCCGCGTCCTTCGGATAGACGACCGCGGCACCACGCGGCATGCCGAGCACGTAGTCGGGCAGCAGCGGGCGCAGTGCGAGGTACGACGTCCCGCCGGCCGACGAGATGACGGTGCCTTCCGGCCGGCCGATGAGGTCGTCATGCAGCAGCGCGCCGCGATGCGTGTGGAACTCCTTGCCGGGGACCAGCTCGATCGTGCGCCTCCGACCCTTCGGGTCGGTGAGCTGCACGAGGTCGCCTGGCTGGAAGGGCCCACGACGCCGACCGGCTTCGGACATGGTTCAGTGCAGCCCTGCGGCCTGCAGAGCCGCCACGAGGTCGGTGCGGGCGAGGACTCCGACGACTGCCCGTTTGTCGTCGAGGACGAGGTACTCCGTCGCAGGAGTCATCTGGACGGCCTCCAGCAGGATCTCGCCACTCATGTCGGTCATGAGCGTGACGTCCTCGTCCACCGCGCGGGCCAGGTCGCTGACCGGGACCCAGGGCTGCCGGTCCGGCGGGAGCGTCATCACGGCCGCCTCGGAGACGAGGCCACTCGGCCGCCCGTAGCCGTCGACGACGACGAGGGCGCGTGCGCCACCGTCACGCGCGCGCCGGACCGCCTCGGCGACCGAGAGGTCCGCGGTCACGGGGATGGCGCGGCGGGTCATGGTGCGGATGTCGAGGCCGGGAAGCACCGCGCTCACCTTCGCCTGGGCGATGGCCCACGTGGCGTTGGTCCAGAGGAAGAACGCGATGACGATGCACCAGATGTTGCCGGCCGTGGACCACTGCAGAATGCGGATCTGTACGAGCGGGAGCAGCGCTACGGCGACCGCGAGGCCTCGCCCGACCCAGGCCGCCGCGAGAGTCGCGCGCACCTTGTCGTGGGTGAGCTGCCAGAGCCCGGCGCGCAGCACGCGGCCCCCGTCGAGGGGCAGGCCGGGCAGGATGTTGAACGCAGCGACGATCAGGTTGGTCCCCGCGAAGCCGTCGGCGAGGAGCCGCGGCACCGTGTCGACGGCGAAGGCCGGCCGCAGCCCGAACCCGACGGCCGCCAGGAACAGGCTGGTCATGGGGCCGGCGATCGCGACCAGGTATTCGCGGCGGGGGGTCCCGGGCCGTTCCTCGGTGATCTCCGACACCCCGCCGAGCAGCTGGAGCACGACCCGCTGCACCTGCATCCCCAGCGCCTTCGCCACGGCGACGTGGCTCATCTCGTGCAGCAGCACCGAGGCATAGAGAAGGAGCACGAAGCCGAGCGAGACGCCGTAGCTCTCGCCACGCGTCAGTCTCGGGACCTCGTGCTGCACGAAGCCGGCGTAGGCCACCGTCAACAGGAGGACGATGACGAACCAGAACGGCGAGATGACCAGCGGCACACCGAGCAGGCGGCCCATCGGCACGCCTGCGCCGATCTGTGCCCGCCGCGGCGGTTCCGGACGCTCGTCGCTCACGCGTCGATGCTACGGCGGTCGACCTGAAAGGATCGGCACATGCAGCCGTGGTCGGGAACACTTGCCGGACGTCTCGACGAGAACGTCATCGAGTCAACCCTGTTGCGCGACAACCCGCTGGGTGACCCGCACGAGCGTCCCTTGTGGGTCTACACGCCGCCCGGTTACGACGACGAGCCGGAACGCCGCTATCCGAGCGTCTATGTGATCCAGGGCTACACCGGTCACGTCGCGATGTGGAAGAACCGGACGGCGTACCGGCGTCCGTTCATCGAGACGGCCGACGAGGTGTTCGCCGAGGGCACGGCGCCGCCGGCGATCGTCGTCTACGTCGACGCCTGGACGAAGTACGGCGGGTCTCAGTTCGTCGACTCCCCGGGAACCGGGCGCTACCACTCCTACCTCTGCGACGAAGTCGTGCCGTGGGTCGACGGGCACTACCGCACCCTTGACGCGGCGAAGCACCGCGGGATCACCGGCAAGTCCAGCGGTGGCTTCGGCGCGTTCATCACGCCGATGCTGCGGCCGGACCTGTTCGGTGGCCTCGCATCTCATGCCGGCGACTCGCTCTACGAGCTCTCCTACATCAAGGAGTTCGGCGACTCGGCACGCCATCTGCGCGACTACGACGGCGACATCTGGAAGTGGTGGGCGGACTTCACCTCGCGCACCTCGTTCACGAAGCCCGCCGACAACATCCTGCTGATGACGCTCGGCTGCTCCGCGTGCTTCTCGGCCGACGACGACGGGACGGTCCGGCTGCCCTTCGACACCCGGACCGGACAGCTGATCCCCGAGCTCTGGGACCGCTGGCTCGCCTGGGACCCGGTGCGGATGGTGCCGAAGTACGCCGACGCTCTGCGCGGGCTGACCGCGATCTGGGTCGACGCCGGCAAGCGGGACGAGTGGTATCTCGACCTCGGCGCCGAAGCGTTCGTCGCCGAGCTGGCCAAGATCGGCGTGACAGACGTGCGGTTCGAGCTGTTCGACGCCACCCACATGTCCATCGACTACCGCTACCCGTTGTCGCTGGCCTACCTCGCGGAGAAGTTGTCCCCCTGACGGCGTGGGTGGCGGATTTTGTCCGACGGCTCATCTACGGTCGCCGTGTGACTGCAGCACCCGAGATGCTCACGCCGGAGATCACGACGACCACCGACTGGTCGCTGTCCCCGTCGCGTGCCCTCGACTTCAAGACCTGTGCGCTTCTCTACCGGTTCCGGGTGATCGACCAGCTGCCCGAGCCGCCCAGCCTCGATGCCGCGCGCGGCACGGTGATCCACTCGGTTCTGGAGAAGCTGTTCGACCTGCCTGCGGCGGCGCGCACCGTGGCCGCGGCCGCCGCGATGGTCGAGCCGGAATGGACCGCGGCGCTCGCGGAGGATTCCGAGCTCGCTGAGCTGGTCGACAGTGACTCGGGCGGCCTCGTCGCGCTCCTGGAGTCCACGACGGAGCTGCTGTCGAGCTACTTCGCACTCGAGGATCCGCGACGGCTGGAGCCGGCCGAGCGCGAGGTCCTCGTCGAGACGACGCTGCCCTCGGGCATTCGACTCAAAGGGTTCATCGACCGCCTCGAC
The DNA here is from genome assembly GCA_035695045.1 of Mycobacteriales bacterium. GTDB lineage: Bacteria > Actinomycetota > Actinomycetes > JAFAQI01 > JAFAQI01 > DASSKP01. Next base: position 14,246 of record DASSEX010000007.1, on the reverse strand, counting down.
AAGTCGCCTGCGGGTGACCTCCGAGTCGTCGACTACAAGTCGGGAAAGGCGCCGGACGAGGCCTACGAAGGCAAGGCCCTGTTCCAGCTGCGGTTCTACGCGTTGGTGCTGTGGCGGTCGACCGGTGTGCTTCCGCGGATGCTCCGGCTCTACTACCTCCGCGACCGCGAGGTCATCGACTACTCCCCCGACGAGCGCGACCTGATCGGGCTGGAGCGCCACGTCGAGGCGATCGCTGCAGCGATCGGGAAGGCGCGCGAGTCCGGCGACTGGCGGCCGCGCACCAGCCGGCTGTGCGACTGGTGTTCCCATCAAGCACTCTGCCCGGCATACGGCGGCACCCCGCCGCCGCTTCCTACGACCGGCGGTTGAGCACGAGCATGCGATCGCCGGTGACCTGGAAGCGATAGGGCACCGGCCGCTCCTCGGCGGCGATTCCCGCCTTCTCGAGCGCGTTCATCAGCTCACTCCAGAACGGTACGACGTCGCCGCGTCCCTGCAGGACGGTCGGGAAGACCCGCACCTCGCGCCCGCTCACCCGCACCAGCTCGAGCAAGGCGGCGAGGTGCCAGTCGAACCCGAGCTGGTCGGCCCAGGTGAAGATCAGGTGCGAGCAGAGGACCAGATCGAAGGAGCGCTCGCGGAACGGCAGTCGTGGGAGCTCGGCCGCGACCAGCCATCCGGGCGCGGCCGCGAGCGAGGTGAGGAAACGAGCCGCCGCCCCTCGCCGCATCTGGTCGCGAGCCTCCCGTGATCCGTACCACTCCCACGTGAACCGGTCGGCATGCTGCTCGGCAATGCTCGCCCCACGACGCATGTCCTCACGCACGGCCGTGACGAGCTGGTCGCGTGACATTGCGTAGGCCGGGTCAACGGCGAACGCTCGGGTGCCGTTCGCGCGCGCCACTGTGACGAAGCTCGCAGCCCCTGCGGAGCAATCCAGGACAGTCCCAGACATGTCGTCCGCACCGAGAGCGAACATCGCCAGGTACTCGTCGTACGACCTCGACGAGATGAGCATTCCGGGGACGTTATCCGGGGCGGGCCAGGACGAAATACTGATGGCCGGCCGCGTCGTGAGGGATAACGTCCCCGCCGTGACCAGTGCTGCTCCCACAACACTCTCGGCTGCCGCGCGCGCCATCTCCGTGACCAAGGTCTACGGCGAGGGCGGCACGCGCGTCGTGGCACTCGACGACGTCTCGGTCGCGCTCGACCGCGGCCGGTTCACCGCGATCATGGGACCGTCCGGCTCCGGCAAGTCGACGCTGATGCACTGCCTCGCGGGCCTCGACTCCGTGACCTCCGGACAGGTGTTCATCGGGGACACCGAGCTGACCTCCCTCGACGACAAGGCGCTGACCGCCTTGCGCAGGGACCGCGTCGGGTTCGTCTTCCAGTCGTTCAACCTGGTGCCGACGCTGACCGCCCTGGAGAACATCCGGCTGCCGCTCGACCTGGCCGGTCGCGAACCGGACAAGCAGTGGCTCGACACCGTCATCGACACGATCGGGCTGCGCGACCGGTTGCGTCACCGGCCCACAGAGCTCTCCGGTGGCCAGCAGCAGCGAGTGGCGTGCGCGCGAGCGATGATCGCCAAGCCGGATGTCATCTTCGCCGATGAGCCGACGGGCAACCTCGACTCGAAGTCGAGCCACGAGGTGCTCGAGTTCCTTCGGCGCTCCGTGGACCAGACCGGGCAGACGATCGTCATCGTCACCCACGAGCCGGCCGCAGCCGCGTTCGCGGACCGCGCACTCTTCCTGGCCGACGGACGGATCGTCGACACCCTCGACAACCCGACTGCCGACAGGGTGCTCGACCGGATGAAGCAGCTCGACACGGCAACGGCGAGCTGACGATGTTCCGGCTCGCTCTCAAAGGAGCACTCGCACGACGCCTGCGGCTCGCACTGACTGCGGTCTCGATCATGATCGGTGTCGGCTTCGTCTCCGGCACCCTGGTGCTGACCGACACCTTGAACGCAACGTTCGACCAGATCTTCGGCAATGCGAGCAAGGGCGTCTCCGTCGTCGTACGGGGCCAACAGGCGTTCCAGGGCAGCTCCAACAACGGCCCGACGGACGAGCGAGCGCTCGTGCCCAACTCTGTGCTCACCGCCGTGCGTGGGGTGCCCGGCGTCACCGAAGCCGTCGGCGACGCGGGCGGTTACGCACAGCTGGTCTACCGCGGCAAAGCAGTCGTCAACGGTGGCGCGCCGAACCTCGGCACCGCGTGGGTCGGCGAAGGCCCGTTGAGCACCCTGCACCTCGTGAAGGGCACGGCTCCCGCGGCAGCCGACGAGGTCGTCATCGACCAGAAAAGCGCGGAGAAGTTCGGCATCCCGGTGGGCGCACCGGTCGAGGTCGTCGTGTCCGGGAAGACGTTCGACGCGCACGTCACGGGCATCGTGCGGTTCGGCACGGGGTCGTCGCTCGCGGGCGCCACGGTGACCGCGTTCACACCGCAGACGGCGCAGCAGCTGCTCATCGGCAGCCGCGACAGCTGGACGATCGTGGAAGCCGCCGCCCAGCCGGGAATCAGTCAGGACGAGCTGCGTCAGCGGATCGCGACGACACTGCGGGGTCAGCCCTACGAGGTGATGACCGAAAAGGCGTACGTCGCCGACCAGAGCAAGCAGGTGAAGTCGGGGTTCAAGTTCTTCAACGTCCTCCTTCTGGTCTTCGCCTTCATCTCCGTGTTCGTCGCGGTTTTCATCATCTTCAACACGTTCACGGTCCTGGTCGCACAACGCACGCGAGAGCTGGCCTTGCTGCGCGCTCTCGGCGCGAGCCGGGGTCAGGTGCTTCGCGCGGTTGTCCTGGAAGCGTTCGCGGTGGGGATCTTCGCCGGGGTCGTCGGGCTGGTGGCCGGTGTGCTGATCGCTGCGGGGCTGCGCGCGCTGATCGAGTCGCTCGCGAACGGCCTGTCCATCGTCGGCCTGCAGATCCAGCCGCGGACGATCGTCGTCGGGATGGTCGTGGCAGTGGTCGTCACCGTTGCGGCGGCGGTCGTGCCGGCCATCCGAGCCTCCCGGGTGCCTCCGATCGCCGCGATGCGGGACGACTTCGTCCTGCCGACGGCGTCGCTGCGACGACGAAACCGGATCGGCGCGGTTCTCCTGGCGGTCGGCGTCATGCTCCTTGCCCTCGGGGTGCGCGGCGGCAACGCCCTGGAGATCGGCCTCGGGGCGGTCGCGATGTTCCGCGCCGCGACGGCGCTGAGTCCGCTCCTCAGCCAGCCGGTCATCGGCGGGCTCGGCCGGCTGCTGCCGCGCATCTGGGGAACCACCGGCCGACTCGCGCGTGAGAACGCGCTGCGCAACCCACGCCGCACAGCGGCGACCGCCTCCGCGCTCATGATCGGGATCGCGCTGACCACCACCATGTCGGTGATGGCGGCCTCGATCACGACGTCGGCCAACGCGCAGATCGACAAGAGCGTCGGCGCCGACTTCATCATCACGGCGAAGAACTTCTCGCCGGTGTCGGGCACGGTGGCGAAGCGGATCGCTCAGGTGCCGGGGGCCGCGGCCGTCACCGCCTTTCGCGCCGGCTCGATGAAGGTCGGCAACGCGGTGAAGCCGGTGCAGGGCGCCACGGGTGACACGGTTGCGGAAACGCTTCGCCTGACCGTGAAGAGCGGGTCGGTCAGCGACGTCGGTCTCGGGAAGGTCCTCGTCAGCGAGGACACGGCGAAGTCGAAGCATCTGCACGTCGGCAGCGCGCTCCCCGTCGAGTTCGCCCTGACGCACAAGCAGACGCTCACCGTGAGCGGCATCTTCGCGAAGAACCCCATCGCCGGCGACTACGTCATCGGCCTGGACACGTACGACGCCAACTTCCGCAACCGCCTCGACTTCGTCGTCGCCGTCAAGGCAGCTCAGGGCGCCAACCTCGGAACCTTGCGTCAAGGTCTGGCCGCTGCACTGAAGACCACGCCCAACCTCCAGCTGCGCGACCAGACGCAGTTCAAGCAGGACCAGAAGCGGCAGATCAACCAGGTCCTGGTGTTCGTGCTTGCGCTCCTGGTCCTGTCCCTCGTCATCGCCTGGCTGGGCATCGTCAACACGCTTGCGCTGTCCGTGTTCGAGCGGACCCGGGAGATCGGGTTGCTCCGCGCGGTCGGGATGGCCACACGACAGGTTCGGCGCATGGTGCGGCTCGAGGCGGTCGTCATCTCGGTCTTCGGCGCCCTCCTCGGGGTCGTGCTCGGGCTGGGTTACGGTGCCGCCCTCGTGCAGGCGCTCGCGTCACAAGGCATCGACACGACGACGATCCCCTGGGGCCAGCTCATCGGCTACCTGGTCATCGGCGCCGTCGCCGGTGTGACCGCAGCCTGGTGGCCCGCCCGTCGCGCGTCGAAGCTCGACGTCCTCCGCGCAATCGCCACCGAGTAGAGCTCGCCCGATCAGGCCTCGACGTGGTGGAGCCGGGTCAGCGAGTCGCCGCGCGGCTCCGGCAGCATGACGCCGTGCTCACGGCCGGAGTGCTGCTGCGCCTTGTCGTCGTACATGCCCCGGTCGGCCGCCCGCAGGAGTTCCAGAACGGTCGTCCCGTCCACCGGCGCGAGCGCGTATCCGACGCTCACGCTGACGTTGACCTCCTCGTCGCCGATGGTCAGCGGCTGCGCCACCCGGGCGTGGATCGTGTCGATGATGGCCCGCACGGTCTTCCGCGACGTGACGCCGGGAAGCAGGGCGACGAACTCATCTCCGCCCAGCCGGGCGACGAGGTCACCACCGCGGACACAGGCATGCAGCCGCTCCGCCGTGATGCGCAGCACATCGTCGCCCGCGGCGTGGCCATGGGCATCGTTGACGGACTTGAAGTCGACAAGGTCGAGGACGAGCAGGGCGAAGGGCTGCGCCGACTCCGTCGTCAACAGTGCCGACAGAGCGTCGTCCAGGTGCCGTCGGTTGGCCAACCCGGTCAGTGGGTCGATCAGGGCAAGCCGCCCGAGCTCGCGCTGCAGGTGCGCCCGCTCCAGTGCCGCTGACGCGTTCGCGGCCAGTGACTCGACGATGGCCACGTCATCACGTGACCAGGGGTCCGAGTCGACGAGCGGACGTGCGATGAGCCAGCGGTCGACGCCTTCGCGGACATAGAGGGGACTGCCGAGCTCGGATCCTCGCGGCGGCGAGCAGCGCACCTCGACGTCGCGCCACAGCAACAGCTCGCGCGCCGCGGTGACCAGGGCGGACTCCTGCTCGTCGGGGTCGCTGGCCGACTGGATGCGGCTCGTCGCCTCGAGCACGCTGCGCAGACGATCCCGCTCGCGTTGCGCCCGGCGGGCGACCTGGACGACGAGCGCGAGCAGCCCGAGCAGGCTCGCCATGCCGGCAAGCGCCAACGGTGCATGCTGTGCCAGCCGGCCGGCGGTGAGCCCGGTGAGGATGGACGCGACAGCCACCGCCAGCCTCGTACCCGAACCGTTGCGCAGGACGGACAGGAACGGCACTGACTCCACAGCCGAGACCACCGCCGCGAGCCAGATCGCGTTGAGCAGACTGTAGGCGAGTCCCCCGGCGGCAGCCGCTACGTAATGAGCGGCCTGTTGGTCACCACTGCCCGAAGCGAACACCGCAACGACGCCCACCACAACGCCACCGGACATCGTCCTGACAGCGACGTTGAAGACCTTCTTGACGAGTGCCCGGTCGACCGTGAGCTCGACGGCCAGACTTCCCACGCCGAAAGCGACGAGTGCTTCGCTGGGCGGGAGCGCCAGAGCCAGACCGACGATCGCGATCTCCGCGATGTCGATCCCTTCCAGCACTCCACCGCGACGAGCGACGACCACGTAGATGCGGTTGACCGCGACGGTTGCGAGGACGCCGATGCCCATTCCGACCGGATGGGAGACCCCGTCCAGACCGAGGAACGCGACGGCGATGACGAACACCCCTGCGCCGAGCGCCGCGGCCGCCGTGACGACCAACCGCCAGCGCGCACCGAGCCACGGAATGTGGCGGGTCATGATGCCGCCGCCATGACCCACTGGCTGCCGACCCACTGGCTGCCCACCCATTGGCTACCGACCCACTGGCTGCCCACCCATTGGCTACCGACCCACTGGCTGCCCACCCATTCGCTTTGCGACCACTGCGGGGCCCAATAGGCGTTCGGGTCGTAACCGAGCACTGCATTCGCGTCCGCGTCGGTCATGCAGTTCCCGGTGCTGTCGCGCAGACAAGCGGGACCGCGGGTCGCCTGCAGCGACCCGCCGCCCACTGCGGGCACAGCGGACACGTTGGCGCTCGCCGTCGAGGTGCTCATCGTCGCGCCGAAGGCGTCGACCACGCCTGCTCCCGTGCCCGGCGTGTTGCCGCCGGGGAGAGCCCGCGCGGTCGACATCAACCGCAGCTTCACCTGGTTCGGTGTGAGCCACGGCGACCTGCTCAGGATCAGCGCCGCGACACCGGAGACGATGGCTGTGGAGAACGACGTCCCGGAGGCGCGCGCGTAGACGTCGCCGATCTCGCTCGTCGGATTGGCGAGGTCGACCGTCGACCCGGGCGACCGGCTCGAGACGACGGACCGCCCGGGCGCCAGCACGTCAGGCTTCGCGAGCGCGTCCGCGGTGGGCCCAACGGAGGAGAACGACGCCAGATAGTCGTCGCTGCTGGTGACGGTGGTGCGATCGTTGATTGCGCCGACTGTGACCACGAAGGGGTCGTTGCCCGGCGCAAGGATGGGCCCGGTCGAGCCGCCGTTGCCGGCGGCGGTGACGACGACGACCCCGGAGTTCCAGAGCTTCTCCACGGCGTAGTCGAGCGGATCGACCAGGTAGGACTGCTGTGAGGCGAAGCCGAGTGACAGGTTGACGACCCGGATGTTGTAGGTCGACGCGTAGTCCTTGACCCACTCCAGTGCCTCGAGCACGAGCGTGACGTCAGTCGCGCCGTCGGCTCCGGAGATCTTCAGCGAGACGAGGCTGGTCCCCGGCGCGACGCCCATGATGGAACCGGACGAATGTGCACCGGTCCCCGCGATGAGCCCTCCGACAAACGTGCCGTGGCCGTAGTGGTCGAGGTTGTCCCCGTCGCTGGTGAAGTCGACGGCACGCACCACCTGGCCGGCGAGATCACCTGTGGTGTTGATGCCCGTGTCGATCACGGCGACGGCCGTCCCGGCCCCGGTGTCGCCGGTCCCCCAGGTCTTGGTCGCTCGTACGACGTCGCTGTAGACCGCACTGGCGGCCCCGCTGTCCTGGCCGTACAGCGCCTCGAGATGGACGGGCCGGTCCGGCGTCACGCTGCGCACGCCCGGCACGGCCGCCAGTCCGGAGACGACGGTGCGCGGCACTGTGGCGATGAAGCCGTCGATCACCGACAGCTCATGCGTGACCCGGCCACCGGCGTCGCGGACGAATCTCTCCGCGGCAGCCCCGTGGGACGGCGTCGTCATGACGACGACCGTCTGCCGGATAGCGGCGCTCGCCCGCTCCGCTGGTACGGCCACCGCCAGCGCCGCGACCAGCGCTACTGCGGCCCTCGTCGTCCGGGTGTACTGCTCACCCAGGATGCCCATGACTGCCTCCGGCCCCCGACGTGCGAGTTCCTTCGGCACTATCCGCCGTGGGCTTAAGGGATCAGTTTCAGAAATCTTGATGGCCCGTTCGGGCTAATTTGATTGGGCTCTACCGGGACAAGGACGGACGAATCCGTCAGCCGAACGGCCACCCCTGCGATGCGCACGCCTGCTGCACCCACCGGCGGCCGAAGGCGCCGGCGAAGATTTCCTCGCCGGTCGCCGTGTCGCGCAGCTTGAGCGTGTAGCCCGTGTACTCGCTGCCGAGCGGCCCGTTGCGAGCCGACCGGAAGGTCAACCGGGTCTCGGCTACGCGCCGGATGACCTGCTCCGGTGCGGTTCCCCGCGCCTGATGTCGGGTGAACGTGATCGTCTCGCCGGTGACGGTCAGGGTCGCTCTGAAGTTGCGCATCAGATAGCCGACCAGCACGCCGTCCAGGACCGCGGCGACGGCACAGACGACGAGCACGAGCACGCTGGGACCTCGGGCGATCTCGCTCACCGCGACGGCAAGCGTGACAACGCCGATGAGGATGGGCAGCTGGAGCGCGTTGCCGACGGACTGATGCAGCACGATCGGCTCCCCCGGAACCGCTGTCATGCCATCGCTCCCGGAAGTGACAGCAGCCACCCGGGATCGATGTCCGTGAGACGCCGTACGACGGGGCGGCGTGCCGTGGGCTCGATGGGCGCGACCGAGGGCACGGCCACGACCACGCAGCCCGCGGACTCCGCGGATGTCACACCGTGGAGCGCGTCCTCGAGGACGACGACGCTCGACGGTGAGACGCCGAGACGTTCACACGCCGTCGCGAACGGCTCGGGGTGAGGCTTGCCTCGGGTGATCTCGTCGCCCGCGACGGTGACGTCGAACCGCTCGTGGCCCAGCCTGTCGAGTGCGGCGTCGACGAGGACCCGGTACGACGAGGAGACCAGGCCGGTGGCCACGCCCGCCGAGCGCACTGCGTCGACGAGCTCGAGAGCCCCCTCGTGCACGGGGAGCTCGGCACGGAACCGCAGCACCATCTCGGCGAGCAGGTCCGCTGCGAGCTCCTCAGCCGTGAGGTCGGCGCCGGTCAGCTCGATCATGTAACGGCAGCTGGCGTCGATGGTGCCGCCGGCGAGGGCCGCCTGGTGCGCCGGCGCCCATGCACCACCCAGCCGTTGGACCGCTGCCTCCTCGACGGCGTACCAGACCGGTTCGGAGTCGACCAGCAGCCCGTCCATGTCGAACAGGACAGCGGCGGCTGTCATCGCGCGTTGAAGTACTTCGCTTCCGGATGGTGCACGACGATCGCGTCCGTCGCCTGCTCCGGCACGAGCTGGAAGCTCTCGGAGAGAGTGACGCCGATGCGCTCCGGCTTGAGCAGCTCGATCACCTTGGCCCGCTCCTCGAGGTCGGGACAGGCCGGATAACCGAAGGAGTAGCGGCTGCCACGGTAGGCCTGGTGCGAGAGAACCTCGGCGAGCTCCGGCGAGTCCTCACCGGCGAAGCCCAGCTCTTCGCGCACCCGCTTGTGCCACATCTCTGCCAACGCCTCCGTCAGCTGCACCGAGAGTCCGTGCAGCTCGAGGTAGTCGCGGTAGGAGTCGTTGGCGAACAGCTCCGCGGTCACCTCACTGATGCGGGCGCCGACCGTGACGAGCTGGAAGGCGACGACGTCGACCTCACCGCTCTCCTCCGGCCGGAAGAAGTCGGAGAGGCAGAGGAACCGTCCTCGTCTCTGCCGAGGGAACGTGAAGCGCATCCGCTCGGAGCCGTCGTCGTGCAGCACGATCAGGTCGTCGCCCTTGCTGACGCACGGGAAGTAGCCGTAGGCGACAGCGGCTTCGAGCATGCGCTCGGAGTGCAGCCGGTCGAGCCACATCCGCAGACGCGGGCGCCCCTCGGTCTCGACGAGATCCTCGTACGACGGCCCGTCGCCACGGGTGGGGCGCAGCCCCCACTGCCCGAGGAACGTCGCCCGCTCGTCGAGCATCGCGGCGTAGTCGGCGAGCGGAATGCCCTTGACGACCCGGTCACCCCAGAACGGCGGCGTCGGGATCGGGTTGTCCGCCGCGACGTCGGACCGCGCCGGCACCTGGTCGAGCGGCACCTCGTCCGGACGTGAACGGGTCGTGGCGACGCGCCGGCCGCGCAGCTCCGGCAGGACAGCGCCCGGAACGCCGCGCTTCACCGCCATGACGGCGTCCATCAGGCGAAGTCCCTCGAAGGCGTCCTTCGCGTAGCGCACCTCACCGGCGTAGAGATCGGCGAGATCGACTTCGACGTAGGCCCGGGTGAGAGCCGCGCCGCCGAGCAGCACGGGCCACTTGTCCCCGACGCCGCGGGAGTTCATCTCCTCGAGGTTCTCCTTCATGACGACGGTGCTCTTGACGAGCAGGCCGCTCATGCCGATGACGTCGGCCTTGTGAGTCTCCGCCGCCTCGAGGATCGCGGAGATCGACTGCTTGATGCCGATGTTGACGACCGTGTAGCCGTTGTTCGAAAGGATGATGTCGACGAGGTTCTTGCCGATGTCGTGCACGTCACCCTTGACCGTCGCGAGCACGATCGTGCCCTTGCCCGCGTCGTCGGTCTTCTCCATGTGCGGCTCGAGATAGCCGACCGCGGCCTTCATCACCTCGGCCGACTGGAGGACGAACGGCAGCTGCATCTGCCCCGAGCCGAACAGCTCGCCGACGACCTTCATGCCTTCGAGCAGGTGGTCGTTGATGACGTCGAGAGGTGACTTGCCGGCCTCGAGCGCCTCGTCGAGGTCGCCCTCCAACCCGTTGCGTTCGCCGTCGATGATGCGCCGCGCCAGCCGCTCCCCCAGTGGCAGGCCGGCGAGCTCCTCCGCACGCGACTGACGCGCCGATGCGACGTCGACGCCTTCGAAGAGCTCGAGGAAGCGTGTGACCGGGTCGTAGCCGTCACGCCGACGGTCGTAGACCAGGTCGAGGGCAACCTCTCGCTGCTCCTCCGGGATGCGGGCGAAGGGCAGGATCTTGCTGGCGTGCACGATCGCGGAGTCGAGACCGGCCTTCACGCACTCGTGCAGGAACACCGAGTTGAGGACCTGGCGTGCGGCCGGGTTGAGACCGAACGAGACGTTGGACACGCCCAGCGTCGTCTGGACGTCGGGGTATCGGCGCTTCACCTCACGGATCGCCTCGATCGTCTCGAGACCGTCGCGGCGGGTCTCTTCCTGTCCGGTGGCGATCGGGAAGGTCAGGCAGTCGACCAGGATGTCGCCGACGTCAAGCCCCCAGTTGCCGGTCAGGTCGTCGATGAGCCGGCTGGCCACTCGCACCTTCCACTCGGCGGTGCGGGCCTGGCCCTCCTCGTCGATGGTGAGAGCCACGACTGCCGCGCCGTGCTCCTTGACCAGCGGCATCATCCGCGCGATGCGCGAGTCGGGCCCGTCGCCGTCCTCGTAGTTGACCGAGTTGATGACGCAGCGACCGCCGAGACATTCGAGTCCGGCCTCGACAACCGGTGGTTCGGTGGAGTCGAGCACGAGCGGAAGCGTCGACGCGGTCGCGAAGCGGGTGGCGACCTCTCGCATGTCGGCTGCGCCGTCGCGTCCCACGTAGTCGACGCAGACGTCGAGGAGATGAGCGCCGTCTCGAGTCTGGTCGCGAGCGATCTCGACGCAGTCGTCCCAGCGGCCGGCGAGCATCGCCTCGCGGAAGGCCTTCGAGCCGTTGGCGTTGGTGCGCTCGCCGATGGTCAGGTAGGTCGTGTCCTGCCGGAACGGCACCTGTTGGTAGAGGCTCGCTGCGCTGCGCTCCGGTCGCGGCTCGCGCGGCGTAACCGGGCGACCGCCAACGCGCTCCACCACCGCGCGCAGGTGCTCGGGAGTGGTGCCGCAACATCCGCCGACCAGCGCGAGGCCGAAGTCGCGGGTGAAGGTGTCGTGCGCGTCTGCCAGCTGCTCGGGGGTGAGCGGATAGCGCGCGCCGTCGGACGTCAGCTCCGGCAGGCCGGCGTTGGGCATGCAGGACAGGCCGATCCGGGCGTTGCGTGCGAGATAGCGCAGGTGCTCGCTCATCTCCGCAGGCCCGGTCGCGCAGTTGAGACCGATCAGGTCGATCTCGAGTGGCTCGAGCGCCGTCAGCGCCGCACCGATCTCCGTGCCGAGCAGCATCGTGCCGGTTGTCTCGACGGTGACCTGCGCGAACAGCGGCAGCTTGATGCCGGTCGCGCGGAACGCCTGCCTGGCCCCGTTGACGGCGGCCTTCGCCTGGAGAAGGTCCTGCGCGGTCTCGACGAGGATCGCGTGCGCGCCCCCCTCGACGAGGCCGGTCACCTCGGCGGCGTAGGCATCGCGCAGCTCGGCGTAGCGAACGTGGCCGAGGGTGGGGAGCTTGGTCCCCGGGCCGACCGAGCCGATGACCCAGCGCGGGCGGTCGGGCGCCGACCAGCCGTCGGTCACCTCCCGCGCGATCCGCGCGGCGGCGAGGGACAGCTCGTGGATGCGGTCGGAGATGCCGTACTCACCGAGGTTGGCGAGGTTGGCCCCGAACGTGTTGGTCTCGACCGCGTCGCAGCCGACGGCGAGATAGGCGTCGTGAACGTTCCTGACGACGTCGGGGCGGGTCACGCTGAGGATCTCGTTGCAGCCTTCGTGGCCCTCGAAGTCGTCGAGATCCAGGTCGTGCGCCTGGAGCATCGTGCCCATGGCGCCGTCCGCGACGACGACCCGCTCGCGCAGGGCCGCGAGCAGGGAGTCGGGGGTCGGGCCGGAAGGCGCGGAGCTGGTCATGATCTGGTTCGAAGTCTACCGGCGACGCGGCAAACCGGGCGAACCGATAGCGTCTGGCCAACGGCATCTGGACGAAGGGGCGAGGGTGTCCACCTACGGCACGATCCTGGTCGGTACTGATGGATCCGAGTCGTCGTTCCGCGCCGTCGAGCGCGCCGCCAAGGTGGCCGCCGACACGGGGGCGACCTTGCTGATCGCGTCGGCGTACGCGCAGATGAACGAGCGCGACCAGCGCCGCGCGGCCGACCAGCTCGGCGAAGACTCCTACAAGGTCATGGGCTCGCACCCGGCGGAGGACATCCTGCGCGAGGCCTCCGACCTCGCCAAGGACGCCGGCGCCAAGAAGATCGACACGACGTGCAAGCCCGGCGACCCCGTCGACGTTCTCGTCAGCCTGGTCGAGGAGAACAAGGTCGACCTGTGCGTCGTCGGCAACCGCGGGCTCAACAGCCTCGCAGGGCGGCTCCTGGGTTCCGTGCCCGCCAACATCAGCCACCGCGCGGCCTGCGACGTGCTGATCGTGCACACGACCACCGGACGCGGTCGCTGATTCACCCGACGAGCTGAGCCGGGGGGTCGGCATGGCCAGAGTCCTCGGGGAGGCGGCGCCACCGGCAGGTGGCATCGACTTCGACGTACCGGGCAACGACGTGCGGCTCGCCGCCACCCGCTGGCCGGGCTCGGGTACGCCGGTCGTGCTGCTGCACGGCCTCTCCTCACAGCGCCGGTTCTGGAACCTCGTCGTCCCGTCGCTCGCCGGTCTTCCGGTCCTCGCCCTCGACCAGCGCGGCCATGGCGGCTCGGACCGGCCCGCGGAGGGGTACGACGTCGGCGACGCCGCGGGCGACCTGGCGGCGGCGTTCGACGCGATCGGCTGGTCCAGAGCTGTCGTCGTCGGACATTCCTGGGGCGGTGCGGTCGCGGCGTCGTTCGCTGCTGCACACCCGGAACGCGTCCTCTCGGTGGTGTGCATCGACGGCGGATTCACCAGCCCACCGCCGGACGCTGACCTCGACATCGCCCGTAAGCGGCTCGAGCCGCCGCGGTTGGCGATGCCACCCGAAGAGCTCGAGGCCATGCTGCGGCAGCACGCCCCGACGGCATGGTCGGCCGAGGTCGCGGCTGCCGTTCTGCCGATCTTCGCCGTTGGCGACGACGGCCTCGCGCGCGCTCGGCTGCCGTTCGACACACACATGCAGATCGTCGACGGGATGTTGCGGTACGACGCCCCGGCGACGCTGGAACAGGTCCGCTGCCCGCTCTGGCTCGTGTCCTGCGAGCCGCCGGGCGGCGAGCCCGAGGTGTGGTCGCGGGCAAAGCACGAGGCGCTCGATCGGCTCAGCAGCGCGCTGCCGAACGTCCGCGCGCTGCGCTGGGGCGGCGCCGTTCACGACGTACCCTTGCAGTGGCCGGCACTCGTCGCCGGCTTGGTGCGCGCGGCGGTGGACGGCGTACGTCCCGCGCAGCCATGACCGACGGAGAGGACGGCGCGGTGAGCGGCAGCGGGCGCGCGATGCTCGCCGCGTTCGAGGGCTGGAACGACGCGGCCGACGCGTCCACCGGTGCCATCGAGCACCTCGAGCGGGAGTGGCAGGCGAAGCCGTTCGCCGCGATCGACCCCGAGGACTACTACGACTACCAGGTCAACCGACCGACGGTGCGGCTCGTCGACGGGGTCACTCGCCGGATCGAATGGCCGACGACCCGGTTGTCGATCGCCGACACCGGCTCCGCCGGCGAGATCGTGCTGTTGCGCGGGCTTGAGCCCAACATGCGCTGGCGCGCGTTCTGCGACGAGCTCGTCGACTTCGCCCATGAGCTCGACGTCGACTCGGTGGTCTGTCTCGCCGCTCTTCTCGCCGACGTGCCCCACTCGCGACCGATCGAGGTCTACGGCTCGGCGTCCGACGAGCAGCTCGCGACGAGCCTCGGCCTGACGCGTTCGCGCTATGAGGGCCCGACC
>DASSEX010000006.1:0-10796 GCA_035695045.1 Mycobacteriales bacterium | reverse complement strand
TCGCCCGATGCGGTTCGTCGACAGCATCGAGCCGGCCGGAAGCGCGGAGTGTGTATGCATCGCAGTGGGCGCCGAGGATTCGCTCTATGTGACCAGCGACTTCCTCGTAACGCATAACACGCTCAACGACTCGTTCATCGTGCTCGACGAGGCGCAGAACACGTCGGCCGAGCAGATGAAGATGTTCCTCACCCGCTTGGGGTTCGGCTCGAAGATGGTCGTAACCGGCGATGTCACTCAGGTCGACCTGCCCTCCGGCACCAAGAGCGGCCTCAAGGTCGTGCAGGAGATCCTCGACGGCATCGAAGACGTCCACTTCACACGGTTGACGTCCAGCGACGTTGTACGCCACCGCCTTGTGAGTGACATCGTCGACGCCTACGCGAAGTACGACGCCGAGCAGCAGGCCGAGGTCGGCCCGCGGCCGGCCGGCACCCGCCCGGGCACCAACCAGCGCCGGCGCACCGGCCGCTGAGCCGCGGACCCCGACGCATCGGATCGAGTCGTTGAGCATCGACATCCAGGACGAGTCGACCGGCTATGACGTCGACCTTGCGGCGCTCGAGCGGCTGGCTCGGCACGTGCTCGACCAGATGGGCGTGCACCCGCTGGTCGAGCTGTCGATCCGGCTGGTCGACGTCGACGCGATGAGTGCACTGCACCAGCACTTCATGAACGAGCCCGGCCCCACCGACGTGCTGGCCTTTCCCATGGACGAGCTGCATGACCAGCGTGACGACGGTGACGACGTGGACGCGCCGCCGACGCTGCTCGGAGACGTCGTCCTGTGCCCGAAGGTCGCCGATGCGCAGGCCCGCCAGGCCGGCCACAGCATGCAGGACGAGCTGCACCTGCTCTGCACCCATGGTGTCCTGCACCTGCTCGGCTACGACCACGCCGAGCCGCAGGAAGAGCGGGAGATGTTCGGGCTGCAGACGCAGCTGCTCCAGTCGTGGGCCGCGTCCAGACGACGATGACGACCCTCGACATCTGGTTCGTCGTCATCGCCGCGGTGCTCGTGGTGGTGGCGGCGGTGCTGTCGATGGCCGAGGCGGCTCTCTCGCGGGTGTCCCGACCCGCCGTCGAGGACATGGTCCGCGACGAAAAGCGCGGGGCTGCCCGCGTCGCACGGGTCATCGCGGATCCCGCCGCGACGCTCAACGTCCTGCTGCTGCTCCGCACCCTGTCCGAGCTGCTCGCGACGACGATGGTCGCTGTCGTCTGCCAGCGCGCCCTCGACCGGACAGCAGCGGCGATCGCCCTGGCTGCCGGCGTGATGACCGTCGCGGACTACGTCGTCGTCGGCGTCGGCGCGCGGACCCTCGGACGGCAACACCCGGCTGCCGTCGCCCGCCGGACCGCCGGGCTCGCACTGGTGCTGACCAAGGTGCTCGGCCCGCTGCCGCGGCTGCTGATCCTCCTCGGCAACGCGCTCACGCCCGGACGTGGCTTCCGTGAGGGCCCGTTCACCTCCGAGGCCGAGCTGCGTGAGCTCGTCGACATCGCCGAGCAGCGCAAGGTCATCGAGAGCGGCGAGCGCGAGATGATCCACTCCGTCTTCGAGCTCGGCGACACGCTGGTTCGTGAAGTCATGGTCCCTCGCACGGACATGGTGTGGATCGAGCGCGGCAAGACGGTCCGGCAGGGGCTCTCGCTGGCCTTGCGCAGCGGGTTCTCCCGCATCCCCGTCATCGGCGAGAACGAGGACGACGTGGTCGGCGTCGCCTATCTCAAGGACCTCGCGAAGCGCGTGTACGAGGACGAGGACCGCTCCGAGAAGGTCGACGAGGTCATGCGCCCGCCGTACTTCGTCCCCGAGTCCAAGCCGGTCGACGAGCTGTTGCGTGACATGCAGACCAGCCAGGTGCACGTCGCCGTCGTCATCGACGAGTACGGCGGCACCGCCGGGTTGGTGACGATCGAGGACATCCTCGAGGAGATCGTCGGGGAGATCGCCGACGAGTACGACCGCGAGGTGCCGCGTACCGAAGAGCTCGAGGACGGGTCGGTCCGCGTCAACGTGCGGCTCCCGGTCGACGACGTCGAGGAGATGTTCGACATCAGGTTCGAGCTCGACGACGTCGAGACGGTCGGCGGACTGCTCGCAACTGCTCTCGGTCGAGTGCCGATCCCGGGGGCCACCGCGTCGCTGAACGGGCTGACCTTCGTCGCCGAGGGCGCGAAGGGCCGGCGCAACCGCATCGGGACCGTCCTCATCCGGCGGACCGACCATCAGGCCGCCGAAGAGCCGACCGCCTCCTCGCAAACGTGATCAACTTCGTCCGCCAAGCCGGTCGTTGCTCACGTCTCGTCACGTTGTCGATCACGTTTGCGGAGTTGGGTCGGTAGGTTGTTCGCTCGTGGAGCTCGACCCTGAAGACGCCAAGCTCGTGACCCTCGCCCGCTCCGCGCGGGCGCGCACCGGCGCAGCCGAAGGCGCTGCGGTCCGGGACGACATGGGCCGCACGTACGCCGCCGCGTCCGTGGCTCTGCCGTCGTTGACGTTGAGCGCTCTGCAGGCAGCGATCGCGGCTGCGGTCTCCAGTGGAGCGCAGCAGCTGGAGGCGGCCGCCGTGGTGACCGAAGAGTCCGCTGTCGACCCCGACAGTGCGGCAGCGGCCGCCGACCTCGGTGTCGGCGCGACGATCGTCGCCGGGCCGGACGGCGTGGTGCGTTCGTGACGGAGCTTCGGCCGATCCGGGTCGAGGACCTCGACGTGCTGGCCGCATGGAAGACCGACCCGGAGGCGGGCGGTGAGTTCCAGTGGTTCGGTTTCGGCACCTCGCGGCGCTTCCGCGACCGGGTCGCGAACGACGAGGTCTTCGATGCCGATGGCGGCGCGCTGGCGGTCGTCGACGGCGACGAGCTGCTCGGCGACATCTCGTGGCATCGCGAGCAGACCGGGCCGACGCCGGAGAGCTGGTGCTGGGACATCGGCATCCTGCTGCGCCCGGCGGCACGCGGAAAGGGTCATGGGACGACCGCGCAGCGCATGCTCGCCGACTACCTCTTCCTGCACACGCCGGCCGAACGCGTTCAGGGTTCGACCGACGCGACGAACGTCGCCGAGCAGCGGTCGCTCGAGAAGGCGGGGTTCACCCGGGAAGGCGTGCTCCGCCACTGGCAGTGGCGACACGGGGCGTGGCGCGACATGGTGATGTACGGAAAGCTGCGCGGCGAGTGACCGACGCGACGATGTGTCCGTGACCCGGCGATGACAGCGCCCTTCCGCGCGGGCTTCGCCTGCTTCGTCGGTCGCCCGAACGCCGGTAAGTCGACGCTCACCAATGCGCTCGTGGGCCAGAAGGTCGCCATCATGAGCGACCGGCCGCAGACGACGCGGCATGCGGTGCGCGGCATCGTGCACCGACCCGAGGCTCAGCTGGTGCTCGTCGACACCCCGGGCTTCCACAAGCCGCGCACGCTGCTCGGCGAGCGGCTCAACGACGTCGTGCGCTCGACGTTGAGTGAGGTCGACGTCATCGGCTTCTGCATTCCGGCCGACCAGAAGGTCGGACCGGGCGACCGTTACATCGCGGAAGAGCTGCGCAAGATCGCCGGGCGCACGCCCGTGGTGGCCATCGTCACGAAGACCGATGTCGCCGCGCGCGACGTGGTCGGAGAACGCCTCGTCGAGGTGGCCCAGCTCGGTGACTGGGCCGACGTCGTGCCGGTCTCGGCTCGTGACGGCTTCCAGGTGCAGCTGCTTGCCGACCTTCTCGTCAGCCGGCTGCCCGAGAGCCCGCCGCTCTACCCGGAGGGCGAGCTCACGGACGAGCCGGAGCGGGTGATGGTCGCCGAGCTCATCCGTGAAGCCGCGCTTGCCGGCGTACGGGAAGAGCTTCCGCACTCCATCGCCGTCGTGGTCGAGGAGATGTCGCCGCGTGAAGGCCGCGACGATCTCGTCGACGTCGAGGCCGTGATGTTCGTCGAGCGGGACAGCCAGAAGGGCATCGTGATCGGCCCGAAGGGGGAGCGGCTGAAGCGCGTCGGTAGCGAGGCGCGGCGGCAGATCGAGGCGCTGCTCGGCAGCAAGGTCTACCTCGACCTGCGTGTGAAAGTCGCGAAGGACTGGCAGCGCGATCCGAAGCAGCTGCGCCGTCTCGGCTTCTGAGATCCGACGTTAGGCCGTCCGGGGGAACCTGCAATGCGATGCTCGGTCTAGTCAAGACGGGCTAGTCGCACTGTCGATCTGCATGGCATGACACGTTCGCGCCACATCGTCGCCGGGCTCGCACTGATGTTGCTGATGCTGGCCGGCGCTGCGGCCGTCTTCGCGGCGTCGTCGGTCCTTGCCGACCACCACGCCCGCCCCGCCGCCGGCGGCTCCTGGTACTCCCCGCCGAGGGACTGAGCGGAACCTCCGCGAGGTCAGCCGGCGGGGACAGCCGCGCCGTAGCGCAACCCGTCCATCAGCAGGGCCGCGACCTTCGCACCCTGCTCCGGGCCGCCCGGCTGGTCGGACATCAGGCAGACGCCGCTGAGCGCACGCAACAGGTCCATGCCTTCGACACCACTGCGGATCGCGCCCGCGGCTGCGGCGTCGTCGACGAGGCCGCTGATCGTCTCGCGGACCTTGTCGTGGGTCGAGACGAACAGGTCCGAGTCGGCGGCGACGACTGACTTCAGGTAGGTCGCCAGGCCCTTCTTGCTGGCCACGTAGGCAACGAAGCGCTGCATCCACTCGGCCAGCGCCTCGTCGGGCGGCAGCGTCGCGCGCAGCTCGTCGGCGCCCGCGCAGAGCAGCTCGACGTTGCGCCGGTAGACCGCCTCGACCAGAGCATCGCGGGTCGGGAAATGGCGGTAGAGCGTCCCGATGCCGACGCACGCCCGCTTCGCGATGTCCTCGAGCGAGGCGTCGACCCCGCGCTCGGCGAAGGCGTCGGAGGCGGCCTCGAGCAGCCGGTCACGGTTGCGCGCGGCGTCGCACCGCTGCGCCCGAGCCATCGCCTGGCCTCCTTCTCCGCCGGGCCGGAACACACCCGCGGCATTAATGCCTTGACAAAGCGGAGGGTGCCTCCGCTAAGTTAACGGAGGCGGCTTCCGCTTATGGGCCCAGCGTAGGTCGCCCCGCACGCAGACGCAAGGACATGGAGACCGCAGATGTCGACCACCATCGAAACTCCCGCTGCCGCCCCGGCTCTGCCGGCGCAGCGCGACCGCCGTTGGCTGGCGCTCGCCGTGATCGGCGTGGCCCAGCTGATGATCATCCTCGACGCCTCGATCGTGAACATCGCGCTGCCGCACGCGCAGGTGGCGCTGCACATCAGCGACGCGACGCGTCAGTGGGCGCTCACCGCCTACACCCTCACCTTCGGCGGCCTGCTGCTTCTCGGCGGCCGCATCGCCGACTACTTCGGCCGCAAGCGCACGTTCCTCCTGGGCCTGTTCGGCTTCGCGGCCGCATCCGCCCTCGGCGGCGCCGCGCAGAGTGCCGGCTGGCTGTTCGGCGCACGGGCGATCCAGGGCATCTTCGCCGCGCTGCTCGCCCCCGCCGTGCTCTCGCTGATCACCACGACCTTCACGGAGGCACACGAGCGCGCGAAGGCGTTCGCGGTCTACGGCGCCATCTCCGGCACCGGCGCTGCGATCGGCCTGATCGCAGGAGGGGCGCTGACGGAGTACCTCAGCTGGCGGTGGACCCTGCTCGTCAACACCCCGATCGCGATCGCCGTCGCCATCGCCGCGCTGCCGTTGCTCAAGGACAGCCGGGTCGAGGGCGACCGGCACTTCGACGTGCCGGGCGCGCTCGTCGCCACCTCCGGGCTGGCGCTGCTCGTCTACGGCTTCACCGAGGCGTCCCTGCACTCCTGGACGGCGCCGTTGACGCTGTCGCTCCTCGGCGCGGCCGCTGCACTGCTCATCAGCTTCGTCGTGTGGGAGACGAAGGCGCGCAACCCGATGCTGCCGTTGCGCATCGTCCTCGACCGCAACCGCGGCGGCTCCTACCTGGCCTTCTTCCTCGCGACGCTGGGCATGTTCGGTGTCTTCCTGTTCCTGACCTACTACTTCCAGGGCGTGCTCGGATTCACGGCACTGAAGGCGGGGGTCGCGTTCCTGCCGTTCCCGCTCGGCGTCATCACGTCGTCGACGATCGCGTCCCGGACGTTGCCGCGGTTCGGCCCGCGAGTGCTGGCGACCACCGGCTTCTCGCTCGCCGTGCTGGGCATGCTGTGGCTGACCCAGCTGCCCGCCGAGTCCGCGTACGCCGTCCACGTCGTCCCCGCGATGCTGCTCATCAGCCTCGGCATGGGGCACGTGTTCGTCCCGCTGTCCTCGACCGCGCTGCTCGGTGTCCCGGACCACGACGCAGGCGCGGCCAGCGCTCTCGTCAACACCATGCAGCAGATCGGTGGCTCGCTGGGCGTCGCGTTCCTCAACACCATCGCGACCAGCGCCACGGCGTCGTACGTCGCCGATCATGGCCACGTGTCGTCACCGGCGGCCGTCGTCCACGGGTTCACCTCCGCGTTCGGCGTCTCCGTCGGAATCATGGCGACGGCACTGCTGGTGGTCGTGACGCTCATCCGGCCCGCGCGGGGCAACCGGCCGACCGACGGTGAAACCGTCTACGACGTCGAGGTGTCGCACACGCGGCGCACGACCGAGCCCGTCATCGCGTAAGGGCGCGAACAAACTCGGCTGCGGCGCGGTTCGGGCCGTGGGAAGTTGGCGCGATGACCGACTCCCTCGACCTGAACCGCGCCAGCTGGGACGAGCGGGCACCGGCTCACGCCGCCTCGCCCAACTACGCCTTCGACCGTTTCGTCGCCGACCCCGACTACCTCAGCGACGTCGTCCGCTTCGACCTGCCACGACTTGGTGACATCAGCGGGCTGCGTGGTGTTCACCTGCAGTGCCACATCGGGACGGACACCATCTCGCTGTCGCGGCTCGGTGCGCGGATGACCGGCCTCGACTTCTCTGCGGCGGCTCTGGCCGAGGCTCGTAAGCTCGCGGCGGCAACCGGCGCCGACGTCGACTTCGTCGAGTCGGACGTCTACTCCGCGCCTGACGTGCTCGATCGGGCGTCGTATGACCTGGTCTTCACCGGTATCGGCGCGCTGTGCTGGCTGCCCGACATCCGCCGCTGGGCGGGTGTCGTCGGCGCGCTGCTGCGGCCGTCCGGCCGGTTGTTCATCCGGGAGGGCCATCCGATGCTCTGGAGCCTGGCCGACGCGCGTGAGGACCGTCTGGTCGTCGTGGAGTACCCCTACTTCGAGCGCTCCGAGCCGAGCGTCTTCGACGAGGGCGGGACCTACGTCGAGACCGACGTGGAGTTCGAGCACAACGTCACGCACCAGTGGAACCACGGCCTCGGCGAGGTCGTGACGGCGCTGTTCGACGAAGGCTTCGAGCTCACGATGCTCGAGGAGCACGACAGCGTGCCGTGGGAGGCGCTGCCCGGACAGATGGTGCAGCTCGAGGAGAACGACAATGAGTGGCGGCTGGCCGACCGGCCGTGGCGGCTCGCCCACAGCTACACCTTGCAGGCGGTCAAGCGCGGCTGAGGCGACAATGGACGGGTGCCGCTCTACCGCGACGAGGCGGTCGTCCTCCGCACCCAGAAGCTGGGCGAGGCCGACCGGATCGTCACTCTGCTCACGCGGCGACACGGCCGGGTCCGTGCCGTCGCGAAGGGCGTGCGGCGCACCGGCTCCCGGTTCGGCGCGCGGGTGGAACCGTTCACCCATGTCGACCTGCAGCTGCACGAGGGCAGATCGCTCGACGTCGTGACGCAGGCGGAGACGATCGAGCCCTACGGTGAGCGGATCGCCGCCGACTATGCCCGCTACACCGCGGGCACTGCGGTTCTGGAGACGGCGGAGCGACTGACGTCGGAGGAGCGCGAGCCGTCGATCCGCCTCTACCTGCTCGTCGTTGGCGCACTGCGCGCCCTCGCCGAGGAGGCGCACACTCCCACGCTGGTGCTCGACGCCTTCATCCTGCGCGCGATGGCGACGGCGGGTTACGAGCCGGCACTCGAGGCATGTGCACGTTGTGACGCACCCGGGCCGCATCGTTACTTCGCCGTCGCGATGGGTGGCATGGTGTGCACCGAGCATCGCCCGGCCGGTGCGGCGACGGTCTCGCCGGCAGCCGCCGCGACACTCGTCGCGCTGCTCGAAGGCGACTGGGCCGTCGCCGATGCGACCGACCTGCGCGTGCAGCGCGAGGTGAGCGGGCTCGTGGCGGCGTACCTGCAGTGGCATCTCGAGCGAGGCCTGCGTTCGCTGCGTCTGGTCGAGCGCCAGTGACGACGACCCGATGACGGCGCCAGAGTGAGCCCACGGCGACCTCAGGTCCGGCCGCCGTCGCCGCATCCGAGCGGCGCCCGGCCGCCTGCGGTCCCGCGCGACCTCGTACCGCGGCACGTGGCGATGGTCATGGATGGCAACGGACGGTGGGCGAAGGCGCGCGGCCTGCCCCGAACTGTCGGTCACGAGCGCGGCGAGCACTCGTTGTTCGACGTCGTCGAGGGCGCCATCGAGATCGGCGTGCAGTGGTTGTCGGCCTATGCGTTCTCGACCGAGAACTGGAAGCGGTCGCCGGAAGAGGTGCGCTTCCTGATGGGCTTCAACCGGGATGTCATCCGTCGGCGGCGTGACGAGATGCATGCGATGGGTGTCCGGGTGCGATGGGCGGGACGCCGGCCGCGGCTGTGGCGGTCGGTCATCGAGGAGCTCGAGATCGCCGAGGAGATGACGCGGCACAACCGCGTCCTCACCTTGACGATGTGCGTCAACTACGGCGGTCGCGCAGAGATCGCCGACGCCGCCGCGGCGCTGGCGCGCGCGGCGATGGCTGGTGACGTCGATCCGGCGAAGGTCAACGAGAAGGTGTTCGCCCGCTTTCTCGACGAGCCGGAGATGCCCGACGTCGACCTGTTCGTTCGCTCGAGCGGCGAGCAGCGGATCTCCAACTTCCTGCTCTGGCAGACGGCGTACGCCGAGATGGTGTTCCAGGACACGCTGTGGCCGGACTACGACCGGCGGAACCTGTGGGCCGCGATCGAGGAGTACGCCCGACGCGACCGGCGGTACGGCGGCGCCGAACCGCTCGCCTGAGGTCGTGCTCGTACACCGAGTGTCATCGACGAGCAGGTGAGCTCGATGAGCCCGCCCTATCTCGCCGCCGCGGCATGCAGAGCGACCGCTAGACGCCCGAGAGCACTCTCCGCTGAGCGAACGTGATCAACTTCGAAAACGGCTGAGCGTGAAACTCTGCCGAGGAGGCGCTAAACGATCACGTTCGCTCACGTGGCACGTCCGCTCACGAGCGAGAACGCCGGTTCGTCAGTTCAGCGACCTCGCCGGACAAGAGCACCCAGCGAACAGTCGGCCTGCCTGCGTGCGTCGGGTCCGTCACCTCGCCGCTATCGGCGCGCGGTCGAAGCCGCGACCGAGCTGGTACGCCTGATCGAGATACGTCTCGATGCGGTCCGGGGTCGCCGAGGTTGCCGCGTAGAAGTAGACGTGCTCGACGTCCGGGATGCCGGGATACCGGAAGCCCCACTCGTCAACGACCCTGGTGATGGCGTCGCGGATGCCGTCGTCGTAGGCGGCCTCGTCGAAGATCGTTGACGTCATGAGGAGTGCCCGCTTGTGGTGCAGCAGCGGGACGCGGCCGTTTACATCGCCATGCCAGCCTTCCGGGGTGAGACCAAATGCGAAGTCGTAGCACCAGACGCGGTCGATCCAGCCTTTGAGCATCGCCGGGAAGCTGCAGAAGTAGATGGGTGCGATGAACGCCAAACCGTCGGCCCAGTTGATCTTCTCGTGCATGGCCAGCACATCTCTTGGCATCCGGGAGCGCAGCATCCCTGCGACCTCGGAGTGGGACTTGCCACGAATCGCCCGGTTGACCAGCCACCGCTGGAGCGGGTTTCGGCAGGAGCGCAGCACGTTTCCCCGCACGTCGTGCAGCTCAGCGATGTCCTCCGGCATGGTGTCGTTAATCCAGCTCGGTTGGTCTCGGGTCCGCAGCACCGGGTCAAAGTTGATCGCGTAGAGGTCGACCACCTGGCTGTCGTGGCCGGCCTCCTGCAGCCCGGCGGTGAACCGCTCCAGAACGCTGTGACAGAACGAGTGGGGGTCCGGATGCGCGTACACCGTCAGGACCTTCATGACGACCTCCGCAGCTCAGGCCGCACGCGCCGCCGCGCCGCGGCTGCCTCCCTTCGGACGGTGACCGGTCCTCTCGCGGTCGGCCAGGGGCCAAAGACCCAACTCCCGGCCGTCGTGAGTGACGGCAACAACGACCCAGCCCGGCTTGGGCTGATGCAGAGGAACGGCACATACAAGGCGCCAGTAGGGCACGCTGTCCTGGTGAGTAATGCACCATCCATCGCCGACTCGGTCGAGGCTGCCAGGCCGCGGTACGGCGGTCCTTCCGCAGTCGTGGCTATCGCCGCGATGGCCATCTTGATCGCGGCACCTTCGCTGCCATCAGCGTGGGCGGGCCTCACTCAGCGCCGTGCAGTGACTGTCCACACTCCGGTGATGCTCGGGTATGTCACCGTCGCCCGATGCGAACGCGCCGAGCTCTACTTCGATTGGAGCTGCCACGGGCTGTTCCGAGTGAACGATGCACTGGCGGAGCCCTATAAGCCAGTGCCGAACGTGTCCGTCGCCAACGATCCACGGAGGTACCACGCCGGCGACACCCTCGACACAGCCTTGCCGTTCGACAGCCGAACCGGCTACCGATGGGGCAGTGTCCAAGACGCCAAGACGGTCGGTCTATGGGTCGGCGTGCTCCTCTGCGTCGCCGCCCCGATCGCGGCGTGGTCGCTC
>DASSEX010000005.1:0-7808 GCA_035695045.1 Mycobacteriales bacterium | reverse complement strand
GGCTTCCGGGCATACCCGGGGCGCGTTCGACGGTCGTCTAGTCACATCTGACTATCGGGAATGACCCTCGTTCGTCATGACTAACAGCGGCTAGTCCGCCGACCCTTTGTAACGAGTCGCTTACGGAGGGTGCACATCATGACCTTGACCCGCTCTCGCCGGTTCCAGCTCCCGGTTCTCGCGGTCCTCGCCGCAGCGCTGAGCTGGATGGTGGGTGCACCGACCACGGCGTCGCGCACGCAGCCCATGCGCAGCGTCATCGTCGAGGGCCCGCACGCCGCGCAGACCTTCGTGCAGTCGGTCGGCGGACGGATCACGCACGACCTGCCGATCATCGGCGGCTTCTCCGCCCGCGTCCCCGCGAGCGACGTGCCGCTGATCTCCCGCATCCCCGGCGTCAAGGGCGTCATGCCCGACCTGCCGACCCACGTGCAGTCGACGCCCGGCACCTACAACAACGTGCCGAGCGTCTACAAGAAGACGACCGGCGGCGTGGCGCTCGCCAACGCCGGCGACAACGGCCAGGGCGTGACCGTCGCGCTGATCGACACTGGCGTCACCTCGATGCCGGACATCGCCAGCGCGATCATGCCGGTGGTCGACCCGTCGACCCTCCTGTCGTTCAGCTGCCTCAACCTCACCGACGAGCCGAACTGCAACGACAGCTACGGCCACGGCACGTTCATGGCCGGCCTCATCGCCGGCAACGGCAGCTCCTCCGGCGGCAAGTACGTCGGCATGGCGCCGAACGCCAAGATCGTCTCGATCAAGATCGCCGGCGCGAGCGGCGCGTCCGACGTCAGCACGATCATCGCGGCGATCCAGTGGGTGACGCAGAACCAGACCGCCTACAACATCCGCGTGCTGAACCTCTCGCTCGGCACGGACTCGACGCAGAGCTACACCATCGACCCGCTGGACTACGCGGTCGAGCAGGCGTGGTCCGACGGCATCGTCGTCAACGTCGCCGCGTCCAACCGCGGCCCGGCGCCCGGCACGATCAGCAAGCCGGCTGACGACCCCTTCGTCCTCACCGTCGGCGCGATCGACGACCTCGGCACCAACGGCCTGAACGACGACATCCTGCCGAACTTCTCCGGCCGCGGCCCGACGGCTGCCGACGGCCTGGCGAAGCCGGACGTCGTCGCGCCGGGTGGCCACATCGTCTCGCTGGCGGCCCCGAACTCGGCCCTGTCGATCAACTACCCGAGCACGATGCCGGCGCCGTACCGTCGCGGGTCCGGCACCTCGATGGCCACCGCGATCGTGAGCGGCCTCGAAGCGCAGATGCTGTCGGCGAACCCGACCCTGTCGCCGGACCGGGTCAAGTACATGCTCATGTCGACGGCGCACCCGGACGCGTCCACCGACCCGATGGCCGTGGGTCGCGGCATCGTCGACGGCGCGGCGGCGCTCACCGCCGGCCCGGGCCTCGCCAACGTCGGCGTCGCGCACTCGACCGGCACCGGTTCGATCGCGGCCAGCCGCGGCACCGTCGGCGTCATGCTCGACGACACCAACAGCACGGTCCTCAACGCGAGCAGCGGTGACCTCACCTCCACGCTGACCACGCTCGACACCAGCGGCGGCTCCTGGTACGGCGGCAGCTGGTACGGATCGTTCTTCGGCGGCAGCTGGTACGGCGGTTCCTGGTACGGCGGCAGCTGGTACGGCGGATCCTGGTACGGCGGCAGCTGGTACGGCCAGCCGACGTCGACGCAGGACTACGGCGGCAGCTGGTACGGCGGCAGCTGGTACGGAGCCTGGGACCAGTAGCAACGACGCACGGCCGGTCGGGCGGCACCAGCCGCCCGACCGGAACGGGGAACACTCTCACGGGGAACTCGGGGGAAGAAGCAGATGGCGGTCAAGCTCTACGTCGGCGCGATAGCGCTGCTCGCGGCCGTCACCGCGACCCTGGCCGCCCTGTTCGTCCCGGCACCGCACCACGTCGGCGTCGCGGCGACGCTGCTGATGGTCGCCCTCATCACGTTCACCGAGTACCTGCAGATCCGCTACTACCACCACGACGAGGTCGACGCCCTCAACCTCATGGAGGGCATGCTCGCGCCGGCGCTCTTCGTCTGCTCCGGCACGCGGGTCGCGCTGATCGTCGCGATCGGTGTGGCTGCCGGAAACCTGTTCCGGCGCAACGACGGCGTGAAGCTCGTCTTCAACATGTCGCAGTGGGTGCTCTGCGCCACCGTCGGCTCGCTGGTGCTGCACGCGCTCACGCCGTACGCGCCGTCATCCGCGCAGATGCTCGGTGCGCTGGCGGTCGCCCTGCTCGCGGCTTCCGCGACGAACATCCTCGCGATGAGCGGCGTACTCACGGTCGTCGCCGGCAGCCCGATCGGCACGCGCGACCGCTCTCGCGTCGGAGCCGTCGTCATCGGTCACGCGATCGGCATCACCGCCAGCCTCGTCGCCGGCATCAGCCTGACGTCGGCGTACCTGTGGACGCACTGGACCCTGCTGATCGGCTTCATCTTCATCGCCTCGATGTACTTGAGCGGCCGTGCCAACGCCTCCCTGCGGGCGGACGGTGTGCGGCTCTCCGGCCTGCAGCGCGCTACGCACGCGCTGGCCACGTCGCTGCACTCCGACGACGCCATCCCGGTCTTCCTGCGGGAGGCCCGCGCCGGCTTCGAGGTGCGCACGGTCCAGCTGGTGCTGTTCACCGGCCAGGGCACCGAGGTCTACACCACCGGGGAACCCGTGGGTGCCGACTGCTCGCACGTCTTCGGTCAGCACGAGCTCGCCGAACTGCTGGTCCCGGTCGTGCGCGAGCCGTCGCGGTTCAACGTCGGCGTCGGCGACGTCTACGTCAGTGCCGCACTCGAGCGCACCGGTCACCAGCGCTGCCTCGCGGCTCCGCTGCGCTCTGCGGGCCGCACGATCGGCATGTTGCTGCTCTACGACCGGTTCGGGATGGAAGGCTTCGAGCACGGCGAGCTGTCGATCGCGGCGGCGCTGGCGCGCGAGCTCGTCGGGTTCCTCGAGCGGGTCGACCTGCTCGCCACGGTGGACGCCGAGCGGCGCAAGCTCACGGAGATCCTCGAGAGCACCAGCGACGGCATCCTGACGATCGACGCCGACGGCGTCATCACGTCGTGGAACGCCGGTCTCGCCGGCATCACCGGCTACCCCGCGAACGAGATGCTGGGCACCCGGCACTTCGGCCTGCTGCGCCCACGTGACGCGGGCGGCCGCGACGTGCTGATCGAGCGGTGGCAGGAGATGTTCGAGAGCGCCTCCGGTCTTCCGCACGAGCTGCAGATCGTCTCCGGCGACGGCGCGCTGATCTGGCTGTCCTGCTCCTACAGCCGGATCGCCGCATCCGAGGACCGCGCCGACACCCTCGTCATCGTCGCCCGCAACATCACGCAGGCACGCGAGCTCGAGCGGCTCAAGGACGACTTCGTCGCCGTGGTGTCACACGAGCTGCGCACGCCGCTCGTGCCGATCAAGGGCTGGGCGCAGACGCTCATCAACCGCGGTGACCGGCTGAGCGACGACCAGCGGCGTACGGCGGTGCAGTCGATCCTCGCGCAGGCCCAGAAGCTCGAGTCGCTGGTCCTGAACATCCTCGAGGCCTCGCGCATCGAGTCCGGCCGGATCGACGGCGAAGGCGTCGCCGACGTCGCCGCCGTCACGATGCGGATCGTCGAGGACACGCTCGCCGCGCGTCCGGACCGTGTCGTCCGGGTGCGCCCGCCGTCCGTCCCGTGCCAGGTCCGCGGCTCCTCGGTCTGGGTCGAGCGCGCGGTCTCCAACCTCGTCGCCAACGCGGTGAAGTACTCACCCGACGACGAGGCGGTCGACGTCGCGGTCTTCACCGAGGGCGAGGACGTCGTCGTCACCGTCACCGACCGCGGTCCGGGCATCGCCGCGGACTCGCAGGACCGGATCTTCGAGCGGTTCGAGCGGCTCGAGGAGACGATGAAGCAGACCGGCACCGGCCTCGGTCTCTACATCACGCGCCGGCTCGCGCGCGCCATGGGCGGCGACGTCACCGTCTCGTCCGTGCCCGGCGCGGGCTCCACTTTCCTGCTGCGGCTCCCGGCCGCTCCCGTGACCGCGACGAAGCTCCCCGAGCAGCGTCCTTCGGACGACCCGCGCCTGGCGGCCGGCGACGGCCGCGACGGAACCGTCCTGCACCTGCGCTGAGACCTACACTCGCGCCGTGGCGGAGGAGCTTCACGACGCACCGGGTGCCGACTGGCACGCGCAGCTGCGTGCCCGCGGCTTCCGGCTCACCCCGCAACGCCAGCTGGTGCTCGAAGCGGTCATCTCCCTGGGGCACGCCACCCCTGACGAGATCGCCGAGGAAGTGCGCCGTACGGCGTCCGGGGTCAACCTCTCCACCGTCTACCGCACGCTCGAGCTGCTGGAAGAGCTCGGCCTCGTCACCCACACGCATCTCGGACACGGCGCGCCGACCTACCACGCCGCGGACGACGCCGACCACCTCCATCTCGTCTGCCGCCGATGCGGTGCGATCGAGGAGATGCCGCCGGACGTGCTCGACCAGGCCGTGCAGCGGATCGCGGACGACCGCGGGTTCGCGGTCGACGTCGGCCACTTCGCGATCTTCGGCACCTGCGCGACCTGTCGCTGAATCGTCTGACTATGCCCGAATAGTCCTCGCGAAGTTCTGAACTGGCCTGAAAAGACCATGACGAGGCCTTATACATAGCCCATCCCCTGCCGAGAGGCAGGGGACGGTCGTGTGCCGCCGAACTATTGCCAGACGTCGTGCCCAGCGACGACCAGGGGGTCTGTCATCGTGCGTGTCACTCGCGCGTCAGTTGTCACTGCCGTTCTCTCGGGCGCGGCGGTCTGCGCCGGGCCGCTGGTCGGAGTTGCGTTGGCGACGCCTGCGCTCACGAGCTCCAACCCTGCCAACGGAGCGGTCTACACCAGCACTGCGGCCGTGCCGGCGGTGCTGAAGGTGACCTACAACGAGACGCTGAACTCGCCGACCAGCCCGGTCTTCCCGTCGCACATCAGCGTGACGCTGAACGGCGCGTTCTTCGGCTGCACGGCCGGTCTGGACACCGACCAGAAGACGCTGACCTGCACGCCGTACGCCGGCACCGTCTACACCGACGGCGTCTACGTCATCTCGACGACGGCGAGCCCGTCGGTCACGACGGGTGACACCACGGCCGCGCACGACTCGGTCAGCTTCACGGTCGACACGACGCCGCCGACCATCACCAACCGCACTCCGGCCCCCGACAGCCGCGTGCAGCCGCCGAGCAGTGTCGTGGCGACGTACGCGGAGAAGCTCAGCGCCGCAGGCAGCGCGATCACGGTGACGAACTCGATCGGCAACGTCGTGGGCGGCGCATCCGCCGTGACCAACCCGACGTCGACGACCGGCGGGATCACGTGGATCCCCGACGCCCCTCTGCCGTCCGGTCTTTTCAACGTCTCCGCTCAGGCCACTGACCTGCACGGTCTGGTCAGCACGTCGACGTGGCAGTTCACCGTCGACGCGGATCCGCCCTCGCCGCCCGTCGTCGTCGTGCCCGCCTACGTCAACGCCGCTAACGAGAACCACGTGCCGATCACCGGGACCGCGGTCAACGACACCGGCGGCGCGGTCAAGGTGCGCGTCACCGCCAGCGACGGTGCGACGACGCTCACGCTGCCCGACGTCAACGTCGGCAACGACGGCAGCTGGTCCGCAGCGCCGGTTGCCGACCTCTCCGGTCTCAAGGACGGACCGGTCACGATCACTGCCAAGGCGATCGACGCGGCCGGCAACCTGAGCACGGACAGCACGCCGCAGGCGTCGACGAAGGACACCGCCGCGCCGACGCCGCCGCCGTCCGTGACCTTCCCGGACGCGACTGTCGTCAACGCCTCGAACTCGACGTTGCACGTGCACGGTGTCACCGAGCCGGACGCCGGCGTCTCCGTCGTCGCGACCGACAAGAACGCAACAGCGACCGCACCGGTGACGACGACGGCATCTCACAGTGACGGCAGCTACGACGCGGTCATCGACACGGCGTCGCTCGCCGACGGGACGCTGACGATCACGTCGACCGCGACGGACGCGGCCGGGAACACGTCGACGGGCAGCAACACCATCCAGAAGGACGCCACGCCCTCCGGGACGCCGGTCATCACCGTCTTCGACCCCGTCAACGCATCCAACGTTGGCACGCCGCGGCCGGTCTCCGGGACCGCGACGGCGGGCGACCACGTCGACGTCTGGCTGACCGATGCCACGGACACCGCGACCAAGGTGTCGGAGCAGCCCAACGTGCTCGTCCAGCCGGACGGCAGCTGGAGCACGACCGTCGACGCGTCCACGCTCGCTGACGGCCCGATCACCGTTCACGCGGTCGACATCGACGGGGGCGGCAACCCGTCCGCCGAAGCGACCAAGGTCACGGTCAAGGACACGGTTGTCCCGAACGCTCCGGCCTACACGGCTCCGACCTGGATCAACAACGCCACGCAGTCTGCGGTGACTCTCTCCGGCACTGCGGAGCCCGGCACGACGCTGCACCTGGTTGCCACCGACAGCGGTGCCGGCAGCCAGGCCGTCAACCTGCCGGTGCAGAGCGACGGCACGTGGACCACGACGCCCGCGCTCGACCTGCACACCTTCGCCGAGGGGGCGGTCACGTTCGCGGCGACCGTCGTCGACCAGGCGGGCAACACCTCGTCCAGCACGCCGGGCAACTCGACGAAGGACACCCAAGCTCCGTCCGCGCCGGCGGCGCCCACGCTGTCGGGTCCCGCGTCCGGCACGTCCGTCTACACGGCTACCGGTTCCGGCACGACCGGCGACACCGAGCAGGTCACGATGACGAGTGACGGCGGTGCCGGAAGCGCCAGCGGCAGCGGGAGCGTCGTCAGCTCCGCCTACTCCGTGCCGGTCGACGCGGCGAGCCTCGCCGACGGCACTCTGTCGGCCGTCGCGACGGAGACGGATCCCGCCGGCAACACCAGCGCCGAGTCGCCGGCGTCGACCGTGGTGAAGGACACGACCGCTCCGTTCAGCCTCGTCTCGACCGTCCCGGCCGACGGGTCGTCGGTGCAGACCACGCCCACCCTGTCGGCGACGTTCAACGAGCAGCTCGACCTGTCGCAGTCGTCCGTGACGCTGAAGGACTCGACCGGATCCGTGCTTCCGCACAACGCGATGCAGCTGTCCGCCGACAAGAAGACGATCAGCGTCTCGCCGAGCAACAACCCGCTGGCGGAGTCGAGTGGTTACCAGGTGACGTTCGCGGTCACCGAGCTGTCACACGACGAGTCGCTGAGCCCGACGGTGACCTTCACCGTCGACCGGACGGCACCGGCGGCGCCGGCGATAACGTCGATCGCGCCGATCGCGAGCGCAAACGCGACGAGCACTCCAGTCACGGGCACGGCAGCCGAGCCCGGCGGCACGATCAAGGTCACGCTGACCGATGGCACCCACAACGCGACCGGCAGTGGCGTCGTCGCGGGTGACGGCACCTGGACAGTGCCGGTGGACGCCAGCACGCTGAACGACGGCACCGTCTCCGGGACCGCCACGCAGACCGACGCCGCCGGCAACGAATCCGGCGACTCTGCCGCCGCTCAGGCGACAAAGGACACGGTCGCCCCCGCAGCGCCGACCGTTGCATGGAGCGGCGCCGTCACCCAGCACGCCCTGAGCGTCGTGCTCAGCGGCACCGCCGAGCCCAACTCGACGGTCAGGGTCAACGTCGACGACAACGATGCGTCGACTGTCGCCGTAGGTGCGGTGACGACTGCGACCGCCGGCGGCTCGTGGTCGGCCCCGGTCGACCTGT
>DASSEX010000004.1:0-11371 GCA_035695045.1 Mycobacteriales bacterium | reverse complement strand
CGCGGCTGCGGTGTCTGATCGTCACCGGGCAAGGTCTCCGCAGCCTCATCACGGGTGGCGCCCCAGCGCAACATGCGCGGCCGCCAAGCGAGATAGCCCACGACCACTCCCGCGGTGCTGACGCAGATCGCGACGGATCTGCTCTTCCGCGACATGACTCACCTCGATCTCCCTCCGAGCATCGCAACAGCACACGCGATGCCGGTAGGGCCGAAAGTCCGACGAGGAAGCCGCTGCCGTCGCACAGCCAAGCGGCCAGAGTGCAGACCGACGGCGAGCGGCATCCGGGCCGCGCGGTCGACACCACCGTCATGTAGTGCTAGTTACGCGGCACCCCAGGCGGTGAACAAGGTGACGGGTAAGTGCCGATACATTGCGCGCCCGCTGGACTGCTGAGGTGCGATGTAACGGCACTTCCTCGTCATTGCCCTGCCGGACGCAGAGGCCGTGTAACTGTCTCTAGCCGGCGCGGGGCCAGGGCAAGTCGACGCCTCCGCGGCGCATGCGCTCAGTCGGGTGCGTCGCATGGTTATGCAGCGATGCAGTCAGTCGGCGGCAGGTGTGTGGCTTCCACGAGGCGCGGCGCCTGGGACAAGTCGGGACCGTGCTCCCATGACGATGGGACGCTGGCCCAACCACTCTCGAGCCAGAGTTCACCGGCCGCACGAGCCGGGCTCGGGAGGGTGACAAGACAGTGACCAGAATGCTTCGAGACCGCGTGGGCGCCGCAATGGGCGCCGCATTCGTCGTACTGATCTTCGTCGGCAGCGGGATGAGCACCGCCGGCACCACACAGTCAGGTCATCTGACCGGCGGGCAGGTGCTGAACAACGTTGCGCACCAGCACGCCAGCGGGAGCGCGACGGTCGGCTTCGTCCTCGAGATCCTCGGCTTCGTCGCGTTCCTGCTCTTCCTCGGGTGGCTGACGGATGGCGTCCTCGGCCGCACGCCGGTGGGCCAGCGCACCGCAGCCGGCGCCGCCGTCGCCGCCGGAGTTTCGATGCTGGCGATCAAGTTGGGGTCCGCTGCGCCGATCGTCGCCCTCAACCTGGACCGGCACACGCTGACGCCGCAGCTGGCTCAGCTGCTCAACGACATCAATGGCGCTGCGTTCGTCATCAGCTGGCTGCCGTTCGCGGTGTTCGTCGGTGCGCTCGCTTCGGCGCTGCACGGGCGTGGTGTGGTTGGCAGGCCTACCGCCTTTGTCGGCTACGTCCTCGGCGGCGTGGGGGTCGTTCTCGCTCTCATCGGCGTTCGGGACATCACGAATGCTGCCCCGGTCGCGTTCCTGCTCGGAACGGCGTGGCTGCTCGTCGTCTGTGTCCGCTTGGCGGTCAAGCCTGGAAACAGCGGCGGTATGGCTGCCCCGGCGCCGTCCTACGACGCGAACCGGGTCGCGGTCAGCGCCTGAGCATCGACAACTTCATGACGAAACACGCGCAGTCGCGGGAGCATGGCCCGGTGTGGGGGGACCCCGAGCCGTCTCCCGCGACTCTCGCGTGGGTCGCGGTCGTCGTCGCCGTGCTCGACAGTCTCGGGATGGCCGCCGCGTTCGCAGTCGGTACCGCGATGCACCTGGACCTTGCCATCACCGAGCACGGTGCCTGGATCAACGTCGCGGCCGGGGCAGCGTTCCCGCTCGTTGCAGCCCTGATCCTCCGCACCCGCGATCTGGATCCTGATCGTCAGCCGCGCATCGATCGGCTGGCCTGGGCTCTGCTCGCCGTCGGCGCCCTCAGCGCGTCCACACTGGCCGGGCATGTGTGCGCCGAGTGGATGCTCGCCCACCACAGTCCCGGCGCCGTGGGTGTCGGCTGGGGGAGCAACTGGCTGTGGACCGGCGTCGTGCCCGGTGTATTGCTCGTCCTGCTGTGGTTCCCGACGGGTGACGTGCCCGGCCGGAGATGGCGGGGAGTTCTGCCAGTAGCTGCGATCTCGTGTGCGGCCATCTGGGCGAGCGTTGCCTTCGCGCCCGGGCGGATGACGGACTACCGGACGCAGGTCGACAATCCGGTCGGGTGGACTTCAGGCGCGGCCGCGCTGCACGTCGCGAGCAGGATCGGCTACATCGCCCTCGGGCTCCTCGCGATCGCGGCTCTCGCGTCGGTGCTCTTCCGATTTCGAGTTGGTGGCGCGGCCGTGCGTGCCCAGCTGCGCTGGTTGCTCATCGCGATTGTCGTCTTCGCGGTGACGTTCATGCTGCCGAGCAGAGGCTGGCTCGCGGTGACCGCACTGCCGGTCAATGTTGCTGCGACGTTCCTGTTGCCGGTGACACTCGCGCTCGCCGTGACCCGGCGCAACGGCTACGGGTTACCGCGAGTGGTGGTCTTCGGGTTCCTCTCGACGGTGCTGCTCAGTGCCTACGTCGCCGTGGTCGGCGGCGCGCAGCTGCTGTTCGACGGTCGCGCCGACCGGGTCGCGACAGTCGCGGCAGCGGCCGCCGTCGCGTTCGCAGCTGCACCCTTGCGGGCGCGTTTGCAGCACGGCGTGGACCGGCTGATCTACGGTGACCGCGGTGATCCTTACGCTGCCCTGTCGGATCTGGGGCGGCGCATCGCCGGCAGCCCGGATGACCTGCTGCTCGAGGTGGTCGACGCCGTTGCCGGTGCGCTTCGCGCTCCGTATGCCGCCGTCACGCTCACAGGGGACGCGACACCGGCAGCGGCGGTGGGCCGACCGCGGTCGCCTGAGGTCGTAGTGCCGCTTGCTCTGCGCGGCGAGGATGTGGGCGCGCTCGTGGTCGCACAACGCTCGCCGATCGAGCGATACGGCGAGCGGGACCTCGCGCTCCTCCATGACCTGGCTCGGCACATTGCGGTGGCCGCACACGCTGCCGCGCTCACCCGTGACCTTCAGCGGTCACGTGAGTCGCTCGTGCTCGCACGCGAAGAAGAGCGGCGCAGGATCCGCCGAGACCTGCACGACGGGCTCGGACCAGCACTGGCCGGCGTCGCGTTCGGCATCGACGCGGCGCGCAACACGATGAGCCGCGACCCTGCAGCGACCGCGGATGCACTCCTGCAGCTGAAGAGCGAGGTGCAGTCGTCGATCGCCGACGTGCGCCGGCTCGTCTATGACCTACGACCACCAACACTGGACCAGCTCGGCCTCGTGCCGGCGGTCGAGGAGTACGCCGCACGGCTCAGCGAACGCGGCGGTGTCACGGTGACGGTCTCGGCCCCACCCTTACCTGCCCTGCCTGCTGCAGTGGAGGTCGCTGCCTACCGCATCGCGACCGAGGCCCTGGCTAACGCAGCCCGGCACTCGGGCGCACGCACTGCGCACGTCACCGTCGCCGCCGACGATGAGGGGCTGAGGGTCAACATCATCGACGATGGTGTTGGTCTGCCATCCCAGACAGGTGCGACGCCTCGTGGAGTCGGCCTCACCGCAATGGCAGAACGCGCGGCAGAGCTAGGCGGACGGTGTGAGGTGACAACGGGCTCTGCCGGTGGGACCGCGGTCCGCGCGGTCCTGCCGATGCGAACAGCCGCTTCTCTCGACCCGGAGGCGGTGTCGTGACGACCTCAGTGCTGGTCGCCGACGACCACCCGACATTTCGGAGAGGCCTCGGCGCGCTGTTCGACTCACTCGACGGCTTCACAGTGGTAGGCGAAGCCGCCGACGGTGCCACCGCCATCGCGCTCGCCGCGAAGCTGCAACCTGACGTGGTCGTCATGGACCTCAACATGCCCGGAATCAACGGCGTCGAGGCGACCCGTCAGGTTGTCGCCGACAACCCGAGCGTCGCCGTACTCGTGCTCACGATGCTCGACGAGGACGAGTCCGTGTTTGCCGCGATGCGCGCCGGCGCCCGGGGCTACATCGTGAAAGGCGCTGACACCGACGACGTGTTGCGCGCATTGGAGTCTGTCGCTCGGGGAGATGCGGTCTTCGGCCCAGCGGTGGCGACGCGCGTGTTGTCGTACCTAACCCGGCCGTTGTCCGCACGCGACCCGGTCCTGTTCCCGGAGCTTTCTGAACGAGAGCGCGAAGTGCTCGAGCTGATCGCCAGGGGTAAGTCGAACAGCGACATTGCGCGAGAACTCGTCGTCTCACCAAAGACGGTGCGCAACCACGTCAGCAGCGTCTTCACGAAGTTGCAGGTCAGTGGCCGCGCGGAGGCCATCGTCCGCGCCCGCCGCGCAGGCCTCGGTGATTAGCCGCACGACATCAGACGTCACGGCGCAGGAAGGGCGCTCATCGGCAGAAGCGCGTATCGGTCGGCCCCGTCATACGAGTCACTGCATGACTATGCGGCCTCGGAATCATCCGCCGGACGCCGTTGCCGCGCCGATTTTGGCCTGGGACTTCGGCGTGGGGGTTCCCGGCGATGCCTTGAACGTCGCTGTCGGCCTGATCCTCCTGGTGCCGGTAGTCGTCTGGCGTTGGCGCAGGGCGTACCGCGTGGTGACGGGCCTGCTGGCCGCGGCGGCCACATTGGTCGTGACCTTCGGAGCGATCTACGGCGTGGGACTGCTGTTCATCCCCGTCACCATCGGGACGTGGCTCGCATTCGCTCGACCTCCAACGCGCTGGTAACCAGAAACGGCAGCGTCGCCCAGCGACGGGAGCCGTGGGTGAGATCGGCACCTATTTGACTGCCGCCAACGCGGACTAGTAGGTGCGGCGTCTCCGAGGCCACTCCGGTTCACCCATGTGCTTCGCCACAACCCGGCGAACTTGCTTTCGTAGGTCGAGTTTCTGGCACAGCCTCGTTGAGGAGCCGCACGGTGTCCTGGGTCTCCACGTCGAGGAGAGTAAGTGCCGGTCCCGCCGCTCAGGTGCCGTACCTACACGATGATCGAGAACGGCACCTCTTCGCCTGCCTCGGCGGCTACACCGGGACGCGGCGGCGCTGGGCGGAGCCGTCGGGTGCGGTGAGGACAACGGTTGCTTGCCTTGCGCCATCCTTCACGACCGCAACGCCCCGAATTACGTGTTGGATACCCGCCTTCATCCCATCCAGGCGGACGACGGGTGCGGGGTCGCAGGTCGCCACGTAACTGCCACCAGTCGTCGTCACCAGCAACGGCCCGCTGACACCGCTGCTCACGACCGTGATCTTCACGCCGATGTCTGCTACCCCGCTCTTGGGGTCGTGCGAAGTCCCGTTGACGTAAAGGGGCACGAGCCGGGTACCCGCCGTATGCGGGCTTTTGTCGCAGGACACCGGCGACCCTGGCGGGTTTGGTCCCAATGTCTCGAGGCGCACATCGACTTTGCCCGCGCCGTCAGCCACGGTGAAAAGAACCTGCCCGAGCTGATCGCCGACTGGATCACCGATGCTGGAGAACGGCGTCTCATTGCCAGCACCATGTCCGCCACCTGACGATCCCGTCGCGCATGCGGCGAGCAGCAGCGGCAACGAGAGCAATGCGGTCCCACGTCCCAACACGTGACTCATGGTGCCGCAGGCCGTGTCGAGGTCCACGTCCGGTCGTCGGGGGGGGTTGATCCCCATCGGGACCGCGACTATGGTCTTGCGCTCGTGTGCGCCGGGGTGGAGGAGCTCGAGAGAGAGCAGGCGCACCTGGTCTTCGCCCGCCGGTGCCTCGAGCAGATGCGCGACGCCGTCCGGTCACTCGAGGCGCACGGCGGCGACCCGGTCTCGACCGAGTTCCTGAAGGCAGAGCTGTTTCGCCGGGCGCAGGCACTGCTGGACGACCCCGAGACACCGCTGTTCTTCGGCCGGATCGACCGTGTCGCGGGCGAGCAGTTCTACCTCGGTCGCCGGCACGTCCGCGACACCAAGGGCGACCCGGTCGTCATCGACTGGCGAGCTGAGGTGTCGCGAGCCTTCTACCGCGCGAGCGCGAACGATCCGATGGGACTCGGCCTGCGCCGCCGGTTCGGGTTCTCCCACGGGCTCATGACCAGCCTCGAGGACGAGCACCTCGACCGTGGCGAGTCACACGACCCTTCCCAGAGCGGGATCCTGACGGCGGAGATCGAGCGTCCGCGCGTCGGGCCGATGCGCGACATCGTCGCGACCATCCAGCCCGACCAGGACGACCTGGTCCGTGCCGACCTCTCCCAGACGATCTGCATCCAAGGGGCGCCCGGCACGGGCAAGACCGCAGTCGGCCTGCACCGCGCTGCGTATCTCCTCTACGCGTATCGCGACCAGCTCAAGCGCTCCGGCGTCCTGGTGGTCGGGCCGAACCGCTCGTTCCTCGGCTACATCGGCGCACTGCTGCCGGCGCTCGGCGAGCTCGACGTCGAACAGGTGGCGGTGCAGGACGTCGTACGCGGGATCAGCATCCGCGCCGTCGACGATGCCGAGGTCGCGCGGCTCAAGGGTGACGAACGGATGGCAGAGGTGGTGCGCCGCGCGGTCTACGCCGGCGTGACCCTTCCCCGCGAGGACCTGATGGTCTCGGCATTCGGCAGGCGCTGGCGGGTGCCGCGCCACGAGCTCGTCGAGCTGCTCGACCGGGAACGACGACTGAAGACGCCGTACGCCGTCGCGCGCTCTCGCCTCGCCTCGCTGGTCGCCGAAGTCGTACGACGCCGCGCGGAGGCCGGCGGCGGCGCGCCCGACGACCGCGCGGTCGCGCGACTGGCCAAGACGCCGGACATCAAGGGTTGGGTCGACGAGCACTGGCCGCCGGTGACCGCGAAGGGAGTGGTCACCCGACTGCTGTGCGATCGACAAGTCCTCGCCGAGTGCGGAGCCGACCTGCTCACCGACGACGAGCAGCAGCTGCTCCTGCGGGACCCTCCCCCGACCACACCTGGTGCCATGCGCTGGTCGGTCGCGGATGCCTTCCTGGTCGACGAGGTCGCCGGGTTGCTGGATCGCACGCCGACGTTCGGTCACGTCGTCGTCGACGAGGCGCAGGACCTGTCCGCCATGCAGTGCCGGGCGCTGGCGCGGCGCTGTCCCTCCGGCTCGGCGACAGTACTCGGCGACCTGGCACAGGCCACGGCCGAAGGGGCCGTGGCCGACTGGGACCGCACGCTGGCCCTGCTCGGGCAGGCCGACGGACGCACGGTGCCGCTGACGCGCGGCTATCGCGTTCCCGCCGAGGTGCTCGACTTCGCGAACCGACTGCTGCCCGTGCTCGGCGTCACGGTCGCTCCGGCGACGTCGCTGCGTGCCGCCGCCGGCTCACTCCGTGTGCGAGAGACCGGCGACGTCGCGACAGCTGTGGTGACGGCCGTCCGCGAGCTGACCGAGCTCGCCGGGTCGATCGGCGTCATCGCGAGCGAATCGACGCTGGGCGGCGTGCGGAAGTCGTTGCGCGCGTCTGGCGTCGACGTCGACATCGTCGAACACGGGATGGAGGCTCGCGTCACGCTCGTGCCGGTGACGCTGTGCAAGGGCCTGGAGTTCGACCACGTCATCGCGGTCGAGCCGGCACACATCGTCCGCGTGCATGCGCGCGGGTTCAACTGGCTCTACGTCGCGCTGACCCGGGCGGTCACGACCCTGACCGTTGTGCACGCCGAGCCGCTGCCTGCCGAGCTCAGCGTCGCGTGACAAGCCCTTCGAGGGCGGCGAGGGTGAGAACCGACCGCGGTTCGTAGGGCAACCGCCACAGCCCGCCGTGGGCAGCCTGGTCGACGAACAGGTCGAGTGGATGGGCGAGCGGTGCCGACGGCGCTGCCGCCGCCTTCGGGTTGCGCAGGTCGTGGATGAGCAGCGCTGCCATCATCGTGCTGCTCGTCTCGACGTCGAACACCTCGACGCCGTAGCTGCTCGCCCCGCTGTACGCCGCCGCGAGGATGCGGTTCTTCATCACCGAACGAGTGCGGGTCGCGGGCGCGACGTTGGCGGAGGTGACGACCGTCTGCCGGGCAAGCACCGCGCGCCAGCGCTGCAGTCGCTTCGCGAGGGCGTAGTTGGGACCCTGTTGCGGGATGACGGAGTCGGCCAGGCCGTAGCGCCGACCGCCCTCGCTCTCGACGACGCGGCGGTAGTTCGGCGTGAACAGCCGGCCTGCAGTGGCCGTCCGCAACGGCAGGCGCATCAGTCGGCCGCGCCGACCGCGGACGTGGTGACCGTCGACCAGTTCGCCCGGCACCGCGAAGACATCGGTCGGGCTGGCGAGGTAGGCGACAGCGGTGTCCGGCCGGGTGCGGACCAGATCCTCGACCAGTGCGTCGGCGGCAGTCGCGACGCGGACGAACGCGGCGCCGTCGGCGTACGCGTAGTTGCCGATGACCAGCGGCCCGTCGAACCCGTCGAGCCATGCGCGGATCTCCGGCGTCTCCGTCAGCAGATCAGCGCCGAGGGTGCCGCGCTTGCTGGTGTCGACCGGCATGTGCACGGTGCCGCTGCCCGCGAGAGCGAAACCGCGGATGCGGTCCCAGATGTCACTTCGGCGGATGTCGACCGCGAGGACCGTCGCGCCCCACCTGGTCAGCGAAGGCAGCGGACCCATCTCGGCCGCAGCACCGACGACCGCGACGGTCAGGTCCGACGCATCGAGCCAGTCGGGGTTGGCGGCGACCAGGCGGAGCGCTTCGGCGCACGACCGTTCGACGATGCCGTCCGACACCCATCGGTCGAGCTGACGTTGGAGCTCGTCGCCGGTGAGGGTGTGACCGCGATAGGGAATCGCCAGCCGACCGGGATGAGCGCCAGCGCCGGTGAGCGTCTGGGTGTCGAAGCGCGGCTCGCGCCAGGTCGCGAGAGCCCGGCCGACCGGCACCTCCTCGCCGTCGCGCGCAAAGACCATGTGCTCGTGCACAGCGGCCAAGCCGTCGGCGGCGACGAGCAGCGCGTGCTTCGGGCTCGTCGCGGAAGCCGCTTCGATGTCGACGAGACGCGCGACGTAGTCACGACGCCATTTCGCCGCCGAGTCGATCGCTCGCGCGACGTCAGGCGCGCATCCGCGCGTCGCTTCGGCGAACACCGCCCGCGCCGTCGACTGGGTGCTGCGCCGGCCGTCGACGGTCGGGAAGAGGACGCCGGTCTCGGCTACAGTCGCGGTCGCAGAGCTCATGGCGACCTGCCTATCGGCTACCCGTCGGTAACGCCAAGCGGCGTCGCTCCGAGCTGAACCGCCGACGCCGGCTGGGCGATGAGCTCGGCCTCGGGGTTACGCGGAATCGACAGCACGTGCTCCAGCAGCGCAAGCACGAGAACGCCGCCGATGGCGAGCAGCACGGCGCCGATCCGCCAGGACAGTGCATAGCCCGAGGTCGACGCGACCGCAGGCGACGCGCCTCCGTGCATGGCGCCGGCCGCGTGCCTGAGCGCGATCGTGACGAGAGTGGACAAGCCGATCGCACCGCCGACCTGCTGCATGGCGTTCTGCACGCCGGAGGCGAGTGAGGAGTCCTGGCCGGTGACTTCGTGCAGGCACGCGTTGCCGATCGCCGGGAAGCTGACCCCCGAGAAGAAGCCGAGCACGATCATGCCGGGCATGATCCCGCCGACGTAGGACGAGGTGACGTCGAGACCGCTCGTCAGCCACAGCCCGACCGCGCACCCGAAGAAGCCCGCCGCGAGCAGCGGCTTGACGCCCAAGCGCGGCATCAAGGCCGTGCCGATTCCGATGCCGGCACCGATGCTGAAACCGAACGGAAGGTAGGACAGCCCGCCCTTCAACGGTGACCAGCCGAGGATCTGCTGCTCGAACAACGTGAGCAGGAAGAAGTAGCTGAAGAACGACGACGAGAAGAACAGCGTGACGAAGTTGGTCACGACCCGGGTCCGGTTGGCGAAGAACGACAACGGGATCAGCGGTGCGTTCGAGCGTGACTCGATCCAGAGCATGAGTGCGAGCAGCCCTACTCCGGCGGCCAGCGGGCCCCAGGCCTGCCAGTCACCCCAGGCGTGCGGCGGCGCGGCATTGAGCAGACCGTCGACGACCAGGATCA
The DNA here is from genome assembly GCA_035695045.1 of Mycobacteriales bacterium. GTDB lineage: Bacteria > Actinomycetota > Actinomycetes > JAFAQI01 > JAFAQI01 > DASSKP01. The sequence goes on along the minus strand of DASSEX010000004.1, from coordinate 1,537 downwards.
GACCGGCGGTGCCGGTCACCGCCCCGAGGTAGTCGGGTCGGGCATGCTCGCGCACCATCCGGCTCTCGGAGACGAGCCGCGGCACGAGGAGCAGGGCGATGAGGGCAACCGGCAGGTTGACGAAGAAGATCCAGCGCCAGGACGCGTAGTTGACGAGGACGCCGGAGATCACGGTGCCGGACGTCCCGCCCAGGCCCGCGATGCCGCCCCACATGCCGAGCGCCTTCATCCGCTCCCGGGGGTCGGGGAACAGCAGCGCGATCAGTCCCAGCGACGCCGGTGCGGCGAGCGCCTCACCCAGGCCCTGCACGAAGCGCGACACGACGAGCATCGCCGGGTCGACCGCCGCTCCACAGGTCGCCGACGCGATCGCGAACAGCGCCACACCGAGCAGGAACAGCCGCCGCCGGCCGAGGATGTCGGCGAGCCGGCCGCCCAGGAGCAGGAAGCCGCCCGCCATCAGCACGTAGCCGTTGACGACCCAGGCCAGCCCGGCCCTGGAGAAGCCGAGGTCGTGCTGGATCTGTGGCAGCGCCACGTTCACGACCGTGACGTCGAGGATGAGCATGAACTGAATGAGGGCGAGCACGCCCAGCGCCTTCCAGCGGCGCGGATCCGCCGGTGCGCCGGCAGTGGCGTCGGTGGCAGCAGTCGTCGTCATCGCGGTCCCTTCGTGGTCAGCCGCAGACTGCCAGATGCCACCGACAGTTTGCGCGACAATTTCCACTCGGTACGACGTCCGACCTCAGCCGAACTCATCGTCCCGCGCCCGGCGTACCGACAACCACGACGATCGCGACGATCACCCCTTCAGGGCACACATGGGTCAGTTCCCGGGCAGGCTGATCACGCGGGCGAACTTCTGGGCACCGGCGTGCGGAGTCAGCCGGACGACGTAGAACCCTGTGTTGCCGTCGGTGTACCAGATGTCGTGCGTCTTCTCGTCGTACGCGGGCGCGGACATCGCGAACGCGCCGGCCTTTGTCGGGGTGCTCCCCGCTCCCGGCATCAGCGGCCTGTTGAAGTACGCGATCTCCTTCGGGTGGGCCACGTCCCGGATGTCGAAGACTCGCAGTCCGGACATGATGAAGCTGCACGCGACGATGTAGGGGTCGACGCGGCTCGGCAGCGAGCAGTAGTGACCCTGATAGCCCTGGAAGGGCTGGTCATCACCCGGATCCGCCGTCTGGCCCCCCTTGTTGACCGCGAGCCGCAGGTTGGACACGACGAACGGCTTCTTCTCGTTCTGGATGTCGATGATCCGGGCCGCGCCGATGTTGGCGCCGCTGCCGAACTCGTCGTCCTCGAGCAGGTACTTGTGACCGTGACTCGTGAACGGCGTCGCGTTCTGCGGCGTGCTCACCTGCTTCCACGTCAGTCGCGCGACGATGGGCACCGTCGGGTTGACCACGCGCTTCTGGATCTGGCTGACATCGAGGATCGTCAGTCCACTGAAGTCGGAGTTCTGGAAGCCGGCTTCGGCCATGTAGAGACGGTTGCCGTCGTCGCTGATCGAGACACCGTGCGGCTGGTAGTC
>DASSEX010000003.1:0-8281 GCA_035695045.1 Mycobacteriales bacterium | reverse complement strand
ATGCCGGATAATGGATCTTCTAGAGCGTCCCAGCGCCGGAAGCGACCGCCAGCGATGGCGCCAGCAACGCAGCCGCACGTCGGCACTCACCGCCGATCTTGGGCGAACAGCGCCAACGAGCCGACCTGCACAGTCACCCGGCAACACATGGCTCCACACGAGCGGCGTCCGAATTTCAAGACCGCCGCCATCGGCCACTAGGCGAGCCCTCCAGATGCCCGAAGGTACCGAAAACGACGGTCTTCAACTCCAGCGCCTCTCGGCGCTCATCGCTGGCGCCCTGACGCCCTACTACCTGGAGCTGGCCGTCGTCGCCGTGTTACTGACGCCGGATAAGGCCCAGTTCTTCCGTTTCCCAGCGCCGGCCTCCGCGATCACGGACACTGGAGTGGACCGTTCCGTGCCCGAGAGACGACCCCGTGCCGACCCGACTGCTCACCGCCCGCGCCGCTCTGCGAACGACGCCGCGCCGCTGGCTGGTCGCGCTCCTGGTGGTCGGCGTGGCGGCGCTCAGCACCTGGCTGAGCCTCACGCTGACACCCCCGGCCGACATCAAGCTCGGCGTCGTCAGCGCCCAGATCAAGGCGGCGCCCGGGTCGGGCACCGTGATCCGCACGGCGATGGGGCGTCCCGTCACCGACGACACCATCAACGCCGGGCCGCTGCAGGTGCAGGTGGCCGTAGCCGTGCAGCCTGCGCCGCAGGTCACCGAGCCCCAGCTGCTCGAGGCGCTCAGCGAGGCTCGCCCGCGGGTCATCTCGGCAGCGGTCGGCTACCTCCTGCGAGTGACCCTCGGCGCCGTGCTCGTCGCGCTGCTCCTCGGATTCGCCCTGCTCGGTTCAGGCCGGCGCGGCCGGCGCCTGCTCGTCGTCGGCGCGACGACGTTCGCCGTCGTCGGTGTGGCCGTCGGCGCCACAGCGGCCACCACCCGCCTGTCCACCTTCGATGCGGCGAGCTGCGCTCACGGCTGGTCGCGCTACGCCATCGCGGACCTGCCCGACCTGACTCCGCCCGCGCCGCTGGTGACTCCACCCACCGAGGCGACCGCGCGCGCCAACCCGGGTCTGATCCCCATCGTGCTGATCGCCGATGACCACCTCAACCCCGAGGGCCTGCTCTTCGCGCACCGGCTGCAGACCTCGACCGGCGCCCGTGCCGTGTGGGACGCGGGCGACACGACGTCGTACGGCGTCCCCGGCGAGGCATGCGTCGTCGCGCCGCTCATCCGCTCCTTCCGCGTCCCCTACGCCTGGGTGCGAGGCAATCACGACAGCAGCGGCTTCGAGCGCGTCATGCGCGGTATCCGCGGCGTGCACGTCCTCGACGGCACGACCGCGACCACGGACGGCATCACCGTCTTCGGTGTGGGCGACCCGTCGTTCACGCCCCGTCGGCGGACGACCAGCGCCGTGATGTCCCTGAATGACGCGCGCGTGCGCGCCGCGATGCCGACGATGTTGACGTCGCTGGGCAGTGTGCCGGACGTCGTTCTCGTCCACGAGTGTCAGATGGCGGTCAGCCCCGACCCTTCCGCGCGCGGCGTGGCGGGAATCGTGCCGCTCGTCGCGTGCGGGCACACCCACCGGCAGGCGCTGCGCACCGACGACACGACGATCGTCCTGCACACCGGGACCGTCGGCGCCGGCGGGCTCGACGCCTTCTCTGTTGGCGGGTTGCAGAACTTCGACGCTCAGCTGCTGCTGTTCGACGCGACGACGCATCGCCTGGTGCGCTACTACGACGTCAACGGTGAAGGTGGGGCAACGGCGACCTTCACCCGACACGACATCCTCCAGCCGCCGGCGGCGCCACCGATACACGGTGGCATCTGAGTCGGGGGCCCGGTCAGCTCTGCGCGACGCGCAGCTGCGGCTTCGCCGGCTCGGGCGCCTGCAACGGCCGACCCAGGTCCGCCCTACCGGCGAACCATGGGGCGACGTCGGCCGTCGCCAGCGGACGGCTGTACCAGTAGCCCTGCGCGACGTCGCACCCGATCTCGACCAACCGGTCCCGCGCGTGCACCGTCTCCACGCCCTCCGCGACGACCGAGAGGCGCAACCGGTGGGCCAGCCCGACGACGGCGCAGACGATCGCGTCGTCGTCCTCGTCGTCCGCCATGTTGAAGACGAAGGACTTGTCGATCTTCACCTCGTGCACCGGTAGCCGCTTGAGGTAGGCCAACGACGACTGGCCGATTCCGAGGTCGTCGATCGACAGTCGAACGCCGGCCTTACGCAGCTGCCACAGCACCTCGACGGCGTGCTCGACGTCATCCATGATCGCGCTCTCGGTGATCTCGAGCGTGAGCCGCGCCGCCGGCACCCGGTGCGCGGCAAGGAGCCTCGCCAACCGCTCCGGGAAGGTCGCGTCCCTCAGGACACGCGGTGAGATGTTGACGGCAATGGACATGTCGAGGCCGCTGTCCAGCCAACGACGACACTCGGTGAGCGCGTGTGTGAGCACCCAGTCGGTCAGCGCGACGATGACACCGGTCTGCTCGGCGACACCGATGAAGTCGTCCGGCGGCACGAAGCCACGCACCGGATGGTTCCACCGCACGAGCGCTTCGACGCTCGCCTTGGCGGTGTCGGCGGAGTCCAGCAGCGAGACCTTCGGCTGGTAGTGCAGGAACAGCTGGTCCTTGTGGATCGCATCGCGCAGCTCGGCGACCATGCCGAGGCGAGAGGCGTCGTTGTCGTCGAACTCGGGGTCGTAGACGACCACGCCGTGACGGCCGTCCTTGGCGGCGTACATCGCGACGTCCGCGCGTCGAAGCAGGTCGTCACAGGAGGCGCCGTGGTCGGGCGCGAGGGCGATGCCGACGCTCGCGTCGACGCTGACCGGCACGCAGTTGAGCTCCATCGGGTTGAGCAACGCCTCGCGCGCAGACTCCGCCGCGACGGTCGCCGCCGACTCGTCCGCGTTGGTCAGCAGGATGGTGAACTCGTCGCCACCGAGCCGCGCGATGCACAGCGCCTGCGGTACCGCGGCGCGCAGCCGCTCGCCGACATCGCGAAGCAACGCATCACCCGCGGCATGACCCAGGGTGTCGTTGACCTCCTTGAACCGGTCGAGGTCGAACAGCAGCACGGCAAGCCGGCGGTTGCTGCCGAGCATTGCGCTGACGACACGCTCGAACATCAGCCGGTTCGCCAGCCCGGTCAGCGGATCGTGTGTCGCCTGGTGCTCGTTGTCGGCGACCTGGAGCCGGAGCTCGTCGGCCAGGCGGCCGTTGGTCAACGTCGTACTCGCGTGCTGAGCCAGCGTGTTGAGCAGATGCTGCTCGTCCTCGCCGAAAGTCGGGACCGCAGCACTCCCGGTCACGCTCAGATAGCCGAGGACTCTCCCGTGGGCCTGCAACGGCGCGGTGATGCGCTCGCTGCGCCGGCGGTTGTCGGAGTCCGTGTCGCGCACCAGATCCGCATCCGTGGTCTCGACCACGATCACGCTCTCGCCGTCGAACGACAGCACAACCGCGGGGAAGTCTCCGCTGGCGAGCAGCTCGAGCCGTGCCGTTGCGGCGTTCAGTGCACTGGCAGCACCGAGGACGATCTCCTGGGCGATGGAGTCGGCCTGCAGGTCTCGACCGAGCCGACGGGCGGCGTCGTTCAACCGTTCGAGAGCGCCATGCCGCTTCTGCAGCCGCACATGTGAACGCTGACCGACGGCGAGGAACGCCGCGACCACGGCGACTGCCCACGACGCGGTGGGGTTCGTGTGGATCATCGCGACGGACATGAGAACGAACGACGTGTTCGCAAGGCCGGCGAACGCGCCGGTCATGGCGCCCCGAGCGACATCCTGTCGGCTCATCCGACCACCGGCGAGGACGATGACCGTGCTGATCGCGAGCGCGCACACGAGCTCGCACACGAGCACGGCCAGCAGGACTCCGAGCCCGAAGCGGGAGCTCCCGCTGTACCCGCTCGTGAGCGCAACCCAGACGGCAAGAGCGCACGCCGTGCCGAGGGCCCAGTTGGCGAGGTTGAAGAACAGCTTCATCGGCGGGAGCCTGCGCACCAACACCACGACGACGAGCCCACCGATCAGGCGCGCGGACAGCAATGACACATGCGGTGCCAGCAGCAGACCCGCGGCCATCGGCAGGTCCGCCAGCGAGAAGGTGTGCGCGTGGCGGCCGATGTTGATGTGCACCGCAACGGCGTCGCCCACGACGAACGCGAGCGCCATCGCCGCCCACATCCAGCCGCCACCGAACATCGGCGGACGAACGGGGGCGACGACGGTGACGACCAGGACGGTCGCCGCAGCCGCCAGCAGGCCGATGAACAGCCACGCAACAGGCCGAGAGCCGGAGCGCTCACGCGCTCCGGCTGCCGGTAGAGAGAGGGGAGAGGTCATCACGACCACATGGACCCGCTCCACGCCTGACCCGACCATGCCTGGCCGGACCAGCCGCTCCCGCTCCACGCCTGGCCGGACCATGCCTGGCCGCTCCACGCCTGACCGCTCCACGCCTGACCGCTCCACGCCTGACCCGACCATGCCTGACCGGACCAGGTCGTCGACGTCCACGAGGTACCGCACCAGCAGGAGCCGGTCCAGACGCTTCCGTTCCACGTGCCGCCCGTCCACGCCGTCGCGGCAGAGCTCGCCGGGGACCAGACCGACGGCTGCCACGCCTTGCCGAAGACGTCCTGCTCGCCGGTGAGGTCGGTGCCGTTGTCACCGATGTGCTTCGTGCCGCGAGCGCCCTCGATCGTCCCCAGACCACTGGACTTGGTCATCGTCTGCGTTGCGGTGCCCGGGAGAGCAGCGCTCGCCCCGACGAGGTTGACCAGTCCCGCACCGCGGTCCTGCGCCGTCGCCTGCGGCAGCGGCGTCGCAGTCGTCATGAGGACCGACTTGACCTGGTCGGGCGTCCACGTGGGGTGCTGCTGGAGGAGCAGTGCCACCGCGCCGGAGACGACTGCGGTCGCCTGCGACGTGCCGGATCCCTTGAAGAAGCGGGTGTTGACGACCGCCTTCGGGTACTCCGTGTCGATGACCGAGCCGGGGTCGCGCAGGGAGACGATCGACTGCCCGGGCGCGACGACGTCGACGTGGCGGGCAGACGACCCGCGAGCCGAGAACGACGGGATCACGTCGTCGGTCGACGTTGCTGTGGCCTGGGTGGCGTCCGCGCCGACCGCGATGACGAACGGGTCCATCGCAGGGTTGTCGAGAGACGTCCGCGTCGTGCCGGTGTTGCCTCCTGCGACCACGACGACGATGCCGTGCTGCCATGCGTGCTCCACGGCGGCGGTCAACGGGTCGAGCTGGTAGCTCTGCACGCCGTCCGTGCCATACGACAGGTTGATGACGCGGATGTTCATGCCGTTGTCGGCCCGGTGCTGCACGACCCAGTCGATCGCGGCGATGACCTGGCTGACGTCGACGGCGCCGTCGTAGGCACCGACCTTCACGTTGAGCAGCTTCGCGCCGGGCGCGACACCCTTGTAGCCGGAGTAGGTGCCGTCGTTCCCGGCGATGATGCCGGCCATGTGGGTGCCGTGACCGAAGCCGTCCTGGCTGGAGTAGCCGGACTTGGTGTTGTCGAGCGACAGGTCCGGACCATTGATGACGTTGCCCGAGGTCAGCCCTTGGACGGGGACGACGCCGCTGTCGATCAGCGCCACACCGACACCCTTGCCGGTGTATCCGAGCGATTGCATCTTGTCCGCGCCAATGCTCTGGTTCACCGACGTCATCGGCGTCTGGGTCGCGTCGTACCCCCAGTCCGCGCCGGTGAGCAGGCCGGCGGTGGTGTCCACTGCGGTGCTCACGACGCCGACGAGGCCACCGACGGTGCCGGTCAGCGTGCTGGTCAGGCCGCCGAGCAGGTCGGCTTGTGCCGGCGGGGCGCTCCCTGCGGTCAGTCCGACAGTCGCAACGGCCAACAGGGCAGCGCTACGCCTGATCCGCGTCGCGATGCGTGTACTCGTCCGATCCGCCACGTCGTCCCCCCAGCGATCGCACGGCGCCCCCGCCGCACAAAGACTGTTCGGCGCGCCAAATGGGGCGATCCAGCCAGAGCGGCCAACTTGCCGATAAGGGACTAGTCAGTCCGGCCGGTAAGGGCCATGCGCGCTGGCGCTCGGCGCGCGTCCGCTACTCCGTTCGGCGCAGTCGCCGCGATCAGGCCGTCTTCACGGCGGTGACGAGCTTGCTGAGCGTGTCCTTCGCATCGCCGAACAGCATCGTCGTCTTCGGGTCGTAGAGCAGCGCGTTGTCGATGCCGGCGAAGCCCGGGCGCATGCTGCGTTTCATGAAGACGATCTGCTGTGCGTGGTCGGCGTCGATAATCGGCATGCCATAGATCGGCGAGCCGGGCTGGTCGCGAGCGGCCGGGTTGACGACGTCGTTCGCGCCGACCACGAGGACGACGTCCGTCTGCCCCATCCGGCCGTTGACCTCATCCATCTCGTTCAGCTGCTCGTACGGAACGTTGGCCTCGGCGAGAAGGACGTTCATGTGCCCCGGCATCCGGCCGGCGACCGGATGGATGCCGTAGCTCACCTCGACGCCGCGCTGCTCGAGCAGCTGCGCGAGCTCATGGACGGTGTGCTGCGCCTGCGCGACCGCCAAGCCATAGCCCGGTACGACGACCACACGCCGCGCGTACGCCAGCAGGATCGCGACGTCGTCGACGGTGCCGGTGCGCACCGAACGATCGGTCGCGCCTTCGGCGACGGCGGTCGTGGGCTTCGCCGTGATCGCGCCGAAGAGGATGTTGGTCAACGGCCGCCCCATCGCGGTCGCCATCAGCTGCGTCAGCAGCGTTCCGCTCGCGCCGACGAGGGTGCCGGCGATGATGAGCAGCGGCATGCGGAGCACGGCGCCGCTCGCAGCGACGGCCAACCCGGTGAACGCGTTCAGCAAAGAGATGACGACAGGGACGTCCGCACCCCCGACCGGCAGCACGAACAGCACGCCGAACACAAGCGCCGCCAGGCAGAGCAGGACAGCCGCCACCATGCTGCCGGCGGCAAGTCCCCAGATCACGAAGACCAGCGCCGCGACCGCGAGCACGATGTTGAGGAGGCGCTGCCGTGGCAGCACCACGGGACGCCCGGTCATGAGCTCCTGAAGCTTCGCGAACGTGACGGCACTGCCGGTGAAGGAGACGCCGCCGATCAGAACGCTGAACAACACAGCCGCGGACGTGCCGATGCCGGCGCTGCGATGCGACAGGTTGAAGTCTGCCAGCGACACCAGGGCCGCAGCACCGCCGCCCACGCCGTTGAACGCCGCCACCATCTGCGGGATGGCCGTCATCTTCACCATGCGCGCAGCCGGGACCGCGACCGCCGTCCCGATGACGATGCCGATGACGATCAGCCAGATCTTGTGGAGCCCCGGCCAGGCGAACGTCGTCGCGATGGCGACGAGCATGCCCGCGGCGCCGATGAGGTTGCCCTGCCGGGCCCACTTCGGTGACGACAGCCCTTTCAACGCGACGATGAAGCACACCGCGCACAACAGGTAGATGAGCTCGAGCGTCTCCATCCGCGTCACGGCCGGTCACCACCGGCGGGCGGCTCAACGGCGCGGCGGGAGGCCCCGCCGCGACCCTTGAACATCTCCAGCATCCGGTCGGTCACCACGAACCCGCCGACGACGTTCATCGTCGCGAGGATCACCGCGAGGAACCCCAGGATCGTCGTGGCCGCCCCGTGGCCGGTGCCGAGCACGATCATCGAGCCGACCAGGATCACGCCGTGGATCGCGTTCGCACCTGACATCAGCGGCGTATGCAGGATCGGCGACACCTTCGAGATGACCTCGAAGCCGACGAACACCGACAGCACGAAGATGGACAGCAGTCCCAGCGTGGTTTCGGTCACTCCGAGAACACCTGTCCCTCCCGTGTGACGCACGCGCCGGCGAGGATCTCGTCGTCCCAGTCGGGTGCGATCGCCCCGTCGCGAACCACGAGCGCGAGCAGGTTGGCGACGTTACGGGCGTAGAGCGCACTGGCATGCAACGGATACGCCGAGGCGGGATTGCGCACCCCGACGATCGTCACGCCGTCCACGTCGATGGTCTCGCCGACCCGGGTGAGCTCACAGTTGCCGCCGCCCTCGGCGCCGAGGTCGACGACCACCGACCCCGGTCGGAGGCCCCGGACCATCTCCTCCGTGACCAACCGAGGGGCGGGCCGACCTGGGACGGCAGCCGTCGTGATGACGACGTCCGCCTGCACGACAGCGCGCCCGAGTGCTGCCCGCTGCTGCGCCAGGAACTCGTCCGACTGGACCCGGGCATAGCCACCGGCGCC
>DASSEX010000002.1:0-7836 GCA_035695045.1 Mycobacteriales bacterium | reverse complement strand
ACCAGCCAGCGCTGCGCGAACGGCACGGGCCGATCCACGGTGGAGGTACCTGATGACGACTCAGCATCAACGGCCGGAACCTTCGCTTGGGCGGCGGCGCATGGAGATGGCGGTGTTCGTCATCGCGTCGATCGTCGGCGTGTACGCGTTTGGCAATGCCTTCCACGATCTTTCCGCCTCGGCTGTCGCCGTGTCCCTGGGCTGGTTTGCCGTCGCGGGGGTGGCAGTGCTCGTCCTGGTCGGGCAGATGAGTCGGGTGCACGACGCCTGGCCGCGCCGCGAGCCCTCGGGCACGACCCGCCGCCGTCACCTCGCGGCGCTGTCGCGGCGGGTGAAGGTCGGGGTGCGGCGATGAAGCGCGTCCACCGCGACGCGATCTCCGCCGCGATCGGAATGCTGATCCTCGCCGGGCTGGTGGCGTTGCTGCTCTCACAGGTCAACCCGATCCGCTAGCGAGTGCAGGTCGGGGAGCCTGCCTCTCCTCAGCACACGCGGACCGTTGGCCCTTGCACCGACCATCGCCAGCGCGCGTAGCGTCGGCGGCGAAGGGGGGTAGGTCCCCGGCCGGCGCACCCGGACGACCGGAGGCAACCGTCATCCGGCCGACGCCGGGCGGCCCGTGTCGCATCCGAGCTCAGCTTGGTCGCCGCGAGCGTCATCGCACTCCCCGGGTGGTTGACCGGCCAGGCATCCTGCTAGGGCCGTTCGGCCTGTTGACGATGATACGGGCCAGGGGTATTAAGAGCTCCTCTGGCGGTATGGAGGTGCGGTCATGGGTGGCCGACCGGAAGCGAAACACACGGAGCGGACGGTCGTGCTGGACGTCACCGGCATGCTGCTCGGGTCGCAGCAGCACACCGTCGAGACGGCGCTGCGTACACGGACCGGAGTCCACGACGTGGTCGCCAACGCTGCGGCACAGACGGCGACGGTCACCTATGACGCAAGCATCACATCGGTCGCCCAGCTGCGCGGCTTCGTCGAAGATTGTGGCCTGCACTGCGCCGGGCAGTCGGTCCCGGCGCACATGTGCGATGCGATGACCGAACCAAAGGAGCACGGCGAGCGACCGGCGTCCGCCGCGCACGAGCACCACGTCGCAGAGCCTGCCCAGCAGGTTGGGACAGGCGCTCATCCCGGCCACGGCATGCCGACTGCTCACCAGGGGCACGAACAGGCGACCGGCCATGCCGGTCATGACATGGCGGCAATGGTCCGTGACATGCGCAACCGGTTCCTGATCGCGGCGATCTTCAGTGTCCCGATCACGCTATGGTCGCCGATCGGGCGGGACGTGTTCGGGTTCGATGTCAGCGCGCCGTTTGGGCTCCGAGAGGACGTTTGGCAGCTGCTGCTGAGCCTGCCTGTCATCTTGTATGCGGCGCAGGTCTTTTTCGTCGGTGCCTGGCATGCCTTGCGGGCGCACACGCTGGACATGATGGTGCTGGTCGCGGTCGCGATCGGGGCCGGTTGGCTGTACTCACTCGGGATCACACTCACCGGTGGTGGTGACGTCTTCTACGAGGCCGCCACTGTCCTCGCGGCGTTCGTACTGCTCGGGCACTGGTTCGAGATGCGCGCCCGGGGTGGCGCCAACGACGCGATCCGCGCCCTGCTGAACCTGGCCCCTCCGCGCGCAGTTGTTCTTCGGGACGGGCAGCCGGTCGAGCTGCCAACCAGTGCGGTCGTCGTGGGGGACCTGCTCCTCGTCCGGCCGGGGTCGAAGATCCCGACCGACGGCATCGTCGAGGACGGCGACTCCGAGGTCGACGAGTCGATGGTCACCGGGGAGAGCCTGCCCGTGCACAAGCAGCCCGGGTCACCCGCGATCGGCGCCACCATCAACCGCAACGGAACGTTGCGGGTACGGGCCGCTAAGGTCGGCACCGACACGGCGCTCGCCCAGATCGTGCAGCTCGTCCAGGAAGCGCAGAACTCGAAAGCGCCGGGGCAACGCCTCGCCGACCGTGCCGCGTTCTGGCTCGTCTTCGTCGCCTTGATCGGCGGCCTGCTCACCTTCAGCGTGTGGATGCTGGCCAGCGGTCGCGGCGCCGAGGCAGCACTATTGTTCGCGATCACCGTCGTAGTGATCACCTGCCCGGACGCGTTGGGCCTCGCCACTCCGACCGCGATCATGGTCGGCACCGGGTTGGGCGCACGTCGCGGGGTTCTGTTCAAGAACGCCACCGCTATTGAGACGGCGGCTCGCATCGATACGGTCGTGATGGACAAGACCGGAACCCTGACCCTCGGCCAGCCGCAGGTGGTCGCCGTGGTCACTGCGGACGGCGTGCCGGAACGCGACCTGTTGGCAGCAGCAGCGGCGCTCGAACGGGACTCCGAGCATCCGCTGGCGACGGCGATCGTCGACTACGCAAGCCGCTTCGGCGCCCCCGAGCTGGTGGCCGCTCGATTCGAGGCGGTGCCGGGATACGGCGTACGCGCGGAGGTCACCGGACGACCGGTCGCGGTCGGCGCCAGGCGGTTGCTCGACCGAGACGGGGTCCATCTCGCCGAACTCGAGGGCGCCTACACCGATCTCGCTAAGGTCGGCCGCACCGTTGTCGCGGTCGCCATCGAGGGGCGGGCCGCGGGACTGCTCGCGATCGCCGACGCGTCGCGTCCCACCGCGAAGGCGGCCGTGTCGGCGCTTCACGATCTCGGCGCGCGTGTGGTCATGCTGACCGGTGACAACGCCGCGACGGCACAACGCATAGCCGACGAGCTCGGCATTGACTCGGTCCTCGCGGACGTGCTGCCAGGTGACAAGGCGGCGAAGGTCAGCGAGCTCCAGCGGCAAGGCGCGACCGTTGCCATGGTCGGTGACGGTGTCAACGACGCACCAGCGCTCGCCGCGGCCGATATCGGCATCGCCATCGGGGCTGGTACCGACGTCGCCATCGAGACAGCGGACATCGTCCTCATGCGCTCCGATCCGCTCGATGTCGCCCTCGCCCTGCACGTCGGACGGGCGACGCTGCGCAAGATGCGGCAGAACCTTGGTTGGGCCATCGGCTACAACACGATCGCCCTGCCGATCGCGGCCGGCGCGTTTGCCTGGGGCGGGGTCACGCTGCGCCCGGAGATCGCCGCGCTGTCGATGTCCGGATCGAGCCTTCTGGTGGCGGTCAACGCGCTGCTCCTCAAGCGCACCCGGCTGCCCGAGCAGGCCGCCCCACCGGCCGACCAACCGCCGTCGCGGGCGGTGCCCGTCGACCGGGTCGCGGCATGACGGGGCGCACGACGCTGACTGGAGGACCAATGGTCCTGCTAGCATCTATACATTAGGGGGGTATCGTAGCCATGAGGCGACGGGAGCAGACGATGCGCGGGTACAGCGAGGACAAGGATGCCCTGCAGAAGCGGTTGCGCCGGATCGAAGGCCAGGTCCGAGGCCTGCAGCGGATGGTCGACGAGGACACCTACTGCATCGACATCCTGACCCAAATCTCGGCGGCAACCAGGGCACTCGAAGCCGTCGCGCTCAACCTGCTCGAGGATCACATGCGCCACTGCGTCCACGAAGCGGTCGCAGTAGGCGGCCCAGAGGCCGATATCAAGATCACCGAAGCGGCGGAGGCTGTGCGCCGCCTCGTCCGTTCATGAAGGAGAGTCTGCGATGAGCACCCGTACGTACACGGTCGAAGGCATGAGCTGCGGCCACTGCGTCGACGCGATTACCGGTGAAGTGACGAAGCTGGGCGGGGTCGCCTCCGTCGACGTCGACCTGGGCGCCAAGGCGGTGACGGTCTCCGGTGACCCGCTCGACGACGCGGCGATCAAGGCCGCGATCGACGAGGCCGGCTACACGGTCGTCGGCTGACGCCGCCCCGCCGCCCCGCCGCCCCGGCACCGTGACCCCCGCACGAGCCGGGGCGGCCCCAAACCCGAAGGCGACACTATGAGCACCGACACCCACCCACCGACAACGACCGCCCCGGCTCGTGTCGACCTGGCCGTGGGTGGCATGACGTGCGCCTCCTGCGCGGCGCGGATCGAGAAGAAGCTGAACCGGCTCGACGGCGTCACCGCAACCGTCAACTACGCCACCGCGACCGCCAGCGTGACCTACGACTCGGCCTCGGTCACGCCGCAGGACCTTGTCTCGACGGTCGAGGCCACTGGTTACACCGCGCGGCTCCCTGAACCGCCGCCCGCCGCCGAGACCAAGCCTGGTGAAGCGGCGCCGCGGGTCGACGAGATGGCCAGCCTGCGGCAGCGCGTCGTCGTCTCCGCGGCGCTCACCATCCCCGTCGTGTTGTTGGCCATGGTTCCGGCGCTGCAGTTCCGGTTCTGGCAGTGGTTGTCGCTGACACTCGCCGCGCCGGTCGTTATCTGGGGCGGCTGGCCGTTCCACCGTGCGGCCGCACTCAACCTGCGGCACCGCGCCGCCACGATGGACACGCTGATCTCCGTCGGTGTGCTCGCGGCGCTCGGCTGGTCGCTGTGGGCGCTGTTCTGGGGCGGCGCCGGCGAACCCGGCATGCGGATGAACTTCCAGCTCGTGCCCTCCGCCACCAGCCATCCCGACATCTACCTCGAGGTCGCCTCCGGCGTCACCACGCTGATCCTGCTCGGACGCTTCTTCGAAGCCCGAGCGAAGAGCCGCTCCGGCGCGGCGCTGCGCGCGCTTCTCGCGCTCGGCGCCAAGGACGTCGCCGTCCTCCGCGACGGCGCCGAGGTGCGGGTACCGGTCGAGCAGCTCGCTGTCGGCGACAGGTTCGTCGTCCGGCCCGGCGAGAAGGTCGCCACCGACGGCGTCATCGAGGAGGGGAATTCCGCCGTCGACGCGAGCATGCTCACGGGCGAGTCCGTTCCCGTCGAGGTGGGTGTCGGTGACGAGGTCGCCGGCGCCTCCGTCAACGCCGGCGGGAGGCTCGTCATCCGCGCGACCAAGGTCGGCGCCGACACCGCCCTCGCGCAGATCGCCCGGCTGGTCACCGAGGCGCAGTCCGGCAAGGCGCCCGTGCAGCGGCTCGCCGACCGCGTCTCCGCCGTCTTCGTGCCGGTCGTCATCGCGCTGTCCGCGGTGACGCTCACATTCTGGCTTCTTGACGGCGCTGGCGCCACGAAGGCGTTCACCGCCGCGGTTGCGGTCCTGATCATCGCGTGCCCGTGCGCCCTCGGACTGGCGACGCCGACCGCGCTGCTGGTCGGGACCGGCCGCGGCGCGCAGCTCGGCATCCTCATCAAAGGCCCGCAGATCCTGGAGTCGACGCGACGCGTCGACACCATCGTGCTGGACAAGACCGGCACCGTGACTACTGGCCGGATGGCGCTCGTCGACGTCGTCCCGGCGCCGGGCGAGCAGCGCGCCGAGGTGCTTCGCGTTGCCGGCGCCCTCGAGCACGCCTCGGAGCACCCGATCGCGCAGGCAATCGCAGCTGCGGCGGCTGACACCGTGGGCAGCCTTCCTCCGGTCGAATCGTTCTCCAGTACCGCCGGCCTCGGCGTCACCGGCGTCGTTGAGGGACGGGCCACTGTTGTCGGCCGGGCGCAGCTCCTTGCCGAGTGGTCGCTCGCCGAGCCGGAGGAACTCGACGCGGCACGCCAGGCAGCTGAGGCGGCCGGACGCACCCCGGTGTTCGTCGGGTGGGATGGCGCCGTACGTGGTGTGCTCGTCGTCGCCGACACTGCGAAGCCGACCAGCGCTGAAGCGATCCAAGCCTTGCGGCACCTCGGACTTACGCCGGTGCTGCTCACCGGTGACAACGCCCGGACGGCCCAGGCAGTTGCCACGAGCGTCGGAATCGACGACGTCCGTGCAGAGGTGCTTCCGGCCGACAAGGTGACGCTCGTCAAGCAGTTGCAGGACGCCGGTCGTGTGGTGGCGATGGTCGGCGACGGTGTCAACGACGCAGCCGCGCTCGCACAAGCCGACCTCGGGCTGGCCATCGGCACCGGCACCGACGTCGCGATCGAGGCCAGCGACCTCACCCTGGTCACCGGCGACCTGCGTGCCGCCGCCGACGCGATCCGGCTGTCCCGACGCACCCTCGCCACGATCAAGGGCAACCTGTTCTGGGCTTTCGCCTACAACGTTGCCGCACTGCCGCTCGCCGCTGCCGGCCTGCTCAACCCGCTTATCGCCGGCGCGGCGATGGCATTCAGTTCGGTGTTCGTCGTCAGCAACAGCCTGCGGCTACGAAAGTTCAATGCGCTTCACGCTAGGTGAGGGACGACACGATGTTGCTCAACCGCGCCGAACGCGCCGTCATGACCAGCAGGCCATGGGCGCTGCTCGAACGCCGCTACGCCGGACCACTGCTGCACCGGCTTGGCGCTGACCTCCGGGACCGCGACGTCCTCGAGATCGGCTGTGGGAGCGGCGGGTTCACCGAGGCCCTGCTCGACGACTTCGCCGCGCGGTCGGTGCACGCAATCGACCTCGACCCGCGGATGGTCGAGCTCGCCGGCCGACGGCTCGCGTCGCGCCCAGCGGAGCTAGTGACCGTCGAGCCCGGCGACGCCCTCGCGCTGCCGATCGACACCGGCGGCATCGACGCGGTGGTCGAGCTGGGCATCTTCCACCACATCCCGGACTGGCGGGCCGCCGTCGCGGAGGTAGCGCGGGTGCTGCGACCGGAGGGCCAGTTCGTGTTCGCCGAGGTCACCCGGCACGCACTAGACCGACCCAGCTACCGCGTCCTGTTCGACCACCCACGCGAAGACCGCTTCACCGGCGAGGACTTCACGGACGTGCTCGCCGAGCATGGTCTCGCCCTCGCCCGCCCGCTCGAGCTCCGCTTCTTCGGTGACTTCGTCTTCGGTGTCGCCACCCGACTCTGACCCACTGGGCAAGCCCCTCCGGTGACGGCGCCGACGTTTGAGAGGATCATGCCGAGATGCCCGACGGTTACCCCGCGGAGCGGCTCGCCGAGCTCACCGCCACCTCGGTGGCACGGCTGGCCTCACTCGAAGAGTTCGGCCTGCTCCACCGGCTTGACGACGGCACCTACGCTGCAGACAGCGTCGAGCGGGTGACACTCGTCCGCCACGCAGAAGCACGCGGCATCACCGACGACCACATCGAGCGGTTCTGCCGCGGCCGCGGCGACATCCTCGAATCGCTGCTGGCCGGACGCCGCATCGACGCGCCAGCCCTCACCGTCGAGGAACTGCTGGCCCGGCTCCCATCCGACATCGACGACGACTTCGTCACCCGCCTGCTGAACCTGCTAGGCCTGGCCCCAGGCGAGCCGCTGACCGAGGACGACGCCGGCGCCCTGCAGATGGCGATCGCCGCCCTCGACCTCGGTTTCCCCGCCGACGCGCTGCTGCAGCTCATCCGCGTCATGACCGAAGCGGTGCAGCGCGTCGCCGAAGCCGAGAACCGCGTCTTCCATGACTACGTCCACGAACGCAACCGCGCCAAGGGACTATCCGGACGCGAGCTCATGGATGCCACCGACGCCCTGTCACAACCCATGCTCGCCATGGCCGAACCCGCACTGATCTACCTGCACCAGCGCGCCTTCGCGCGCGAGATGCGCGACGACTTCGTCCGGCACTTGACCGAGGACGCACGACCGCCGTCGGACCGACCCGGCGAGGCTGTGGCGACCATCGTGTTCATCGACCTCGCCGGCTTCACCCCAATGACCCTCACCATGGGCGACACCGTCGCAGCGGACGTCCTCAGCCGGTTCGCCACCCTCGTTCGCACTGCGGTCTCGCGTTGGCACGGCCGGATCATCAAGCAGATCGGTGACGCGTTCATGCTTGTCTTCGAGCTCCCGACGAACGCCGTCCGGTTCGGCGTCGACGTCTGCGCCGCCGTCGCCGGCGAGTCCCGGTTCCCCGCCGTCCACCTCGGAGCCCACCACGGCCCGGCCC
>DASSEX010000001.1:0-63493 GCA_035695045.1 Mycobacteriales bacterium | reverse complement strand
GTCGCACCGCATGACTGTCCAGGACACCACGCCTGACACCAGCCAGAACGTCGTCCTGACCGACGCCGCCTCGGCGAAGGTGAAGCACCTCCTCGACCAGGAGGGCCGCGACGACCTCGCGCTGCGGGTCGCGGTGCAGCCGGGCGGCTGCTCCGGCCTGCGCTACCAGCTGTTCTTCGACGAGCGCACCCTCGACGGTGACGAGTTCGTCGACTTCAACGGCGTCAAGGTCGTCGTCGACCGGATGAGCGCGCCTTACCTCGGCGGTGCGGTCATCGACTTCGTCGACACGATCGAGAAGCAGGGCTTCACGATCGACAACCCCAACGCCACCGGTTCCTGCGCCTGCGGCGACAGCTTCCACTAGGCCACGCGTCACGAAGGCCCGCCCCCCGTACGGGGGGCGGGCCTTCGTCGTTGCTGACGTGGGGCTAGTTCGGGTATCCGACGGGCGAGCCACCGGTCTGGACGGCGTACCCCGTGTAGGTGCCCGAGCCGCCGAGGTCGGGGCTGTCATGCGAGTAGGCGATGTGCGCCCAGCCGCTCGGATCGGTGTCGACGCCGAAGTCGTCGAAGAGCTGCCGACCGCCGTTGCACGAGATGCCGCTCTCGCAGACCGGGCCCTTGTGGACGGTGACGACCTGCTTGGTCGACCAGCCGGTCACGTTCTCGGTGAGGTTCTGTGCGAAGTAGGCCGACCAGATCTGGTTGGAACCGGTGCCGGAGGCGCCGTAGTAGACCAGGTCCTCGCCGGCACTCGTGGCGACGATCCACGGGAAGATCGCCTTGCTGGTCGAGCTCACCGGCGGCGAGCAGGTCCACGTCGTGCCGTGGTCCTTCGACATCGCGACGTAGACGGCCTTGTCATTGCTCACCGCGTAGAACAGCGTCCCGTCGGGAGCGACCGACACGTTCGGGAAGTTGTGGTCGAGCCCGTTCGCGCCGAACGCCCGCGTGCACGGGATCGGTCGGTCCACCCAGCTGGCGCCGCCGTCCTGGGAGACGGCGAGGAAGGCCTCGTCCAGGTTCTTGGAGCTGGAGCTGCTCTGTGACACGTAGCTCTGGTAGGCCCAGAAGCCGCCCTTCGTCGGCGATGCGTTGCGGTGGTCCACGACGAGGTTGCCGATCTCACTGCTCTTGCTGTTGTCGGTGATCGCCTGCGACTGCTCGAAGAAGGTATGTCCACCGTCGTCGCTGCGGAGCTCGTCGATGTTGCCCGTCAACACGTCCGTGTAGCTGAGCAGGGCCGTCGAGGGGCCGTACGCCGCGATCCACTCGCGGTCGTCGACGGGCACGCCTTCGACGACCGGCACCTGGCTCCAGCTCTTGCCGTCGTCGACCGAGGTCGCGACGTTGACCGACGCGAGGTTGAGGCTCGCGGTGTAGATCCGGTAGTGGTTCGTGCTCGGGTCGACCACGGGCGCGATCGCGACGTCGACGTCACCGCCGGAGGCGCCGAGATGAGCGAAGGCGTTCGGCTGGCCGCGATAGGTCAGCCCGCATGCCGAGGCGCCCGGCCCGCCGATCTGCGGTGCGCTCCAGAACTCGCTGCCGTTCCCGAGCCCGTTCTCGGACGCGACCGCGACCAGGCCCGCACGACTGACGTGCACCGAGGGCTCGCCCGCCTGGTTGGTGCCGCAGCCGGGGGCCCCGGGGGAGTCGGCGCGAAGCTGTCCGACAGAGAAGGTCGTCGCCGCCGGATGCGGCTGATGGCGAGGGAAGTGTCGCCGGTGGGTCGCGGCGCCCGCAGGCAGTGCGGCAGCGACGGCGACGGCGAGAGCGCCCGTGGCGACGGCAGAAACGGTGGGCAGACGCATGCATGTCCTCCAGCAGCAGACGAGCAAGCGCCGCAGGTACACGGCGGCGGCCTACTGAAGGACTTCCCAGCCCACCGATCCGGTCAAACCGGACAATCGCGACGGGCTCGACGGCCCGTCGCAGCGCGCGCTGCCTGGGCGGCTAGGCGCCGTAGTCGGCGTAGCCGTCCACGAGCGTGGCGGTCGCCTCCGGGATCACGATCTCGTCCACGGGGACGCGAGCGCTGGGCAGCTCGACCATCCGCGGCTGCGGCAGCACGATGAGCTGGGCGTCGGCGATGAGCTCGGCGAGCAGGTCCGTGGGCATGGCGTGACGCTATTGGGCTACTCACGGGTAGCAAAGTCTTACCAGGCGGTAACTTCGCGACCGGTTCGCTAGCGTGCCCGCGTGCGTATCGCTGTCACCGGGTCCATCGCCACCGACCACCTCATGGCCTTTCCCGGCCGCTTCGCCGAACAGTTGCTGCCCGACCAGCTCGCGCACCTGTCGGTGTCCTTCCTGGTCACCGACCTCGAGGTACGCCGTGGCGGCGTGGCGGCGAACATCGGCTACGGCATGGGGCTGCTCGGTCATCGCCCGCTGCTCGTCGGCGCGGTCGGTGCCGACTTCGCCGACTACCGCGCCTGGCTCGAGCGCCATGGCGTCGACACCAGCGGCGTGCGGCAGTCTGAGCTCAAGCACACCGCCCGCTTCGTGTGCACGACGGACAGCGACCTCAACCAGATCGCGTCCTTCTACCCCGGCGCCATGAGCGAGGCGCGGGAGATCGAGCTCGGCTCGCTCGGGCCGCTCGATCTCGTCGTCGTCAGCCCCAACGACCCGGAGGCGATGGTTCGGCACACGCTCGAGTGCCGCGAACGCGCCATTCCCTTCGTGGCGGACCCGTCGCAGCAGCTGTCGTCGCTGGAGCCCGAGCAGATCCGCACGCTCGTCGACGGCGCCGACCTGCTGCTGACCAACGCCTACGAGGCGGCGCTGACCGAGCACAAGACCGGCTGGAGCGCCGAGGAGCTGCTGACACGCGTCGGCGCGCGCGTCACGACGCACGGCAAGGACGGCACGAGGATCGACCGGGTGGGGGAGCCCGCGATCGAGGTCCCGGTGGTGCCGGCCGAGGAGACCGCCGACCCGACCGGAGTCGGTGACGCGTTCCGCGCCGGGTTCCTCTCCGGCCGCGCATGGGGTCTGTCCTGGCTGCGCGCCGCCCAGGTCGGCAGCCTGCTCGCGACCTTGTGTCTGGAGACGGTCGGTACCCAGGAGTACGCCGTCGATCCGGCGCGGGATCTCGAGCGGATCCGGACGGCGTACGGGGACGAAGCGGTCGCCGAGATCGCGCCGCACCTGACGGGCACACGCTGACCGGACACGCCGGTCCACGGAGCGGGACCTCGCTCCCGGTCCGGCATGCACGCTGCGTTAGGGTTGCCGCCGTGCCCGCCGGACCTCGACGACGCGCAGTGACCCGCGTTCTTGCGCTTGCCAGCATTGCGATCCTTGCCACCGGTTGTGACGGCAAATGGGTGCGTGGAGGCTGGCCCAAGCCGATCACGACCCAAGGCACGCAGACGATGGGCGTGTGGCAGGGCGCCATGATCACAGCCGGCTGCGTCGGCATCTTCGTGATCGGCCTGATCCTCGCCAGCTCGATCCTGCACCGCCGCCGCTCGCCGGACGACCTGCCTCGCCAGGTGCGCTACAACCTCCCGATCGAGGTGCTCTACACCGTCGTGCCGGTGATCCTCGTCGCGGTGCTGTTCTACTTCACCGCGATCCGGGAGAACGACGAGGACAAGTACCTCTCGCACCCGGACATGCGCGTGGGTGTCGTCGGATTCCAGTGGTCGTGGCAGTTCATCTACCCCAACGACAACCTCGCCGTGACGGGCCGGCCGGGCGAGACGCCGACGCTCGTGCTCCCGGTCAACAAGACGATCCGCTTCGACGAGTCGTCCCCGGACGTGATCCACTCGTTCTGGGTCGTCCCGTTCCTGTTCAAGCGGGACGTCGTCCCGGGCCACCCCAACAGCTTCGCCGTGCATCTGACGACGAAGGGGACCTTCGCCGGCAAGTGCACCGAGCTGTGCGGTGTGGACCACGACCGCATGCTGTTCACGCTCAAGGTCGTGAGCCAGAGCGACTATGAGAGCTGGCTTGCCAGCGCCAAGCAGAAGGCGTCGAACGGAACCGACCCGATGTACTCGACGTACGACGGCACGCAGTACGGCAAGGACGTCGTCGGCGAGACCCAGAGGAGCCACCAGTGACGGTCGTCGAACCCACGCGACGCGTGCGTCCGCGCCGGGTCGCCGTGCAGCCGGGCAGCCGCATCGTCCGATACATGACCACCACCGACCACAAGGTGATCGGTCACCTCTACCTCATCACCTCGTTCGCGTTCTTCCTGATCGCGGGCCTCATGGCCGAGCTGATGCGCACCGAGCTGGCCCGGCCGGGCCTGCAGATCATGAGCAACGAGCAGTACAACCAGCTGTTCACGATGCACGGCACGCTGATGCTGCTGATGTTCGCGACGCCGCTGTTCGTCGGCTTCGCCAACGTGATCATGCCCCTGCAGATCGGCTCGCCGGACGTGGCGTTCCCGCGGCTCAACATGCTGAGCTACTGGTTCTTCCTGTTCGGCTCGCTCATCGTGATGTCCGGCTTCCTCACGCCGGGCGGCGCGGCCTCCTTCGGCTGGTACGCCTACTCACCGCTCACCGACGCGACGCATTCACCCGGTGTCGGCTCCGACCTCTGGATCGTCGGACTGACGCTCTCCGGCTTCGGCACGATCCTCGGTGGCGTCAACTTCATCACGACGATCCTGTGCATGCGTGCGCCCGGCATGACGATGTTCCGGATGCCGATCTTCACCTGGAACATCCTGGTGACGTCGATCCTCGTGCTGGTGGCCTTCCCCGTGCTGGCTGCGGCGCTGCTCGGCCTCGAGGCGGACCGTAAGTTCGGCGCGCACATCTTCGACCCGGCCAACGGTGGTGCCATCCTCTGGCAACACCTGTTCTGGTTCTTCGGCCATCCCGAGGTCTACATCGTCGCCCTGCCGTTCTTCGGCATCATCACGGAAGTCATCCCTGTCTTCAGCCGCAAGCCCGTCTTCGGCTACAAGGGTCTGGTCTTCGCGACGATCTCGATCGCGGCGCTGTCGATCACCGTGTGGGCGCACCACATGTTCTCGACCGGCGCGGTGCTGCTGCCGTTCTTCTCGCTGCTGACCTATCTGATCGCGGTGCCCACCGGTGTGAAGTTCTTCAACTGGATCGGCACGATGTGGCGGGGGGCGATCACGTTCGACACGGCGATGCTGTTCGCCATCGGCTTCCTCATCACGTTCCTCCTGGGTGGTCTGACCGGCGTCATGCTGGCGTCGCCGCCGATCGACTTCCACGTCACTGACACCTACTTCGTGGTGGCGCACTTCCACTACGTGCTGTTCGGCACCGTCGTCTTCGCGATGTTCTCCGGCTTCTACTTCTGGTGGCCGAAGATGACCGGCACCATGCTCAACGAGACGCTCGGCAAGATCCACTTCTGGACCCTGCTGATCGGCTTCCACATGACGTTCCTCGTACAGCACTGGCTGGGTGTCGAGGGCATGGTCCGCCGTTACGCCGACTACGGCCCCAACGAGGGCTTCACCACCCTCAACACCGTGTCGACGATCGGTGCCTACGTGCTCGGGCTGTCGATGCTGCCGTTCATGTGGAACGTCTGGCGGTCGTGGGTCGGCAAGAACGAGCGCGTGCTCGGCGACGACCCCTGGGGCTACGGCAACTCTCTCGAGTGGGCGACGTCCTGCCCGCCGCCGCGGCACAACTTCGTGTCGATCCCGCGGATCCGGTCCGAGCGGCCGGCGTTCGACCTGCACTACCCGCACGTCGCGGGCCTGGTCGACTATCACGCGACACCCGAGCTCAACTAGCGCGACGATGCGAGGACGCAGCACATGAAGGTCGAGGGTTATCTCTTCGCGTTCATCGCGGTCTTCCTGGCCGCGGCGGACGTCGTCTACTGGTTCACGTCGCACGACCCGACGGGCACGACAGCGCTGGCGCTCGGCGCCTGTCTCGGCACGCTGACCGGTTTCTACCTGCTGTTCACCGCGCGCCGCATCGAGCCACGCCCCGAGGACCTCGACGACGCGGACATCAGCGACGGTGCCGGCGAGCTCGGGTTCTTCTCGCCGTACAGCTGGGCTCCGCTGTGGTGCGGTCTCGCCGCTGCGACCTGCTTCCTCGGTCTGGTCTTCGGCTGGTGGCTGTTCTTCATGGGCGCGGCGTTCGCGATCCCGGCGGTCGGCTCGATGGTGTTCGAGTACTACGCCGACACCGCGCACTGACGGCGTCGTCGGGGAGCGAGCCGGCGTGGGCAGCGTGACCACGCGGCTCGAGCGGCTGGTGCGCGAGCACCAGGCTCGCTGGCGCGCGCCCAGCGTGGCGGCTGCGGTGGTGCGTGACGGTCGCGTGCTCTGGTCGGACGCCGTTGGCGTCGTCGACCTGAAGGGCACGCGGGCGACGACAGGACACAGCTATCGCATCGGGTCGATCAGCAAGACCTTCACCGCCGCCCTGGTCATGGGGCTGCGGGACGAAGGAAAGCTCGAGCTCGACGCGCCGTTGTCGTCGTACGTCGTCGAGCTCGACGGCCGGTCGGGAGTGACAGTCCGGCAGGCGCTGAGCCATCTCAGCGGCATCCAGCGTGAGCCACTGGGCGAGGTGTGGGTCAACGGCGATCCGCCGGACGCCGCCGGGCTGGCGGCCTCCTTGGCGGACGTCGAGTGGGTACTGCCGGCCGGTCGGCGGTTCCACTACTCCAACCTCGCGTACGCACTGCTCGGGCTCGCTGCCGAACGGGTCACCAGGCAGCCGTGGGCGGAGCTGCTGACCACCCGGTTGTTCGGGCCGCTGTCGATGGAGCACACGACGACATCGCCCGGGGAGGACGCCGCCACGGGTTTCTTCGTGCATCCGCACACGGATGTCGCCGTCGCCGAGCAACCGATCGACACGCGAGCGGTCGCGCCGGCGATGCAGATGTGGTCGACCGTCGAGGACCTCGCGCGGTTCGCGGCCGCGCTGGCGCAGCCCGACGATGCGGCGCTGGCGACGGAGACCGTCGAGGAGATGGCGACGCTCGCCGTCATGGCCGACCCGCTGCGCTGGAGCCTCGGCTTCGGCCTCGGCCTGATGCTGTTGCGCCGCGGTGACCGGTTGCTGGTCGGTCATGCCGGCGCGATGCCGGGGTTCCTCGCGGCGATGTTCGTCTCCCGGCCGGACAAGCTCGGCGCCGTCGTCTTCACGAACACCGGCGTAGGGGCGGACACGCCCGACCTCGCGGCCCAGCTGATCGAGGCAGTCCTGGACGACGAGCCGGCGATGCCGCCCGCCTGGACGCCGCCGGCTCCGCCGCCTGCCGACGCGGCGGAGCTCGTCGGGAGCTGGTGGCTCGAGGGCGAGGAGTTCGTCTTCCGCTGGCGTGACGGCCGGCTGGAGGCCCGGCGCCGTGCTGCGCCGGACTGGGCGGAGCCGTCGACGTTCGAGTCGCTGGGTGACGACCGCTGGCGCACCGGAAACGCCGGGGAAGTGGGCGAGATCCTTCGGGTGCTCCGCGATCCGTCAGGAGGCGTGCGGGAGCTGCGCTGGGCGTCGTACAAGGTCACGCGGACCCCGGAGCCGATGCTCCCGCTCGACGACGCCTGACAACGACGAAGGCCCCCACCCTTGCGGGCGGGGGCCTTCGTGGAACAAGCAGGTCAGATCGCGCGAACGTCGCTCGCCTGCAGGCCCTTCTGGCCTGTCGTGACGTTGTACTCCACCTTCTGGCCGTCGGCGAGGGTCTTGAACCCGTTGCCGCTGATGGCGCTGTAGTGGACGAACACGTCCGCCGAGCCGTCCTCCGGCGCGATGAAGCCGAAGCCCTTTGTCTCGTTGAACCACTTGACGGTGCCCTGAGCCATGAGTTTCCTTCCGCTGGCTCGTGCGCCCCACTGTGTGTGGGACTCGGCCGCCGCGGTGTCTCTCAGGGGGAGAAACAAAACGCCCGCGGTAGATCCCGCGGGCGATGCTGCACAACGAGAACTGCGACCTTCGTGATCGAGACTAGCACCTGATCCGCCACCGGCAAGCTTCGCCACTCGGGACATTCGTCCCAACCTGACCGGACGTTGGAATCTAGCGAGCGATCGTCTTTGTGCCGACCCTCTAGGGAGACCGGACATCGAGAGCACCCAGGGGACGATCATGAACGCGACGGACCTTCCAGAGCTGGCCAGTGCACTGCGACGGCTGATCGCGGGGTTCCCGGACGTCCCCGGTGACGCTGTCGCGTCGATCCTCGGCGATGCCTACGTCCTCGTGGCCACGGCGAGCGGAGAGCCTCAGGTGGACCGCGCCGAGGACCTGGCACAGCTGCGCCTGGAGGTCCGCACGCGTCACCCCATCGGCGGGGCCGTCTGATCCGTTGCCGGGTCGCTACGACGTCTGCGGAAGCGCGCGCAGCCATTCGGGGAAGGACTCGAGAGACGTCGAGACGTGCGTCGCCCCGGCCGCGACGAGCTCCTCACGAGTTGATGCTCCAGTGGTCACGCCGTACGACGGCACCGACGCCCGTGCTGCGGCGAACATGTCACCGGGATGGTCGCCGGCGTAGCAGACCGCCTTGCACGAGCGCAGCGGCTCGGCCTTGCCCTCCGCCCAGACGTTGCCGAAGACCTTGTCGGCGTACAGGCCTGCGTTGGCGAGCGTCGCCACCGCGAGCGGCTCGATCTTCGCCGTCACCACCAGCACGCCGTAGCCCGCGGCTCGCGCCGCACCGATCGCTGCCGCGGCTCCGGGCAGCGGCGCGACGTTCATGACGCCGACCTTGGCCATGTGCTGCCTGAAGCGGGTGACCGCCTGGGGAAGCTCATCCGGCGTGAACCACGGGGAGAGCGCGTCGGCAACGGGAGGGCCGAGGGCGGCGACGATCGCGTCGGCGTCGATCGGGCGGCCGGTCTCCTCGGCAAGGGCGACGAGGGCCTGCCGGATGCCGGGCCGGGTGTCGACGAGCGTCATGTCGAGGTCGAACCCCACGACCCGTCCGGTTGAGTGCGACGAAAAACCCCCTATCCGGATGTCAGATAGGGGGTCGTTCGTCACACTCAACGTGTCTGTCGGCTCATGGCCTGGTCAGCGTCTTCGGCTCGTCGTCCTCGCTGTCGGCCTTGGCCTCGCGCCGCTCGAAGAAGAAGCCCTCGAGCGAGGCACGGGCACGAGCCAGCGGTCCGACCGGGCGGGCGATGCCCTGCCCGTTCGTGCCGTTGGTGCCGTGACCGTTCGACAGGGCGGCGTGGTCCGGCAGGTCGTGGCCGAGCTGCATCGCGAGCACCTCGCTGCGCTGCGCGGGTAGCGGCTCGTGCACCTCGATGTACTCGCCGGACGGCAGCCGGCGGATGATGCCCGTCTCGATGCCGTGGTGCAGCAGCTCCTCGTCGTGGTGCTGGAGCCCGAGGCAGACGCGTCTCGTGAAGTAGAAGGCGAGCGCCGGCAGGACGAAGATCAGCACCTGCAGGGTGCGCGTCGTCGCCTGCAGCGACCAGTGGAACGTGTTGGCGAGGACGTCGTTCTGTCCGCCGATGTAGAGGATTCCCCAGAACGTGATCAGCGTTGCGCCGAGCGCGGTCCGGACAGGAGTGTCCCGTGGCCGTTGCAGCAGGTTGTGGTACGCCTTGTCGCGGGTGATCCAGGCCTCGATGGTCGGATAGACCGCGATCAGGTTGAACAGGATGCCGGGCAGGATCACGCCGGGGATCAGGATGTTCCAGCTGATCGTGTGACCCCAGAGGTTGCTCTCGAGGTTGGGGAACATCCGCAGCGAGCCCTCGAGGAAGAAGATGTACCAGTCGGGCTGGGATCCGGCGGAGACCTGTGAGGGGTTGTACGGGCCGTACAGCCAGACGGGGTTGATCTGGGCGAACGTCGCGAGCAGGGTGCAGACACCGAAGACCAGGAACAGGAACCCGTTGGTCTTGATGATGAACGTCGGGTAGAACTGCGTGCCCACGACGTTGTTCTCGGTCTTGCCCGGGCCGGGGAAGTCGGTGTGCTTCTGGTGCCACAGGATCATCATGTGGGCGCTGATCAGCGCGAGCAGGATGCCCGGCACGAGCAGCACGTGGATGATGAACAGCCGCGGGATGAAGTCCTGGCCGGGGTAGTTGCCGCCGAACAGGAAGTAGGCGAGGTAGGTGCCGACGACCGGGATCGACTCCATCACCGAGTAGGCGATCCGGATGCCGGTGCCGGACAGCAGGTCGTCGGGCAGTGAGTAGCCGGCGAAGCCCTCGAGCACGGCCAGGATCATCAGGCCGACACCGATGTGCCAGTTGAGAGTGCGGGGCTTGCGGAACGCGCCGGTGAAGAACACCCGGAACATGTGCACGACGATCGCCATCACGAACAGCACCGCGGCCCAGTGATGGATCTGGCGGACCAGCAGCCCGCCGCGCACGTCGAAGGACAGGTGGAGCGTCGAGGCGTAGGCGTCGGTCATCGGAACGCCGCGCAACGGCCCGTACGAGCCGTTGTAGACCACCTCACGGCTCGAGGCGTGGAAGAACAACGTCAGGTAGACGCCCGTCAGCAGCAGGATGACGAACGAGTAGAGCGCGATCTCGCCCAACATGAACGACCAGTGGTCCGGAAAGACCTTGTTCATGCTGCGACGCAAGAAGTTCGCCGACCCCAACCGGTCGTCGACGTAACGCAGGGTCTGCTTGGCCCCGGTCTCGGCTGCGCTGCTCATCAGCCACGCTCCCAGAAGCTCGGACCGACGGGTTGGCTGTAGTCGCCCTGCGCCACGAAGTAGCCGTCGGCGTCGACGTCGATCTTCAGCTGGGGAAGCCGGCGGGCAGCCGGTCCGAAGATGACGTTGGCGTCATCCGCCATGTCGAACGTCGACTGGTGGCAGGGGCACAGGAGGTGGTGCGTCTGCTGTTCGTAGAGGCTGATCGGGCAGCCGGCGTGGGAGCAGATCTTCGAGTACGCCACGTGGTCGTTGGCGCCCCACGCGGCTTCCTTCTTCGATCGGATCTCGCCCGGCGCGAAGCGGATGAGGATCGTCGGTGCCAGCGCGTGGTCCTCGACCTTGCCGAAGCCCTCGGGCATGACGGTCGCGATGCCGCCGATCTCGATGTCGCCGAGCTTGATCGGCAGCTTGGTCTCGACGTCGACGAGCCGCGAGCCCTTCTTCCATCCGGTGTGCCGCAGGCGGGTGCCCGGGAGCGGGCCGAGGTCGCGCAGGAGCAGCACCGCCGGCAGCGGCAGCAGAGCCATTGCGCCGAGCAGGCTGCGGCGCAGCATCTTCCGGCTGCCGAGACCCATCTGGGTCACGCCGGCGAAGAACGTCTCCTCGGAGGCGAGCTGCTCCTCCTCGGGCGAGTGGTGCGGTCCGCGCTGCTGCACCGCCATGCCGTGCGGCAGCAGCTTCTTGGCCCAGAGGCAGAACCCGGCGCCGAGAGCGAGCAGCGCAAGCGTGAGCCCGCCGCCGATCGCATAGTTGATGAGACGCCCGAGGTCGCGGTGCGGGTCGATGACGAGGTAGCCGACGCAGGTGACGATCACCCCGACCGCCGTGAGCGCGAACAGCGCGGACACCTGCGCCTCGGCGAACCGCTCCTCGCGCGGATCCACCTGTGCGGGGTCGTGGTCGACGCCGAAGGCCCCGGGGGGCACGACGTGCGTGCCTTCCTCGTCGCTCGGGACGGAGTACGCCGCGGCTTGTGCGGCTGCTGCCTTCTCGGTCAGCGGCTGGCGACGCCCGACCTTGCGAGCGGGACGCACCTTCTCCGGAACGTCCGGCGCCATGCCGCCGCGCTCGAGCACCTCGCCCTCGATGTCGCGAGCAGACGCCGTGCGGCCACGCTCACGCGGCTCGCCGCCGGTGGTCGTCGGGTGCTTCAGCCGGTCGAAGACGCTGCCGGACGCCTCGTGCGCGGTGCGCGGGGCCTCGTCGTTCTCTTTGTCACTCATGCCCTGGCACCGATCCACAACGTGACGAGGACGAGAAGTCCGATCCCGACGAGCCAGCCGACCATCGTCTCTGGCACCGGGCCGATCTGACCGAGCGAGAAGCCGCCGGGGTTGCCCTGCGTCTTCAACGTCCGGACGTACTTGATGATGGCGAGCTTCTGGTCCGGCGTGATCTCCTTGTCACCGAACACCGGCATGTTCTCCGGTCCGGTGATCATCGCCTCGTAGATCTGCTTCGGCGTCGCCTTCGACAGGCTCGGTGCGTACTTGCCGAAGGTCAGGGCGCCGCCCGAACCGGCGAAGTTGTGGCACTGCGCGCAGTTGGTGCGGAACAGCGCGCCGCCGTAGGCCGTGTCGGCCTTCTGCCAGTCGGCCGAGCTGAACGACGGGATCGACGGGCCCGCACCGAGCGACGCGACGTAGGCCGCGAGGTCGAGGATCTGCTGCTCGTCGTACGACGGCCGCTTCCGCGGTGCCTCGGGGCCGTGCTCACGCAACGGCATCCGGCCGGTGCCGACCTGAAAGTCGACCGACGCGGCGCCGACGCCGATCAGGCTCGGCGCGCGCTGGCCACCTTCGCCGTTGAGGCCGTGACAGCTGGAACACCCGCGGGCGTAGAGCGCCTGCCCGCGCTGAACGGCCGGGTCGGCACTCGTCGACGCCTCGCCGGTGGGGGCGAAGGCGGCGTACAAGGTCCCGACCGTGCCGAGCGCGACGGCGATGAACGCCATGCTCGCGAGCTGGCGACGCCGGCGGGCCAGGCGGCCGGCGACAGTCGAAGCGATTCCCACGGATCCCCGCTAGCGGATGAGGTAGATGACGGTGAACAGGCCGATCCAGACGATGTCGACGAAGTGCCAGTAATAGGACACGACGATCGCGGCAGTCGCCTGACCGGGTGTGAACGGGCCGAACGTGCTGCGGACCAGGAGGAACACGAACGCGACCAGGCCACCGAGCACGTGCAGGCCGTGGAAGCCGGTCGTTATGTAGTAGACCGACCCGTAGCCGTGGCTCGCCATCGAGAAGTCGTTGTGCACGAAGTACTCGAAGGACTGGCCGCCGATGAACACCGCGCCCATGAAGAACGTGACGATGTACCAGAAACGGAACCCGGCGACGTCTCCCCGCTCAGCGGCGAAGACGCCGAGCTGGCAGGTCACCGAGGACAGGATCAGGACGATCGTGAACGGTGCGGCGGTCTTGAGGTCGAGCACGACGCCCTTGGCCGGCCACACCGGTTCGTTGATCGAGCGGATCGTGAAGTACATGGCGAACAGCGAGGCGAAGAACATCAGCTCGCTGGAGAGCCACACGATCGTGCCGACACTGACGACGTTGGGACGGGTCAGGGAGCCGTGAGAGGGGACCTTCTCGAGGGCGGTAGCGGAAGCCACGGCGGGCATTCTTGCAGGCTGCGCCCCACCTGAGCGGCACGACCCCCCGGCTAACCTGAGCTCGTGGCGGCACTTCCTCTGCACGGGTACGACGGCCCGCCGCCCCTGACCGCTGTGCATGCGCTTTCCGCGTGGACACCGAGCGTCGTCGTGCTCGCCGCCGTCGTGATTCTCGGTGTGGCGTATGTCACAGCCAGCAGCCGGCTGCGCAGGCGTGGCGACCACTGGTCGGTGGGCCGCGACATCTCCTTCGTCCTCGGCGGGCTGGGCACGATCACCCTCGCGCTGACCTGGTGGCCGGGCACCTACGACGACACCCTGTTCTGGGCCCACATGGTCCAGCACATGACGTTGTCGATGGTCTCGCCGATCTTCCTGGCGCTCGGCGCGCCGGTCACCCTCGTCCTGCGGACCCTGCCGGCCGGTCCGCGGCGCCGGCTCGTGAGTGTCCTGCGCAGCCGGGTCGCTGCCATCGTCATCAACCCGCTGGTCGGCTTCGCCTTGCTGTTCGGGACACCGTTCGCGCTCTACTACACGGGGCTCTACCAGGCGACGCTGGAGCACCCGTTGCTGCACGAGTGGCTGCACGTGCACTTCGTGCTCGCCGGCTGCGTCTTCTTCTGGCCGCTGATCGGCGTCGACCCGGTGCCGGGGCGCCTGCCGCACCCGATGCGGTTGCTCCTTCTCTTCGTCACGCTGCCGGCCCACGCGTGGCTCGGCATCTCGATCATGTCCGCGAAGTTCGTCATCGCCGGCGACTACTACCGCGCGCTGGCGCGCCCCTGGGGGCCTTCGTTGCTGCGCGACCAGGACATCGGCGGTGGCCTGATGTGGGCCGCGGGTGACCTCGTGGGGCTGTTGGTCGTGGCCGCCCTGTTCGTCCAGTGGGCGAAGGCCGACGACCGCGAGGCGGTGCGCACGGACCGCCGATTCGACCGGGAGGCGGTTGAGGAGTCGAGCTGGCAGGCATACAACGCCCATCTGGCCGCTCTCGCCCAGAGGGACGCCGGCGGGTGACCTGAGCCGTCGGCGGCCCACCGGGTGAAGGCTGTCACATCGTGCCGCGATAGATTGCTCTCGAGGAGGTCCGGGTGCTCAAGAGCGAAGCCGAAGCCCTGGTCGGCATCGACCGGCTGGTCCGCAACATCCGCACCGGCCGGTTCGAGCGGCTGCTCTCCGCGCTCACCGGCGTCGGCGCCGTCGTGACCTCGGTCGAGATCTACTTCGAGCACGACCGGGCGAGCTTCGGCAACAAGAACATGTGGCTGCCCGTAGCGCTGGGACCGTTCGGGCTCGCGGCGGGAATCGCCGGTGTGTTCAGCAAGACGGCCGCGAAGACGGCCCTGCCGGTCGTCTCTGCCTTGATCGTCGTCAACGGGGTCCAGGGGTTCGTGCTGCACGCGCGCGGCGTCAGCCAGCGGCCGGGTGGATGGAAGCTGTGGCGCTACAACATCGAGATGGGGCCCCCGCTGTTCGCGCCGCTGCTGGTGACGATGGTCGGGGGAATGGGGCTGCTCGCGGCGATCCTGCGCCGCGAGGGGGAGTAGCGGGTGTTCTTCCGGCGCGGCGTCGGGGTCGAGAGCGGCGGCACCGTCCCCGGCGGTGGGCCCAACCGCCGCTTTCCGGGTTTTGACGTACTCGGCGAGATCGACACCTGGGACGCGGTGACCGCGGGGGTGGTCCTCGCCCGGCTCGGTCCGCCGCCGCCGATCCGGTTCTTCACCCCCGCCGAGCAGGCCGCCGGCGCCGCGCTGTTCGACCAGCTGCTCGACCAGCGAGAGGAGCCCCGCGTGCCGGTGCTGCAGCTGGTCGACGCCCGCCTCGCTGAGGGGATCACCGACGGCTGGCGGTACGACGACATGCCCGAGGACGGTGATGCCTTCCGGCAGACGTTCGCCGCGCTCGACGAGGACGCGCGCGAACACCGTGGTGTTTGCTTCCACGAGCTCGACTGGGACACCCAGGCGGCGCTGCTGCAACGCATCCAGGACCTCGAGAGCGACGAGGCGGAGTGGCACGGCCTGCCCGCGAAGCACGTCTGGTCGCTGTGGACGCGCTACGCCTGCGCCGCCTTCTACTCCCATCCGTGGGCGTGGAACGAGATCGGCTTCGGCGGGCCGGCGTACCCGCGCGGCTACAAGAACATCGGACTGGATGCGCGCGAGCCCTGGGAGGTGGCCGACGAGCGGCCACTCGAGCCCATCAACATCGGCGACCGCACGGAGCGTTCCCGTCGGCGCATCGCGCGCAGCAAGGGCATCGAGTGACCAGGATCCGCGACGAGGGTGCCTTCGCGGCGGACGACGTACGACGCCGCAACGCCTCTGCCTGGCTGATCCCCAACGACGGCAGCCGCACCAACCATCGGTTGCGCGGGGACATGCGCAGGTTCGACGACGAGGACGAGGTCGACCTCGTCGTCGTCGGTTGCGGTGCGGGCGGCGCGACGCTGCTGCAGCGGCTGGCCCGCGCCGGCTGGCGGGTCGTGGCGCTCGACGCCGGCCCCTTCTGGGACCCGGACAAGGACTGGGTCAGCGACGAGCTCGGTTCGCACCACCTCTACTGGACCGACCCGCGGGTCATCTCCGGCAGCGACCCGGTGCCGCTGGGGTCCAACAACTCCGGCCGCGGCGTCGGCGGGTCGATGGTGCACTACGCCGGCTACACGCCGCGCTTCCATCCCTCGGACTTCTCGACGTACACGAACGACGGGGTCGGCGCCGACTGGCCGATCGCCTACGACGACCTGCGCGACTACTACGCCACGATCGAAGGCGAGCTGCCGGTCGCGGGCGAGGACTGGCCGTGGGGTGACCCGCACACCTACCCGCACCGCGCGCATCCCATCAGTGCCAACGGCATGGTGCTGCAGAAAGGATGCGTGGAGCTCGGCATCCCGGTGCGCGTCGGTCCGGTCGCGATCGCCAACGGTCGCTTCGGCAACCGGCCGCACTGCATCTACCGCGGCTTCTGCCTGCAGGGCTGCAAGGTCAACGCGAAGGCGTCGCCGCTCATCACGCACGTGCCGGACGCTCTCGCGCACGGCGCGGAGGTGCGGTCGGACAGCGTGGTGTCGCGTGTCGTCGTCGACGACGACACCGGCCGCGCGACCGGCGTCGTCTACTGGCGCGACGGTGTCGAACGATTCCAGCGCGCGCGCATGGTGGCCGTCGCGGGCTACTCGATCGAGACACCGCGGTTGTTGCTGCTGTCCGCGACCAACCGGTGGCCGGAGGGGCTGGGCAACGAGCACGACATGGTCGGTCGCTACCTGATGGTGCAGGGAGCGCCGCAGACCGCCGGCCGGTTCGACGAGGAGATCCGGCTCTGGAAGGGGCCGCCGCCGGAGGCGTCGACCGAGCACTTCTACGAGACCGATCCCGGGGCGTCGTACAAGCGGGGGTTCTCGATCCAGACGGTCGCCCCGCTGCCGATCACCTATGCCGAACACGTGTCGGCACAGGGGCACTGGGGCTACGCCCTGCGTGAGTACATGCGCGACTACGTGCACTGGTCAACGCTCGGTGCGCTGTGCGAGTTCCTCCCCCGACCGGAGAACCGCGTCACGCTGGCCGAGCAGAAGGACCGCTACGGGCTTCCGGTGGCGAACTTCTCCTACACGCAAGGAGAGAACGACAAGGCGCTGATGAAAGCGGCGACGGGAGTGATGACACAGATCCTCGAGGCGGCCGGGGCGGGGGAGACGATCACCATCGACCGTTACGCGCATCTGGTGGGTGGCGCGCGGATGAGCGCGTCGCCGGAGAAGGGTGTCGTCGACTCGCGCCATCGGGTCTGGGGCATCGACAACCTGCTGATCACCGACGGCTCGGTGCTGCCGACTCAGGGGTCGGCCAACCCGGCGCTGACCATCATGGCCCTCGCCGCGCGATGCGCCGACCTACTCGTTGCCGGCCAGCGATCCGGACTGCCGGGTTGATTGCGACGTAATCCCCCTTGTCAGGGGCGTAGTTAGGGGGATTACGTCGCACTCAACTCTCGCCCTCGAGGGTTGAGAGGTCGCGGACGGCGTACTGGTGGTGCTCCCACTCCTCGTTGAGGATGACGTGAAGGCACCGCAACACGGTGTGCGGACTGTTCGGATGGCCGGGCGTCGGCGGAGGCGTGCACTCTCGCGCGAGCTCTTCAGCGGTGAGCGCGGTGATCGTCGCCCTCACTTCGTCCATGCGCTCGCGGCGTACCTCCAGCACCTCGTCGATCGACGGGGACGCGTCGGGGTCGAGACCCAGGGCGCGGGGATCGGTCAGCCAGGAGCCGGCCAGCCCCCATGGGTGGTAGGGCCGGTCGAGACCATGGATCATCCGTCTTAGCCAGCAGTCGGTCGCCATGACGAGATGGCGGAGTGTCTCGACGAAGCTCCACTCGTCGTCGACCCTCGTCACGAGTGCGTCTTCCGGAAGCGCGCGGGCACGTTGCAGCGTCGCCTGCCAGATGTCCTCGATCATCGTCCAGGCGTCCGCGAGCTCGGCAGGCTGCGTGGCACGCAGCCTCGTCCGCTCCGGGAACCGCCGGTCGAGCTCCGCGGTCACCAACGGCGCGACGTCGACGCCATTGAGGGTCAGCCCCTCGATGTCACCGGAGATGTCGGCGCCGTAGAGCACGGCGTCGGTGACCTTCGCGCCTTCGAAGTTGGGCGCGTGGAGTCGAGCGTTGGAGAAGTCGGCGTCCTCGACGCGGCTACCTGGGAGCTGTGGGCCCTTGTCGTATGCCACGTCTCACTTTATGGCTCAGCGGCGACGGGCCAGGCGGGCAGCTGCGGCTGCTGCCGTGACGACGGCACCGGCACCGAACGCCGCCCGGTGCATCGACGTCCACGACCACGGGTCGCTGTCGTGCGCCTTGTCGTCGAACATGCCGTGCGCGCCCCGGTCCTCGGCCGCGTCCTTGGGCTCGAAGACGTTGGACCCGTAGGTCGGCCCCCGCTGGTCGGAGAGCTGGCCCTTCACGCCGGTGCGGCCGAGGTACCAGTCCAGGAACCACGGCGCGACCCGGTTGCCGAGGATCGTGTACGCCGTCGACGCGCCGACCCACATCGTGCGGCGGGGGTGCTCGGCGACGAAGCGCACGGCGCGTGCCGGCAGCTCGGGCTGGAAGATCGGCGGCACCGGCATCGGGTGCTTGTCGAACTCGTTGTCGTTCCAGTCGAACTGCACGGTGTTGACGCCGGGCAGGTGAACCTGACAGACGCGGACCTTGCTCTTCTCCGCCTTGAGCTCGGTGACGACCGACTCGGTGAAGCCCTTGATGGCGTGCTTCGCCCCGCAGTACGCCGACTGCAACGGGATGCCGCGGAACGCGAGCGCGGAGCCGACCTGCACGATCACTCCGCGGTTGCGCGGGCGCATGTAGGACAGGGCCACGCGGGTGCCGTTGACCTGGCCGAAGTACGTGACGTCGGTGATGCGGCGGTAGGTCTCGTCGTCGGTGTCCCAGAAGTACTTCAGGGCCCCGACGAACGCGACGTTGACCCAGACGTCGATCTCGCCGAGATCGGCCTCGACCTTGCGTGCGGCGGCCTCGACCTGCTGGAGATCGGCCACGTCGGTCGGGATGCCGAGTCCGCGCCCGCCGGCCCGTTCCACGTCGTGAACCGCGCCGTCGACGCCGGCCTCGCCGCGAGCGAGCACCGCCACGTCGTAGCCATGCTCGGCCAACTCGCGGACAACTGCCCGTCCGACGCCGGCGGATCCACCTGTCACCACTGCAACCTTGCGCTGGGTCATGTGCTCTCCATACCCACAGACATTTCGAACGAACGCATCGTATTGCGATGCATATACCCGGGTATGAGCCAGTCATGACACCGCCGCCGATCGAAGACGTGCGCGCGGCGGCGTACGAGATCCCGACCGACGCGCCGGAGAGCGACGGCACGCTCGAGTGGGACTCGACCGTGCTCGTCGTCGTCGAAGTCGACGCCGGTGGGCAGACCGGCCTGGGCTACACCTATGCGCACGCGGCCGCGGCCCACGTCGTTACCGGCAAGCTCGCCGGCGGCGTCCGCGGGCGGGACGCTCTCGACGTGCGGGCCGCATGGGCGGCGATGGTGCACGAGGTGCGCAACATCGGCGCGACCGGGCTCGTCGCGATGGCGATCAGCGCTGTCGACAGCGCTCTCTGGGATCTCAAGGCGCGTCTCCTCGGCGTGCCGCTGGTCGTCGCGCTCGACGCCGCCCACGAGGTCGTGCCCGTCTACGGCAGCGGCGGATTCACCTCCTACGACGACACCCGGCTCGCCGACCAGCTCGGCGGCTGGGCCGCGCAGGGGATTCCCCGCGTGAAGCTCAAGGTCGGTCGCGACCCGCAACGCGACCACGACAGGCTGCGCGTCGCGCGGAAGGCGGTCGGGGACGACACCGAGCTCTTCGTCGATGCGAACGGCGCGTTCGGCGTGCGCGACGCGGTCGACTGGGCCCGCGTCTACCGGCACGACTACGGCGTGCGCTGGTTCGAGGAGCCGGTCAGCTCCGACGACCTCGCAGGTCTGCGACGGGTTCGCGACCGGGCGCCCGGCGGCATCGAGATCACGGCAGGGGAGTACGCCTGGACGCCCTGGATCGCCGAGGCGATGCTCGACGCCCAGGCCGTCGACTGCATGCAGGTCGACGTCACGCGATGCCTCGGCATCACCGGCTTCCTCGACGCTGCCGCCTCCTGCGAGGCGCACCAGGTCGACCTCTCGGCACACTGCGCGCCGCAGCTGTCAGCGCACGCCTGCGCCGCGGTACGTCGACTCCGCCACCTCGAGTACTTCCATGACCACAACCGGATCGAGTCGATGCTCTTCGACGGCGTCCTCGCTCCGGAGGCCGGTGGCGTCCTGCGGCCCGATCGCGAGCGCCCCGGCCACGGGCTGGTCTTCAAGACAGCGGACGCAGAACGGTTCCGCGTGGCATGACGCCGGGCACATCGATAGCTGACACACACGAGAGGACATGACCATGCAGGTCGCCGAATGGATGCTGAAGCGCCTCACCGAGTGGGGCGTGCACCGGATCTACGGCTACCCGGGCGACGGCATCAACGCGTTCTTGGGTGCGCTGGACCGGGTCAAGGGCGACCCCTTCTTCGTGCAGACCCGGCACGAGGAGATGGCGGCCTTCATGGCCTGCGCGCACTCCAAGTTCACCGGTGAGATCGGCGTCTGCATGGCGACCAGCGGGCCGGGCGCGATCCACCTGATCAACGGCCTGTACGACGCCAAGCTCGACCATCAGCCGGTTCTCGCGATCATCGGCCAGCAGAAGCGCACGGCGGTCGGCGCGCACTACCAGCAGGAGATCGACCTGCAGACGCTCTTCAAGGACGTCGGCGGTTTCGTCTCGACGGTCATGGACGAGCACTCGGCGCGGCACGTCCTGGACCGCGCGATCAAGTCGGCGTACGAAGAGCGCCGGCCCGCGATCGTGATCGTCCCGGAGGACGTCGGCGAGGCGGAGTACTCCGACCCGCCGCGCGACCACGGCTCGGTGTTCACGAGCGTGGGCTGGAACCAGCCGCACATGATCCCGGACGAGTCACTGCTGCGGCAGGCGGCCGACATCCTCAACGCGGGGGAGAAGGTCGCGATCCTGATCGGTCAGGGTGCGCGCAAGGCAGCCGACGAGGTGGCGCAGGTTGCGGAGCTCATGGGCTGCGGCGTCGCCAAGGCTCTGCTCGGCAAGGACGTGTTGCCGGACACGCTGCCCTACGTCACCGGCGGCATCGGCCTGCTCGGCACCGTGCCGAGCAACAAGATGATCATGCACTGCGACACGCTGCTGATGGTCGGCACGTCGTTCCCCTATGCGGAGTGGCTGCCGAAGGAAGGCCAGGCGAAGTGCGTCGAGATCGACATCGACGGCTCACTGATCGGCGTGCGTTACCCGAACGACGTCTCGCTCGTCGGTGACGCGAAGGACACGCTGCAGGCGCTGATCCCGATGCTGTCGCGCAAGGAGGACCGATCCTGGCGCGAGACGATCGAGGACGACATCAAGGCGTGGCATCGCACGTTGGACGACAGGGCCATGCAGGACGCCGACCCGGTCAATCCGGAGCGGGTGTTCTGGGAGCTCAACCGGCGCCTGCCGGACAACGTCATCATGACGTCGGACAGCGGCTCGGCGACGAACTGGTACGCCCGGCACTGCATGATGCGTGAAGGCATGCGCGGCTCGCTGTCCGGCACACTCGCGACGATGGTGCCCGGCATCCCCTACGGCATCAGCGCGAAGTTCGCGCATCCGGACCGGCCGGTCATCGCGTTCACCGGAGATGGCGCGTTCCAGATGCTCGGCATGAACGAGCTGATCACCGTCAAGCGCTACCTCCCGATGCTGATGAAGCAGAACAAGACGCTCGTCTTCGCCGTGCTGGTCAACGAGGACCTCAACCAGGTGTCGATGGAGCAGCGCGTGCTCTCCGGCGACCCGAAGAACCCGGAGACGCAGACGCTGCCCTACCTGCCCGCCGCGGAGTACGCGAAGCTGCTCGGCTTCGAGGGCATCAAGGTCGACCGGCCCGAGGACGTCGGTCCGGCCTGGGACCGCGCCCTGACGGCCGACGGCCCGGTCCTGTTGGAGTTCTGCACCGACCCGACGGTCGCCGCGCTGCCGCCGCACGTCAAGGTGGCGATGGCGAAGAAGATCGCGAAGGCGTTCGTGCACGGCGACGAGGACCGCGTCGGCATCGCCGAGCACGGCGTGAAGGGCAAGCTCGCCGAGTTCGCCGAAGAGGCGAAGGAGAAGCTCGGCCGCGACGACGGCTAGCCTGACGCGACCGGATCGTCGCGTCGACGAGGGAGGACGCAACTGCCTCGCCGACTCGGCCGCCCCTCGCCGTACGCCGCCTGGGTCGCCGTGGAAACGGTCGTCGCGGCGGCGACGGCGACCGCGTTCATCGGGCGCAAGAACTTCTGGCTCGACGAGGGCTACAGCTTCGTCGGGGCGCACCGCTCGCTGTCGAGCATGGTCCATGTCGTCCTGCACGACCGCGGCGTCATGGGCCTCTACTACGTCGCGCTCCACTTCTGGCTCGCGCTGGGGCGCACCGAAGGGGTCATCCGCCTGCTGTCGGTGCCGGCAGCCGTCGCGACCGTGCCCGTCGTGGCGGAGCTCGCCCGGCGGCTGGCCGGTCGACGCACAGCGTTGGTGGCGGGAGCCCTCTGTGCCGTCAACCCCATGGTCGTGCAGTACGCGCAGGAAGCACGCGCCTACTCGCTGGTCCTGCTCGTCGCGGCGTCGTCTGCCTTGCTGTTCACCGCTTGCGTCAGCCGGCCGCGGATCACGACCGCCGTCTCGTGGGCCGTCGTCTCCGCGGCCGGCTTCTACGCCCACTCCTACATCGCGTTGCTCGTCGTCGCGGAGCTCGCCTCGCTGCTGCTGCTCCCGCGCGGCCGCCGACCGCGGGTCCTGTTGCCGGCGGCAGTCGGCTTCGGCGTGCTCATCGCGCCGTTGCTCATCGCCGTCCTCGCGGTGCGCGGACATCTCCCGGACGCACATCGCTTCTCGCTGCTCGACCCGGGACGGTTGATCTACGCGTTCAGCGGGTCGATCCCGTTGGCGGTTCTCGCCGTCGTTCTGCTCGCGGTCGCCGCAGTGCAGACCTACCGCTCGATGTCGGTCGCGCCGGAGCGGCGTTGGGAGTCGGGGTTCCCCTGGGTGATGCTCGTGCTGCCGGCGGCGGTGGCCCTCGCCATGTCGCTCGTGCACCCGGCGTGGCGGGAGCGCTATCTCATCGTCTCGCTGCCGGCGTTCCTCATCCTGGTCGCACGCGCGGTGCGGGGCTTGACCATCGCGTGGCTGCGCCCAACGGCAGTCGTCGTCCTGGTCGCGCTGTCGGCCGTCGCGGTGGGCGGCTACTACGCAGGGCACGTCAAGGCGGCGACGGACTGGCGAGCGGCGTCGTCGTACGCACTCCGCCACGCCGCTCGCGGAGACGCGCTGTGGTTCGTCCCTGCGACCGGCTATGTCCCGTTCGACTACTACCAGTGGCGTGACCGGGCGGCGGGACCGCACGTGCTGGGACTGCCGGCGGATCCGTTGCGCTCGAGCATCCATCCACGCGTCGAGCCGCTCAGTCGGGTGCGGTCGGAAGCAGCGACGCAGCAGGGTGTCTGCACGGTGCTGCTGGCGCCGAACGAGAGCGTCGCGCGGCAGTGGTTCGCCCAGCGCGTGCGCACCGTGCGGCAGGTTCTCGGGCCACGCCTGAGTCTGGCGTCGGTCAGCAGGTTCGGGCCGTTGCTCCGCGTCGTCTGCTTCCGTCGCTCCGGCTAACGGGAGTGCTCCTCCGACCGCGCCGTAGTGAGCGCGAGGTCGGCGAGCAGGCTCTTCCGCGCGTCGCCGTCGATCGGCGTGTCGTCGGCGTACTCCGGATGGTCGACGACGAGCAGCGCCGGCACCGACGGGTCACGGAACGCGTCGCGCGCCTGGTCGGAGAACCGGAACTTCAGGAAGTGCACGGAGTAGGTCTCCTCGGACGGGCCGTCCTCGTCCGGTCCGGGCAGCTCGACCGCGGGTACACGTTCGCCGCCGACCTCGATGCGGATCGCATGCTGTACGCCGGCCAACCGTCGCAGCTCGTCACGCACAGCGCTCACGTCGTCGAACTCCAGGAACAGCGTCGCGGTCAGCTCGTGAGAGCTCGGCAGCAGTCGCGAGTAGGCGGCGAGCTCGGCGGCGACGTCGGCCTCGTCCGTGATGCCCTCGGTGAAGAGCATCTCCTGCACCTGGTAGGTCAGCGTCTCGGCGTTCTCGAACTCGAGGACCAGCTGGTCACCGAGCCGCAACCGGCGACCCCGCCGGAGCGGGATCATCCGGTCGCGCGCTGCGGTGCGTCGGGCGGCGTACTGCGCGAGGTCCAGGGTCAGGGCATCGCGCGACAGGGCAGCAGTCATCGCCGGGTCAGGCGGGCTGGTCGGCCTTCTCGGCGCGCAGCTTGTCCAGCGCTTTCTGGAAACGACCCGCGTGGGTCTTCTCGGCCCGGGCCAGCGTCGCGAACCAGTCGGCGATCTCCTCGAAGCCCTCTTCGCGGGCGGTCTTGGCGAAACCGGGATACATCGCGGTGAACTCGTAGGTCTCGCCGGCGACGGCCGACGCGAGGTTGGCGTCGGTGTCACCGATCGGCTCACCGGTGGCCGGGTCGGCGGCCGCGACGAGGTGGTCGAGATGACCGAAGGCGTGTCCCGTCTCGCCCTTGGCGGTGTCCTCGAACAGCTCCTTGATCTCCGCGAAGCCCTCGAGCTCCGCCTTGCGCGCGAAGTAGAGGTAACGCCGGTTGGCCATCGACTCACCGGCGAATGCTTCCTTCAATGCCTCGTGGGTCTTCGTGCCCTTGAGCGACGACATGCTTTCTCCTCCTAGAGCGGGTCAGGTGGTGCGGGCGGTGCAGCTCGGGCAACGACCGTGGAACTGCACGTCGTAACCCGTGATCGAGTAGCCGGTGTCCTCCGAGAGCGCACGAACGGCGCGCGTCGGCATCGGGGCCTGTACGTCGACAGCGCGGCCACAGTCGAGGCACACGACGTGGTCGTGGCGGGTGACGTTGGCGTCGTAGCGAGCGCTGTCGCTGTCACCGAGGTTGAGCTCCAACGCCTGGCCGCTCTCGACCAGCAGGGCGAGCGTCCGGTAGACGGTCGCGGCGCCGATGCCGGGCTGCAGATGCCGCACCCGCTCGAGGACCTCCGCTGCGGTCGGATGGTCCGTGGAGGCGGCGAGCGCATCCAGGACGGCGCGCCGCTGCGGCGTCATCCGTGAGCTCGTCGCTGCCTGCACTCGCCGTGCTCCCTGCCTGAGTTGAGAGTGATTCTCATTCTAGGCAATGGTGCGACAGCGACCGTGGTGGGGGTCGATACGATTGCCCTCATGTCCGACACCGACGCCCGTCGCATCACGCTGCTCGTCTACTCCAGCAGCGCGGCGGTCCGCGAGCGGGTGCGGAGTGCGCTCGGCACTCGCCCGGCGCCCGGCATCGAGGTCGAGATCGTCGAGGCCGTCACGGGCGCGGAGGTCGTGGCGCGGTGCGACGAAGGCGACATCGACGTCGCGTTGCTCGACGGTGAGGCCGCGCCGACGGGCGGCATGGGGCTGTGCCGGCAGCTGAAGGACGAGCTCGACGCACCGCCGCCGGTGCTCGTCCTGGTCGGCCGTCGCGACGATGCGTGGCTCGCGACGTGGTGCCGCGCGGAGGGCGTCGTACAGCATCCGGTCGACGCCATGCAGATCACCGACGCCGTCCTCGCGCTGGTTCCACGCGCGGGCACGGTCGTCGCCGCCGGTCACTGACCAGCCATGGACGTCGGTGCATGGTGCGGACACTGCGGGGAGTCGTTCCGCCTGCAGGAGCTGGTGGCCGACGGTTACACCGGGCGCTGCCCGAGATGCGGCCGCGAGCTCTCGCCGGACTACGTACCGGTCGCCTCGGCAGCGGTCCATGAGGTGCTCGCTGCG
The DNA here is from genome assembly GCA_035695045.1 of Mycobacteriales bacterium. Lineage (GTDB taxonomy): Bacteria > Actinomycetota > Actinomycetes > JAFAQI01 > JAFAQI01 > DASSKP01. The sequence goes on along the minus strand of DASSEX010000001.1, from coordinate 37,804 downwards.
GCGGACGCGCTGTCCGGAGCGGCGACCCGGCTGCGCGACGTGGCGCCGCACCTGCATGTCGACGCCCGCAAGCTCATGGCCGACCTCTCGGCGTCGCTCGGAGCCGACTGAGTGACCGAGCGGGCCTGGCCCGGTCTGCTCTCGGCGCTGCTGCGCGGTGAGTCGCTCGCGGCAGACGACACGACCTGGGCGATGAACCAGGTCATGTCCGGAGAGGCGACGCCCGCACAGATCGCAGGCTTCGCCATGGCATTGCGGGCCAAGGGGGAGACCGCAGAGGAAGTGGACGGGCTCGTGCGGGCGATGCTCGACCATGCGTTGCGGGTGACCGTTGACGGTCCCGCTGTCGACACGTGCGGCACCGGCGGCGACCGTGCGCACACGGTGAACATCTCGACGATGGCGGCACTCGTGGTGCGCGGCACCGGCGCGACCGTCGTGAAGCACGGCAACCGCGCAGCGTCGTCGGCATGCGGCTCGGCGGACCTGCTCGAAGCGCTCGGCGTCGTCGTGGACCTCCCGCCGGAGAAGGTCACCGAGTGCGTTGCGCAGGCCGGCATCGGCTTCTGCTTCGCGCCCGTGTTCCACCCTGCGTTCCGGCACACTGCGGTGCCGCGCCGGGAGCTCGGCGTTCCTACGGTGTTCAACTTCCTCGGACCGCTCACCAACCCGGCCCAGCCGTCCGCGCAGGCCGTCGGTGTCTCCGACGCGCGGATGGCGCCGGTGATGGCCGGGGTGCTCGCCCGGCGAGGGGCGTCGGCGCTGGTCTTTCGTGGAGACGACGGGCTCGACGAGCTGTCGATCGGCGCGCCCTCCACGGTGTGGGCGGTGAGCGGGGGAGCGGTGCGTGAGGACCGCCTGGAGCCCTCGGAGCTGGGTCTCCCGACCGCGACGTCGGATGCGCTTCGCGGTGGCGACGCGGCGCAAAACGCGGACGTCACTCGCCGTTTCCTGTCCGGTGAGTCGGGTCCGGTCCGCGACGCGGTGCTCCTCAACGCGGCCGCCGCGCTTCTCGCTCTCGACGGGATCTCCGACGCGCCTGTCGCCGGGCAGCTGCGACCTGCGCTGGATCGTGCCGCCGAGTCGATCGACAGCGGTGCGGCGCAACGTGCGCTCGATCGCTGGATCGAGGTCAGTCGCGGCGGCGAGTGACCAACCGCCGCGGAGGCGCGCTAGTCGAAGCCCAGGGAGAACGCGGCTTCGAGGTCGAGCTGGGAGTAGGCCCGGAACGCCACATGGGTCTCGGTCGACAGGACACCGTCGACCTTGTTGAGCCGGTCGGCGACGACGTCGGCGATCTCCTCGTGCTGGCGCACGCGCACGAGTGCGATCAGGTCGATCTCACCGGTGACGGAGTAGACCTCGGTCACGCCCGGCAGCTGCGCGATCGCCTCCGCGACCTCGGGGATGCGGTCGACGGACGCCTGGATGAACACGATCGCGGTAATCATCGACCGGACTCTAACGCCCATTCGCCCAGCTGGATCGCATGCTCGACGACCCTCGCCTTCACCGCCAGCACCGCGTCGTACTCCCTGCCGAAACGACGCTCCTGCGCGGCGACGGCCGCGGGGTCGGCGAGGATCCTCGCCTGCCCTGCGCCCATCCAGGCATAGCGGGCGGCCGCCGCGGCGGCGTACCAGCGCCGAAGCTGCGACGCCTCGACGTCGAGTCCGGCCTCGCGCAGTCCGGCCGCGTAGGACGGAAGGACCCGCCGCTCCAGCTCGTCCAGCGACTCCTCCGGCCGGACCTGCATCCAGACCGTGTCGAGGGTGATCTGGTCGAGGTCCTGCGCGACGCAGCCGAGGCCGACCTGTGACCAGTCGATGGCGATCACGTCATCGTTGTCGACGTACAGGTTCGACGGCCAGAAGTCCCAGTGCACGAGAGTCCGCGGCGCGCTGTCGGTGATGTCCAGCAGGCGGGATCGTTCGCGCCACAACGCACGGACTCGCGGTCGCAGCCGACCGAGCGCCCGCAGTCGCTCGTCGCGCCACAGCGTCTCGTCGTCGAGCGACTCCACCATCCGGGCGCACGCGTCGACCCAGCCCTGCAGCCAGTCGCGGGACAACCACTCGTCGCTCGGCAACGCGGTCGCGCCGGCGGCGTACGCACCCTGGGTCGTGCCGAGTGCGAAGGCGATCGCGGCGAAGTCCGCCAGCCCGAGCGACGGGCCGTGCCGTCCGCGGGCGTCCTCCATCCAGATCCAGCACTCGTCGGCGGAGACCTCTGTCGTCAGCAGGCGGCGTGGCGCGCGTAGCCGTCCGGGTAGCCGGCCGAGGAGGCCGGAATCGAAGGCGAGCCACTCGCGCTTCCAGTAGTTGCGGTGCGTCGGCTCGGCAGCAGACAACCAGAGCCCGTCAGGGGTGCCGTCGGCGCCATGGCGCACCACCTTCACGACGATCGAGAAACCCTCGCCGCGCACCCGATAGACGCCGCCGGTGACGCTGTGGATGCGGAGATGCGGATCGATCGCCTCCACGTCGTACGTCGCCACCGGTCGGCCCACCGCGCGGGACAGTTCGCCGAGGTCGATGTTCACGCCGCGACCTCTGCGACAGGAGGCGCGACCGGTGGGCCGGCGTCGTGGGCGTCGGCGCGCAGCAGTGCGACGGCAGCGACGGCCGAGCAGGCCGTGACGGCGACGAGCATCGCGCCGAACCCGCCCGTCCACGCGATCAGCGCGCCGGCGCTCACCGGCGCGGCGATCCGTCCCACATCGGTGAGCATCGCCTGCACGCCGCTGACCCGGGCGAAGACGTGCGGTGCGACGTAGCTGCCGAGCAGAGCCGGTCGCGCGATCGTCATGACACCGAAGGCCGACCCGAAGGAGATGACGAACACGACGAGCCCCCACGGCCGCGGGAGCCAGGCGAGCATGCCGATCCCGACCAGCTGACCGACCAGCATCGTCGCCGCGACGCGCGCCAGCCGCAACCGGCGGGCGAGCCGCGTGAAGGCGATCCGACCGGAGACCGACATGACGCCGATCGCGCCGGCGCCCACCGCCGCCGCGGACGGCGTGTAGCCGCGGTCGCGCAGATAGGTGACGAGGTAGACGATGATCATCGTGACGCCGGCGGTGACGGCGACCGTGCTGACGGTGAGCCAGCGCACGGCTGGATCCGCGAGGCTTCCGCGCAGCTCGGGATCGCGAAGTCTCAGCCATTGGGTGCCGTCATGGCTCGCCGGCGCAGTGGGAAGTGCGTCGCCGTCTTTGCCGTCGACGGCATGCCCGTGGTCAGCCGGGTGACGACGGAGGAGCATCGAGTGCGGAACCGCCGTCGCGCCGCACAGCGCCGCCAGCACCAGCAACGCGTCCCGCCAGCCGATCGCGTCGACGAGTGCCTGCGTCGTCGGCAGGAAGACCGTGGAGGCGAAGCCTGCGACGACGGTCAAGGTGAGCAGCGCAGCATGCCGGTCGCGGTCGAACCACGTGTTGATGACGGCGAAGCCGCTGTCGTAGAACAGCGACGCGCTCGCGACGCCGACGCCGGCGAAGGCGAGATAGAGCTCCGGAAGGTTGCGTGCCTGCGACCACCCGACGACCGACACCGCTGCGACGACCGAGCCCGCCGACATCAAGGCGCGCGCACCGTGCCGGTCGAGCCAGGCACCGACGATCGGAGCCAGGATCCCGGCGACCGCGATCGACAGGCTGATCGCGCCGGACAGAGCGCCGAGCGACGCATGGAGATCGCGTCGCATCGGCGTGAGCAGCACCGAGATGGCGTACAGCAGGACGCCGTAGCTGATCGTGGTCGTGATCGACAGTGCCCAGACCATCCGCCATCCGGGATAGTCGCGCCGCCGCCCCACGTTGACCAGTCTCCCGCGAACAGCTCAGCAGCGGCGAAGGCTTTCGCGGTGACTGCGCCTTCCCGGTCAGATCGCGGCCCGGGCGGGCCTGTGCACGGGTCGTAGACCGCGGCGGTCGTCGAACGGCCGCGCCGACTCGCGCCCTGCCTCGGCCCCGGCCAGCCAGTCGGCGAGGCCGCCGGCGCCGCGGGCGGGGGAGCACCACTCGCCGTCGAGCTCGACCAGACGGGTGCCCGGCTCGGCAAGCCAGCGCAGGATGCAGTCCATCTCCTCCGCCGTGGCTGCGGGAGTCGGGCCCAGGCCGGGGCTGACGTGCTCGGCCGTGGTCACCAGTGCGTCGACGTACGGGCGGGGTGCCGCGCCCGGCGGTGCGACTCCGGCGGCGGCGAGCCGCCCGTGGCGGACGACGACGAGGTCCCAGCCACCGTCGAACCTCGGTCGCGCGGCGACGAGCTCACGGCAGGCCGACAGCGCCGACAGTCGCTGCATGCGCGCCGCGGTGCGGACGAACGCCGCGGCCCGGTCGCGATGCGCGGCAGCCTCTTCGAACCGTTCCTGCGCGGACAGCGTCGCCATGCGTCGACGCGCAGCGTCGAGCAACGAGCGGGGGTCGCCGACGAGCGCCTCGCGCGCGGCTTCGGCAACCGGCGCGTAGTCATCGGGTGTCACGCCGCCTTCGCACGGCGCGGGGCAGCGCCCCATGCCGGCGAGCACGCAGGCCGGCGCCGTCTTGCGTGTCGACAGCCGTTGCGTGCACTGACGGAGGGGGACGGCTTCGTGCACCGCCGCCATGGCGGCCTGTGCCGTGCGCGCCGACGCGAACGGCCCGAGGTAGGTCGCGCCGTCGTCGAGAAGGCGCCGTACGACGGCCAGCCGCGGATAGGGCTCGCGGGTCAGCTTGAGCCACAGTGCCTTCTCGGGGAAGCGCGAGCGCCGGTTGTAGCGCGGCTTGTGCTCGGCGATCAGCCGCAGCTCGCGCACCTCTGCCTCGAGGGGATGCGCGCAAGCAACCGCGTCGACCCGCTCGGCGATCGCGACCATCTCGGCCATGCGGGTCCGCGGCTCGGACGCGACGAAGTATTGCCGGACCCGGCTGCGCAGGGCACGCGAGCGACCGATGTAGAGCGGCCGGCCGCGGGAGTCGCGGAAGATGTAGACGCCGGGTCCGGTCGGGAGGCCCTCGGCGAGATGACGCTTGCGGCGTTGCGCCGCAGTCGCGAGCCCGGTGAAGGTGCGCAGCTCGTCGAGTGACTGCACGCCCAGGTTGCCCAGACGTGCGAGCAGGCCGTGCAGGACGTCAGTCGTGGCTTGGGCATCCGCGAGCGCGCGGTGGCACGGAGTCACCCTCGTGTGGAACAGCCGTGACAGTGTCGCGAGCTTGCAGTCCGGCGCCTCGTCGCGGGTGAGGACGCGACGGGCGAGCCGTGCGGTGTCGACGGAGTCGAAGCCCGGCCAGTCGATCGAGAGCGACGCGCATCCGGCCTTGAGGAAGCCGAGGTCGAACGGGGCGTTGTGGGCGACGAGCACGGCGCCCCGAGCCCATTCGAGAAAGGCCGGAAGCACGGCGCCGATGGTCGGCGCGGCCGCGACCATCGCGTCGGTGATGCCGGTGAGAACCGCGATGAACGGCGGGATCTCGGTGAGGGGGTTGACCAGGGTCTGGAACTCGCCGAGCATCTCGCCGCCCCGCACCTTGACCGCACCGATCTCCGTGATCGCCGCGGTGTGGGGTGAGCCGCCGGTCGTCTCCAGGTCGACGACGACGAACGTGACCTCGGCCAGCGGCACGCCGAGCTCGTCGAAGCTCGTCTGGCGTGGGACATCGAGGTGCACGAGCCGGACGGTAGGGCCGCGGGCCGACGAAATCGGGAAGGCACACCGCTCGAGGCCCGAGACCGTAGGCTCGGCGCGTGGCCGTGACCATGCCGACCGACGAGACCCGCTGGCGGTGCCGGGCGTGCGGCAACCTGACGCGCTTCGACGTGGTGCGGACGACGCGGGCTCGCGAGTTCGTGCACGCCGACCTCTCCGGTGCGCAGGAGGTCGAGGAGCGCGAGGTCCTCTCCGACGTCGTCGAGAAGGTGACGTGTCGCTGGTGCAACGGGGTCGACACCGTCGAGCTCGTCGAGCGACCGTCGGCATGACGCCGGCGTCCTGATGACGCAGCTGCCTGACAGCGTCCGCCGGCGCGTCGTCGACCTCGCCGCCGACCGGCTCGCGCTGCTGGAGCCGGATCAGGTTCCCGCCTCGCTGCGGAAGTTCGTGAAGTTCACCCCGGCGAAGCGCCGCCAGGTCGTCCTGCCGATCGCGGCGGCGCTCGAGAACGACGAGACGTTCCGTTCCGCGGTGGCCGACGCCGTGCGGGAGGGCGTGCCGGACCTCGCCGCTGCCCTGGAGGCGGGTGGGTCGGTCCCTGTCGCAGACCCGGAGGACGTCGCCGCGGCGGCGTACCTGCTGCGCACTGCCGGTTGGGAGTCGCATGTCGAGCGGGTCCGTGAGGCGGAGGCCGTGGCGAAGGCGACGGCTGCCGAGCAGGCCGCGGCGCGCGACGAAGGCCGGCGTTCGAAGGACACGGAGGCGGAGCTCGCGGCGCTACGGCGTCGGCTGGCGGACGTCGAGGGCAACGCTGCGCGCGCGACCGAGGCGGCCGAACGTGAGCGAAGCCGGGCGCGCGAGGCCACTGACCGGGCGCGGCGGGCGGAGGCGGCGCTGGCCGAGGCGACCGCCGGTGTGGACGCCGAACGGGCGGCCGCAGCGACTGCCTCGGATCAGGCGGCGGCGGAGATCCGCCGGCTGAGCGAGCGGGTGCACGAGCTGGAGGCGACGCTGGAGCGGACGCGTCGCGACACCCGGGAGGCGCGCGAGTCCGCCGACATCCGGCGTTGGCTGCTCCTCGACACGATGGCCCGCTCGGTCGCCGGCCTGCGGGAGGAGCTCTCACCCTCACCGCCGACCCGCCGCCCGGCCGATCTCGTCGACGCGGTGCCGCCACTCGAGCCGGGTACGGCGTCCATCGCCGCGGACGATCCGTCGGGGGTCGACCAGCTGCTGACCTTGCCGAACGCGCATCTGATCGTGGACGGCTACAACGTCACGAAGTCCGGCTACCCGGACCTGACCCTCGAGGACCAGCGGGCCCGGCTGGTGTCCGGGCTTGCGGCGCTTGCCGCGCGCACCGGCGCGGAGGTCACGTGCGTGTTCGACGGCGCCGAGCTGCAGGTGCGGGTGCCAGCCGCCGCCCTGCGCCGCGTCCGGGTCCGGTTCAGCCCCGCGGGCCAGACGGCGGACGAGCTCATCCGCCAGCTCGCCCGCGCGGAGCCGACCGGGCGACCGGTCACCGTGGTCTCGTCGGACAAGGAAGTCGTGGACGGCGTACGGCGGGCGGGCGCACGCACCCTCACCTCGCGGGCCCTTCTCGACCGCCTGAACCGCGCCTAGCCCGCCTGCCCGCCGCCCGGGGTGGACCGCGCAACCGCGGTTTCTGTCGGAGGTCGTCTCTAGCGTCTGCCGCAGAGACGAGGAGGACCGATGCTCATCGACTGCGATCGGTGCGAGATGCGTGACGTGGCGTGCGACGACTGCGTGGTGACGGCCTTGCTGGGCGCGCCGCCGGAGGTCGAGATTGCGGAGGAGACCGCGGTGGCGCTGCGGGTGCTCGCTGACGGTGGCCTGGTGCCGCCGCTGCGGCTTCAGCTGCCGGACGCCGCATCTGGCTAGGCGTCGTTGGCGCGTTTCGCTTGTCCCCGGCGCCGTGGCCGGGGAGACTCGCGGAGCCGGCCGATGCACCCTGCGTCGCCGCTGACCCGGGAGGTGACGTGCGCCAGCTTCGTGTGCTCGGCGTGAGCGACGACGGCGCCTCCCTCCTGCTCGGTACGTCGGAGAACGGCCGCGCCACGCACCAGATCCCGCTCGACGACAGGCTCCGGGCGGCGGTTCGAGGACAGCTGGCCGCGTCCGGCGGCGACCGCGTCGAGAGCGCGCTGTCGCCGAAGGAGATCCAGTCCCGGCTGCGAGCGGGTGACTCGCCGGAGGCGATCGCCAAGGCCGCCGGGGTCCCGGTGGCTCGCGTGCTCCCGTACGCCGCCCCGGTGGAGGCGGAGCGGCAGCGGATCGTCGACGAAGCGCGAGCGGTGCCGGTGAGCCCGCCGCGCGGCCCCAAGGCCTCCCGCCCGCTCGGCGTCGCCGTCGACGCGCGGCTGTCCGAGGTGGCCGGGCTCAAGCCGGACACCGTCGAGTGGAGCGCCCGGCGCCGGCCCGACGGAGCCTGGATCGTCTCGCTGTCGTACGCAGCCCGCGGGGGCAAGCGGTCGGCCGCCTGGCTCTGGCATCCCGCCGGGCGTGAGCTCACCGCCGAGGACCTCTCCGCCAGCCGCCTCGCCGCCGACGACACCGGAACGAAGCGTGCGCGACCGGCGCGGCGAGCCGAGCGCGCGCCGGCAAGACGTGCTCCAGCGGCATCCGCGCCGGCCCGGAAGCAGGCGACGGCCAAGCGCGCCGCCAAGCCGGCGACGGCGACGGCGACGAAGACGAAGACGACGGGGAGCAAGCCCACACCCAAGCCGAAGCGGGCGGTCACCAAGGCCGCTCGGACGTCGAGCCGCCCGGACGTGGCACAGCCGAAGGTGGCCGCTGCACCGGTGGACGAGGCTCCGGAGGCCCCGACGCTGGATCCGTCCGAGGGCGGCGGGGCCCGACGTGCGGGTGCGCGCGTTCCGGTGCCGTCCTGGTCGGACGTGCTGCTCGGTGTCGCGCCGCCGCGCGACGACGACGCGACCAACGGTTCGCGCGCGCCACGGCGCCGTCGCGGCTGACGCTTTCCTAGACTCTGGACGTGGGTGAGCCGCGCGGTCGGGGGCTGCCGCGCAAGCTGGGGGTGCTTCTCGCCGCCATCCCCCTGCTCGCGGTTCTCCTCGCCGACGGCGCACTCCTCGCGCGCCGATCCACGCCGGGGTCGGGATCGCATGGCTCGACGGTCACGAGCGCGCCGCGGGCCAGCCGCAGCCTCGCCGACGCCGCGCGTGCCGATGCGCTCCGCGCCTTGTTGGGCCGGCGTAGTGACGCCGTCCTGCACCACGATCGCAAGGAGTGGCTCAGCACGCTGGATCCCGGTCATCGCGCCTTTCGCCGTCAGCAGGCGCGAGTTTTCGCCAACCTTGCCGAGGTGCCGCTCGCGTCGTGGTCCTACAGCTTCGATCCGGCGAGTGCCCAGTCGCCGAACGCCGCGACCGCTCGGTATCACGCGAAGACCTGGGCGCCGACGACGTTCGCGTTGCACTACCGCCTGCGTGGCTTCGACCCGCGGCCCACCAACCTTGCGCAGTTCCCGACGTTCGTGCAGCGCAGCGGCATCTGGTACCTCACGTCCTTGAGCGACTTCGCGGCCGCGGGTGAGGCGTCGTCGCGGGAGCTGTGGGACTACGGACGGGTCGTCGTCGTACGCCGTCCACGGGTGCTCGTGCTCGGACATCCCGGCGAGGAGTCGACGATGCAGCTCATCGCGGCAGAGGCGGCCGCCGACATCCCGCGGGTGACCGCGGTCTGGGGGTCGGCCTGGGCGAGGAAGGTCGTCGTGCTGGTCCCCGCGACCCAGCAGGAGCTGAGCAAGGTGGTCGCCGACTACGGCGACCTCGACCACATCGCCGCCGTCGCGACCGCAGAGGTGCAGACGCACCCGGGCCGTCCCGACCCGGTCGGCGACCGGGTCGGCATCAACCCGAACAACTGGCCGAAGCTCAGTCCGCTCGGCCGGCAGATCGTGCTGACTCATGAGCTCACCCACGTCGCGACCCGGTCGGTCACCGGTGCGGCGATGCCGACGTGGCTGGCGGAAGGCTTCGCCGACTATGTCGGCTACCTCGGCAGCGACGTCCCGACGACGTTCGCGGCGCAGGAGCTCGCCGCCGACGTGCGGGCCGGTCGGGTTCCGGCACGCCTGCCCGGCGACGACCAGTTCAACGGTGACAGCAAACGGCTCTCCCAGGCGTATGAGGGCGCCTGGCTGGCCTGCCGACTGATCGCGGACCGTCACGGTCAGGCGGCGCTCGTGCGCTTCTACCGCATGGTCGGCACGTCGTCGTCCAGCCAGTCCGAGGCGCTCGCTGCCGCGAGCCACGCGGTGTTGCACGAGTCCTTCACGAGGTTCACGCGCGACTGGCGTGCGTTCCTGCGGGCCGAGCTGGCCTGATCGTGGCTCGTGTCCTGCTCGTCACCAACGACTTCCCGCCGCGCCCCGGCGGCATCCAGTCGTTCCTCTACGGCCTCGCCTCGAGGATGCCGCCGGACGACGTCGTCGTCTACACGTCGCGATGGCGCGGGTGCGAGGAGTGGGACGCGGCCCAAGCCTTCCACGTCGTCCGGGAGGACACGTCGGTGCTGCTGCCGACCCGATCAGTACGCCGCCGCGCGCAGCAGCTGGTGCGTGCGCACGGGTGCGAGGTCGCCTGGTTCGGTGCGGCGGCACCGCTCGGTCTGCTGGCCGAGAGTCTGCGTGCGGCCGGCGCGGCCCGCGTGGTCGCGACGACGCACGGACACGAAGCGGGATGGGCGATGGTGCCCGGCGCGCGCCAGCTGCTGCGACGGATCGCGTCGAACGTCGACGTACTGACCTATCTCGGGGACTACACGCGGACGCGCCTCGCGGATGCGGTCGGCGTCGAGAACGCCGCGAAGCTGCAACGGCTCGCGCCCGGCGTCGATGCCGACGTGTTCCGGCCAGGTCTGGGAGCCGGGGTTCGTGAGCGGCTCGGCCTGTCCGCGCGCCCGGTCGTCGTCTGTGTCTCCCGGCTGATGCCGCGCAAGGGGCAGGACACTCTCATCCGCGGGTTGCCTGTGCTCCAGCGGTCGGTGCCGGACGTGGCGCTGCTGCTCGTCGGGGGTGGGCCGTACCGGTCGCGCCTGGAGTCGTTGGTCGCCAGCTCCGGTTTGGGTGACGCCGTGGTGTTCACCGGGTCCGTGCCGTGGCCCGAGCTGCCCGCCTACTACGGAGCCGGTGACGTGTTCGCGATGCCGTGCCGGACCCGCCTCGGGGGCGCCGACGTCGAGGGGCTCGGCATCGTCTACCTCGAGGCGTCGGCGTGTGGCCTGCCGGTCGTCGCCGGGAACAGCGGGGGCGCGCCGGACACCGTTGTCCAAGGGTCGACGGGCTTCGTCGTGGACGGTGGCTCGGTCGACGACGTCGACGCCCGGCTCGCCGCTCTGCTGTCGAATGGAGATCTTCGACGGGACCTCGGCGATGCGGGTCGTCGATGGGTGACGGAGGAGTGGACCTGGACGCGCCAGGTCAGAGAACTGGCATCACTGCTATCGCTCTGACGGCGACGACGCGAACCACGGACTCGGTGCTCGTTGGCTCGGGAAGGCGCCAGGCATCTTCGACCAGCGCGCCGAGAGGTTATGCGCGTTGATCGGTGTGTCGGGGCTTTCCTGCATGTCCATCATCAACGCGAACATGATCATGTTCATGCCGAGAAGGAAGGGGGTCACTGCGAGCAGCACCGAGCCCGTGCTCGCGGTGGCGGGGCCGAGCGTGTGCGCGACGACCCAAGCGCCGACCGCAAGGCCGAACCCGACGAGAGCGAGCCCGGTCAACAGGAACAGCGCGATCGGCGAGAACGACCAGAGCACGTACTTGTAGAAGAAGCGCTTCCAGAAGCCATGCACCATCAGCCGGGTCATCTCCGGAACGACGCGGCGTAGACGGATCCCGGAGATCTCCGATCCGTACACAGCGGGAATCGGTACGTCGACGGCAGGGACTCGAAGGATGTTGAGGTGCACGAGCAGGTCGTTCTCGAACGAGTAGCCACGGGCGATCCGCTCGAGCGACAGTCGTTCGAGCACCTCGCGACGAATCGCGGTGTAACCGTTCTGGGGGTCGAACAGGTGCCAGTAGCCGGAGGCCGCCTTGGTGGCGAAGGAGAGCGCGACATTGCCGAATATCCGGTGGCGTGGCATGCCCGCGAACGAATCCATCGAGAAGAAGCGGTTGGCCTTCGCGAAGCCATAACCCTCTTCGACCACCGGGTCGAGAAGACTCGGCAGGAATTCCGGGTCCATCTGTCCGTCGCCGGCCATGACGACGTTGACGTCGGCGCCGAGTGCCATCGCGGTGCGGTGGCCAGTCATGATTGCGCCACCGACCCCGAGATTGCGCTCGTGACGGATGACGGTGACCCGAGAGTCGCCCGAGCGCTCTGCGATGGCGGCCGTGTCATCGGTGCTGAGGTCATCGACGACGACGATCTCGTCGACGAACTCCGGCATCGTGGCGATGACGTTCGCGATGTGCGCCTGCTCGTTGTGTGCCGGCACCACGGCAGCGACACGCACACCCTTGTACATCGGACTCCGATCGGCTCCCCTGGGACTCCACCCTGACTGTAGAGAGACGCGAACGGGACGAAAATGGTCGCGCGGCAAGTCGAACCGTCTGGTTGAGGCGGCCGATCAGCCGAACGGCCCATGCTCAGCAGCGGCTGTGAGCACCCGCTGCGCAAGCTGGAGAGCGCGGAGCCCATCCTCTCCCGACACCCGCGGCTGCTGCATGGTCCGCGTGCATTCGACGAAGTGCTGGAGCTCCAGGAACAACGGCTCGCCTCGGTGCTCGAGGAACGGAACCTCGACCACGCCTGACTGCCGATAACGCATGCCCTCGTCGGAGAGGAATTCGGCATGCTCGACTCGTGTCACCGTGACGTCCTGGCGCAGCAGGTCGAGGTGAACATAGTTGTCGCGTTGTGTCAGCGACACGGTTCGAATCTTGTTCTGCCCGATCCGGCTGGCGATCAGCGTCGCGGTGATCCCGTTGGCGAATTCCAGCAACGCGCTCGCATGGTCCTCGGTCAGACTGCGGATGCGCCTCGCGACTGCGTGCACATGCTCCACCGGTGAATCCGCAAGTGCGCAAGCCAGGTCGAGATCGTGGGTCATGAGGTCGACGATCACGCCGTCGGACGTCCGACCTGAGAACGGGCTGATTCGGGCGAAGTCCAGATGAATGAGGTCGCGGACGAGATGGTCCAGCTCCAGTACTGCGGGGTTGAACCTCTCGACGTGCCCGACCTGCAATATCCGCCGTGCGGAGGCCGCGGCGTCCAGCATGCGCTCCGCGTCAGCGACGCTGCTCGCCATGGGTTTCTCGACGAGGACGTGGGCGCCGCCCTCAAGCAGTCGACACGTGACGTCCGCATGGAGCTCGGTCGGCACGGCGACGACAGCGGCATCCACCCGACCTACGACGTCTCGCGTATCGGTAGCGGCGGTGGCGCCGACGGACTTTGCCAGCGCGCCCGCTCTCGCACCGTTCGAGTCCGCGACGAAGGTTATCCGCACGTCCGGGAGCTGGCGGAGGATCCGAACGTGGTTCGCGCCCATCACGCCGGCGCCGACAACGGCGACGTCAACCACGAACGGCCTCCCGAACGGACTCGATGACGTGGTCGAGGTCAGCTGACGTGAGCCAGGGATGGACCGGAAGGGACAAGACTTCTTGAGCTGCGCGTCGGGCTTCCGGGAACTCTCCCGGCATCACCCGCGGATGTCGTGCGTAGCAGTCGTAGTCGACGATGGCTCGCGGGTAGTAGACCGCTGAACCGACGTTGGCTGCCGCGAGTCGCTGCGCGACCTCCTCGCGCGAGACGGGGGCGTCCTTCGTCACGCGAATGGTGAACTGATGCCAGACGTGACGTCTGCCGCGCAGCGGCTCGGGGACCGTGAGCCCCTCGATCCCCGTAAGTCCGGCGGCGAGCCTCTTCGCGTTGCTCTGCCGCTTCTGCGTGCGCTCGTGGAAGCGCTGGAGCTGAGGCAGGGCTATTGCCGCGTGAACGTCGGTCATTCGGTAGTTCTCTCCCGGCATGACGAAGTCATATCGATCGCGCATGCCTTGATTGCGAAGTACCCGCAGCCGGTCGGCCAGCTCGTCGTCGTCAGTGGAGATCAACCCTCCCTCGCCCGCGAAGAGGTTCTTCGTCGCGTACAGCGAGAAGCACCCCAGTCCGAACGAGCCCGCCGGCCGGCCCTCGATCGAGGCCCCATGCGCTTGCGCCGCGTCCTCGACGATCGCGACGCCCGCCGAGCGAGCCACCTCTTCGACCGCCGGCATGTCGGCCATCTGCCCGTACAGATGGACCGGTAGAAGGGCTCTGGTCCGTTCGGTGACAGCCGCGCGCACTAGTTCGGCGTCGATGTTGAAGTCGGAGCCGATGTCGACGAGCCGCGCCGTCGCACCGACGGACAAGATCGCATTGACACTGGCGGCGAACGTGAACGGCGACGTGATCACTTCGTCGCCCGGTCCGATGCCGAGCACGCGAAGAGCGGCGACGAGCGCAGTCGTTCCGCTGTTGACCGCGACCACGTGCCTCGTGCCCGTCAGCTGGGCAAATGCTGCCTCGAGGTCGGCGACCACGCGGCCCTGGGTGAGTTGCCCAGACCGGAGGACTTCGAGGACCAGTTGCTCCTCGGCGTCATCGAGCCGGACCAGCGAGACCGGGATCACGTCTGGTCCCAGTCGCAATCGCCACACGCCAAGCGCAGCGGTTGTTCCTCATCTCTGCTCGTCACCCGACCGCAGCGGCAGACCCAGCCGAGATGTCGGGCCGGGTTTCCCGCCACCAGCTCGTGGGGCCGAACCGAACGCCTGGCGACGGCCCCGGCGCCGACCATCGAGAACTCACCGAGCTCCAGGCCACACACGATCGTCGCGTTGGCGCCGATCGACGCGCCACGACGGACGACGGTCGGGACGATCTCCCACTGCCCGAATGCTCTCGGCGCACGGTCGTTGGTGAACACCACGGCCGGTCCGACGAAGACGTCGTCTTCGATCGTCACCCCCTGGTAGACAGAGACGTTGTTCTGAATCTTCACGCGGTCGCCGATGTGGACGTTCGCGTCGACATAGACATTGCCGCCCAGCCGGGTCTCCGCACCGATGCTCGCACCCGCGCGTACGTGCGCCCAATGCCACAACTGCGCTCCTGAGCCGATGCCGGCGCCCTCGTCGATCTCGGCGGTTGGATGCGCGAAGTAGCCGTCAGCGCTCACGAACGGGCTCCGAACGATCGATGAACACCCACCGGCCGTAGACGAGATAGTTCACAACGATGAATACCATCACAGCCAAGACCTTGCCCACGGCGTATCCGAAGTGGGTCTTGCTGGCCGCGTCGACGATCGCCAACGTTCCGAGGTAGTTCGCCAGGACGAGTACTCCGTAACGCCAGAGCTGCGGCCGAAGCGGGCCGGTCGCTGCGAATGTCCTTGTGCGTTGGAGGGTGAAGTTGACCGCGAATCCCGCCCAGTAGGCAGCGGTCGTGGCCGCCCATACGGGAAGCCCGAGGCCGGTTCGGCATGTGACGAGCACGCCGAAGTCGACGATGAAGCTGATCCCACCCACGAGCAAGTAGGTCACGCGACGTTGTCGACTCACGACCCGATCACGGTGACTTTGGGGAGTTGGCCGAGCTTGGCAAGTTGCCCCGGCGCGCAGGGGGCGGCCGTGATCACCTCTAGTGCGTCGACCCGACGATCGCGCGCGAGCTGCACCAGGCCTTCGATGCTCGAGCGCTTGGAGTTCATGTAGGTCGCCATGACGTCGTTCAAGGCGGGGGAGAACTCCTTGTTGAGGTTGGCGACCGCATGACTCATGAAGCGGTCTGCGTAACCACATCCGTCGAACACCATGATCAATGACTTGGTGCCATGGCCCCGCGAGCTCTGGACGTAGAGCTGAGCCTCACGCAGCGCCCTCGGAGGGGGATCGCCAGTCCGGTCCGCGAGGTAGGACAGCCCTCCGATGGCGACGGTGCAAGAGGCCACCAGCATGGCCGCCACAGAGACGCGGTCCTCGCCAAGAGCGCTGCCCAAGGCGACTGTCGTCGCGGTCGCGATCGCCAGACCCGCGAACATCAGCACGAGAACGAACAACTTGACGGCGTAGTAGGCGGAATCCGCGGTCGCCTGGGCGAACTCCCAGCTGCCGATGAGCACTGTGAAGCCTAACAGCGTGTACAGCGTGCAGCTGACCACGTTCGGTCCGTCCACGGCGCGCCGGCGCAGGGTCAGCGTGGCGATCAACCCGCCGACGATCAGTGCCGAAACCACGATCTCGTTCGGCGCGGGCGTGATGCCTACAGCGAGAAGCTGCTTGGTGGGGGAGGGACCGGTTACGAACGGGAAGACGATGAACGGCGCCACGACCGTCGCGGGAAGGAAGAGCAGCCGACGAGGGGACTGCCTTCTCCACCACCACGCAACTACGACGAGGGCGGCGGGCACGAGCAGATACCAGGCCTGTGCGACAGCAACAAGTAGCAGGCTGAGAACAACCGCGACTCGACGGTTCCAGTTGGAGTCGATCATCACGCACATGGCCGCGAGAAGGGCTAGCGTCGCCGCTTCTTGCGCGAAGTAGCCGAGCTCGAAGGTGAGATAGAGAGGCCCGGCAAGTCCGGTGGCCACGACGACGGCCGCGCCTACAGCGTGCTGAGCGGCGGACAGACGGGAGCCCGACAAACGACTCGCGAGTGAGAGGACCGAGGTCGTGACCAGCCACGTTGTGAGCGCCAACAATGCGATGAGCGCCCAGTACCCGACGACCGCCATCGTCTCCGGGCTCGGGTGGCGGCCGGCCAGAGACCGAAAGACCACGGCGAGGACTCCGGACGCGCCCTGCGGGTAGTGCTGGAGCCCCGGCAGCAGATGGTCGGCCTGGTTGGAAAAAGTCAGGTAACCGCCGTAGCTGTCGACCGCAGCCCCGAGCGTGATGTGCCGGACACCGTCAGTATGAGTTCCGAGCCGGGCAATGAAGTCTGCAGCTTGCCACGTGAACACGGAACGCGCGGTCACCACGAGCACGGTCACCGCGGCCGCTGCTGACCATCCGTCAACTGCATCCGCCCACGTAGCGCTCGGCTGCGGGGCGAGAACAGCGGCGACGAACGCGATGACAGCGATCGCCAGAACCCACCAGCGAGGATCCGTCTGAATGCGAAGGATCGCAAGAACCGTCAGGACCATCGCGATCATTCCGGCGAACATCGGAATCGCAAGGGCGACGCGTCGGACCAACGAGGTAGCCGGTACGAGCTGTGCTACGGAGACGACTGTCAAGAGGGCAGCAGCTCCTACCCAGCCGAGGGCCGTCGCCACTGCAACCAGCACTACGAGTGCAAGAGACGCATGTCGCGGGCGAAGCCGATCCGCCGCAAGAGCGGTCATGGGCGGTCGCCCGGCGCCGTGCTCAGCTCGATCTTTCCGGCGGGACCCCGCTCGAGGAGTGTGTATCCGGCTTCGTGGTCGACGACCCTCCATCCGTACTCAGCGACGAGGACGTGCGTCAACGCGTCGTCGGAAGCAAGCAGGGCGCAATCGGGTCGGAGCCGTCTGAGCAGCTGTTGCCACGGACCTTGGAGCTGTGACATGCCCAGGTATTGGTCGACATAGGACGGACTGTAGTTGTCGGTTCGCCCGTCGATGGCGACCGACGCGGCCGGCTGAGTACCGCTGATCAGTCCGCCGACGGTGTAGTCGTTCAACACGTGCCGCGGTGCCGGCAGTCGGCCGAGCTCGTTGACCAAGCGCGTCGGCTCGCTACGGGCGATCGCAGTTTCGGTTGCCGCTCCCGCGACCGCGAACCCGACGCCGAGCAGCGCGAGCACGGCAGGTACGGCGACAGGGATGCGCGCATCGGCAGGTAGTGGTCCGAGCTCATCGACAGCTCGAGCGAGAGGTGCGGCGAGCAGGATGGCCGCGGGGGCGACGTTACGGCTGGCGACGAGGGAGAACGCCACGACGACGAGAAGCCACACCGGATCGGACCAGGTCGGCGCGCTCCTTCGTCTGGCCAGCGCCAGCACGAGCACCGCGATGGCGATGAGGTACGGCGTCAACCCTCGCGCCCACAACACTGTCGGCTGCCACTCGCTGATCTGGCGCGCCGCGGAGCGGACGAGGAACGGTTGCACGACGAGCCTCGGGCCGACCGGCGTCAGCGCAGCCACCGCTACGCCGCCGAGAGCGAGCACCAGGTGGCGCTGGAGCCTGACGAGCGCAGGACGCCCGGAGTCGAGCGCGTCACAGATCGCGGCGACGACGAGAAACACGGGCCCGAGGAACCACATGCCATGGACGTTGGCCCAGATCCATTGCAGGGCCAGGAACCGCACAACGGGCAGCGACCTGCCACGCCGTACGTCCTCGAACCAACTCGCCAGCACTGCGAGGATGACGAGGCTGAACGCCTGCGGCCGCTCCCGGAGGAAGAACGTCAGCGGCAGGCAGCTGAGGGTGAAGGCGAACGTGACAGCCGCGGGCGACGCCCCGGTCCGCCGTGCCAGCCGGAGCACCAACCATGCGGTGATGGCGCAGACGACCAGCTTCAGGAAGATGAGCGCTCGCCAGCCCGCCAGATCGACGAGCCCGCCATAGACGACGTCGGAGAGCCACGCGGTGGGGGTCCAGGCGTGGCCGAGGGCGGCGAACGACCAGACCTCGCGGTGCGGCAGGTGGTGGGTGTCGAGGATCTGCCGGCCGAGGCGGACGTGCCACCAGACGTCGGGGTCGTCGAGCGGGCCGGACGAGAGATAGACGAGCAGCCCGAAGACCAGGCCGGTCACGATCGTCCAGGCGGGGACCGAGTTGAGGTGCGGCTTCAGATCACCGCGACCGTGGCCTTGCGCCCTCGCGACGCTCGCTTGCGCCAGCGACACCGATCAGCCGCAGTCGGTGGACGCGACCGACACCGTGCCCTGGGAGTTGATGGCCGCGCAGCTGTTGGTGAACAGCTTCTTCGTGGCGCCGCCGAGGAGGAACACGATGGCGACGACGGCCGCTGCGATGGCGAAGACGATGAGCGCGTACTCGACTGCGGTAGCGCCCTCCTCGCCACGAGGACGACGTGCGCCGACGCGGATCATTGCGTTCATCGCGCTCTCCGGTTCGAAGGCTCTGGGCCGTAGCCCGCAGAAACGCCCGCCAGGCGAGACGGATGCCCCGCCCGACGGGCGTTCCTACGCTTACGAGTGACTAGCAGGTGGCGGTGCTGCTGCCGCCGCTGTTGATCGCGCCGCAGGTCTTGCTGAACTTGTCCTTGACGACGCCTCCGAGCAGGAAGACGACGACGACGATGACGGCGGCGATCGCTGCGACCATCAGGCCGTACTCGACGGCGGTCGCGCCCTCGTCGCCCGTGTTGCGCTTGGCGAGCATGAAGCGAAGCATTTCTTTTCCTCCTGGCGCCGCTGATCGGCCTGTGGGTGGTCTTGGTGCTGAACCCCCCTCGAGCTCAGCAAGTAGGAGACTCGCGTAGTTCGTGGTCGGCGACCATCGGTTGGGCGGCCCAGAAAAGCCGGACGCTCGGCTATCCCGCACTCAGCCGAAAGGGCTAGCGGAGTGACTCCTCCGTACCAGAGGAGATCAGGCCGAGCCGCATGGCCGTCATCAGCGCCTGGGCCCGGTTGCCGGCGCCCAGCTTCTCGTAGAGCTTCGAGATGTGAGTTTTCGCCGTGGACTCGCTGATGTAGAGCCGGCGGGCGATCTGGGCCACGGCCAGGCCGTCGGCGAGCAGCTGGAGCACCTCACGCTCACGCGGGGACAGCTGCGGGCCGCTGGGGGTCATCCGGCGGCGCATCGCGTTGGCGAGGTCGGTGGCGGTGAAGCTCGTGGGGGAGGAGGCCGCGTGCCGGGCCGCGGCAACGACGTCGTCGGCGGGAGCGTCCTTGGCGACGAAGGCCGATGCGCCCGCTTCCAGCGCCCCGAAGAGCTGCTCATCGCCGGCGTACATGGTCAGGACGACGATCCCGGCCTCGGGCAGAGCCTTGCGGATCTGTCGCGTGGCGTCGAGTCCGCTGCCGTCCGGCAGGCGGATGTCGGTCACGATGACGCCCGGACGGAGCCGGCCGGCGAGCGCGACACCCTCGGCGACGCTGCCCGCCTCACCGACGACCTCGAAGTCAGGGTCGCGCTCGAAAGCACGGCGCAGGCCCTGCCGGATCAGCTCGTGGTCGTCGATGAGGAGCACGCTGGTGATCACGCGCAAACCCTCCTCGGCTGGTAACCCTCGGACACGTTATCGCTGATCGCCGACGACGACCTGCACCACCGTGCCGCGCGGTTCTCGTGGCGTGATCTCCAGCCGGGCGCGGAGTCTGGCGGCTCGTTCCCGCATGATCTCGATGCCGAAGCTGTCCTCGCGGCCTTTCTGCAGGCCGACGCCGTCGTCCTCCACTCGCAGCTGCGCCCGCGGCGGATCGACGCGGCAGTCGACCCAGAGGTTCTCCGCGCTGGCGTGCTTGCGGGCGTTGGTGATCGCCTCCTGGGCGATCCGGAGGAGCTCGGCCTCCACGTCGACGGGCAGCCTGGCCGGTCCTTCATCCAGGCTGAGATGGACGGTCATGCGTGAGCTCGTGCCCACCGAGCGGACGTACTCGGAGAGTGCCGCGCCGAGGCCGCCGTACTGGTCGACCTCGCTGCGCAGGTCGAAGATCGACAGGCGGATCTCGCTGATGATCCGGGTGAGCTCACGGCGCAGGTGCGCCAGGTCTTCCTCGATAGGAGTCCCGCGCGACTGCGCGGTCATCCCGTCGATGAGGTACCCCCATGAGGCGAGCTCTTGCGCAATGCCGTCGTGGATCTCGCGGGCGATGCGGCGTCGCTCCTCCACCGTCGCGATCTCGCGCAGCTCGTTGAACAACAGCGCCGTCTCCAGACGGAGCGCGACCTCGTCGGCGAGCTCCTGCGCGGGACCGAGGTCGGAGGTCTGCACGGGCTCGCCGCCCACGCGTTCGAGGGCAACGAGACCGAAGGTTCGCAGGCCGATCCGCAGTGGCAGCACCACGGCAGACGCCGGTCCGGTGACGCCCGGGCTGAGCGCGCGCGAGCGGACCTGTGGTTGCTGGGACATCCACGCCTCGGCGAACGGCGAGTCGTCGGCCAGGCCCGCCTCCCAGCTGACCGGCTCCGGTGAGAGATGCACCAGGGGCATGAGCCGCTCACCGCTGCCGCGGACGAGGACGGCGGCGCGGTCGTAGGGCAGGCGGTCGCGGAGATCGTGCAGGAGGCTGTGCGCGAGTGCTGCGGCGTCGAGGCCGGCGCTGAGCTGTCGGGCCACCGTGCGTAGCTGCGAGAGCAGGCGGTAGGCCGCGACGTAGCTCGCGTCAGCGGGCTCGGTGGGCGTCGTCAGCCGCAGCCGCCGCGCCCACGTCGCGAGCAGCCCTACGGCGAGGGTGAGCAGTCCCCACTCGACGCCGGCAACGGCGAAGTCACGAGCCGGGTCGCCGTTGTCCGTGAGGAGCCGGCCGACGGCGAGCGAGACCGCGGCCGCCGCCGTCACGATGAGGGCGGCGGCGAGACCCACGACGGCACCGGCCTCGAACGACGGGGCGAGCAGGTAGGGAAGGAGGGGACTGACACTGCCGCCGGTGCCCAGAACGGCGGCACCTGCCAGCACGGCTTCGAGGGAGAGTGCAGCGACGAGCCAGCGACCGGCGAGCGGTCGCAGCGCGAGCGCGGTCGTCGCGCTGACGAACGCCACCAGCCACGCGAGGGCGCGCCCCTCGCCACGGACGATGGTGAGCAGGATGCAGAGCACCAGCACCGCGATGCGGAATGTTGTCGCCGGCGGAAGCCGCAGCTGCGAGGGGCGGGGCAGTGCCAGCCGGAAAGTCACGGGGGCGACGGTACATAGGGGACTGCTCAGGCGCACCGATCATGGTTCGAGCAAAGCGGCCTCATGAGGTGCGGAAACCTGCTTCCATGAGGACGTGAAGGATGGGTGGACGACGCTTGCGAGCGTCCTCGAGAGCTCCGAGAAGGCGCTGCGAGCCGGCCGATCGGCGGCACCTCGTGTCTGGCCGACCGGCTTCGACCCGCTCGATCCGTATCTCGGTGGCGGCCTTCGCGCAGGTGAGCTGACGCTTCTCGGCGGCCCGCAGGGACTGGGCAAGACCACCTGGGCTCTCCAGATGATGCGCAACATGGCTGCGGCCGGTTCCGCGGTCTCCTACTTCTCGTTCGAGCACGACGAGCAGACGCTGCTCGAACGGCTGATCTGTATCGAGTCGGGGGAGCGGGACGGCATCGAGGGGCTCAAGCTCCGCCAGGTGCGGCAGGCGCTGGAGTCCCTCGACGACAAGGCCGGCCTGGGCCAGCGGCTCAGCAAGCACGCGGGCGGCGCCGACGCCGTCAAGGCCGTCAGCGAATGGGCGGAGCTCGTCAACCTGCACCGCTCGAGCGGCGCGACCACCTCCCTCGACGTGATCCGGGCCTCGGTCGAGGGTGCCGCCAAGGCCGGCTCGTCGCCAGTGGTGGTCGTCGACTACCTGCAGAAGGTTGCGGTCCCGGACAGGGACCTCGGCGAGGCCGACCGCGTGACGCTTATCGTCGAGGGCCTGAAGGACCTCGCGCTGCAGTTCGAGGTCCCCGTCCTCGCGATCGTCGCGGCGGACCGCGAGGGCATCGTGGCGGGCAAACGGCTGCGGGTGCATCACCTTCGTGGCTCGTCGGCGCTTGCCTACGAGGCCGACGTCGTACTGCTGCTCAACGACAAGTACGACGTCGTCGCCCGCCATCACCTCGTCTACGACGTCGGCAATGCCGAGCGCTTCCGTGACTGGGCGGTGCTCACGATCGAGAAGAACCGCACCGGTCTCGACCGGATCGACCTCGAGTTCCACAAGCGTTTCGACCAGGGCAGGTTCGACGCATCGGGAAAGCCGGTCAGGGAGCAGCTGATCGACGAGCGCGTCTTCGTCGAGTAGTCGATCAGCTGCGCGTCAGCGGTCGAGGTCGCGGAAGTCGCTCAGCGCTCTTGCCAGGGCGCGGACCTGCAGGCATTCAGCGAGCAATGCTCCGGCTTCCGCGCTCGCGGTCGCGGCACGGCTCAGCTGGTCCTCGTCGAACGCGTCCGTGTCGCGGGCGAGGATCAGCAGACCGTACGCGCCGGGCACCGGCGCAGCGAGCAGGTGCTGGTGGTGGGCCAGCGGTGCACCTCCCAGACGCTGGCGGGCGATGTCGCTGTCCTCGACGATGACTCCGCGCCCTCCCTCGATCACGGTCGCCGCGAGCCAGCTGTCGGCCTCGACGACGTACCGCCACTCGAGTGGGCGGACACCGGTGGCACCGCACACGCGCCAGACGTCGTCATCAGGAAGCAGCACAGCGCCATAAGCGGCGTCCGCGGCCGCAGCGGCCTCCTCGACCAGGGCGTTGGCCGCGTCGCGCACATCGATGAGGGCGTCCACGTGTGCCAGCAGCGACGCGACGAGGTCGTGCGTGGTCGCGGAACGGGAGGCCGGCGACCGTTCGGGCTCGACGGTTCCGGCGTCGCGAACGAGACTCCACTCCGCAGACTGCTCGCGCGGCGAAGTCCGATGCACGGGAGCCGTGCGCTGCGCCGGCGGCTTCTCGGCCTCGGGCACGACCGCAACGGCCGGCGCGTCGAGGACCTCGGCGCTCCCGCGTTCGGTTGCGACGGCCGGCTGCTTGGCCAGCCGTTCGCGCAGCCCGGCCGTGCTCCGGACGGCGACGATGCGCTGCTGGGCGCCGCGGCGCGCGACCGGCCCGTCGTCCGTGGCCACTACGGCCTCGGCTGAGGAGAGGACCGCGACGGCGTCCTCAGCAGCCGGAGCCACCTCCGGCTCCGAGGCGGATGGCTCCGGCGCCGCAGGGCTCGGGGGAGCGCTGCCGTTGCCGACGGCGCGATGGACCGCGTTGACGAGAGAGAGCCGGCTGACCGGCAGCGTGAGCACCTCGACCTCGGAGTCGTCGAGCTGCCGGACGCTGTTCCAGCCGGGTGAGTCACTCGCGACGAGCAGGACGGGGACGGTGGCGTGCCGGCTCCGGCACTCACCGACGATCTCGACGGCGTTCATCGGACTCTCGACACCGACCAGGACCAGGTCCGGTGCCTCGGCGCCGTCGTTCCATCCGGTCAGCTCATCAGGCCGCAGATCGATCACATCGAAGTCCTGGCCGGCGAGCCCCAGGCTCAGGCTGCGGTTGTCGGCGACGACGACGATGCGCGCGGTCATGACGTCAGCGCTGCGCGATGTTGCGGATGATGGTGATCGCGGCCGGCCCGATGACCACGATGAACAGGGCGGGCAGGATGCAGAAGATCAGCGGGAACAGGATCTTGACCGGCACCTTCTGCGCCGCCTCCTCGGCCCGCTGCGAGCGCTTGACCCGCATCTCGTTCGCCTGAACCCGCAGGACGTTCGCGATCGGGACACCGAAAGCGTCCGCCTGAACCATCGCGGTGACGAACCCGCGGAGCTCGGGCACCGTCGTGCGCTCACCGAGAGCGCGCATGGCACCGGAGCGACCCGTGCCGATCTGCATCTCCTGGAGGACGCGGAAGAACTCCTCGGCGAGCGGCCCGGTGGTGTTACGGGCCACCTGCGCGAGAGCCGCGTCGAAGCCGAGGCCGGCCTCGACCGAGATGGACAGCAGGTCGAGCGCGTCCGGGAGGTCCTTCTGGATCTGCTGCTGGCGCGTCTGTGACAGCTGCAGCAGCACGATGTTGGGCGCCAGCAGCCCGACTGCGGCCAAGATGAGCGTGAAACCGACGCCGACCAGCACGCTCGCGCCGAAGGCAAATGACAGCAGGATGCCGACGAGTCCACCGGCGATCATGCCGAGCACCTTGAACGCGAAGACACGGTCGACGTCCCAGCGCGGCGGGTTGCCGGCAAGGTCGAGTCGGCGGCGGATCCGGTCACTCTGCCCGCGGGGACTGAGCCTTCGGCCAAGGTTGGAGAACCGGCCGACGGCGGGGAACAGCACCCGCTGGGCGAACGGCTGCTGGAGCTCCTGCCTCATCTCGGCCGGCGCCGTCTGGATCGCTTGCACGGCTGCGAGCGAGCGGCCCACCTGCTGGCGTTCGCTCGTGATGGTGCCGATCGTCGTCAGGAGGAGTACGACGCCGAGGAACACTCCCGCCAGGCCCGCAATGAGCACACCGTCACTCATCGTCAGACCTCCACCTGGATGACCTTGCGCAGCCAGAACGCGCCGACGATGAGATCGACGATCATGAAGATCAACATCACGACCCCGATGCTGTCCTTCCACAACGCCTGGATGTAGGAGTGCCGGACGAGCAGCAGGTAGACGAAGAACAACACCGGCAGGCCGCCGAGGATCCAGGCCGAGAGCCGTCCTTCCGCGGAGAGCACGCGAACCTGGCGGCGTAGCCGCTCGCGCTCGCGCAGCGTCGCCGCGACAGTCGTCAGAACCTCCGCGAGGTTGCCACCGACCTCACGCTGGATCCGGATCGCCATGACGACCCACTGGAAGTCGACGCTGGCCATCCTGGTGCCCACGCCCTCGAGCGCATCCTCGATCGTGACGCCGAGACGCGTCTCGACGAGGGCGCGATGGAACTCGGTCGAGATGGGCTCCGAGCCTTCCTGTACGACGGCGTCGATGCTCTGCGGCAGGGAGTAGCCCGCGCGGAGACCGCCCGCCATCAGCTGGAGCGTGTCGGGCATGCGTTCCATGAAGGCGGCAGCCCTTCGGCCCTCCTTGATGCTCAGGTAGAGCCACGGCCCGAGCAGGCCACCCATGAACCCGAGGAAGGTGGCGAGCAGGCCGCCGCCGCTGATGAGGAGCAGGACGACGCCGCCCAGGACGGCGATGCCGACGTGGAGGATCAGCCACTCTGCCGGCCGCATCGGGATGCCGCCGGCCTCGAGCTTCGCGGCCAGGACGCCTTCGAAGTCCCGCCGCGCGACCACCCGACCGGCGAGCTCCACGGCACTGCGCGCGACCGCGCTCTCGCCGAGAACGGTGCTGGCCTCCTCGCGGCTCTCCTCGACGGGGCGTCCGGTCAACGTGTAGATGGACAGCCGTCGCCGGACACCGCTGCTGCGTTCGCGCCGGCTGATCGCTGTGATCGCGATCGCCAACGCGACGAGCAGCGCGAGGAACAGCGCGGCCAGGCCGGCGTACAGAACCGGCGTTGAGACGACGTTCGGTGCCTTCAACGGTTTCGGGCCGTAGTCAGTGGCCGGTGCCTTGGTGGCCTTCGTCGCCGCGCCGATCGGTGCGAACACCGAGTCGGTCAGGGTGGCCGAGCCGGCAGTTGCCTGTACCGCGATCGTGTGGGACCCGTTGGAGAACTGGGTCGGCACTGCGACCGAGATGACGAGCTGGTGGGAGATGTCACGGGCGGCGGTCGCGAAGGCGTCCGCCAGCGACCCCGCCTCGGTCGCGGAGATGACCTGGCCCTTGGCGCTCAGCGCGATCGAGCGCAGGGGCACCGACTGGGCGTCCGTGGTCCGGAAGCCGACCGCGTCGATCGTGACCTTCGAGGCCTGGATCTGCGGGATCAGCTGGCTGAGCTTGGTCTTGCTGCGGGTGTCCGCGCCATCCGTGAGCAGCACGACGTTGCGCAAGCCACTGCCTCCGAGCGTGCGCAGTGCCAACCCCACGGCGTCGTACAGCGCAGTCTCACCATGTGCGCGGAGGCCGATGATCGCGCGCTGCACTGCTGACCTGTCCGTCGTCGGCGCGATGTTCAGCGTGGGACGGTCCGAGAACGTGACCAGACCGACCTTGACGTCGGCGGGCACTGCCTTGAGGAACGCGCCCGCTGCCGACTTCGCTCCGGCGATTCCGGTCCCGACCATGCTGCCGGACGTGTCGATGACCAACATGGCCGAGCGGTCGACCTTCGTCGTCTGCTGACCGACGAGAGCCGCCGTCGAGGGGACCGTGGTGTGGTCGATGGTCACCTTGACGCTTGCCGGGTCGATCGTCGTGGCGCTGGACAGGCCGCTCGCCGTGAAGAGGACGTGCAGCGTGCCGTTGTCCGTCGTCACCTGGACGATCCGGCCGGTCGTGTCCGCGAGCGCAGCGCCGGGACTACATACGACGACAGCCGCGACGGCGGCGAGCAGTGGCGCGAGGAACCGACGGATCATTTCGCGAATTTCTCGAACGCGAAGACCTTGGGGTCGACGTGCACGCCGTGCGCGCTGAGCTTGTCGAGGAACTTCGGCCGCAGGCCCGTCGACTTCAGGGTGCCGAGGGCGTGGCCGTTGTCGTCGAAGCCCATGTTGTAATCGAACAGGAAGATGTCCTGCATCGTGATGATGTCGCCCTCCATGCCGACGACCTCTGTCACGTGCGTGACGCGCCGTGTCCCGTCCTTGAACCGCGACTGGTGCACGATGAGGTCGACGGCGTTGGAGACCTGCTCGCGGATGGCCTTCACCGGCAGGTCGACGCCGGCCATCAGGACCATCGTCTCGACACGGGCCAGCACGTCACGTGGCGTGTTCGCGTGGACGGTGCAGATGGAGCCGTCGTGACCGGTGTTCATCGCCTGGAGCATGTCGAGCGCAGCCTCGTCGCGGACCTCACCGACGACGATGCGGTCGGGCCGCATGCGCAGCGCGTTGCGGACGAGGTCACGGATGCGCACCTCGCCACGACCCTCGATGTTGGGCGGACGCGCTTCGAGGCGAACGAGGTGCTCTTGGTGCAGCTGGAGCTCTGCCGCGTCCTCGATCGTGATGATGCGCTCCTCCTCAGGGATGAACGAGGACAGCACGTTGAGTGTCGTCGTCTTACCGGCGCCGGTGCCGCCGGAGACGAGGATGTTGAGCCGTCCGCGCACGCACTCCTCGAGGAAGTCCGCGACGACGCGGGTGAGCGAGCCGAAGCCGATCAGGTCGTCGACCTCATAGGGGTCGGCGGAGAACTTACGGATCGTCAGCACCGGGCCGTCGACGGAGAGCGGCGGGATGATCGCGTTGACCCGGCTGCCATCAGGGAGACGCGCGTCGACCATGGGGCTCGACTCGTCGACCCGCCGACCGACCCGTCCGACGATCTTGTCGATGGTGCGCTTGACGTGGGCGTCGTCGGTGAAACCACCCACGGCCTGGCTGATGCGGCCGGCCCGCTCGATGTAGATCATGTCCGGCCCGTTGACCATGACCTCGGTGATGTCCGGGTCGCGCAGGAACGGTTCGATGGGGCCGTAGCCGAGGATGTCGTCGGCGATCTCCTGTGCGATCTTCGTGCGGTCCTGCACGGTCAGGGGTGTGTCCTGAGCGGCGAGGGTCTCCTGCAGCGTCTGACGGACCTTCGTCTCGAGCTCCGACTGCGTCATGTGCGCGTCGTACAGCTTCGGGCCGAGGGTCTCGAGCAGCCGCTGGTGCACGGTGCGCTTGAGCTCCGCGAACGGATCGATGTGCCGCTTCGCCTTGGGCGCAGCCGCGGTCACTGCCTCGTCAGGGCTGTCGTCCTCGACGACGGTGCGCGCTCGCTTGGCAGCCGCGATGCGGTCGGAGATCGTCATGAGTGCTTGGCCCTTCGGCGCAACAACCCGGCGCGACGGTCATCGCGCAGTGGCTTGGGGATGGATGCAGATGCAGGTGTCGCTGACACGACGTGGCGCTCGGCGAACTGCTTGATGGCCTGGCTCACCGGATGGCTGGGCGACTCGAGGACGATCGGTACGCCGCGGTTGACCGATGCCGGGACGTCGCGTGACGACGGGACCTCGGCAGAGATCGGGACGCGGAGCGTCTTTTCCACCTCGCTCATCGCGAGCCCGACCTTCGCGTCGGCGCGGTTGAGCACGATCCGCCACTTGTCGCGCGGGTAGTTGAGGAGGTCGAGCGTCTCGAGGCTCAGCTTCAGGTTCTTGAGCGCCGGGATGTCCATCGTCGCGAGCAGTGCGAGGACATCGCTCTCGTCGAACGCCGCCAGCACGTGGTCGGTGAACGCCGGCGGGGTGTCGACGACGACGTACTGGAACATCTCGCGCAGGATCCGCAGCACCGTCACGACGACCGGCGTCGGGATGTCTGCCGCGCCCGGCTCGACCGGGGCCACGAGCGTCGTGAGACCGGGGGAGTGCGGAGTCAGCAGCTGCTCGACAGCCGTGAGGTCGAGCGTGTCCGCGATCGGGACGGCGTCCGCGAGCGTGTGCGCGGGGAACAGCTGAAGAGCGATCGCGACGTCGCCGAAGGCGAGGTCGAGGTCGAGGACGCAGACCGACCTGCGGCCGCCGTCCGCGATCGCGGCGGCGAGGTTGGTCGAGATCGTCGTCTTGCCGCAGCCGCCCTTCGCGGAGAACACGGTGATGACCCGGCCCAGCGGGCGGTGGTCTTCGTCGCCGACGGGGCTGACGTTGCCCTGCGCGCGCATCGCCCGCGCGATGTCGCGCGCACGACGGACAGCGGCGCCGAGCGCGGCCATGTCGCGCTCGGCGACGACCTCGCGCATGCCGGCGCGAAGCGCCTCTGTGAGCACCGTGGTGTCGACGCGCCGGCGGACCAGGATGACGCCGAGCTCGGGACGCGTCACGCGCATGGCCTCGGCCAGCGCGAGTGCGGGTTCGAGCTCGACCGCCGAGCCGATGACGGCGACGTCGACGTCGAGGTTCTCGGTCAGGTGGCGCCGTGCGACGTCGACGGTGGCGAGGATCTCCGCGTCGGGCGCGACGCTGGAGCGGAGGGTCTCCGCACCTGCGGGGTCAGGGTTGACGATGACGAGCATGAAGGTGTCTCCGCCTCAGCCGAACAGGTTGCGGGCGTCGGTGCCCTTGCCGGTGGCCACCTTCGAGTTCGCGGTCAGCAGAGCGAAGTAGAGCTGCCCCTGGCCCTGAGCGAAGATGACCTGCTGCGCCTGCTGCTGCGTCACGGCAAGCGTCAGGATCGCTCTCGAGATCTGCTCGGTGTTGGTCTGGCCCGTCTGGGTGTTGGTCGTCGTCTGCGACGTCGTCGTCGTCGGGCCGACGGCGATGACCTGGACCCGGGGCAGGAGCAGCTGCGTCGTCTGCGTGGTCGTACCGCCCGAGCTGGGGTTGACCGTCGCAAAGATCGCGACCGAGCTGCCCGGCTCCACGAAGCCGGCGACGCGTGCTGGATCCGTCAGCTGGACGCTGATCGCCATGTCGCTTGTCGGGATCGGCAGTGCGCTCGTCGAACCCGGAGCCCCGAACATCTGCGAGAGCACCTGCTGTCCCGGGTAGATCGGCGCCAGGGCGACCTGGTCGGCGATTGGCGTGGTGTCGCTGAGCGCGCCCGTGGCGACGTACTTCTTCGCCATGTCGACCTGCTGGAACGCGCCCTTGCTGGCGGCGTCCTGCACGGACGTGCCGGCGGGGATCTCCGTCTTCGCGATCAGGATCTGCTGCGGCTTCTGGTCCGCGAGCGCCCGGTTGTTGATGTTGTGGACGTAGACGAAGATGAGGCCAGTGCCGACCGCTGCCACGACCAGGGCAGCGAGCAACAGAAGCGTGCGGCGTGTCATTGATTCTCCGTGATTTCGGTAGCAGGTCTGGCGGTCAGTTGATGAGCACGGGGACTTTGGGGCCGAAGCCCAGATAGGGCAGGGTCCCGCCGGTGTTGGCGAGGGAGACGGGCAGGGCGTTGAGGCTGAACACGTAGACGGTCAGCTGGCTGATCTTCTGACCGCTGTTCGTCAACGTGATGCCGTTCGTCGGCGACGCGGCGGAGCCCGGCGTCTCGTCCGTGAGGAAGACCCCACGGAAGTCGACGATCGGAACGAACCCGTTGTTCTGCGGCGGCTGCGTCTCGTCGAGCACTGGCACGATGAAGAAGCGCGGCGAGTCGGCTATGGCTGAACTGAGCACGCCCGTGTTCGAGAAGTTGGTCAGGTCCTGCAACGACTTGCCCGGCTCGAGGAAGCAGCTGAGGACATCGTTGTTGATCGAGTACGTCGTGCCGCTGACGGTGAGCGACGTCGGGTTCTGCCCTCCGGGCGGCCCGCTGCACCCGGGTGACGCCGCACCCTGAAGGCGTCCGGTGAACGACACGCCGGCGTCGTTGCCGCCCGTGATCAGTCCCTGCGTCGTTGCCGCGGCGCCGGTGCCTCCGGCTGTCGCCAGGCAGTTGGCGTCGTCGCGGGTCGGGTCGTTGTCGAAGATCCCGCCGGGCTGGGGTATCTGCGGTGTCACCTGACAGCTCTTGTCCCCCGGAGGCGGGAGGATGTTGATCCCCGTGGCGCAGGTCCCCGCGATAGCCGGGAAGCACTGGATTCCGTGGTCGATACCCAGGGCGAGGTTGAAGTCGAGGTCCTGCGACTGGCTCAGGTTGGACGGCGGCGGCTTGCGCGGGCTGTCGATGATGCCGAAGTCACCGGTGCTGCTCGCGCCGCAGTTGGCGTTCGTGACCGTGAAGGTCGGGGCCTGCGCCGGGTTGTCGTTGCTGAACCCGCCGGCAGTGGTCGCGACCTGCACGTACCAGGTGCCGGACAGGAGGTTCGGAGGCACCGTCGCGGTGAGTGTGGTGGTGGTGGCCGGGGGAGTGGGCAGCACGGTGCCCTGACTGTGCAAGTTGCCGTTCGTGTACCAGACGACCACCGAAGCAGGGTCGAGCTTGGTGCCGACGATGGTGATCTGCCCACCCGTAGCAGCCGGGATCGGATCTGGGACGACGACCGCTGAGGTGATGGTCGGCTGCTGTGCGTTGTGCGGCGAGTCGGCGGGGAACAGGTTCGGTGCGGTGTTGCCGTCCTTCAGGATCTGCGAGCCGCGGTCGCAGGTTGTGTCCAGGAAGAATGGCAGGAGCTTGGCAGGGCTCTTGACCGCGGCGGTCGCCGTCGCGTTGACGGTCAGTGCGTTGAAACCGATCGCTCCGGCGAGGCCGAAGTTCACCCGCCGACGCGGGACCCAGACGGTGATCTGCTGGTTGTTGGCCGAGACGGTGATCTCGCCGTTGCTCTGCACACCGTCCGAGTAGTTGCTGAGTGGACCGACCGTTGCGCCCGCGTCGTCGCGCGGAAGGTTCGTGTTGAGGTAGTCGTACGCCTTGCTGATCGCCGTCGCCGTGTCCGGCAGGAAGGCTGCACCCGCGAGTGCTGCGAAGTCGGCGTCGGTTTGCGCGCTCCGCTTGCGCGACCAGCCGTTGCCCAGGTCAACGGCCATAGCGGCGACGCCGAACAGGACGATCGCGCAGATAGCCACGATGACCGCGACGGCGCCGTGGTCACCCCCCTCGGCACGGCGGGCGAGTCGCATCATGGACACGACGTCACGCTTCCTTGGGCCTCTATACGAGCAGTCCCTGTCTGCGTGAGGTTGGCCAGGCTGCTCGGCACGCCCGGCACGAGCGCGCTGACGAGTGGAAGCGCGACGTGGTACTTGATTGTCACCTGGACGTCGTCGCCGACGTCCCCCACTGTCCCGTTCGGCGTATTGCCCGCTCCGTTGTCGTCCACTGTCGTCAGCGTGACTGCGTCGAAGAAGCTCCCGGCCGAACCTGCCGCGTTCTTGGCGATCGTCGTGAGGTTGGCGCAGCTCGTGACCTTGCCGACAACGGCGCGTCGTGCCGCCTCACGAGCGCCGGCAGCGGCGCCCTGCTGGGTGAAGAAACCGATACCGAACTCGATGATGCCGAACAGCAGGAGGAACAGCAGGACCGAGACGAGGGCGAACTCGACCGCGGCTGCGCCGTCGTCTCGACGCCAGCCGGTAGCCCTCCCCGGGTCGTGCACGTGTCCCCCTGATCTTCACCGAAGACGCTGGGCGGAGCGTTCGGCAGATCCGAATGGTCCCGCTTCGCGCCGCGCCTGTCCGGCCTTTAGTGACGATGACACGCCGTGGGGGCCTACGGCACCGCCCATTGACCTCATCCTTCTCGTCCGAAAGGTTGAGGTCAGCCGGTCGCCACCGTTACCAGCACGAACGCCCTTGTGGTTGGTTGCGCGTAGATTCGCCCCGATTTGAGCACGGATCGGCCCGAGAGGGCCAGCACCGCGAAGGTGAACAGGATCGGCGCCAGCGGACGACCGGTCCGGCCGAGCGATGACACGACCAGAGCGAGCACGGTCGTCTGCACCGCGAGCTGCGCCGAGCGGACCGCCATCGCTCCGGGCGGTGCGGGGGTGTCGCGAGAGTCGCGCAGGTCGGCGCGGTAGGGGCCCTTGAGCGACATCCGCAGGCAGGTCGCGGTCACCGCTGCGCTGCACGAGACGACCGCACACACCGCCGCGACGACGGCGGCGGCCGTGGCGCTGCCCTCGGCTCGCACCGCGCCCGCGGCCAGAGCGATCGAGCTCGAGACGACGCAGATCTCGGCGATCGCCGCTGTCTTGGCCCACAGATGGCTGGCCGGCCGCAACGGGACCGAGCCGAGCCACAGCGCGCCCGGGCCGTCGAGGCAGAACACGTTGACGCCGAACAAGAGTCCGGCGCCCGCGGTGACGAGGCCGGCTGCCAGGCCGAGCGTCGCCCAGTCGACGCCTGCGACCGCCGTCACGAGCCCGGGAAGGCCGCCCATCACGAGCACGCCTCTTCGCAATGCCGGCGCGCGCCACACCGCGGCGCGGTCCATGCGCCGCAGCTGGTGCCACACACTCCTCGGCGGCGACCGGCGGACGACCGTGCGGGCGACGCGCTCCGCGGCCAGACCGGGCGGCCGTCGCAATGCGTACGACGTCGACCAGACGCCGGCGAACAGGCCGGCGATCGCGACCGCCGCGAGAGCGAGCAGCATCGTCGACCAGCGCGTGTAGGCGCCGCGCGAGCCGGCGAGCATCGCGAGGAGCACCGATCGGGTCGGCGCGCGGTCCAGGACGTGGGTGATGCCCAGTCGAAGGACCACCAGTACGACGGCGACGACGGCAGCGACGAGGGTCCACACCAGCCGGCGGCCGGCGCGGGTCTGCCTCGCGCCGGCGACTGCCCAGGCGACCGCCTGTCCGACGGTCGTCGCCGCGACGACGTACGCCACGGTGACAGCGAACGCTGCTGGCAGCCCTGCCGACGAGGGGACGACGTAGGCCGTCAAGGCGAACAGTGCCGTCGTCTGACCGACCCAGGCGAAGTTCAGTGGAGCGAGCAGCAGCGACGCACTGAACATCGTTGCCGGTCGGACCGGATGCGGAACGAGCTGATCGGCGGGGAACAGCTCGTTGCCTCCGCCGGCGGTAAGCGGACCGACGATGCTCAGCCCCCCGTAGATCAGCAGCGCCGTCGGTGTGAGAAGAAGCGTGTCGAACGCCGTCCGCTGCGGCAACAACCGTCCTCCCGCGACGGACGCCACCACCAGCAGCACGGCGAGGAGGCTGAGGACCAACAGACCCACGCGCTGTCGTCGTGACCGGACCATCCGCCACCGGAGCCCCACCAGGGCGCGCAGCTGAGCCCAGCTGCTGCTCATGAGAGCAGCGACCGGTAGCGCTCGGCTCCCTGCTCACCGGCCATCTCGGCAGCGGGCGACGCGTTGACGACGCGTCCTTGTCGCAGGACCAGGACCTCTTCGCTGGCCTGGACGGCGAGGGGGAGCAGATGGGTGGAGACGATGACAGCCGACCCGCGCAGCCGTGCCTCGGCGATGAGAGACAGGGTCGCGTCGACACCGAGCGGGTCGACGCCGTCGAACGGTTCGTCCAGCAGCAGCGCGTCGGGTTCGGGAAACGCGGCGAGGACGACGGACATGCGCCGGCCCATGCCGTGGGAGAAGCCGGAGGTCACCCGGTCGGCTGCGTCGCGCAGCTCGAACCGGTCGAGCAGGTCCTCTGCGCGCTGCTCCCACGTGCCGTCCGCGAGTCCGCGCAGCCGTGCGGCGAGCTGCAGGTGCTCCCAGGGCGTCGCCCGAGGGATCAGCCCACCCACATCGGGGCAGTAGCCGACCTTCGCCCGGGCACCGACGGGATCCGCCGCGACAGAGACTCCCGCCACGAGGACCTCGCCGGAGCTCGGCGGCACGACACCGGCGACGGCGCGCAATGTCGTCGACTTGCCCGCGCCGTTGCGTCCGACGAGGGCGACGGCGGCGCCTGCGGGCACGGTGAGGTCGAGCCCGTCGACCGCGACGACGGGACCGAACGCGATCCGCAGCGCCCGGACCTCAACGACCGCTGCCACGCAGCCGACGTTACTTCTTCGGCGAGGAGTAGAGCGCCTGGATGTCCTTCTCGTGGTCCTTCAGCACCACGTTGCGCTTCAGCTTCAACGACGGTGTCAGATGCCCGGTCTCGATCGTCCAGTCGTCCTCGACGATCCGGAACGCCTTGATCGCCTCGGCCTTCGACACCGCCTTGTTGGCGTCGTCGATCGCGGCCTGCACGGCGGCGCGGAGGTCCTCGTCATCGGAGAGGTCGGAGACGCTCGCATCAGCGGGCTTGCCGTTCTTCGACTTCCAGTCCGGGAAGGCCTCCTCGTCGATCGTGACGAGGCACGCGATGAACGGCTTCTGGTCACCGACGACCATGCACTGGCTGATCAACGGGTGTGCGCGCAACCGGTCCTCGAGGACGGCCGGGGCGACGTTCTTACCGCCGGCGGTGACGATGAGCTCCTTCTTGCGGCCGGTGATCCTCAGGTAGCCGTCGCTGTCGAGCTCGCCGATGTCGCCGGTGTGGAACCAGCGATCGCCTTCGAGGGCTTCCTTCGTCGCTTCTTCGTTGTTGTAGTAGCCGACGAAGACGTTGTCGCCCTTCAGCAGGATCTCGCCGTCGTCGGCGATCCGGATGGTGACGCCGGGGATCGGCCGTCCGACCGTGCCGACCTTCTGCGCGTCCGGCCGGTTGCACGTCGCACCGGCAGTCGTCTCCGTCAGGCCGTAGCCCTCGTAGATCGGCACGCCGATGCCACGGTAGAAGTGGCCGAGGCGTGCTCCCAGAGGCGCGCCACCGGAGATCGCCGCCTGCACCTGGCCGCCGAGCGCCGCGCGCAGCTTGGAGTAGACCAGCGCGTCGAAGATGCGGTGCGGCGCCTCGAGCGCGATCCGCTGCAACGGGTTGCCATCGAGCGACTCGCTGTAGCCGATCGCAACCCGTTCGGCCAGGTCGAAGATCGCGCCCTTGCCGTCGGCGTGCGCCTTCTGCTTGGCCTGGTTGTAGACCTTCTCGAACACCCGCGGCACCGACAGGATGAACGTCGGCTTGAACGCGGCGAAGTCGGCGAGCAGGTTCTTGATGTCTGCGGTGTGGCCCATCCGCACGCGGTTCTGCACGCACCCGACCTGGATGATCCGCGCGAAGACGTGGGCCAGGGGCAGGAACAGCAGCGTGGACTGGTCCGGGCCGAAGAGCTCGTCGAGCCCCTCGGTCGTCGAGGTCGAGTCGAAGAGGAAGTTGCGGTGGGTGAGCTCGCAGCCCTTGGGTCGCCCGGTCGTCCCGGACGTGTAGATGATCGTCGCGAGACTCTCCAGCGACAGCGTCCGACGGCGCTGCTCGATGTCGTCCTCGGCGACGCTCTTGCCGGCGGCAATGATGCCGTCGAGAGTCGACTCGTCGATCCGCCAGGCGTTCTTCACGCCGCCGACCTTGGACGAGATCTCGTCGTACGACGTCTTGTGAGCGTCGGTCTCGTAGAAGATCGCCACGGCGCCGGAGTCGGAGAGGATCCACTCGATCTGCTCCGCGGAGGAGGTCTCGTAGATCGGGACCGTGACCGCGCCGGCGGTCCAGATCGCGTAGTCGATCAGCGTCCACTCGTAGCGGGTGGCCGACATCAGCGCGACCCGGTCGCCCGCCTGGACGCCCGACGCGATCAGGCCGGCGGCGAGCGCCTTGACCTCCTCGGCGAACGTCTTGGCGGTGACCGGCTGCCAGGCGCCGTCGACCTTGCGGTCGAAGACCACCGTGTCGGGGTAGTCCGAGGCGTTCCCGAACACGCCGTCGGTGAGGTTTGCGTCCTGGGCGAGTTCGAAGTCGGCCGGCACCGAGTACTCCGCCGTGGGCTGTCCGGGCACGCATCTCTCCTCTGAGTGAGCCCTGTCCTGTCACTAACCGTAGCCAGCGGCGGGCCGGGTCGTAAGGCCGGTTGGGCGTTCAGGGACGGGACGGACGTGCCGAGACATACCCCGTGACGACCGCTCGTTGCCCCGCGTGCGGCGCTGCCCTCGCAGACGGCGCGCCCTGGTGCACGCTCTGCTACACCGACCTGCGCGCTCCCGCGGCTGCCTCCGAGCGCCCGTCGGCGCCCGAGGCCGACCCGGTGGCCCCCGCCCGCAGCGGCGGCCGCCACGCCGCCTCGTCCCGCGCCCGGCACGCCGCCTCCACCGCCCCGGCACCGGCCGCTCCGGCGCCTGCGGCTCCGGTGCCCGCATCCGTGTCGGGCTCGCCCGTCGACCTGCTCGACCCCTTGACCGACCCCCTGACCGACCCGCGGCTCGACGCGCCCGTCACCGCCGCTCGGGACGCAGTGCGCGGGCCGGCGGCCTGGCCATGCCTCGCGTGCGGTGCGTCAGTGGCGCTGGAGCACGATGCCTGCCCTCATTGCGGGACCGCCTTCCTGGCCAGCGTCGCGGACTCCGGACCCGTCCTCGACCTGCCTTTGGTCGGACCCCTTCGGCCGGCGTCCCCCGGTTCGCGCGCGTGGGTGATGGTGGGCGGTGGCCTGTTCATCTGCGTCGCGCTCGTCGCCGTCCTCAGCCTCATCGGCCTGTTCCTCTGAGCGGTTGCCGCTGCCGCCGGTTACCTTTCCTGCATGCGGGTGCACGTCGTCTCCGACGTCCACGCGCGCGCAGACGCCCTGGCCAAGGCGGGTGACGGCGCCGACGCGCTGATCTGCCTCGGCGACCTGGTGCTCTTCCTCGACTACGACGACCCCGGCGGCGGCATCTTCGCCGACATGTTCGGGGCCGACGCGGCACAGCGGCTCATCAGCCTGCGCACGGAGCGGCGCTTCGACGAGGCGCGCGAGTTCTCGGCCGGTCTGTGGGCCCAGATCGGGCGGCCGCCGCGAGAGGCGATCGAGGAGGCGATCCGCGGTCAGTACTCCGACCTGTTCGCGGCCATGCCCACGCCGGCCTACGTCACCTACGGCAACGTCGACGTCCCCGGCCTGTACTCGGAGCACCTCCGCGAGGGCATCACCGTGCTCGACGGCGAGACCACGGAGATCGGCGGGCGCCGGTTCGGCTTCGTCGGCGGCGGTCTGCGCACCCCGATGCGGACGCCGTACGAGATCGACGACGAGACCTACGCCGCCAAGGTCGCGGCCGTCGGTCGGGTCGACGTACTGTGCGCGCACATCCCGCCGGACGTGCCCGAGCTG